>NZ_JBIBWT010000005.1:0-420997 GCF_043081525.1 Streptomyces sp. NPDC014864
CAGCCCACCACGGCCAGACACCCCGACGGTCCGGCTGGTCGAGCCAACCAGAGCCACTTCAACCAGCCGGAAAACAGCCTAAATCACCAGTATTGCTCCTAGCCCACCCTGGTACGTCGCCCACCCTGGTACGTCCTCCGCCAGCGCCATGTCCGATATCCGCCAGCGCGCGCCCGCTCCGGGGGCGGACACTGGACCCTGTGAGAGACGAGGACACCAGGTACGAGGCGGTGCGCAGCCGGGACGGCAGGTTCGACGGCGAGTTCTTCTTCGCCGTCGTGACGACCGGGATCTACTGCCGTCCCAGCTGCCCGGCCGTCACGCCGCGGCGGCCCAACGTGCGCTTCTTCGCCACGGCCGCCGCCGCGCAGGCCGCGGGCTTCCGCGCCTGCCGTCGGTGCCGCCCGGACGCGGTCCCCGGCTCCGCCGCGTGGAACGTGCGGGCCGACGCCGTGGGCCGGGCGATGCGGCTGATCGGCGACGGCGTGATCGACAGGGAGGGAGTCGCCGGTCTCGCCGCGCGGCTGGGCTACAGCGCCCGGCAGGTGCAGCGGCAGCTCACCGCCGAGCTCGGCGCCGGTCCCGTCGCGCTCGCCCGCGCCCAGCGGGCGCACACCGCGCGCGTCCTGCTGCAGACCACCGATCTGCCGGTCACCCGGATCGCCTTCGCCGCCGGCTTCGCCAGCGTGCGCCAGTTCAACGACACCGTCCGTGCCGTGTACGCGGCCACCCCCAGCGAACTGCGCGCCGCCGCGCCCCGCACCAGGGACCGGCGCACCGCCGCCCCCACCACCGGAATCCCGCTGCGCCTCGCCCACCGCGGGCCCTACCGGCCCGGCCCCGTCTTCGACCTGCTGGAGCGGGAGGCCGTGGCCGGGGTCGAGGAGGTGAGCGGCGTCCCGGGCGCACGGACGTACCGGCGCACCCTCCGCCTGCCGTACGGCACCGGAATCGCCGCCGTCGACGAGCGGCCCGGAACTCCGAGGGCCGCCGGCGGCGCCCGTCCGGGCGGCTGGCTGGAGGCCCGTCTGCACCTGACCGACCCGCGCGACCTGACCACCGCCGTACAGCGGCTGCGCCGCCTGTTCGACCTCGACGCCGACCCGTACGCCGTCGACGAGCGGCTGGCCGCCGACCCGCGGCTGGCCCCGCTGGTCGACGCGCGGCCGGGCCTGCGGTCGCCCGGCGCCGTCGATCCGGAGGAGAGCGCGATACGGGCGCTGGTGCGGCCGGCCGAGGCCGCGGAGCTGGTCCGGCGCTGCGGCAAGACCCTGGACGCTCCCAGTGGCACCCTCACCCACCTCTTCCCCGAGCCGGGCGCCCTCGCCGAGGCCGAGCCGGAGGGCCCCCTGGGCGCCCTGGCGGCCGCCCTCGCCGACGGGACCGTACGCCTGGACGCGGGCGCCGACCGGGACGAGGCGCACCGGGCCCTGCTCGCCGTGCCGGGCCTGGAGGCCGCCACGGCCGCCGCCGTCCGCACCCGGGCCCTCGGCGACCCCGACGTGGCCCCGCCCGGCGTGACCGCCCCCGAGAGCTGGCGCCCCTGGCGCTCCTACGCCGTACAACACCTGCGTGAGGCAGGGGAGTTGGAGATCCGATGAGCACGCCCCCGAACATGACGAGCAGTGACATGACCCCGAACACGGCGAGCAGTGACATGACCTACTGGACGCGGACCGACAGCCCCCTCGGCCCGCTGCTCCTCACCGCCGACCGGGCCGGGGCACTGACCTCGCTGTCCGTGCCCGGCCAGAAGGGCGGCCGCGAGGTCGCGGACACCTGGCGGCACGATCCCGGGCCCTTCCGCTCGGCCGAGGAGCAGCTCGCGGCCTACTTCGCCGGTGAACTCAAGGAGTTCCGGCTGCCGTTGCGCACCCACGGCACCGCGTTCCGGGAGCGGGTCTGGGCCGCCCTCGACTCCGTCCCCTACGGCGCCACCACGACGTACGGCGAGATCGCCGCCCGCGTCGGGGCCTCCCGCGCGGCCGTACGGGCCGTGGGCGGAGCCATCGGCGCCAACCCCCTCCTCGTGCTGCGTCCCTGCCACCGGGTGATCGGTGCGGACGGCACCCTGACCGGCTACGCGGGCGGCCTGGAGCGGAAGGTGCGGCTGCTCACCGTGGAGGGCGCGCTGCCCACGGGCCCTTCACGACCGCTCTGACGCCGGGGCCGGCTCGTCGACGACGGTGCGGCCTCGGCCTGGACCCGCCGGATCCCGGCGCCCGCGTCCCCGGCTCAGTCCTCCAGCCCCCAGCTGTGGATCCGCCGCGGATGGAGGCGGATCACCTCCTCGCTGAAGTGCGGGCCCAACTCGTATGTCCCGACCAGGAGCTCGGCCTCGCCGCGGATGTCGACGCCGCGGACCCGCCACGGGTCGAGGCCGGCGATGTCGTCCACCACCAGGGCGGCCCTCGGGTTGTGCCGCAGGTTGCGCCACTTCTTGGTACGGCCCATCGCGTGGCCGCCGATCAGGATGGTTCCGTCGTCCTGCGGGAAGAAGCCGACGGGGTTCGCCTGCGGCTGTCCCCGCGGGTCCACGGTGGCCAGCCGTCCCAGCCGCTGCGTCCTCAGGTACGCCCGCTCTGCCTCGGTGAAGTCGGTCATGACACCAGCGAAGCACTTCCCTGCCTCCTGGCGCACCGGATCCACGGCCCGGTGCCGCGGACCTGGCGGGGGAGGGTGGGCCGCGCGGGTGGTTCCCGAGCCGGGGTCAGCCCCGGACGACGGCGCCCACCCAGGCCGCCGCGATCAGCAGGCAGGTGAACAGTTCCACCAGTACGCCGGTCCCGCCCGAGCGCATCACCGTGCCCAGGGCGGCCATCGCCTCCCGGTGCCGGCCCAGCCGCAGCCGCTCGTGCAGGTAGACGCCGCCCAGGAATCCGGGAATCGCGCCGAGCACGGGGACGAGGACGAAACCGGCGAGGGCCCCGGTACCGGCGTACACGGCCATGCGCGGGGTGGCGCCGCTCTCGCGCAGCCGACGGGGCGGCAGGGCCCAGCGCACCACCTGGGAGAGGAGGAGCGCGGCGGTGGCACCCACCAGGACTCCCCAGGCCACCGGTTGAGGAACCGTCAGCGCCCACCACAGGACCGCGGCCCATACCAGCCACGACCCCGGCACCCCGGGCACCAGCACTCCGCACAGGCCGGCCAGGAGAACCAGGCCGACCAGCAGGAGTTCCCACACTCCCATCTGCCCAGAGTGCCGGAGCACCCGAGTCCCCGCAGGCCAACCGTGCCCCGGCCCGGGTTTCCGCCGTCTCCCGGCCGTCCCCGGGCCGTCCTCCGGTCCGCTGGTCGGTGCTTTCTGCGGTCCGAGCGAGGCCGTCCCCGGGCTGTCCTCCGGTCCGCTGGTCGGTGCTTTCTGCGGCCCGAGAGCCGCCGTCCCCCGGCCGTTCCCGGGTCCGCGCGGGCGCGTGGCGGTCAGCCCTGGCGTTCCCGGGCCACCCAGCCGCGCTCGTACGCGTGCCAGCCCAGTTGCAGACGGGTGGTCACCCCCGTCAGCTCCATCAGCCGTTTCACCCGGCGCTGCACGGTCCGCAGGCCCAGGTCGAGCTGCTTGGCGACGCTCGCGTCGGTGAGGCCGGCCAGGAGCAGGGAGAGCACCTTCAGATCGGTGCCGTCGGGGCCGTCCGGGCTCTGCTCGGTGACGCCGGACGCCCCGAGGCTCAGCGGCAGCGCTCCGCACCACACCGACTCGAACAGCCCGGACAGCAGCTCCAGCAGCCCACTCGCGTGCACGACGAGCGCCGCGGGCTCGGCGGTGTGCGAGGTGAGCGGCACCATCGCCAGCGTGCGGTCGGCGACCACCAGCTTCGTCGGCACCTCGTCCATCACCCGCACCCGTTCGTCACGGCTGAGCGCCGCGGTCAGCTCGGCGATGCCGCCCGGCCGGTCCAGTACGGCACGCTCCACCACGACCCGGTAGCGGACCCCGCGCGCGGCGGCCTGCTTCTCGGCCTCGTTCTCGGACCCCGAGACGACGATCGGGTTGCCGGTCACCAGCGCGCACACCTCCTCGGTGGCGCCCAGCTGGAGCTGGAGGAAGCGCTGCGCGACGGCGGAGGCGCCGGTGACCACCTCCACCAGGTCGTGCACGGCTGGTTCCGCGGCGCCCGCCCGGTACTCCTCGGCCAGCAGCGCGGCCGCCAGCTCGGCCTTCTCCAGCTCGTGCCGCTGCTGGGTGAGCAGCGCGCCCAGCGCCACGCCGGGCGGTGCCGCGACCCAGCGTCCGGGGCGGGCCGAGGACTGGGCGGCGAGTCCGTGCCGTTCCAGGCGGCGCAGCGCGCGTTCGGTGTCCTGCTCGCCGAGCATCAGGCGCCGCGCGAGATCGGGCACCTCGGCGGCGCCCACGGACACCAGGGCCCGGTACGCCGACTCGTGCGTCTCGTCCAGGCCTATCGCAGCCAGCATCAGCTCTCGTTCCTCCCCTTCCGGCCTCCGGGGTTCGGCCCCCGGGGCGGGCGTGGCGGGCCTGGTCGGCGTGGTGGCGGAAAACAGCCACGGCGCAAACCCGCCTCGGCCCATCATCGCCGTAGCACCAGTCCCTCTGACAAGGTGGCGCCACCGAAGCATCGACGGCACCCGACGAGTCCGGCCGAAAGCGTGTGGCCTGCGTGGATGCGGGCCACGCCCGGAATCCGCACGGACGGCGAACCCGGCCCGCAGAGCGGGTTCCCGGCGGGGCGGGCCCCACTCGGCGGGTGGCCCGGACGACGGTGTTTCGGCCGTCCGCCCGCCCAGCCGCGCGGACGGCACCCAGAACGTGATCCGGGCCGAGGGGTGCGACGGCACCCGGAGAATCCGGACCGGGTCACTCCGGAGCTGCCGGGCGGTCCTCCCGTGGGGGGTGGGGCCGCCCGGTGGCCCTGTTTCGTACCGCAGTTCGATGCGTCGTCCGACACGCCGTTCGAAAGGCGGGCGCCCGCCGGATTTTCCGGACGCCCCGTTTTCAGGCGGCCCGTGCGGTGGAAAATTGGGGCATGAGCCAGCAGGGGGGAAGGCCCACCGGTCCGGGGGACGACTGGTGGGAGCAGCTGTACGAGGACGACTGCGCGGAGGACACCGGGCCCACGGCCGCGGGGGACTCCCTGGACGACCGGTACGCCTCGGCGGCGGGCACGCTGGACAGGCCGCCGCGCGCCGCGCACACCGGGGGAGCGGCCCCGGAGGACGCGGCCCCGCCCGCCTCCGGGCCCGCTCGCGCACCCGCGCCGGGGGAGGGAGGACCCCCACCCCGCACACTCGCCGACCCCGGCCCGCCGGACCACGACTCCTCCGGGACGTACAGCTCGCCGGACCGCGGCTCGTCCGGGTCGGATGCCCCGCCGGATCGTGGCCCATCCGGCACACACGCCCCTGCCGACGCACCGCCGGGCCCCGGCCCGGACTGGTGGCAGCGCGCCTCCTGGGAGGCGCCTCCGGCCACACCGTCCGGACCGGCCGCCTTCCCGGACGTCCCACGGCAGCCGGAGGCCACCGCCGAACCTGACTCCCGGCGACCGCCCGGGGCTCGTCAGGCCGCCGAGCCACCCCGTCCCGCCGACCGCGACTCACGGCGACCGGAGGCGGGCCGCTCGCTCCGGCCGTCCGGTCCGGCCGACCGCAACTCCGGGCGACCGGCCGGAGAACGCCTGCCCGCCGAGCCGTCCCGTTCCGCCGACCGCGACTCCCGGCGACCGGACGAGGCGTCTGTGCCCGTCGGGTCCTCCGGCTCCACCGACCGGGCTCCCAGCAGCCCCACGGCGTCCGGGACAGGCGCGCATACGCCCTCGGACCCCGCCGCCGCGCCGGCGCCCCCCGTTGCCGCTCCGCCCCCACCGTCGGCGCCCGCCGCCGCGGTCCCGCAATCCCCTGCCGCGCCGCCCCCGCCCCCCGGGGTTCCTCCGTCCCCCGCGAGCGCCGCCTCTCCTCCCTCGGACCCCCGAAGGTCCTCCGCGCCCGCTCCCTCGCCCCAGGCCGCCCCCGCGCAGCCCTCCATGCCACCCCAGCCGCCCGCACCCGCGCAGCCCTCGGCGCCTCCGCAACCCTCCGCGCCCCCGCCGCCTCCCGTGCCACCGCGCGTCGGCACAGGGTCCGGCCGCCCCGGCACCGGCCCCGGCGCGCCCGCCGACGACCGCGGCACCCCCGCCCCGCCGAGCCCACCGCCGCTCCGCCCCGACGCACCGCCCACCGCTGCCGCCGACAAGCCCGTGCCCGCCCCCGGACAGAGCCGCGCGGACGCCGCGCCCGCCCCCGGGCCCAGCCGCCCCGAACCCCCGTCGATCTCCCGACCCGCCCCTCCGGACGCCCTCTCCGCCGCCCCCGTCGAGCAGGCGCCCCCCGCCGACTTCGCCATCCCAGTGGACTACGTCGGCACCCGCCCGCCCACCTACGACGCCGAGCCGACCGCGCTCCCCCTCGCCGAGCCCGACGCGCTCGGCGATCTGGTGCCGGACACCGTGCTGGACGGGGCGCGCTACGGGGCCTGCACCGTGCGGGCGGTCTCCCTCCGCGGGGACTCCGCGCGCTACCGGGGCGAACCGCGCCGGGACGCCCTGCTCACCGCGCGGTTCGGCGCCGGAGAACAGGCGCTGGTCCTGGTGGCGATGGCGACGGGCGCCCGCGCGACCCCGGGAGCGCACCGCGCCGCCAGCGAGGTGTGCCAGTGGATCGCACAGGCCGTGGGCCGCAGCCACGGCCGGCTCGCCGAGGACATCCGGGCCGCCCGCCGCGGCGACCTGAAGTCCGGGCTGCACCGCCTCACCGACCGCAGCCTCGGCAGACTCCGGGCCGGCGCCGTCGAACAGGGCATCGACCCGGAGGGGTACACGGCCACGCTGCGCTGTCTGCTCCTGCCCGCGGATCCGCGGTGCCGTACGCGCGTCTTCTTCGGCGTCGGCGCGGGCGGCCTGTTCCGGCTGCGGGACGGCGAGTGGCAGGACATCGAGCCGCGGGTGTCCGAGACGGCCGGCGACGCCGTGGCCGGCTTCGGGGCGCGGCCGGGCGAGACGCAGGACGGCGACCGGCTCACCATGGACTTCGGCATCGGCACCCCGCCGAGCCCGTACGAACCGGACCCGCAACCGCCCCGCGAACCCTTCCGCTTCCGGGCCTCCGTAGCCCGGCCGGGTGACACGTTCCTGATGTGCACCGGCGGTCTGGCCGAGCCGCTGCGCGGCGAGACGGAACTGTGCGCGTACCTCAAGCGCCGGTGGTCCGGCCCTCATCCGCCAGGCCTCGCCTCCTTCCTGGCGGACACCCAGGTCCGGGTCAAGGGCTACGCGGACGACCGTACGGCCGCCGCCGTGTGGGAGGCGTGAACGCGGCGGCTGTGGATTCATGGACCCAGAGGGAACCGCAGGAGACCGAAGGGGAGCCCAGGAACCATGGCCAAGCAGAACGTCGCGGAGCAGTTCGTAGACATCCTCGTCCGCGCCGGCGTGAAGCGCCTCTACGGCGTCGTCGGCGACAGCCTCAACCCCGTGGTCGACGCGGTCCGCCGCAACGCCGCCATCGACTGGATCCACGTCCGCCACGAGGAGACGGCCGCCTTCGCGGCGGGCGCGGAGGCGCAGATCACCGGTAAGCTGACGGCCTGCGCCGGCTCCTGCGGCCCCGGCAACCTGCACCTCATCAACGGGCTGTACGACGCCCACCGTTCGATGGCGCCGGTGCTGGCCCTCGCCTCGCACATCCCCTCCAGCGAGATCGGCCTCGGCTACTTCCAGGAGACCCACCCGGACCGCCTGTTCAGCGAGTGCAGCAACTACAGTGAGATGATCTCCAACCCGCAGCAGATGCCGCGGCTGCTGCAGACCGCCATCCAGCACGCGGTCGGACGCCGCGGAGTCAGCGTGGTGGCCCTGCCCGGCGACATCGCCGACCAGCCCGCGCCGGAGAAGGCCGCCCAGACCGCCATCGTCACCTCCCGGCCGAGTGTCCGTCCCGGTGACGCGGAGATCGACAAGCTGGTCGAGATGATCGACGAGGCCGACCGGGTCACCCTGTTCTGCGGCAACGGTACGGCGGGCGCGCACGCCGAGGTGATGGAGCTCGCCGGGAAGATCAAGTCACCGGTCGGGCACGCGCTGCGCGGCAAGGAGTGGATCCAGTACGACAACCCCTACGACGTCGGCATGAGCGGCCTGCTCGGCTACGGCGCCGCCTACGAGGCCACCCACGAGTGCGACCTGCTGATCCTGCTCGGCACCGACTTCCCGTACACCGCCTTCCTGCCGGACGATGTGAAGATCGCCCAGATCGACGTCCGGCCGGAGAACCTCGGCCGCCGCTGCAAGCTCGACCTCGCGGTGTGGGGCGACGCGAAGGAGACGCTGCGCTGTCTCATCCCGCGGGTGCGCACCAAGGAGAACCGGCGCTTCCTCGACAAGATGCTCAGGAAGCACGCGGACGCGCTCGAGGGCGTGGTGAAGGCGTACACGCGGAAGGTGGAGAAGCACGTCCCCATCCATCCCGAGTACGTGGCCTCCGTGCTGGACGAAGTCGCCGACGACGACGCGGTGTTCACCGTCGACACCGGCATGTGCAACGTCTGGGCGGCCCGGTACCTCTCGCCCAACGGCCGCCGCCGCATCATCGGTTCGTTCTCCCACGGCTCGATGGCGAACGCGCTGCCGATGGCGATCGGCGCGCAGTTCACCGACCGGGACCGCCAGGTGATCTCCATGTCCGGCGACGGCGGGTTCTCCATGCTGATGGGCGACTTCCTGACCCTGGTGCAGCACGGACTGCCGGTGAAGGTGGTGGTGTTCAACAACTCCTCCCTCGGCATGGTCGAGCTGGAGATGATGGTCGCGGGCCTGCCCGCCTACGGCACGGTGAACCGCAATCCGGACTTCGCGGCCGTCGCCCGCGCCTGCGGCGCCCACGGGATCCGGGTGGAGAAGCCCAAGCAGCTCGCTGCGGCCCTGAAGGACGCCTTCGGGCACAAGGGCCCGGCGCTCGTCGACGTCGTCACCGACCCCAACGCGCTGTCCATCCCGCCGAAGATCCGCCGCGAGATGGTGACCGGCTTCGCGCTGTCGGCCTCGAAGGTCGTACTGGAGGGCGGCGTCGGCCGGATGGTTCAGATGGCCCGGTCCAACCTGCGCAACCTGCCGCGTCCGTGACCGCCGCTCGGGCGCCGGATCGACGGGGCGGGCGCCTTAGTACCGATTCACGACGGTCGTCCTTCGGCCAACTTCGTTGACGGCGAGCCGGGTTGCGCGAGCGACCGCGCCGTGCCCGGACTCGCGTCACCGGCCGGCCCGCGCGTCCGCGTCGAGCGTCCCGCCCCGTCGGCTACGGCGGAATCGGCAGACGCCGGTCGGCAGTTGGGCCCATGCCGTCCGGTCATCGGCTCCCCGGAGCTGTAGCCGCGGGGACGGGGGCGGGGGATCGAGGACCTCCGTCGGCCGGTCGGCGTCCGCGCCCCGGCCGGTCGCGGGGTGTCGCAGTGGTGGCCGAACACCCGGTCGTCGGCGCGGCGGGATGACTCGGCGAGTGTGCCGTGGGGCATGCATCCCCGTGAACGTGTTCGAGCTGGGGGAACCGACGTCGGCACGCGGGCGGGGGTCATGAAGAGGCAGGCACGAGGGGGCGGTCCCGGGACAGTCGGGGCCTCCTCGGCTCAGACGGCTGAGGAAGTGGCGGAGGACCAGGACGACGGCGCCTCGGACCGGGCCCCGGCGCCTCAGCTGAGGCGCAGACTGGGGCGGGCCGACCTGCGGGCCGTGCCCGAGGCCCGCAGGGAACTGCGCGACCTGCTGCGGCACTGGGGGAAGCCGGGCACCTCGGCGGTCGCGGAACTGCTCACCAGCGAGCTCGTCACCAACGCGCTCGTCCACACCGACGACGACGCGATCCTGACGGCCACGGTGTCACCGCGCGGACTGCGCGTGGAGGTCCGGGACTTCGTGTCCCGCAGGCCGCGGCTCCGTCTGCCGGGCGCCGACGAGGACACGCACGGCCGGGGCCTGGTGCTGGTGCAGTCCCTCGCCGACGCGTGGGGAGTCTGTACGCACCGGGTCGGCAAGTCCGTATGGTTCGAACTGGGCGCGGAAGCGGCCTGATTCGAGCCCCGGCCGGTCCTCGGTCGTTGCTGGGCGGGCACTCGGTGGGTGCTCGGGGGACGGCCGCGATCGGTGTGCGGGGACGGCGAAGGGGCGCGTCCCGCACGGGACGCGCCCCTTCGCTCAGTGGCCGTGCGCCGGACCCGGCGGGCCGTGCGGCAGCCGTGGCCGTGGCCCGGACTCAGCCGAACTGCTGCTCCAGATCCTTGAGCTTGCGCTCCAGCGAGTCCAGACGCGGCAGGGCCATCGTGTCGTCCTCCGCGGTGAGGTCGACGGTGATCGGGTCAGACGCCTTGCGGACGGGCTGCAGGGAGGGACGCGCGCGCATGGGCAGCTGCTCCGCCGCGGATATGGCAGGCTCCGCGGTGACCTGCGAGGAGCCCCGCTCCAGGGCCTGCGTCTCGACCTGCCGGCCGCCGCGGCCGACGAAGCCCCGGTGCCCGCGGCTGATGGCCTTGAGCTGCGCCCGCTCGACGCGCTGCTGCTCGCGCCGCAGCCGCCGGTTCTCCTCCTTCTGGCGCTGGTCCTCGCGGACCTCCTCGACCGCCTCGTCGAGGCTGCGCACGCCCTCCAGCAGCATCAGCGACCAGGCCTTGTAGGTCTCGCGGGGCGCGCGCATCCAGCGGACCACACGGATCTGCGGCAGCGGACGCGGCACCAGTCCCTGCTCGCGCAGCGCGGCCCGGCGGGTCTGCTTCAGCGCGCGGTCGAACAGCACCGCCGCGGACAGGGACATGCCGGAGAAGAACTGCGGGGCGCCCGCGTGTCCCAGGCCCCGCGGCGCGTGCACCCAGTTGAACCAGGCCGCGGCGCCGGCGAACGTCCACACGAGTATGCGGGAGCCGAGCGCCGCGTCACCGTGGCTGGCCTCGCGCACCGCGAGCACGGAACAGAACATCGCCGCGCCGTCCAGCCCGAACGGCACCAGGTACTCCCAGCCGTCGGTGAGGCCGAGGTTCTGCTGGCCGAAGCCGACCAGGCCGTGGAACGAGAGTGCGGCGGCGACCGCCGCACAGCAGAACAGAAGCACGTAGGAGGCCGTGCCGTAGATGGCTTCCTTCCGCCTGCGGCGCTCCTCGCTGCGCTCCCACGAGTCGTCCGCGCTCGCTTTCTCCCCGGAGGAGCGCTTGCCGCGCGCGAGCACCGCAACCGCCGCCAGCATGCCCAGGAGCAGTACGGCGCCCGGAAGCAGCCAGTTCAGCGATATGTCGGTCAATCTCATCTGGGGTCCCTTGCATTGGGATAGGGCGTAACGCCCGCCATAGTGACCCAATCCCGCCGCGCCTCAGGGGGTTTCGGGGCAAGAGGTCGCCAAGGAAGCGCGAGGGGTTGCCCAGGGCAGCGTTTTGCTCGAACTGCCGCTTGAGCGGCGGGAGTTGAGTTCGAATAAGACTACCCGTACGGATGGTTCCGCGGAAAGTTCCCGCGACAGGTGAGGAAATTGTGAAGTCGCCGTGACCGTGCCGGTGGCGGGGTGTGGATGAGCCTACGGCGTGGGCGTGTTCCGTGTGGCCGTCTCGCGGTGGTACGCCGCGCCCGTCGCGGCCGGCGGGGCAGGGATGTGCGAGCGGCCGACGCGCGTTCGAATGAAGTAAGTCTTACCTTATTTGAATCATGTGAAATGTGAACGATCGCTCTCTTGGGCCTAAGGTGCTTGACGGACGAGTAACAACCCGTCGTAATGACCGCAAGCACCCACAAGCCCGGAGGAGTGACCGTGAAGCAGGGCGCGCAGGACTCCGCCGGGACCGGAGCGCCGGAGGTCCGGCCGTTCGCGGCGCGGGTGCCGCCGCAGCCGCAGCCCGCCGCCGTGCGGCGCGAGCGGGACGAAGGAAACGTCCCGGCAGCGAGCGCCCGGGGCGAGCACACGCACAGCGAGCGGCCCCTGCCGGCCCCCCGCCCCGTCGTGCGGCGCTCCTCCGTGCGCGGCCAGATCCTCGACGCCCTGCGCACCGCCCTGGTGGCCGGAGACCTGAGGCCCGGCGAGGTGTACTCGGCGCCCGCGCTCGGCGAGCGCTTCGGCGTCTCGGCGACGCCGGTGCGGGAGGCGATGCAGCAGCTCGCCCAGGAGGGCGCCGTCGAGGTGGTGCCCAACCGCGGCTTCCGGGTGGCCGAGCGCGGCGCCCGTGAGCTGGCCGAGCTGGCCGAGGTACGGGCCCTCATCGAGGTGCCGGTGCTGCTGCGGCTGGCGCGCACCGTGCCGCCGCAGCGCTGGGCGGAGCTCCGGCCGCTCGCGGAGGCGACCGTCCGGGCCGCGTCCTCGGGCTGCCGGGCGACCTACGCCGAGTCCGACCGTGCCTTCCACCGCGGGGTGCTCTCCCTCACCGGCAACGAACAGCTCGTCCGCGTCGCCGAGGACCTCCACCGGCGCGCCCAGTGGCCCCTCGTCGGCGGCCCCGTCGGTCCCGCCCGCGCCGACCTGATCGCCGACGCGGCGGAGCACACGGCCCTGCTGGACGCGCTGGTCGCGCGGGACCCGGACGTCGTGCGCTCACTGGTGCACGAGCACTTCGCCTGCGCGGGCTGAGCGGCCCGGCCCGGACGTCGTACGCCGTACGGGCGCTGCCGGCCCGAAGCGAGCCCGGCCGTACCTCTTCACGCGGTACGGACCGGCGTGGCCGAGCGCCCCGGCCGACCGTCCTGCTCCGTACGGACCGGCAAGGCGCCGAGCGCCCCCGGCCGACCGTCGTACGCAGTACGGGCCGCCACGACGGAAGCGGGCCCGGCCGGAGACTGCCGCCCCCGGCCGGGCCCGAACCGCGCGGGCGCCGTGCGCCCCCTGACCGGACGGCGCGGCGCCCGCGCGGAGCGGTCAGCCCTCGTCGCCGTCGCCCTTGTCGCCGTCGCCCTTGGCCGGCGTCTTCGAGTAGGCGTCGTGCCACGCGGCCTTCGCCCCGGAGTCGCCGATGCGGTAGACGTCGACGGTCGCGCCGGCCGCCACCGCCACGGACAGCACGGCCGCGACGATCCGCAGCACCGAACCCGGGCGCGCGCCCGTGCCCTCGGCCGGAGTGCGGCGGGCGATCCACCAGACGCCGGCCGCCAGCACGAACAGGCCGATCGCCCACGGGAGCAGCCCGTCGCCCAGCTCGGCGTGGTTGCGGACCAGCGGGTCGCTGTCCACGTGCCGCTCCAGCCACTCACCGGCCTCGGTCGTCAGGGGCACGCTCGCCAGGGCGACCAGGGCGAGGATCGGCAGCGCCAGGCCGAGCCGCCGGGCGGCCTGCGGCCAGATCGCGCAGACGACCAGGACCAGCGCGCTCAGAGGCACCAGGACGACGACGATGTGGACCAGCAGAACGTGCGCGGGCAGGCCGTTGATCAGACTCATCAGGCGCTCCTCCGGGGGCGGCCGTGGGGGGTGCAGGCGGGCATGGTGCATCCGCCCGCGTGTTCGGATTCGTCACCCTGTCACGGCAACCTCTCAGGTTCCTCTGAGCAACACCACTTCCGGAAGGGGCGACATTCCCTATATTCCGGCTGTCGGCAGTGCCGCGAACCCCGCCCGGCGGCTCTCAAGCCGTGGCCGCCGCCCCCGCGGCCGGAGGGGGCGTGGCCAGATGGCGGGAGAGCCAGGTGGGTACGCCGCCGAGGAGGCGGTAGAGACGGCGGGCCTCCTCGCGCAGGCGGGACGCCTCCGGTTCCGCCTCCGCGTCCGCCAGGGACGCCAGGGCCGGGGCCGTGCCGACCAGGTAGCCCAACTCCTCGCGGATCCGGAGGGATTCGGCGAAGCCGAGCCGTGCCTCTGCCAACTCGCCGTCCCGCAGGGCGAGTCCGGCCAGGTGCCGCCAGGTGAAGGACAGCAGCAGCGGGTCCGCGTGGGCGGTTGCGCCCGCGTGCGCCCGGCGGTAGGCGGCGCGCGCGGCCTGCGGGGACCGGGTGAGGTTCTCGGCGAGCAGGCCGCGCCGGAAGTCCAGCAGCGCCCGTCCGGACGCCCCCGGAGGGATCAGGGCCGCGGCCCGGCCCAGCGCGGCGCGCGCCTCGTCCGCCCGGTCCCGCACGGTGTGCAGCGTGGCCGCGTAGGCAAGTTGCCCTCGTTCACAAGCGGCCGCGCCCCGCTCCTCGTCGCTGTGCGCCAGGGCCTCGGCGGTGCGCAGCGCGTCCTCCGCCTCCTCCCAGCCCTGTTCGGTGTACAGGCACCGTTCCACCAGCAGGGCGGCCCGCTGGAGCGCGGCGGCCGCAGTGACCGGTTGGAGCAGTGCTGCGGCGTCGGCCCAGCACGCGCGTGAGCGCAGCCGCCATACCGCGGTCTGGAGTGGATCGTCACCAGCGGTCGTTCCGTTACCAGACATGGCGGTATGCGCCACGTTGCCCTCCCCGAGCACGCCATCGAGCCTTGAGTGGTGGCCGCATCTCAGCACGAATTCCGTGGCCCGGCCAAGAGGGTGGGTGAAGGATTTCACAAAGTCGTGCGACGGCGGGCGCGCGACGCGCCCGTCCGTCGTCCGCCGCCGGGGGCCCGGCCCGCCTCAGCTCATGCGCAGCGCCAGGAAGAAGTCCAGCTTGTCCTCCAGGCGTCCCAGGTCACGCCCCGTCAACTGCTCGATCCGCCCGACCCGGTACCGCAGCGTGTTGACGTGCAGGTGGAGCCGGGTCGCGCACCGCGTCCAGGACCCGTCGCAGTCGAGGAAGGCCTCCAGGGTCGGGATCAGCTCGGCGCGGTGCCGTCGGTCGTAGTCCCGCAGCGGGTCGAGCAGCCGGGCGGTGAAGGCGCGGCGCACGTCGTCCGGCACGAACGGGAGCAGCAGCACGTGCGAGGCGAGCTCCTGGTGTCCCGCCGCGCAGACCCGGCCGGGCCGTGCGGCGGCCACCCGCCGCGCGTGCCGTGCCTCCTCCAGCGCCCCGCGCAGCCCCTCCGCCGAGTGCACGGCCGCGCTGACGCCGAGGGTGACCCGCCCGTCGCCGTCGAGGCCGGCCGACAGCGGATCGCGTACGGACTCCAGGAGCGCGTCGGCGAGGATGCCCGGCTCGGAGCCCTCGTGCTCGGCCGGGACGGCCGGCAGCGGAACGAGGGCGACCGCCTCGTCGCCGGTGTGGGCCACGGCGATCCGGTCGGCGGACTCGGCGCCGCCGGAGTGCGCCTCGCCCGACGGACCCGGGGCGGGGGCGACCAGGAGCTCCTCCAGCAGGGACTGGGCGACCGGGCCGCCGTCGATCTCGGCGCCGTCCCACTCCACCCGGGCCACGACCACCTGCCAGTGCGGGGCCGCGCCGAGCCCGGGCAGCAGCACCGGCGCCGCGACCCGCAGGCGTGCGGCGATCTCGGCGGGCGCCGCGCCCGCCTGCACCAGTTCCAGCACCTCCTGCGCCAGCCGCCGCCGCACCGTGCGCGCCGCGTCCCGGCGGTCCCGCTCGACCGCGATCAGCTGGGTGACGCCCTGGAGCAGGTCCAGCCGCTCCGCGGGCCAGTCGCTCGCGTCCGCCTCCACGGCCAGCAGCCAGTCCGACAGCACCGTCTCGCGCACGTCCCGCGCGGCCTGCGCACCCTGCGACGTACGGCCGGTGCCGCGGATCGGGAAGAGCGAGTACGTGGTGGTGCCCACGGTCGCCCGGTGCGGGCCGCGCCGCCCCGTCCGGGCGGCCGACAGGTGCTCGGCGGCGAGCGTGCCGCACACCTCGGCGGGCAGCGCCGGTCCCGCCCCCTCGGCCCCGGCGATCAGCCGTCCGGCGGGGGAGAGCACCCAGGCCCGCAGGTCCAGGTCGGAGCCGAGCAGGTCCAGGACCACGTCCGGGCCGCCGCCGGCCGGGCCGGACGTCATCATCCGGCGGTGCCGGTCCACCACGGCCGCGAGGTCCCCGGCGCGCTCGCCGGACACCTGCCGGACGACGTGCTCGGTGATCGTCGCGAACGCCACCGACTCGTGCACCGCGAACAGCGGCAGCCGGTGCCGGGCGCAGGCCGTCACCAGGTCCTCGGGCACCTCGCCCAGCTCGGCCTCACCGGCGGCCAGCGCGGCCACGCCGGCCTGCACGAGGATCCGTACGAACGGCTCGGAGTCGTCGGCGTCGCGCCGCCAGGCCAGACCGGTCAGCACCAGCTCACCGCCGGAGAGATAGCGGCTGGGATCGCGCAGGTCGGTGGTCATCACGCCCCGCACGGTGCGCTCCAGCTCCTCCTGGCCGCCGAGCAGTTTCAGGCCCAGCGCATCGGTGTCCAGCAGTGCGCGCAGCCGCATTCTCGTCGCCGCCGTTCTGTGTCTAGAAAACTGTGAGAGGTCTTGTGGCGAGCCCGGCCGTGCGGCCGGTGAGCAGGTTCCGCCGAGGTGAGGGCCGTCCCCTCTGTTTCCAGGGGAAAGCCGAGAGGTTACGGCCGGCCTCCGTTCATACGAATCTACAAGATGCCCGCCCTGGCCAGCCAACTCCTTCATGGTTTCGGTGACTGACCCCTCCGGCGCACAGAGCTGTGTACTGACGGCACTCCGCGTAAACAGCACAGGAAAGAGCCTCGGCCGCCGCACACGGATTGGCTCGATCTGTACGCCCCACGAGACGAAGAAGAGAGCCGGTCATGGACTTCCTTCGCCCCGCCAGCTGGGAGGAGGCGCTCGCCGCGAAGGCGGAGCACCCCACCGCTGTGCCGATTGCGGGTGGCACCGACGTGATGGTCGAGATCAACTTCGACCACCGTCGGCCCGAGTACCTCCTCGACCTGAACCGCGTCGGCGATCTCTACGAGTGGGAGGTCGGCGAGGACAGCGTGCGGCTCGGTGCCTCGGTGCCGTACACCAAGATCATGGAGCACCTGCGGACCGAGCTGCCGGGCCTGGCGCTCGCCTCGCACACGGTCGCCTCCCCGCAGATCCGCAACCGCGGCGGCGTCGGCGGCAACCTCGGCACAGCCTCGCCGGCCGGCGACGCCCATCCGGCCCTGCTCGCCGCGGGCGCCGAGGTCGAGGCCGAGTCGGTGCGCGGCACCCGCCGCATCCCGATCGACGCGTTCTACACCGGCGTGAAGCGCAACGCGCTCGCCCCCGACGAGCTGATCCGCGCCGTCCACATCAAGAAGGCGGACGGCCCGCAGCAGTACTCCAAGGTCGGCACCCGCAACGCCATGGTCATCGCGGTCTGTGCCTTCGGTCTGGCCCTGCACCCCGGGACCCGCACCGTCCGCACCGGCATCGGCTCGGCCGCGCCCACTCCCGTCCGCGCCCGGGCCGCCGAGGACTTCCTCGCCGCCGCGCTCGACGAGGGCGGCTTCTGGGACAACGGAAGGATCATCACCCCCTCGGTCGCCAAGCAGTTCGCCGAGCTCTGCTCCGCCGCCTGCAACCCGATCGACGACGTCCGGGGCACCGCGAGCTACCGCCGCCACGCGGTCGGCGTCATGGCCCGCCGGACCCTGACCTGGACCTGGGAGTCGTACCGCGGCGCCCGCCGCACCTCGGAGGGAGCTGCGTAATGCGTGTCAACTTCACCGTCAACGGACGCCCGCAGGAGGCCGACGACGTCTGGGAGGGCGAGTCCCTGCTCTACGTCCTGCGCGAGCGCCTCGGCCTGCCGGGCTCCAAGAACGCCTGCGAGCAGGGCGAGTGCGGCTCCTGCACGGTCCGCCTGGACGGCGTGCCCGTCTGCTCCTGCCTGGTCGCCGCCGGGCAGGCCGAGGGCCGTGAGGTCCTCACCGTGGAGGGTCTGGCCGACTTCGCCGGGCAGCGCGCCCGCGGCACGGGTGCCTGCGGCACGGACGCCCCCGGCACCTCACTGGACGAGGCCAAGGGATGGCAGGCCCAGGGCACCGGCTCCCGGACCGGCGAGGGCGGGGAACTCTCGCCCGTCCAGCAGGCGTTCATCGACGCCGGCGCCGTCCAGTGCGGCTTCTGCACCCCGGGGCTGCTGGTCGCCGCCGACGAGATGCTGGAGCGCAACCCGGACCCGAGCGACGCGGACATCCGCGAGGCCCTGTCGGGCAACCTGTGCCGCTGCACGGGCTACGAGAAGATCATGGACGCGGTCCGCCTCGCGGCCGCCCGGCAGTCCGAGGGGGTCTGACCATGCCGTCCCCCGACCTCTCCACCACGTCCGAGCAGGGCGGTGCCCCCACCGGCGCTCCGACGAAGATCACTCAGGGCTCGCAGACCAAGGGCGGCATCGGCGAGTCCACGCTCCGCCCGGACGGCACCCTCAAGGTCACCGGCGAGTTCGCGTACTCCTCCGACATGTGGCACGAGGACATGCTCTGGGGCCAGATCCTGCGCTCCACGGTCGCGCACGCCGAGATCGTCTCCATCGACACGAGCGAGGCCCTCGCCCTGCCGGGTGTGTACGCCGTCATGACCTACGACGACCTGCCGACCGAGGTGAGGCACTACGGCCTGGAGATCCAGGACACCCCGGTCCTCGCCCACGGCAAGGTCCGCCACCACGGCGAGCCGGTCGCGATCGTCGCCGCCGACCACCCGGAGACCGCGCGCCGCGCCGCCGCAAGGATCAAGGTCGAGTACCGGGAACTGCCGGTCGTCACCGACGAGGCCTCCGCTACCGCCCCGGACGCGATCCTGGTCCACGACAACCGCACCGACCACCACGTCGCCCACGTCCCGCACCCCAACATCGTGCACCGCCAGCCGATCGTGCGCGGCGACGCGGAACAGGCCGCGAGGCAGGCGGACTTCGTCGTCAGGGGCGAGTACACCTTCGGCATGCAGGACCAGGCCTTCCTCGGCCCCGAGTCCGGTCTCGCCGTGCCGGAGGAGGACGGCGGCGTCCACCTCTACGTCGCCACCCAGTGGCTGCACAGCGACCTGCGGCAGATGGCGCCCGTGCTCGGCCTGCCCGAGGACAAGGTGCGGATGACGCTGGCCGGCGTCGGCGGCGCCTTCGGCGGCCGCGAGGACCTGTCGATGCAGATCCACGCCTGTCTGCTCGCGCTGCGCACCGGCAAGCCCGTCAAGATCGTCTACAACCGCTTCGAGTCCTTCTTCGGCCACGTCCACCGCCATCCCGCGAAGCTGTCCTACGAACACGGGGCCACGCGCGAGGGCAAGTTGACCCACGTGAAGTGCCGTATCGTCCTCGACGGCGGCGCGTACGCCTCCGCCTCGCCCGCGGTCGTCGGCAACGCCTCCTCGCTCGGCATCGGCCCCTACGTCGTCGACGACGTGGACATCGAGGCCATCGCCCTCTACACCAACAACCCGCCCTGCGGCGCCATGCGCGGCTTCGGCGCGGTGCAGGCGTGCTTCGCCTACGAGGCGCAGATGGACAAGCTCGCCGACGCCGTCGGCATGGACCGGGTGGAGTTCCGGCAGCTCAACGCGATGTCCCAGGGCACGATCATGCCGACCGGGCAACTGGTCGACTCCCCGGCCCCGGTCGCCGAACTCCTGCGCCGCGTCAAGGCGATGCCGATGCCGCCCGAGCGCCAGTGGGAGAGCTCCGAGGGTGCGGACATCCGGCAGCTGCCCGGCGGCCTGTCCAACACCACGCACGGTGAAGGCGTCGTACGAGGGGTCGGCTACGCGGTCGGCATCAAGAACGTCGGCTTCTCCGAGGGCTTCGACGACTACTCCACCGCCAAGGTCCGCATGGAGGTCCTCGCCGGTGAGCCCGTCGCCACCGTGCACACCGCCATGGCGGAGGTCGGCCAGGGCGGCGTCACCGTCCACGCGCAGATCGCCCGCACCGAGCTGGGCGTCGCCCAGGTGACCATCCACCCGGCCGACACCAGGGTCGGCTCGGCCGGCTCCACCTCGGCCTCCCGGCAGACGTACGTCACCGGCGGCGCCGTGAGGAACGCGTGCGAACTCGTCCGCGAGAAGGTCCTGGAGATCGGACGCCGCAAGTTCGGCTCCCACCACCCGGCCTGGGCGACCGCCGAACTGCTGCTGGAGGGCGGAAAGGTCGTCACCGGCGCCGGCGAGGTGCTCGCCGACCTGGCCGAGGTCCTGGAGGACGAGGCCGTCGAGGTCGAGGAGGAGTGGCGGCACCGGCCCACCGAGCCCTTCGACCTGCGCACCGGCCAGGGCAACGGCCATGTGCAGTACTCCTTCGCCGCGCACCGCGCCGTCGTCGAGGTGGACACCGAACTCGGCCTGGTGAAGGTGATCGAGCTGGCCTGCGCCCAGGACGTCGGCAAGGCGCTCAACCCGCTGTCCGTGGTCGGCCAGATCCAGGGCGGCACGACCCAGGGTCTCGGCATCGCGGTCATGGAGGAGATCGTCGTCGACCCGAAGACCGCCAAGGTGCGGAACCCCTCCTTCACGGACTACCTCATCCCCACCATTCTCGACACGCCGACCATCCCCGTCGACGTGCTCGAACTCGCCGACGACCACGCGCCGTACGGGCTGCGCGGCGTCGGCGAGGCCCCCACCCTGTCGTCCACCCCGGCCGTCCTCGCGGCGATCCGGAACGCGACCGGGCTGGAGCTCAACCGCACGCCGGTACGGCCGGAGCACCTCACCGGCACGTGATCCTGCGGGAGTTGAGCAGGTGCGTCACCCCGGGCGGCCCGTGTCCCCCGGGTCCCACCCCTCCATGTTCGTCTCGGGCCGTCCCCCGGGTCGTCCATTCCCAAATCCCGTACGCCCTCGCGGGCGCCGGGTGCCCCTGTGAACCTTGGGAGATGGCCCATGACCCAGCAATCCGTGGAGCCGAGGACCACAGCCGAGGACGCGGGCGCGGGAACCCGCGTCCCGGCCGGCCGGTCCTGGCTCGACCGCTACTTCCACATATCCCTGCGGGAGTCCTCGATCGCGCGCGAGGTGCGCGGCGGCGTCACCACCTTCATGGCGATGGCGTACATCCTGCTGCTCAACCCCCTGATCCTGTCCGGCAAGGACGCGGCGGGGGACACCCTCGGCCAGAAGGCCGTGATCACCGCGACCGCGTTCGCGGCGGCCTTCACCACCCTGCTGATGGGGTTCTTCGGCAAGGTGCCGCTCGCCCTCGCCGCCGGCCTCTCCGTCTCCGGCGTCCTGTCCTCCCAGGTCGCCCCGCAGATGACCTGGCCGCAGGCCATGGGCATGTGCGTGATCTACGGCGTGGTCATCATGCTGCTGGTCGTCACCGGCCTGCGTGAGATGATCATGAACGCGATCCCACTGGCGCTCAAGCACGGGATCACCATGGGCATCGGCCTGTTCATCGCCCTCATCGGCTTCTACAAGTCCGGCTTCGTGCACCAGGGCAAGGCCACCCCGGTCACCCTCGGCCCGGCGGGCGAGCTCGCCGGCTGGCCCGTGCTGCTCTTCGCCGGCACCCTGCTGCTGATCTTCGTGCTCCAGGCCCGGAACGTCCCCGGTGCCATCCTCATCGGCATCGTCGGCGGCACCGCCGTCGCCGCCGTCCTCAACGCCGCCGGGGTCGTCAAGGCCGGCGCGTGGGCCGCCGGGGCCCCCGAACTGCACGGCAGCGCGGTCTCGATGCCGGACTTCTCGCTCTTCGGGCACGTGGAGTTCGGCGGCTGGGGCAAGGTCGGCGCGATGACGGTCGGCATGATCGTCTTCACCCTCGTGCTGGCCGGCTTCTTCGACGCGATGGCCACCATCATCGGCGTCGGCACCGAGGCCGGACTCGCCGACGACAAGGGCCGCATGCCGGGCCTGTCCAAGGCGCTGTTCATCGACGGCGCGGGCGGCGCGATCGGCGGCGTGGCGGGCGGCTCCGGCCAGACCGTCTTCATCGAGTCGGCGACCGGCGTGGGCGAGGGCGCCCGTACCGGCCTCGCCTCGGTGGTCACCGGCCTGTTCTTCGCGGCCTGCCTGTTCTTCACCCCGCTCACCGCGATCGTCCCCCAGGAGGTCGCGTCCGCCGCCCTGGTGGTCATCGGCGCCCTGATGCTGATGAACGCCCGGCACGTGGACTGGGCCGACCGCGCCACCGCGATCCCGGTGTTCCTCACCGTGGTCCTGATGCCCTTCACGTACACCATCACCACCGGTGTGGCGGCCGGTGTCGTCTCCTACGTCGCCATCAAGGCCGCCCAGGGCCGGGCGCGGGAGATCGGGGCCTTCATGTGGGGACTGGCGGTGATCTTCCTGGTGTACTTCGCCCTCCACCCGATCGAGAGCTGGCTCGGCGTGCACTGACATCCCGTCAGTCACACCGCACACAGACGCTGTTGAAGGAGACCGACAGATGCTGGACATCGCCGAGGACCTGAACCGGTGGCTCGGGCAGGGCCGCGACTTCGCCGTGGCCACCGTGGTGGCCGTGGGCGGCAGCGCGCCCCGCCGCCCCGGCGCCGCCCTCGCGGTGGACGCCGGCGGCACGGCGATCGGCTCGGTCTCCGGCGGCTGTGTGGAGGGCGCGGTGTACGAGCTGTGCCGGCAGGCGCTCCAGGACGGCGAGACCGTCCTGGAGCGCTTCGGATACAGCGACGAGGACGCCTTCGCCGTGGGCCTGACCTGCGGCGGGATCATCGACGTCCTCGTCACCCCGGTACGGGCCGCCGACCCGGTCCGTACCGTCCTCGCCGCCGCGCTGGCCGCCGCCGGGCGCGGCGGGGCGGCGGCGCTCGCCCGGATCGTCTCCGGCCCGGGCGGACTGAGGGGCCGGGCCCTGCTGGTCCGCCCGGACGGCACCTACGAGGGCGGTTTCGGCGCCCACCCGGAGCTGGACCGCACGGTGGCGGGCGAGGCGGCGGCCCTCCTGGACGCCGGACGCACCGGCACCCTGGAGATCGGTGAGCGGGGCTCCCGCTGCGGGGCCCCGCTCACCCTCCTGGTGGAGTCCTCGGTGCCACCGCCCCGGATGATCGTCTTCGGCGCGATCGACTTCGCGTCGGCGCTGGTCCGCGCCGGCAAGTTCCTGGGCTTCCACGTCACGGTGTGCGACGCCCGTCCGGTCTTCGCCACGCCGACCCGTTTCCCCGACGCCGACGAGATCGTCGTCGAGTGGCCCCACCGGTACCTGGAACGCACGGACACGGACGGCCGTACCGTGCTGTGCGTGCTGACCCACGACGCCAAGTTCGACGTCCCCCTGCTCAAGCGGGCGCTGCGCCTGCCGGTGGCGTACGTCGGCGCGATGGGCTCCCGCCGCACCCACCTGGACCGCAACGAGCGGCTGCGCGAAGAGGGCGTCACGGAGCTGGAGCTGGCCCGCCTCCACTCGCCCATCGGCCTCGACCTCGGCGCCCGCACCCCGGAGGAGACGGCCCTGTCCATCGCCGCCGAGATCGTCGCGGACCGGCGCGGCGGCAGCGGGGTCTCCCTGGCCGGCGCGCACACACCCATCCACCACGACGACGTGTCGGCGCCGGCGCGTCGGATGGGGTCGGTGGCATGAGTCGACGCGGCCGGTCACCCGTCAACCGCGTGGTGAGGCAGTCCGGTTCGCGCGTCCGCCGTCCTGGCCCGGCTCGCGGAACACGGCTGGACGCCCGACACGCTCGTCGAGGACAGCGGCAGCCACACCCTGTTCCGCCACGCGCTGCTCGGCCGGGACGACGTGGTGGCCCTGCGGACGCGCTCCGGCTCGGCGGGTGACACCGCCCTCGTGTGGCGGCCGGTCGGTCCGCGTCCGCCGCGCGAACGGCTGGTCCTGGCCGTGGCCCGGCGCTCGGTCTGGTTCCGCCTGCTTCCCCCGGACGACGGCGCCCCGACGCGGACGAAGGTGCCGGATGCCGCCATGACGGCGCGGGGGACGACACCGGACGATGCCGCTAGGGCCCGGGCGACGGCGCCGGACGATGCCGCCAGGGCCCGGGCGACGGCGCCGGACGCCACCCCCGCGCCGGGGTGACGGCACACCAGCCGGACAACGGCGACCCGCAGGCCCGGCCGCGGGTCGGCGGTCGTCACGGGCGCCGCAGCAGCCCGTTCACCGCCCGGCCGAACACGGTGCGTGCCGTCCGTTCCACCACCGGGTCGAAGAGGCCGGGGAGGCACGCGATCCGCACCTCCTCGCGCCAGCGCACCCGGGTGCGGCCGCCGGGGCCCGGCCGTACCTCGATCTCCGCCCAGCCCTTGACGACACGGCCCCGTTTCTCCAGGCGGCACAGGCCGGCCTCGCCGTCGGCCGGCGGGTGCCAGACGGTGACCACCATGGGATCGTCGAAGGCGAGCGGGCCGATCCCCGAACGGGCCACGAAGCGTGTCCCCTCGCCGGTCGGCTCGGGCGTGACCACGGTGATGCGGGTCAGCGGGACCACGTCGGCGTGGCGGGACCACTGGGTGAGCCGGCGCCACGCCTCGTCGATGGACAGCGGGGCGGTGCGTTCGAGGAAGAAGGTGACCACAGGTCGATCGTAGGCAACGCGGCCTGTTTCCCGACCTGTTCGTCCCCAGGTCACACGGTTGGCCCAGCGTGCGGAAGGCGTGACGGGGCGGGGTGGGGTGCCGGGACGCGCGCCGAGCGTTTTCGAAAATGTGAGCTATTTTCCGGGTCTCCTGCCCCGGAAGACGTCCTCATGTTGTCGCCCGGGTCCGGCCGGGGTACCCGGCGCGGGGCGGAAGACGGAAGAGAGTCCGCCCCGACGCGACCCGGGAGAGGAGACATCCGTGCCGCAGATGGACCCCGAAGAGACGCGGCGGCGGTTCGCCGCCGCCCGGGTGGCACGGCTGGCCACGGTGGACGCGGCCGGGCGCCCCCACCTGGTGCCGGTGGTGTTCGCCGCCCACGGTGAGGACGAGATCGTCACCGCGGTCGACCGCAAGCCCAAGAGCACGTCCGGGCTGAAACGGCTGCACAACGTCGCCGTCACCCCCGCCGTGTGCCTGCTTGCGGACGCCTACGACGAGGACTGGGGCCGGCTGTGGTGGGTCCGCGCCGACGGCGGCGCGCGGATCGTGACGCCCGACGCGGCGCACCCCGAGGTCCGGCGGGCCTACGAGGACGCGCTCACCCGGCTCCAGCGCAAATACCTGCAGTACCAGGACGAGCCGCCGGACGGCCCGGTGATCGCGGTCACCGTCCACCACTGGACCGGCTGGGAGGCGGCCCCGCCGGCCGGCCCCGCCTGAGCGGCCGGCCCCTCAGAGCCAGTCCCGCCGCTTGAAGACGACGTACAGGGTGACGCACACGACGGCCATCAGGAGGATGGCGAAGGGATACCCGAACACCCAGTGCAGTTCCGGCATGTGCGCGAAGTTCATGCCGTAGATCGTCCCGACCAGGGTGGGGGCGAAGAGGATCGCCGCCCACGACGAGATCTTCTTGATCTCCTCGTTCTGCTCGAACCCCGCCTCCGCCAGGGCCCGCATCTCCGCGTTCTGCTCCTGGGTGACCAGGGTGGTGTTCACGGTGAGGATCTCGGTGAGGGCCTGGCGGAAGGCGTCGACCCGCTCGCTGGTGTGGGTGACGTGGTCGGCGACGTCCCGCAGGTACCGCTGAAGTTCCTCGTCCGTGCCGTACTTGGAGAATCCCGCCATCAGGCCGTGCAGCATGCCGACCAGGGGGCGGGTGGCGCGCTGGAACTCGACCATCTCGCGGGAGAGTTCGTAGATGCGGCGGGAGACCTGGGGATCGCCGCCGAACACCTCGGTCTCGATCTCGTCGATGTCGTTCTGGACGCCGGCCACGACCGGCGCGTAGCCGTCCACCACCGCGTCGAGGATCGCGTACAGCACCGCCTCCGGGCCCAGCTTCAGCAGGTCCGGTGTCTCCTCCATGCGGCGGCGGACCGCGGAGAGGTCGGGGGCGGCACCGTGGCGCACGGTGATCACGAAGTCCGGGCCCACGAACACGTGCAGTTCGCCGAAGTCGACCTGCTCGGGGGCGTCGAGGTAGCGCGCGGCCCGCAGGACGACGAACAGGGTGTCGCCGTAGCGCTCCAGCTTGGGCCGCTGGTGGGCCTCCATGGCGTCCTCGACCGCGAGCGGATGCAGGTCGAACTCCGACGCCAGGGAGAGCAGTTCGCTCTCCGTGGGACGGGCGAGCCCGATCCACGCCATCCCCTGGGGCTGCTCGCGCAGTTCCCGGAAGGTCTCGGCGAGGGAGGCGGGGGAGGAGACCCGGACGCCGTCGCGGTACAGGGCCGCCTGCACCACGCTCGCCACCTCGGCCGGCTCCCCGGCCGGCCGCGGGGACGACATGGCGGACGACTCCGGGGACGACGCGGCGGACGGCCGGGGCGGTACGGCCGCCATGCGGCGCCAGACGGACTTCCTGCCGTTCTTCGAGGCGATGGGGAACCTCCCTGCGCGAGCGGGGCCGGGAGCCCGGGGAAGGCGCGCCGCTCGGGCGTCGCGGACGCCGCTCGACGGTCCCCGGGTCCGCGGGTCACCGAGCAGGA
Source organism: Streptomyces sp. NPDC014864 (assembly GCF_043081525.1). Taxonomy (NCBI): domain Bacteria; kingdom Bacillati; phylum Actinomycetota; class Actinomycetes; order Kitasatosporales; family Streptomycetaceae; genus Streptomyces; species Streptomyces sp. NPDC014864. The sequence continues at coordinate 26,227 of NZ_JBIBWT010000005.1, forward strand.
TACGGAACGGACCGGGAGCAGGGGGCGCCGGACATGGATAGGGGGCGTTGCGGGCCGCTCGTGGAGGCCCGCAACGCCCCCTGGCACTGACCTGGGGGTCGAACCGTCAGCCGGTCACGAGGTGACCTGCGCGGTGACCAGGCTGGAGAAGGTGGTCAGCCGGGTGTACACACCCGGGTAACCCGCCTCCGCACAGCCGTTGCCCCAGGAAGTGATCCCTGCCAGGACGCCCCCGATGAGCAGGGGACCGCCGCTGTCGCCCTGGCAGGTGTCTACGCCGCCGGAGGAGTACCCGGCGCACACCATGTCGCTCGCGACGAAGTCGGAGCCGTAGGAATTCGCGCAGCTGGAGTCGGACGCGACGGGCACGGTCGCGGTCCGCAGCTGGTTGGAGGAACTGCCGCTCTCGGACGTGGTGCCCCAGCCGAGGATGCGCGCCGTGGTGCCGGCCGCGTACACGCCGCCGTCGTCGGAGGACACGTACGGGGCCGTGGTGTACGGCATCGAGGTCGACAGGGTCAGCACCGCCACGTCGTCGCCGTTGGTGGCGTCCGTGTAGTCCGGGTCGATCCAGATCCGGCCGACCTTGCTCACCGTGCCGTCGGTGCCGGTCAGGTAGGTGCGGCCGCCCACCACGCGCACACCGGTGGGAGTCTCGCCGGCCATGCAGTGGGCGGCGGTGACCACCTTCGTGGGCGCGACCAGGGTGCCGCCGCAGAACTGGTTGCCGGACGCGTCCGTGATCTGCATGACGAACGGGTACGCGCCGGTCGTGGTCGTGGTGCCGCCGACGACGGGCTGGGGAAGGGCGGCGGCGGAGGGAGCGGTGAGCAGCGCGGTCGCGGCGGCGGCAGCGGTGGCCGCGCCGAGCGCGGCCGTCTGTCTGGCGCGGGTGAGGCCGAACATGCGTCTCCTCGTGGGCTGGCCGGTGGGGGGCGCCGGGCGGTAGAGCACGGGGGTCTCGGGACAGACCCCCGTATGCCCGGGCGAGCGGCACGGCTCTTACGCTAGGGCCCGGTGCAACCCGCCCCAATGAGGGAAGCCCCTAGGGGAGTTGGGCAGGGAAAACCCTCGGTCCTGCTCGGTGCGCCGACGGCGGCGTCCGACACGGGGCCCACTCCAGGCAGTTAACCCGGGCCGCCCTCACTTCGCGCGCCGGGCCGCCGCCAATCGGACGATGTCCACCCGGGAACGGATCCCCAGCTTGCGGTAGACGCGGGTCAGGGTCGCCTCGACGGTCTTGACGCTGACGAACAGCCGCGCGGCGATCTCCCGGTTGGTCGCGCCCTCCATGACCAGCGCGGCCACTTGGCGCTCCATGGCGGCCAGCCCGTCCAGCGCCGCGGGCGTGACCTCCGGCTGGGCCGGACGGGCGACGGCGGCCGCGTCCACCCGGCCCAGCCAGGGCAGCGCGCGACAGCGCCGGAACAGGCGCGCCGCCTCGTCGTACGACGTCGGTCCCGGCACGGGGTTCCCCCCTGCCCGAGCGGAGCCGGGAGCCCCCGGGAGGGTGCGCAGCTGGGCCAGCGCGAACGCCGCCCGGGCCTCCTCCAGCCCGTGCCCCAGCTTCGCCAGCCGGTCCTGCGCGGACGTCAGCTGGGCCACGGCCCCCTCCTGGTCGCCGCGGGCCGCCCGGACCAGCGCCTCGGACCGGTCGAGCACGGCCAGCACGCTCTCCCGGTCCAGCCGCAGGGCGTGCTCGCGCGCCACGTCGATCACGTCCTGCGCCTCGGCCGGCTCCCCGGCCTGCACCAGCGCCTCCGCGAGGTCGCCGTGCCAGCGGCCGCGCGCCGGGTCGGTGATGCCGAGCGCCGACTCCAGCTCCCGCACCCGGCGCAGCGAGGCGACCGCGGCCGGCGCGTCCCCGGCGACCAGCTGGGCGTAGCCCAGCGCGGCCAGGGCGCGCGACAGGTACATCGGGTCGCCGTCCTCCTCGGCGTGCCCCACCGCCTCCCGGGCCAGGGTCTGGGCGCGCTCCGCGTCCCCGCCGGAGGCCTCGGCCATGGCGGCCAGCATGGCGGAGGCGCTCTCGCCGATCCCGGTGTCCCGGGCCATCCGCAGGCTCTCCCGGGCCAGGTCGAGGGCGCGGCCGCAGTGCCCGCAGCGCAGCTCGGTCTCGGCCAGCATGCGCACGAAGTGCACCTCGCTCTCGACCATGCCGCGCCGCCGCACCTCGCGCAGCAGCGTGGTGATGGTCGTCCGGGCCTCCGCGAGCTGGTCGCTCATCAGCAGCCAGCGGAACCGGGCCGACCCGACGCCGTTGTGGTGGCACGCCACGTACGGGTCCTGCGGCTCCTTCAGCGCCCGCTTGATGGTCGCGGGGGCGTCGGGGTACCCCATCAGGGTCTCGGTCGACGACTGGAAGGCGAGCGCCATGAGCTCGGTCCTGCGGTCCCGGCCGCGCGCGGCCAGCTGCGCCGCGTGCGCGGCCTCCCGCCGGGCCACCTCGAAGTCGCCCTCCACGACCAGCCCCCGCCAGGCCAGCTGGTAGTGGACCAGGGCCAGCAGCCGCGGGTCGTCGCCCGCGTCGGCCAGCGCCTGCGGGAACACCGCGTCCACGTCCCCGAGGGCCTGCCCGGCGGCCTCGATCACCACCATCCAGGCCCGCACCCGGTCCGCGGGCACCGTCGCCCGGGTCAGCACCTCCCGCGCGATGTCCCGGGCGAGGTCCACCTCTCCGGCGGTGATGGCGTCCTCGGCGGCCTGCAGACGCCGGTCGTCCGGGCCCGGCACGCTGTCCGGCGGGGTGTGGCGGGCCGCGAGCAGCCCGAGCGAGGCGGCCACCGACGGCGCCCCGCGGTCCCGGGCCAGGGCGGCCGTCCCGGCGAGCCGGGCGGCCACCTCCGGGTCGGTGCCGGTGGTGGCCAGCGCCAGGTGCCGGGCCCGCTCGATCGGGTCGGAGGCGGCGGTGGACAGCGCGGCGTGCGCGGCGCGCCGCTCCTGTGCGGGCGCCTCCGCGTACAGCGCCGCGGAGATCAGCGGGTGCGCGAACCGTACGGCCGGGCCCTCCGGGTCCGTCGTCAGCAGCCCCAGCTCGGCCGCCTGGGCGCACTCCGCCTCGGCGTTCTCCCGGCCGGCCGCGCGCAGCAGGGCGGGCGTGGGACGGGCGCCCGCGCTCGCCACGAGCAGGGTCCGGCGCGCCTCGCCGGAGAGCATCTCCAGACGGCTCAGCACCAGGGCGCGCAGCGAGGTCGGCACCGGCAGCGGCTCGCCCGGGCGGGGCGCGGTCGGGCTCTCGGCCATGGCCCGGCCCAGCTCCAGCGCGAACAGAGGGTTGCCGCCGCTGGTGCGGTGGATGTCGCGGACCGTGGAGCGGGGCAGCCCGGTGTAGCCGCGCAGGTCGAGCAGCGAGGACACCTGGGTGCGGGAGAGCGGGCCCAGCCGGACGGCCAGGGTGTCGGGCGGGCAGGCCCGCAGATGGCGGTCGTACTCCTGGCCCTCGGTGCGCACCGCGCACAGCATCTGCACGGGCGTCTCGCCCAGGCGGCGGGCGGCGAAGCCGAGCAGTTCGGCGCTGGCCGGGTCCAGCCACTGCAGGTCGTCGGCGACGATCAGGACCGGGCCCTCGGCGGCGAGCGCCCGCAGGGCGGACAGCACGGCCAGGCGCAGCGCGAGGCCGTCGCGCTGGAGGGTGGACTCGCCGCGGCCGGTGAGCGCCGACTCCAGGGCGGTGCGCTGGGCGGCGGGCAGCCTGCCGGACACCTCGTCCAGGACCAGGCCGAGCAGGTCGGCCAGCGCCAGGAAGGGCAGGTGCGATTCGGACTCCGTGGCGGAGCAGCGCAACACGGTCCGGGCCGCCGGGGCATATTCCGCCGCCATTGCCCGCAGCACGGTCGACTTTCCTATTCCGGCGGGGCCGTGGAGCAGCACGCTGCCGCCACGGGCGAGATGTTCGCGCGCCGCGGCCGACGGCTCCGCCCGGCCGATGACCTGGTCGGAGCGGCAGCTCGCAGGGTCCTTGAAGTCCCGTCGCACGGTCACCGCTCCCCTCGTGTGTCGTGTCCGGGGCAAATTCTAGGCAACGCGTCCTTGAAATTCGGACCCGCGGGACGGTGAGGGAAATAACAGCAGCGCGGCCGCGGTGAATTCACCGCACCGCCGAATGAATACGAACCGCCCACCGACAACCCCGCCGCCACCACTCCCACGCCCGGCCCCACCGTACTCCGCGCACGACGTCCGGCGGGCGGCAGCGGCGTACCGCGGCGCCCGGTCCTACGGCAGCACCCCGGCCCGGCGGGCCGCCGCCACCGCTTCTCCCCGGGTGTGGGCGCCCAGCTTGCGCATCGCCGAGCGGAGGTAGCCCTTGACGGTCTCCGGGCTCAGTCCGAGGCGGGCGGCGGCCGTCGCGTTCGTCGCCCCGGCGGCCACACAGGCCAGGACGTCCAGCTCACGGGGCGCCAGACCCACCCCGCACGCCGGCGTGGCCCCCGTCAGCAGGGCGCACGCGTCCAGCAGCTCGGCGCGCAGCGCCGGGTCCGTGATCCGCGGGGCCAGCGCGCGCAGCGCCGCGTGGGCCTCCCGGACCTGTTCCCGGACGACACCGGCGGCGTGGGGGTCCGCGGCCGGCCGCACCGCCGCCAGCAGCCCGCGCGCCTCCTCCCGCACCACCAGCGCCTGCTCCACGTCCCGCGCCGCCTCCACGGCGGCGCTCAGCGTGCGGTCGCCGAGCGGCTGGGCCGTGCGCAGCGCGCCGTACAGCACCCCGCGCACCCGGCGCCGCACCACGACCGGCACCGCCAGCACCGAGCGCAGCCCCTCGGCGGCGACCGGGACGTCGTACTCGTGGCTGATGTGCCGGGAGGAGGAGTAGTCCGTCACCGCGCACGGGCGGGCGAGGGCCACCGCCTTGCCGCCCAGACCGTTGCCCGAGGTCACCGCGAGGGCGCTGAGCGCGAGCGTCGTCGTGCCGCTGAGCTCGGTGATCCGCACCCGCGGCCGGCCGGACTCCACCACCCCGCCGAAGGCGACCGGCAGCCCCGTCGCCCGGCGCAGCCGCAGCAGCGCGCCCCGAATGTCCACCGCTGCGGACGCGTCCGATGTCACCTGCTCGCCCCTTCGTCGCGGCCCCTGTGCGAGCCCACACCCCCGTTCGGGGGTAGTGAGACCTCCATCACGGATTACACGATGGCAGAGAGCCGCCCGGCAATGGTCCGGCACCACGGGAGCGAGGAGGACGGATGACGACGGCGACCGAGGTCTTCCGCAGGGCGCGGGACTTCCTGCTGGAACACCGCGAGGACTACGCCACGGCCTACGCGGGCTTCGAGTGGCCCCGCCCCGAGCACTTCAACTGGGCGCTGGACTGGTTCGACGCCGTCGCCGAGGGGAACGACCGCACCGCCCTGCACATCGTCGAGGAGGACGGCACCGAGACCCGGATCTCCTTCGCCGAGATGGCCGAGCGCTCCAACCGGGTCGCGAACTGGCTCCACGCGCGGGGCGTCGCCGCCGAGGACCGCATCCTCGTCATGCTCGGCAACCAGGCCGAACTCTGGGAGACGGCGCTGGCCGCGATGAAGCTGCGCGCGGTGGTCATCCCGGCCACCCCGCTGCTCGGCCCCGCCGACCTGCGTGACCGGGTCGAGCGTGGCCAGGTCAAGCACGTGATCGTGCGCGCCGAGGACACCGGCAAGTTCTCCGACGTCCCCGGCGCCTACACCCGCGTCTGCGTCGGCGGCCTGCCCGAGGAGGGCTGGGAGCCGTACGAGGACGCCCACGCGGCCCCCGCCGAGTTCGTGCCGGACGGCCCGACCCTCGCCGACGACCCGCTGATGCTGTACTTCACCTCGGGCACCACCGCCCGCCCCAAGCTGGTCGAGCACACCCACACCTCGTACCCGATCGGGCACCTGGCGACCATGTACTGGATCGGCCTGAGGCCCGGGGACGTGCACCTCAACATCTCCTCGCCGGGATGGGCCAAGCACGCCTGGTCGAACCTGTTCGCGCCGTGGAACGCGGAGGCGACCGTCTTCATCCACAACTACACCCGCTTCGACCCGGCCCGGCTGATGGCCGAGATCGAGCGCGCCGGGGTCACCACCTTCTGCGCCCCGCCGACCGTGTGGCGCATGCTCATCCAGGCCGACCTGAGCCAGCTGGGCACCCCGCCCCGCGAGGTCGTGGCCGCCGGTGAGCCGCTGAACCCCGAGGTCATCGAGCAGGTGCGGCGCGCCTGGGGGGTGACCATCCGGGACGGCTTCGGGCAGACCGAGACGGCCGTGCAGGTCTCCAACAGCCCCGGCCAGCCCCTGAAGACCGGCTCCATGGGACGGCCCAGCCCCGGCTACCGCGTGGAGCTGCTCGACCCAGTCTCGGGCGCACCGGGCGCCGACGAGGGCGAGATCGCGCTCGACCTGTCCGAGCGGCCGGCCGGGCTGATGACCGGCTACCACGGCGACGCGGACCGCACGGCCGAGGCGATGGCGGGCGGCTACTACCGCACCGGGGACATCGGCTCCCGGGACGCGGACGGGTACATCACCTACGTCGGCCGCGCCGACGACGTCTTCAAGGCCTCGGACTACAAGATCTCCCCCTTCGAGCTGGAGAGCGCCCTGCTGGAGCACGAGGCGGTGGCCGAGGCGGCCGTCGTGCCCGCGCCGGACCCGCTGCGCCTGGCCGTGCCCAAGGCGTACGTCGTGCTGGCGGAGGGCTGGGAGCCCGGCCTCGACACCGCCAAGGTGCTCTTCGAGCACTCCCGCCAGGTCCTCGCTCCCTACAAGCGCGTCCGCCGCCTGGAGTTCGGCGCGCTGCCCAAGACCGTCTCCGGCAAGATCCGCCGGATCGAGCTGCGCGAGGCCACGGCCGCCGGCTCGGAGCAGGAGTACCGCGAGGAGGACTTCCGGTGAGCGAGCCGTCGTACAGCCACGGGACCAGCGCCACGCCGCTGCTCGGCGACACCATCGCCGCCAACCTGGACCGGGCGGTCGCCGCGTATCCCGACCGCGAGGCGCTCGTCGACGTGCCCTCCGGACGCCGCTGGACCTACGCCGAGTTCGGCCCGGCGGTCGACGAGGTGGCCCTCGGACTGCTCGCCAAGGGCGTGGCCAAGGGCGACCGGGTCGGGATCTGGGCGGTCAACTGCCCCGAGTGGGTGCTGGTCCAGTACGCCACTGCCCGCATCGGCGCGATCATGGTGAACATCAACCCCGCCTATCGCGCCCACGAGCTGGAGTACGTCCTCCGGCAGGCGGGCATCTCGGTCCTGATCGCCTCCCAGGCCCACAAGAACAGCGACTACCGGGCTCTGGTCGACCAAGTCCGCGGCAAATGCCCCGAGTTGCGGGAGACCGTCTACATAGGCGACCTGTCGTGGGACGCGCTGACGGCGGGCGCCGCCGCGGTGCCGCCGGAACGCCTGGCCGCCGCCGCGGCCGAGCTGAGCTGCGACGACCCTGTCAACATCCAGTACACGTCGGGCACCACGGGCTTCCCCAAGGGCGCCACGCTCTCCCACCACAACATCCTCAACAACGGCTACTGGGTGGGGCGCACGGTCGGCTACACCGAGCAGGACCGGGTCTGCCTGCCCGTGCCCTTCTACCACTGCTTCGGCATGGTCATGGGCAACCTCGCGGCGACCTCGCACGGCGCCTGCATCGTCATCCCGGCGCCGTCGTTCGAACCGAAGGCCACGCTGGAGGCCGTGCAGCAGGAGCGCTGCACCTCGCTCTACGGCGTCCCGACCATGTTCATCGCGGAGCTGAACCTCCCGGACTTCGCCGGCTACGACCTGTCCTCGCTGCGCACCGGGATCATGGCGGGCTCGCCCTGCCCGGTGGAGGTGATGAAGCGGGTGGTCACCGAGATGCACATGGCGGAGGTCTCCATCTGCTACGGCATGACCGAGACCTCCCCGGTCTCCCTCCAGACGCGGATGGACGACGACCTCGACCACCGCACCGGCACGGTGGGCCGGGTGCTGCCGCACATCGAGGTGAAGATCGTCGATCCGGCGACCGGGGTGACCCGGCCGCGCGGCACCGCGGGCGAGTTGTGCACCCGCGGCTACAGCGTGATGCTGGGCTACTGGGACGAGCCGGAGAAGACCGCCGAGGCCGTCGACCCGGCCGGCTGGATGCACACCGGCGACCTCGCGGTGATGCGCGAGGACGGGTACGTCGAGATCGTCGGCCGGATCAAGGACATGATCATCCGGGGCGGGGAGAACATCTACCCGCGCGAGATCGAGGAGTTCCTCTACGGCCACCCGAAGATCCGCGACGTGCAGGTCGTCGGCGTGCCGCACGAGAGGTACGGCGAGGAGGTGCTCGCCTGCGTCATCCCGCTCGACCCGGCCGACCCGCTGACGCTGGAGGACGTCCGGGCCTTCTGCGAGGGGCAGTTGGCGCACTACAAGGTCCCGACCCGGCTGAGCGTCCTGGACGCCTTCCCGATGACGGTGTCGGGAAAGGTGCGCAAGGTCGAGCTGCGGGAGGAGTACGGGGTGTGAACCGTATCCGACGGAGCATGAGACACATGCTCGACGGCGGGCCCCGGTCGCGTGCGCAGTCGGTGGCGCACAAGGCTGCCGGGGTCCCGCCCATGCCGGTGCGGTGGCCGCTCAGGCGCCCGTGGAGCGCAGCGTGGCGGCCGGTTCGTTCACCGGCTGCGGGGTGCCCGTGAGGTCGAGGACGAACAGCGGGATGCCCAGCGCGTCGGCGCGGCCGCGGGCGTCGTCGGTGTATCCGGCCAGGGAGAAGTAGGCGCAGCCCGCGGACTCCGTCATCGCCGTCAGCCACAGGCACTCCACGTCCCGCAGCGAGGCCGGCCGCACCGCCGGGTCGACCTGGGCGAGCAGCCCCCGGGCGGCGAGGCCGACGCCGGCCGGGGGCCGCTGGTCGGAGCGGCGGATGTCCTCGTAGCCGAGCCAGCGCAGATAGAGCGCGGCGGCGGTGACCGCGTCACGTGCGGTACGGATCGTGACGGGCTGGAAGGCGGGGCGCGGCGGGGGAGCGGGGGCGGCCGGGACGCTCTCGGCGGGTGCGGACCCCGCCGCCGGTGCCGCCTCCCTCAGCGGGATCCGCAGGAACGTCCCGCACGGGCAGCCCAGTTCCGGGCGGGGCCACTGGTCGCGGCGGCCGCACGATCCGCAGCGGACGGTGATCCAGTCCTCGTCCCAGACGCGGTGGGCGACCGGGGCGGGCGCGCCGCTCCGGTCCAGCGACGGGGCGACCGGCGCCCCGCACGCGCAGGGATAGGACGGCGCGGTGTAGACGTGCTCGCGCCGACAGGCCGGGCAGCGCACCGGCACGCTCTCGGGCATGGGCCCACTCCAGGACGTCGGATCGAGGGAGCGGTCCCATCGTGCTCCAGCCGCCCCCGGTCTGTCCGCCGCTTCACGTACCGCCCGCCCCCCCCGGCTGCCGTCTCTTGACGCCCTTGGCCCGCCGCGCCTACATTGCTTCCAGATTGCAGAAAGTACTTTCCATTATACGGAAGAAGCTTCCGCGGGGCGCGACGGAGTGCGAATCCGACAGCCGAAGCAGGAGTACTCGATGGCTCGAATGACCGCTGCCCGCGCGGCAGTTGAGATCCTCAAGTGCGAGGGCGTCACCGACGCCTTCGGGGTGCCGGGCGCGGCGATCAATCCCTTCTACGCGGCGCTCAAGGCTTCCGGCGGCATCCACCACACCCTCGCCCGGCACGTCGAGGGCGCCTCGCACATGGCCGAGGGCTACACCCGTACGCGTCCCGGCAACATCGGCGTCTGCATCGGCACCTCGGGCCCCGCCGGCACCGACATGATCACCGGCCTGTACTCGGCCATCGGCGACTCCGTCCCGATCCTGTGCGTCACCGGCCAGGCGCCGACCGCCGTGATCCACAAGGAGGACTTCCAGGCCGTCGACATCGCCTCCATCGCCACGCCGGTGACCAAGATGGCGGTGACCGTCCTGGAGGCGGCGCAGGTCCCCGGCGTCTTCCAGCAGGCGTTCCACCTGATGCGCTCCGGCCGCCCGGGTCCCGTCCTGATCGACCTGCCGGTCGACGTCCAGCAGACCGAGATCGAGTTCGACCCGGAGACCTATGAGCCGCTCCCGGTCTACAAGCCCGCCGCGACCCGCGTGCAGATCGAGAAGGCGCTCGGGATGCTGAACGCCGCCGAGCGGCCGCTGATCGTCGCCGGGGGCGGCGTCGTCAACGCCGACGCCTGTGAACTCCTCGTGGAGTTCGCCGAGCTGACGGGCACTCCGGTCGTCCCCACCCTGATGGGCTGGGGCGCCATCCCGGACGACCACGAGCTGAACGCGGGCATGGTCGGCCTGCAGACCTCGCACCGCTACGGCAACGCGACCTTCCTGGAGTCCGACTTCGTCCTCGGCATCGGCAACCGCTGGGCCAACCGCCACACCGGCCGCATCGACGTCTACACGGCCGGCCGCACCTTCGTGCACGTCGACATCGAGCCCACCCAGATCGGCAGGATCTTCGCCCCCGACTACGGCATCGCCTCCGACGCGAGGGCCGCGCTGGAGCTCTTCGTCGATGTGGCACAGGAGGTGAGGGCGCGGGGCGGACTGCCCGACCGTTCCGCCTGGGCGGCGTCCACACAGGAGAAGAGGGCGACGCTCCAGCGCCGTACCCACTTCGACGACATCCCGATCAAGCCGCAGCGCGTCTACGAGGAGATGAACAAGGCCTTCGGACCGGAGACGCGGTACGTCTCCACCATCGGCCTCTCGCAGATCGCCGGCGCCCAGATGCTGCACGTCTACCGGCCCCGGCACTGGATCAACTGCGGCCAGGCGGGACCCCTCGGCTGGACCGTACCGGCCGCTCTCGGGGTGGCGAAGGCCGACCCGGGGGCGCAGGTCGTCGCCCTCTCCGGCGACTACGACTTCCAGTTCATGATCGAGGAACTGGCCGTCGGCGCCCAGCACCGGATCCCCTACGTCCACGTCCTGGTGAACAACTCCTACCTCGGCCTGATCCGCCAGGCGCAGCGGGCGTTCGACATGGACTTCCAGGTCAAGCTGGAGTTCGAGAACATCAACTCGCCCGAGCTGGGCGTCTACGGCGTCGACCACGTCAAGGTGGCCGAGGGCCTCGGCTGCAGGGCGATCCGCGTCACCGACCCCGGCGAGCTCGGCGCGGCCTTCGAGCAGGCCAAGAAGCTGGCCGCCGAGTACCGGGTGCCGGTCGTCGTGGAGGCCCTCCTGGAGCGGGTCACCAACATCTCGATGTCGACGACCAACGACATCGGCGACGTCGTCGAGTTCGAGGAGATCGCGACCGAGCCGGGTCACGCGCCGACCGCCATCAGGACGCTGAGGCCGTAAAACTGATGGGGCGTCAGCCGGGCGCGGTAAAGGGCGGCTCACCCTGTAGGTGGGCCGGCCTTTCGCGTCGACGCGCGCCCGCCGTACCGGCTCCGGTTCCGGCTCCTGCTCCGGTCACACCGTGCCGCAGCCGGAGCCGACCCCGTCCCCGCCCCCGCCGCTCCAGGACTCCGGCCACGCGCGCTCGGTGGTTCCGCCGCGCCCGACGAGCCCGGCCTCCCGCGTGAAGCGCGGCACGAGCGAGGTCAGGGCCCGGTCGCCGTACAGGGCGACCGCGAGCAGCACGGCTTCCGTGGACAGGCCGGCCCGGGCCGAGGGCTGCGGATGCTCCCCGCGCAGGGCGCGGAGCGCGCGCCGGCCGCGGGCCGTGCGGCCGGGCGGGACGGCACGCAGCAGCCCCGCGGCCCGGAGATCGCGCCGCAGGGCGGCGAGGGCCCGGACCACGCCACGCCGTTCCAGCAACTGCCCCATTCCCGCGGGCCGGTACAGCGCCGCGTGCACCGCCTTCGTCAGCGGAGGAAGGGCGGGCAACTCCCTTGCACCGCCCGGGGACCGTACGGTGACCCGCATCGTGCCGCCGCGTCCGGCGCCGACGGCGCCGTGCAGATGCAGGGCCAGGACGCAGACCTGGACGGCGGCGCGGGAACCGCCGCGCAGCAACGCGACTTCGTGTGGCCCGAGTTGGTTCGCCGGCACGCCGTCCATGAGACCCCCCACGTGGCGCGGGGCCCGCCGCCCCCGTGCCGGCGGGCCCCGTGTGGGGTGAATGTTCCCTGCGCGGGCAGTGCTCGAAGCGTCTTCCGCCGGGTTCAGAGGTTGATTTGAGCATGCCGTAGCCGGGATACGCACATCGCCGTACGCGGGGCCGGGCGCGCACGCACATCGCCGTACGCGGGCCGGGGCGGGGGCCCGTCCCGGGCGCGGGGCTCAGACGTCGTCGTGCTCCGTCAGACCCGGCCAGTCGTCCGGGCCGCCGCCCTGCCACTCGATGAGATCGCTCTCCTCCACCTCGACGCGGTCCAGGTCCGCCAGCCGGAGGATCTCGACGACGTCGTCCAGATGGGACGCGAGCCCGAGGGTCACATCGCCCTCGGTGACCCGCCGGGAGCCGTCCAGGGCCGGGGCGTGGACCACGATGTGCGGATGCTGCGCGGGGCTGTCCATGCCTTCAGGCTGCTGCCGGCGGCCCGGGTCCGCACCCCGGAGGACGACGGAAGGCGCCGGACGCGGGCTGTCCTCCGCGTCCGGCGCTCGCGACCGGTGAGGGGGCCGATGAGGTGGCCGGTTCTGGCCGTCCGACGGCGCGAGGCTGGGCGCGACAGGACGTTCGCGCCGCCGGACGGGGTCGGGGGTCTCGCACCTGGCGTACGAGGCGTGCATGGCGTACGAGGCGTGCGTGACGCACATGGCACACGCGGTGCGCGTGGCGCACGGCCGAGGGGACGGAATGGGCTGGGACCGCGGCGGATGCGACGGCTCCGGAAAGCGTTCTCCCTCTGGTCGAGAGGACGGTCCGGGACCTTCACCACCGCACTGGCTCGCACACCGCCGCGGTCCTCGCCCCGCCCGCGCGGCCACTGCCCGGCCACCCCTCGTCCGGGTCGCCGGCGGACCGCGCGGGCTGCGCGGGGAGTCACGATCTCCGTCGGACTCCGCGCGCGGTCTCGGGGACTTCAGTCCTCGGACTGTCGTCCCGGTCGGTCGTGGATGGTTCCGGGTGGCGCCGCCGCCCGGGCGCGACAGGACAGGTGTCGGCGGCGGCGCCACCCGGAGTTCTGGGGGCCGCGGGTCAGATCCGGGCGCCGGAGAGGCGCTCCACGGCCCGCAGCAGGGCGGAGTGGTCGAGGCCGCCGTCGCCCTGGGCGCGCAGGGACGCGACCAGTTGGGCCACCACGGCGCCGACCGGCAGGGCCGCGCCCACGGTTCGGGCGGCGTCCGTGACGATGCCCATGTCCTTGTGGTGCAGGTCGACACGGAAGCCGGGCTTGAAGTCCCGGTCCAGGAAGTTGTCCTTCTTGCGGGTCAGCACGGTCGAGCCGGCCAGCCCGCCGTTGAGGACGTCCAGTGCCGCCCTCAGGTCCACGCCCGACTTCTCGAGGAACACCACGGCCTCGGCGCACGCCTGGATGTTCACCGCCACGATCAGCTGGTTCGCGGCCTTCACCGTCTGGCCCGAGCCGTGCGGACCGCACAGCACGACGGTCCTGCCCAGCACCTCGAAGATCGGCTTCGCCGCGTCGAAGTCGGCCCGCTCACCGCCGACCATGATCGACAGTACGGCCTCGATCGCGCCGGCCTCACCGCCCGACACCGGGGCGTCGAGGACTCGGATGCCCTTCTCCCCGGCGGCGGCGGCCAGGTCGATGGAGGTCTGCGGGGTGATCGAGGACATGTCGATCAGCAGGGCGCCCGGGCGCGCGTTGTCGAGGATGCCGTCCGGACCGTAGGCGACGGCCTCGACCTGCGGGGACGCGGGCACCATCGTGATGATCACGTCGGCGTCCCGGACGGCCTCGGCGACCGAGCCGGCCGCGGTGCCGCCGGCGGCGGCCAGACGGTCCAGCTTCTCCCGCTCCAGCGTGAAACCGGTGACGTCGTAACCCGCCTTGACCAGGTTCTCGGACATGGGGGAGCCCATGATGCCGAGGCCGATCCAGGCGATCTTGGGAAGAGTGGTCATGCGAGGGCCTCTCTGACTGGTCTGCTGTGTCGTGGGATCGGCGCTCAGCGGGCGGCGCGGGCCTCGGCCGGCAGCCAGGCGAAGGACTCGGCGCTCGGCCGGTCGCCCGGCTTGTACTCCAGGCCCACCCAGCCGTCGTATCCGGCCTTCCGCAGCCGGTCGAGCAGGTCCTCCAGCGGGAGCGAACCCGTGCCCGGGGCGCCGCGGCCGGGGTTGTCGGCGATCTGCACGTGCCCGGTCCTCGCGGCGAACCGCTCGATCACCGCCGGCAGGTCCTCGCCGTTCATCGACAGGTGGTACAGGTCCATCAGGAACTTCGCGTTCCCGAGGCCTGTCGCCGCGTTGACCCGGTCGGCCACGTCCACCGCGGCCGGCGCCGACACCAGCGGGTACAGCGGCGACTCGGGCCGGTTCAGGGCCTCGATCAGCAGCATCGCGCCGATCCGGTCGGCGGCCCGGGCCGCGAGGACCAGGTTCTCCAGCGCGAGCGCGTCCTGCTCGGCCGGGTCCACGCCGTCCACGCGGTTGCCGTAGAGCGCGTTGAGCGCCCCGCACCCCAGCGACTCGGCGAGGCCGGCGGCCACCTCGATGTTGGCGCGGAACCTCTCCGACTCCTCACCGGGGACCGACAGGGCGCCGCGGTCCGGGCCCGGCAGCCGTCCGGCGTAGAAGTTCAGGCCGGTCAGCCGCACGCCCGCGGTCTCGATCGCCTTCCTCAGCGCGTCGATCTCGGACCGCTCGGGGGTGGGGGAGTCGACCCAGGGCCACCACAGTTCGACGGCGGTGAAGCCGGCCGCGGCGGCGGCCGCGGGGCGCTCCAGGAGCGGGAGTTCCGTGAAGAGGATCGACAGGTTGACGTTGAAGCGCTGGTCTGCGAATCCCATCGGGGCACCGCTCCTATTCCGTATTGCGGAAACAACATTCTGCTTAACGGAAATCCTGCCGTCGGCTCGGGAAGGCTGTCAAGAGCGCGCACGCAGAAGTGCCCCCGCGCGAGCCGCGCGGGGGCACCAGTGGAGTGGGGGAGGGCCGGCTCCCGGTTCAGAGCGCGTCCACGGCGCTCACCTTCCAGCCCGACGAGGTGCGGGTCAGCGTCATCCGCACCCGGTTGAGGTCCAGCCGGGAACCCTCCACCTGGGTGCTCCGGGTGACCTGGTTGACGAAGAGCAGGGCGACGACCCGGTCCGGCGTGGCCGACACGACGGAGGCCGCCGGGTCGCCGCCGTCCGAGGGCGCCGCCACCGTCGCCTTCACCACGCCGTGGTACTTCTTCGCGGTCGGGCCCACCACCGTCCGCGTGGTCTTGACGTACTGCTGGCGGAAGGCCCCGGTCAGGCAGGCGCGGGCCCGGGCGAAGTCCTGGTCCAGGTGCCGGTAGTCGTACGACAGCACGACCGGTGCCGCCTTCCGCGCGGCCGCGAGCGCCTCGGTCCGGGCCTCGTCCGTCCGCCGCCCCTCCCGGTACTGCCATCCGAGCACGGCCACGGCGACCAGGCCCAGCACGAGCAGAACGCAGAGCGCCCCGGTGAGCAGTCGCCGCCCGGGCCGCCAGGCGGGCGCGCCCTCCGGCTCCGCATCCGTCTCCGTATCGGCCCCGGCGTACGCTTCCGTTTCCGCCGCTGTCCCTGCCGCTGCCCCTGACTGGGCGTCTGCCGCTGCCTGTGTGTCCGCCTCCGTCGAGTCGTCATCGGCGACGACGGGCGTGTCGCGCTCCTCGTGCCCAGGGTGCTCCGAGGGCGCCTCGGGCTCCGGGCGCTCCCCCCGCGCGGCACGCTTGGCCGCCGCGCGGGCGGCCGCGGTCATGGTGCGCCGCGCGGGGGCGCCGGCTCCGCGGGTCCGGGTCGTCGGGTTCGCCACGGTCGTTCTCCTCACTGGTGCTGCCTGGTGGTACGGGACGCGGCGCGGTCAGCCCACGAACTCGACGCCGGAGGTCAGCCAGCGGCCGCCCTGACGCACGAGGTCGAGCTGGAGCCGGTAGGTGCGTGCCTGTCCCTCGGGCACGGCGGTGTTGGTCACCTTGCTGTCCGCGACGACCAGGACCCGCGCCGCGTGGTCGTCGGACCGCACGATGCCCGCTTCGAGGACCTGCCCCTCGGACACCGACTTGTTCCGGGCGACCAGCTTGGTCAACTCGGCGGTCTGCGCGGCGAACTGCTTCTTGAAGTCGCCGGTGGCGTCCTTCAGCACGTTCCCGCTGTCCCGGCCGTAGTGGCGGTAGTCGAGCGAGGTGAAGTTCAGCGCCGACTGGCGGGCCGCGGCCAGGACGTCCTGGCGGCGCTGCTCGTCCGCGCGCCGCTCGGACAGCCGCACGCCCAGCCAGCCCGACAGCACGGCCGTCAGGACGGTCACTCCGACCAGGCCGGTGAGCAGCAGCATGCGGCGGTTCCGCCGCATGCTCCCGGCTTTCCCGGCCTCGGCCTTCGTGTCCCCGGCCTTCGTGTCCCGGATGTCCGTGTCCTCGGCCTTCGTGCCCTCGGAGTCCGGCCCCCCGGCGTTCGCGCCCTCGGCCTTGGTGCCCTCGATGTCCGTGCCCCCGGTCTCCGTGCGGGCTTCCTTGCCGTCGGCTTTCAGGCCATCGGCCCGACGAGCAGCCATTGCCACGACTCCTTTCCGAACGTGGTCCGTTCGCCGCCCGTCGAGCCGATCTCGACGGGCGTCCCGTCCGGGCCGGTGGCGGTGCCGGTCTCCGGGTCGTACGGGGTGACGTACGCGGACTGGTTCGCCGTACCCGAACCAGCCTGCGCGCCGGGCGCGTTCTGCGCGCCGCGCACCGAAGTCGCGCTGCCGCGCGGTGCCGTGCAGCGGGCGCCGGTGTTCGCCGCCCGCGTGCTCGTGTCGGCGGGGTCGCGTCGCCGCGTCCCGTAGCCCCGGGTGCACGCCGGCGGGTCGTCGGCGTTGACGACGAGCCCGAAGTGGGTGGTGCCGTCGCCGGGCAGGACCGTGTAGCTGCCCGCGACCACCACCGGGAAGGTGACCAGGGCCTGTTCGACCCCGGGCAGCCGCGCCAGGGTCACCTGGCCGCCGCTGATGAGGTTGGCCAGCAGCACCGGCAACTGCGGCCGGGTGGACCTGAGCAGCGAGTCGATCTGCTCGGCGGCGGGCGCGGTGTTGCCGATCAGTCGGCGCAGGTCGCCGTCGCTCGACTTCACCTGCGCGGTCAGCGTCGCCAGGTCACGGGAGAAGGACTTGATCGCCGAGCCCTGGTCGGCCTGTGTCTTGAGCACCTTGCGCGAGTCCTCGATCAGCGAGACCGTCTGCGGCAGGGAGTCCGACGCCGACTCGACGAGCGCGTTGCCGGAGTCGACCAGGCGGCCGAGCCGGGGCCCGGTGCCGGCGAACGCCTTGCCCAGTTCGTCGACGGTGGTGCGCAGATCGTCCTTGCCCACGGAGTTCACCAGCCGGTCCAGGCTGAGCACGAGGTCGGTGACGGGCAGCGGGGTGCGGGTGTGCCCGCGCGGGATGGGGCTGCCGTCCTTCAGGTACGGGCCGTCCAGGTGCCGGGGCTGCAGGTCGACGTACTGTTCGCCCACCGCCGAGCGGTCGGCGACCACGGCCAGGGCGTCGGCCGGGATCCGCGGCTTGCCGTCCTCGATCCGCAGAGCCACCGAGACCCCGGAGCGGGTCGGCCGCAGAGCGGCCACGCGCCCGACCGGCACCCCGCGGTAGGTGACCTCGGCGCCGGGGAACACGCCCCCGGACTCGGCGAAGTCGGCCCGTACCGTGTAGCCGCGGTGGAGGACGCGATCCGCCAGGCCCGTGTACTCGGCACCGACGTACGACACCCCGACGGCGGTGACCGCGGCGAAGGCGAGCAACTGGGCCTTGACCGTACGTGTGATCACGGCTGCATCCCCTTCAGCATGAGTGCGGCGAGAGCGAGGTCGATCCCCGGCGGGAGGCGGCGCTCGTCCCCCGCGGTGCCGTAGCCCGCGATGTCGTAGCCCGCGGTGCACACCGGTGGGCACAGGGACCCGCCCCCGCCGTCCGTCGGTGGCGGGGAACTCGTCGACGGCTTCGGCACCTTCGGCAGGCCCGGGGTGCTCGGCAGGGGCGTGGGCGTCGGCAGGCCGGGAACACTCGGCAGGCCCGGCTTGCTGGGCAGGCCCGGGAGCGACGGCGCCGGGCCCGGCCCCTTTCCGGAGCCGCCCTTGCCGGGCTTGCCGGTGAGGTTGCCGTAGATGCCCGCCAGGTCGAGGTCGGCGTTGATCCGGAGGTTGACGTAGTCGCCCTTGACGGCGTCGACGGCGTTGCGCGGGAACGGGTACGTGGTCAGCAACTCGAGCGAGTTGGGCAGATCGTTGCCCGCCCTGTTGAGCTGCCGCAGGATCGGCCGCAGCTGCTCCAGGTTGGCCACCGTGTCGTCCCGCGAGGCCTTGACGACCCTCGTGCCCGTCTTGCCGAGGTCCGACAGCGCGGTGAGCATCTTCGTCAGGTCCCGGCGCTGGTCGGCGAGGACCTTCAGCGCGGGCGGGAGCGTGTCGACGGCCCGGGCGATGGTCTTCCGCTCCTTCTTCAGGCGCTTGGCCAGCCGGTCGATGCCCTTGAGCGCGCGGACGATCTCCCCGCGCTGCTCGTCGAGTCCGCCGATGAACGTGTCGAGCTGCTTCAGCAGGGACCTGACCCGGTTCTCCCGGCCGGCCAGGGCCTTGTTCAGCTCCACCGTGATCGTCTTCAGCTGGGCCACGCCGCCGCCGTTGAGGAGTGCGGACAGGGCGGACAGCACCTCCTCGATCTCCGGGTTGCGGCCGCTGCGCGACAGCGGGATCACGGCGCCGTCGCGGAGCCGTCCGACGGGCGGGGTGCCGGCCGGCGCGGCCAGGGCCACGTACTTCTCGCCCAGCATGCTGGTCTGCCGCAGGCCGGCGACCGCGTTGGCGGGCAGCTTGACCGAGTCGGCGACGCGCAGTCGCACCCGTGCGTGCCAGCCGTCCAGTTCGACCTTCTCCACCGCGCCCACGGTGACGTCGTTCACCTTGACCGCCGACTGCGGCACCAGATCGAGGACGTCCCGGAACTCGACGGTGACGTGGTAGGCGTGGCCGTCCGCGGCGGCCCCGCCGGGGAGCGGGACGTCGTACCAGCCGTTGAACGAGCAGCCCGTCAGCACCAGTGAGCCGGCCGCCGTCCACGCGACCGTCCTGGCCCGGCGCGGCGCGCTCATGCCCGGGCCCCCAGGATCCCGCCGAGCGTCCGGTCCACCGTGCCCGTCGCCGACGGGGCCGGCGGCACCTCGGGCAGGGAGTCGAAGAGCTTGCGCAGCTCCGCGCAGCTCGGGTTCCGGCCGCCCGTGTCCCCGGTCGTCCGCAGCAGGGAGCACAGCAGGGACGCCGGGTCCTGCGGGCCCTGCGCGTTGTTGCGGGTGTCGAGCGTGCCGGCCGCCGGGTTGTAGGCGTTCTGCAGGTTCGACAGGCCGGCGGGGGCGACCGTCAACAGTTCCTCCAGGGCTGCGCGTTGGGTGACGAGGACCTTGGTGACCTTGCTCAGGCCCTTGACGTCCGACGTCAGCGACTTCTTGTTGTTCCGCACGAAGTCGGACACCTCTCCGAGCGCCGTGCCCAGGTGCAGCAGCGCCGCCGCGAGGTCCTTGCGCTCACCGGAGAGCTGCTTCGCCACCTCGGCGAGGCTGGTGTCGAAGGACCGTACGCTCTTGTCGTGGGCCGCCAGCGCGGCCGTGAACACCTGCAGGTTGCGCACGGTGCCGAACAGGTCGCCCCGCCCGTCGGACAGCGTGGTGACCGCCTGGGAGAGGTCCTCGACCGTCTGGTTGAGGTTCCTGCCCTGGCCGTCCAGGTTGTCCGCGCTGACCCCGAGCAGGCGCGAGAGGGAGCCGTCCTGGTTGGCGCCCTTCGGGCCGAGCGCGTCGGCGGTGGTGTGCAGACTGTCGAAGATCCGGTCCAGCTCGACGGGGACGGCCGTGCGCGACTCGGGGATGACGGCGCCGTCCCGCAGCACCGGCCCCTTGCGGTACACGGGCAGCATCTGCACGTAACGGTCGCTGACCACCGAGGAGTTGATGATGGCGGCCCGCGCGTCGGCGGGGACCTTGCGCCCCTCGTCGAACGACAGCTCCACGCGCACCCGGC
Organism: Streptomyces sp. NPDC014864; assembly: GCF_043081525.1. Classification (NCBI taxonomy): domain Bacteria; kingdom Bacillati; phylum Actinomycetota; class Actinomycetes; order Kitasatosporales; family Streptomycetaceae; genus Streptomyces; species Streptomyces sp. NPDC014864. Next base: position 46,278 of record NZ_JBIBWT010000005.1, read on the forward strand.
CACCCTCCGGCACGATCTTCTCGACCCGGCCGATGGGGACGCCGAGGACGCGGACGTCCGAGCCGGGGTAGATGCCGACCGTGCGCGGGAAGTACGCGGTGACGCGTACGGGTGTGGAGCGCGGCCACAGCGCCACGGCGAGCGCGGCGACGACCGCGAGCGCGGTGAGCAGGGCCAGGGTGCGGCGGGCGGGCAGGCGTCGGGTCATCGCGAGCCTCCCGACCGCGGCACGACCGGGGCGGCGACCATGTTCTGGATGTACGAGTCGAACCAGCGGCCGTTGCCCAGGGTGTTGGTGAAGAGCCGGATGTAGGGGGCGAGCAGCTCGACGCTGCGGTCGAGGCTCGCCTGGTTGCGTTCGAGCATGGTGACGAAGATGTTGAGGTTCTTCAGGGCGGGCCCGATCTCCTTGCGGTTGTCCTCGACCAGTCCGGAGAGCTCGATGCCCAGCAGGGCGGAGCTCTTGAGCAGCCGGTGGATCGCCGCGCGCCGCCTGCTGATCTCCTTGAACAGCTTGTCGCCGTCCTTCACCAGCGCCGAGAAGTCCTTGGTGTGCGCGGCCAGTACGCCGGTCACTCCGTGCGCGTGGTCGAGGAGGTCGTGCAGCGCCGCGTCGCGGGAGGCGACGGTACGGGAGATCCTCGACAGTCCCTTGATGGACGCCCGCACCTCCGCGGGCGAGTCCTGGAAGGTGGTGGAGATCGTGTCCAGCGCCTTGGCGAGCCGCCGGGTGTCGACCTCCTCGGTCGTGGTCGTCAGGTCGCTGAACGCCTCGACGACGTCGTACGCGGACACCGTCCTGCCCAGCGGGATCTCGCTGTCCGGCCGCAGCCGGCCGGGTCCCTTGGGATACAGGGCGAGGTACTTGGCGCCCAGGACCGTCTTGACCCGGATCGCCGCGCCGGTCGTGGTGCCCATCGCCGGGTCGCCCTTGATCTTGAAGGTGACCTTGACGTGGTCGCCGTCCAGGTCGACGCCGTCCACCTTGCCGACCTTGACCCCGGCGATCCGCACCTCGTCCCCCGGCTTGAGCCCGCCCGCCTCCGAGAAGGCCGCGCTGTACGTCTTCCCGCCGCCGATGAGCGGCAGGCTGTCGGCGTTGAACGCGGCGACCGTCAGCAGCGCGAGGACGGTGAGGCCGACGGCGCCGACGACCACGGGGTTGCGCTCACGGAACGGCTTCAGCCGCGGCCGGCGCAGCCGGAGGCCGGGCAGCTTCGGCGGCAGGACCTTCACCGTGAACATCGGTTCGGGGCGGGGACGCCTGCTGCCGCCCGAAGGGGCGCCGAGCCCGGCCGGCGTCGGCGTCGGCTTGGGCTTCGGCTTGGGCAGCATCGGCAGCTTCGGCGGCAGGACCTTCACCGTGAACAGGGGTTGGGGATGGGCCCGTCCGCCGCCGCGCGAAGGGACACGAGGCCCGGGCAGTCTCGGCCTCGGCAGCTTCGGCGGCAGGACCTTCACCGTGAACATCGGTTCGGGGCGCGGGCGCCGGGACCCGCCCCGCGGACTGGGCCCGCTCATCCGCCGCACCTCGCCTGCGCCACGTGGAACTCGGGGCTGAGCACCTGCTTCGTCTTCGGCAGCACGATGCGGCCGTCGAAGTCGCAGAGGTAGAAGTTGAACCACGAGCCGTAGGACGCGGTCCCCGTCATCGCGTTGAGCTTGTTCGGCAGCCGCTTCAGCACGCCCTCCACGGTCTTCTCGTTCCTGTTCATGGTTCCGGTGAGCCGGTTCAGCCCGGCGATGTCGTCCTTCAGCGCCGGACGCGCGTCCGTCAGCAGTCCGGAGGTGGCGTCCGTGAGGTCGCCGATGTTCGCCAGGGAGTCGCCGATGGGCTTGCGGTCGGCGGACAGCCCGGAGATCACCCGGCGCAGCTGGGTGAGCAGTCCGGAGAAGCGGGCACCGCGCTTGTCGAGCGTCGCCAGCACGGTGTTGAGGTTGCCGATCACGGAGCCGATGAGCCGGTCGCGGTCCGCGAGCGTCGTGGTGAGCGACGCGGTGTGCGCGAGCAGGCTGTTCACCGTGCCGCCCTCGCCCTGCAGGGTCCGGATGATCTCGGTGGCGAGCTGGTTGACGTCGTTCGGGCTGAGCGCGGCGAACAGCGGCTTGAAGCCGTTCAGCAGCGCGTTGAGGTCCAGCGCGGGCTGGGTCCGGGACAGCGGGATGGTGCCGTCCGGCCGCAGCCGGGTGCCGTCGCCCGCGCCCTCGGTCAGCGCCACGTACCGCTGCCCGACCAGGTTGCGGTAGCGGACGACCGCGCGGGTGCTGGTGAGCAGCGGGCGGTTCGCGGCGACGGTGAAGGTGACCTCCGCCAGCGTCCGGTCCTTGATCCCGATGTCCTCGACCTGGCCGACCCGCACCCCGGCGACCCGGATGTCGTCGCCCTTCTCCAGGCCGGTGACGTCGCTGAACACGGCGTGGTACGTGTCCTCGGGGGTGAAGGAGACATTGACGATCGTGGCGGCGAGCAGAGCCGTCGCCACGATCGTGACCAGCGCGAAGAGGCTGAACTTGACCAGCGGCGCGGCGGTTCGCCGGGCCCGGCTGGTCTCCGTACGGCGCTTCGTCCTCATGCGACGCTCACCGCCGTTCCGCGGGCCAGCGGCCCGAACAGCAGGGTCGTGACGGGCGGCACGCGGTCCGCGGGGACACCCAGGACGGGGGACACCAGCGAGGCGACGGCGCGCTGTTCGGCCGCGGTCGAGGACACGGGGGAACCTCCGGGCGGTGAGCCGTCCGAACCACCGGACGACGTGCCGTCGTCGAGTCTGGGCTTGGGTCCGGGCACCTGCGGATGGGGCATGCCCCGGCAGTCCGGCCCCGACCGCTCGCCGTACCGCGGCTCCTCGCCGGGCCGGTACGCGCCCTGCGGGCGGACGACTTCGAGGGTGATCCGCATCTCGCCGCCGCGGAACGCGTCCTCCGACACCTGCTCCTGCCGGACCAGGCCGTTCAGCAGACAGGGGTACTCGGGGGAGTAGCGGGCGAAGAGCTCCAGCGTGGGGCGGGAGACCCGGCCGAGGGTGATCAGCCGGTCGCCGTTGGTGTCGAAGAAGTCCCGCGCGGTGCCAGCGACCGTCGCGGTGCCGCGCAGTGCGGCGGCCAGCCGGTCCTGCTTCTCCACGATGGTGCGGCTGGTGGTGACGGTGTTGCGCAGGATGTTCATCAGGTCGGGCGCGGCGTCGCCGTACACCCGGGCCACGTCGGCGAGGCGCGAGATGTCCTCCTTCAGGGACGGCAGATGCGGGTTCAGGCGGCGCAGGTAGGCGTCGACGCGGGTCAGGTTGCCGCCGATCCGGTCCCCGCGGCCCTCCAGGGCGGTCGCGAACGCCGAGAGGGTGGCGTTGAGTTCACCCGGCCGGACGGTCCGCAGCAGGGGCAGCAGGTCGTTCATCAGCTGCTGCACCTCGATGCCGGCCTTCGTGCGGTCCTGCGTGATGACGTCCCCGGCGCGCACGGACCGGGCCGTGGAGCCGGCGGGGGCCACGAGGTCGACGTACTTCTCGCCGAACAGCGTCTTGGGCAGCAGCCGGGCGTGCACGTCCGCCGGGATGTACCGGACGTACTCCGGCTGGAGCGCGAGGTCGAGCGTGGCCTTCGCGCCGTCCGCGTGCACCGCCCGCACCTCGCCGACCAGCAGCCCGCGCAGCTTGACGTCGGCCCGCGGATCGAGCTGGTTGCCGAGGGTGTCGGCCTCCAGCGTGATGCGCACGACCGGGGTGAACGCCTGCCGGTAGACGGCGACGGCGAGCGACAGCAGCAGCGCCAGCACGGTGAGGAAGACGATCCCGTACAGCCTGAGTCTCAGCACTCTCACCCGTGTCACCCCGCGATCCGTACGGTCGTGCTGGCGCCCCAGATCGCCAGGCTCAGGAAGAAGTCCAGGACGTTGACGGCGACGATGGAGGTGCGCACCGCACGCCCCACCGCGACCCCGACCCCGGCCGGCCCGCCGCTCGCGTGGTAGCCGTAGTAGCAGTGCACCAGGATGATCAGGACCGCGAAGACGATCACCTTGCCGAAGGACCACAGCACGTCGACCGGCGGCAGGTACTGGTGGAAGTAGTGGTCGTAGGTGCCGGTCGACTGACCGTAGTAGCCCGTGGTGATGGTGCGGGCGGCCAGGTACGAGGACAGCAGCCCGACCACGTACAGCGGGATCACGGCGACGAATCCGGCGATCATCCGGGTCGTCACCAGGAACGGCAGCGAGGGGACGCCCATCACCTCCAGCGCGTCGGTCTCCTCGCTGATCCGCATCGCGCCGAGCTGGGCCGTGAAGCCCGCGCCGACCGTCGCCGACAGGGCGAGCCCGGCCACCAGCGGGGCGATCTCCCGGGTGTTGAAGTACGCCGAGAGAAACGCCACGAAGTTGGATGTGCCGAGCTGGTTCAGCGCCGCGTAGCCCTGCAGGCCGACCTCGGTGCCGGTGAAGAACGACAGGAAGGCGATCACGCCGACCGTGCCGCCCACGACCGCGAGCGCGCCCCGGCCGAAGCTCACCTCGGCGAGCAGCCGCAGGACCTCCTTCTTGTAGCGGCGCAGCGTACGGCCTGTCCACGCCAGCGAGCGGCCGTAGAAGGAGAGTTGGGTGCCCAGCTCCTCCAGGGAGCGCAGGGGGCGTTCGAGAAGTGACATCGCTCAACCCCTCTGCGGGACGACCTGGAAGTACACCGCGGTCATCACGAAGTTGGTCACGAACAGCAGCATGAAGGTGATCACCACCGACTGGTTGACGGCGTCGCCGACCCCCTTCGGACCGCCCTGCGCGGTCAGCCCCTTGTAGGAGGCGACGATCGCGGCGATCGCCCCGAACACCAGCGCCTTGAACTCCGCCGCCCACAGGTCCGACAGCTGGGCGAGGGTGGTGAACGACGCCAGATACGCGCCGGGCGTGCCGTTCTGGAGGACGACGTTGAAGAAATAGCCGCCCGCCACGCCCACGACCGACACCAGGCCGTTCAGCAGCACGGCCACCACCATCGAGGCCAGCACGCGGGGGACGACGAGCCGGTGGATCGGGTCGATGCCGAGCACCTGCATCGCGTCGATCTCGTCGCGGATCCTGCGTGCCCCGAGGTCCGCGCAGATCGCCGTACCGCCCGCGCCCGCGATCAGCAGCGCGGTGACGATGGGCGAGGCCTCGCGCAGGACGGCCAGCACCGAGGCGGCCCCGGAGAAGGACTGGGCGCCCAGCTGCCGGGTCAGGCTGCCGATCTGCAGGGCGATGACCGCGCCGAAGGGGATGGACACCAGGGCCGTGGGCAGGATGGTGACGCTCGCCACGAACCACGCCTGCTGGATGAACTCCCGTGCCTGGAAGGGCCGTCGGGGCAGGGCCCGGACGACGTCCAGCGCCATCGCGAACAGGTTGCCCGATTGCCGCAGCGCTCCGGTCGGGGACAGGCTCACGCGCTCCTCACCTCCTTCCGCTGCAACTCGTCCTCCCGTCTCGCGATCGCCTCCCATCGCGGCGGCCGGGAGATGCCCGGGCCCGGCAGCAGGCGGGGAGTCATCGCCTCGCTGCCGGGGGTCTTCGCGGGGGCGTCCAGCTCGGCGAGTTCCTGCTCGACCTGGGCCGCGTCCTTCTCCTCCGCCATGCCGATAGGGCCCTGCATCCGTCCGTTCAGGAACTGGCGCACGACCGGTTCGTCACTGGTGAGCAACTGCTCGCGCGGACCGAACATCACCAGCTCGCGCCGGAACAGCAGCCCGATGTTGTCGGGCACCTGGCGGGCCGAGGCGATGTCGTGCGTGACGATCAGGAACGTCGCGTCGATCTGCGCGTTGAGGTCGACGATCAGCTGGTTCAGGTACGCCACGCGCACCGGGTCGAGGCCGGAGTCGGGCTCGTCGAAGAGGATGATCTCCGGATCGAGCACCAGTGCCCGCGCGAGTCCGGCGCGTTTGCGCATCCCGCCGGAGATCTCGCCGGGCAGCTTCCCCTCGGAGCCGAGCAGCCCGACCATGTCCATCTTCTCCAGCACGATCCGCCGGATCTCGCTCTCGGACTTGCGGGTGTGCTCGCGCAGCGGGAAGGCGATGTTGTCGTACAGGTTCATCGAGCCGAACAGCGCGCCGTCCTGGAACAGCACGCCGAACAGCTTCCGCACCTCGTACAGGTCGCGCTCCCGCAGCCTGGTGATGTCCCGGCCCGCGATCCGGACCGATCCGCGGTCCGGCTTGAGCAGCCCGACGAGCGTCTTGAGGAACACCGACTTGCCCGTGCCCGAGGGGCCGAGCATGACCGAGACCTCCCCGGCGGGCAGCGTGAGCGACACGTCCTGCCAGATGACCTGGTGACCGAAGGACTTGGTCAGCCCTTCCACACAGATCTCGACACCCATCCGGTACACCCTTCGCCCGCGTAGAGCAGCTCGTACACCTGCTCTACGGGGAGGGGCGGGGCGTCCGTCGCGGGGCCGGCTATTTTTTTTCGCGGGCTGGTTTGACGGGGCGATCGGCGGGCCAGGGCCCTGCTTCCGGATCGGGCCGGCCCCGGGCGACGGTGCCTTCCGAGGCCCCCCGGCGAGATCCGGAGGAGAGGCCCTACGGCAGTGCTCCGGAGGGCGCGCCCGGTGCGGGGGCCGAGAGCGAGGGGGACGGCACGGCGGACGTGTTCGGCTTCACCTGGGGCGACGTGAGGGGTCCGACGGACGGGAGTGACGGAGGCGGCGGGAGCGACGGGAGGGCGGAGGAGCCCGGCAGGTCCGGAACCTTCGGAACCGAGGGCACCTGGGGCACCTCCGGGGTCGGCAAGCCCGCCAGCGGAGACGGCGGGACCTCGGGCAGCGACGGCACGGACAGCGGCAGGAACGTTCCGCCGGTAGCCGGAGCCTTCGCGCCGCCCCGCGGGGTCGTGGGCGCCGTGGGCGAGGGCCACCGCACCGCAGGGGCGGGCAACCGCCCGGAGTCGTCGGTCCGGAACGCCGGTGCGCCGCCGGATACGGGCGCCCGCCGCGACGGTGTGTCCGTGCCGCCCCCGCCTCCGTCCGAGTGAAGCGTGAACGGCAGCACCAGCCCCGCGACCACCAGGGTCGCCGCCGTCGAGGTGACCGCCGCCGCCTGCGCCTTGCCGCCCGCGCGCGGCCGGCCGTACCCGATGAGGAACAGCGCGACCCCGAGCGTCCCGGCCAGCGAGGCGCGCAGCGTGCGCCGCGCCCGGGCCAGCAGCGACTCGACGGTCCGGTAGCTCAGGCCCATCCGCACGGCGACCTGGCCGACGTCCAGGTCCTGTGACCTCAGCCGCAGAGCCTCCGCCTGACGGGCGGGCAGTTCACCGCTGCGCACCGCCACCCACTTCGCCTCGGCGCGGTCGCACACCGCCTCCTCGACGGGCACCGGGACCGGCGCCGCGAGGGTGGGGCTGCTGCGCACCTCGGCCTCCCGGTTGACCTGCCGGTACCGGTCGACGCACAGCCGCATGGTCACGGTGGTCAGCCAGGCGGCGAGGCGCTCGTCGTCGAGGTCCGGGCGCTCGGCGGCGCGCAGCATGGCCTCGTGCACGGCGTCCTCGGCGTCCTCCGGGCTCATCGACCGGCGCCGGGCCACCTTGAGCAGGTGCTCACGGTGACTCCACATGCGCTGCCAACGGTCGTGGGCCGCCTGTATGCCGGCCGCCGCGTCCCCGGACGTCTCCGCGGGCATGTCCGTCGCCATGAGGGCCCCTTTGCGCTCACCCGCCGGACCCGTTCCGTCCGGCGGGTGGCGACATTACCGCCGGGTAGCCGCGGTTGGGGAGGGGGTGGCGCCGATCGGATTCCCGCCGTCGCTGGTCAGCGGGCCGTCAGTGGGCAGTGGGTTGCTCAGCGTGAGGCTCGGGGTGGGGACCGGAAGCGCCGGCGCGTCCGTCTCCCGCCCTGCCGCCGCCGTGCCGGACGGAGTGGGGGAGGGGGCGGACGGCGCCGCGGACGGCGCGGAGGACGCCGAGGCGCCCGGCCCGGGCCGGTGGGCCCGCGGCCGCGGCGAGGGCTCCGGCCGCCCCCGCCGGGACGGCTCCGGCCGCGCCGGGGACCCGGCCGGCAGGTCGGGCACCACCCGGTGCCCGTCCAGGAAGTACGCGTACCAGGCCCGAACCGTGCGCAGGTAGACCTCCGAGTGGTTGTAGCCGAGGATCGCCCGGTCCAGTTCGGCCGGGTCGGACAGGTCCCGCCCGCCCGCGCACAGGTAGCGTCCGGCGGCGAGGGCCGCGTCGAAGACGTTGTCCGGGTCCGCCCGTCCGTCGCCGTTGCCGTCCGCGCCCCAGCGGGCCCAGGTCGAGGGGATGAACTGCATCGGGCCGACCGCGCGGTCGAACTCCGCGTCCCCGTCGTAGGCGCCGCCGTCGGTGTCGCGGACGACCGCGAAGGCGCCGCCGGCCAGCCTCGGCCCGAGGATCGGCGGCACGGCCGTACCGTCCGGCGCCACCCGGCCGCCCCGCGCCTGCCCCGACTCCACCTGCCCGATCGCGGCGAGCAGTTGCCAGCGCAGCCGGCACCCCGGCGCGCTGCGCGCCAGCTCCGCCTCGGCGCGCCGATAGGCCGCGAAGACGCTCGCCGGCAGGGCGCCGCCCGTGACCTCCGGCTCGTTGTCCTCCTTCGGCTTCCCGGTCCGCAGCGGCGGGAGCCCGGTGCGGTAGGGCGTGTCACCGGACACGCTGGGGCCGTGATCGGCGGGTGCCGCCCGCGGCGCGGGCTCCGAGGTCCCGGCCGGAAACGCGCCCGGCGCCTGGGACGCGGTCAGCGCCGCCATCGCGGCCGCCGCTAGCGCCGTGCCCGTCGCCCCTCGGAGTGCGCCCTTGCCTGTCCGCCCTGCCACCGTGCCGTCCCCTCCCTGTGCGGATGCGCGTCATCTGCTCTACGCGGCGGGGCGCCGTGTCCGTCGCGCGGGCGGTGGTTTTCCGCGGCGGTCTTCCGCGGCCGGGTCCGCACGCGCGTCCGTTAAGGTCTCACCAAGCGGCCGAGGTGGTCCGGCCCCGACCGCGGACCTGGCGGAACGCGCGGGTCGGAGCGGATGCCATGGGGGCACAGTGCGACTGAAAGTGGAGTTCACGACCGAGCCCTTCGACCTCGACGAGGCACCGGCGCACGCGCTGGCGGCCCGCGAGGTGATCGAGGCCGCCGAGCTGGACGCGGTCGACGTCGGTCCGTTCGGCAACACGGCCGAGGGCGGCGCCGACGCCGTGCTCACCGCCGTGGACACCCTGCTGCGCAGGAGTCTCGAGGCCGGTGCCACCCGGATCTCGCTGCAGGTCAACGTCCTCGGGGAGGACCGGTGACCGCTGCGGGTGAGGAGACCTTCATCGCGGCCGTGAAACCGCTGGTCGACGCGATCGGCGGCGAGATGCTCCCGCCGGACGAGGCCGGCCCCGACGACGTGGTGCTCTCCTGGCAGGGCGCCGACGCCGTCGCCGTACGCCTGCCGCAACTGGCCGACTCCCTCGACCACATCCTGGCCGCCATGGAACGCAAGCGGGGCCGGCCGCTGGCGGACCTGGACCGCAAGGCCAAGCAGGAGGTCGTACGGGTCCTGGAGGCGCGCGGCGCCTTCTCGGTGCGGCACGGCGTGGAGACCGTGGCGAGCGCGCTCGGGGTGAGCCGCTTCACCGTCTACAACTACCTCAACCGCGAGAAGGGGGCCTGACCCGGGCAGGGGTCCTGACCGGCACAGAGGGGCCCGACCCGGGACGGACGCGGCCCGCCCGAAGACGTCCCGCGCGACGAACCGCCGCCCCGATTCCCGGCGGCGGTCTCGAACACCGAGTTTTCAACAAAGTGTTGACGTCGACTTTCGGAGGGCGTTAGCTGAACGCAGCCCGTTCAGCACGACGGCCGAAACGGCCACGGAGGCACCCGTGACTTCGACTGCCACGCCCCCGGGCCTCGCCCGCCTCAACGCCCTGGAGGAGCCCGCGGCCCGCGCCGCGCTCCACGAGGTGTGCGCCTCCACGGCATGGAACGGCCGGCTGCTCGCAGCCCGCCCGTATTCCACCGCCGAGGACCTCTACGCCGCCAGTGACGCCGCCACGGCGGAGCTGACCGGCGAGGACCTCCAGGAGGCGATGGCCGGCCACCCGCCGATCGGCCGCCCCAAGCCCGGGGACCCGGCCTCGGCCCGCGAGCAGCGGGGCATGGCCGGCGCCTCCGACGAGCTCAGGGCGGAGATGCTGGAACTGAACCTGGCCTACCAGGAGAAATTCGGCCACGTCTTTCTCATCTGCGCCACTGGCCGGACCGGCGAGCAGATGCGGGACGCGGTCAAGGAGCGGATCGGCAACGCGCCGGAGCGGGAGCGGGAGATCGTCCGCACCGAGCTGGGAAAGATCAACCGCATCCGGCTGGCCCGACTCCTTGAAGAGGGAACCGCATGAGCACCGAGACCACCGCCTCCGTGTCCACGCACATCCTGGACACCAGCGTCGGCCGCCCCGCCGCGGGCGTCGCCGTCCATCTCCTCGCCCGCGGTGGCCGGGAGGCGGACTGGCAGGCGCTCGGCGGCTCCGCGACCGACGCGGACGGGCGGTGCAGGGACCTGCCGGCCCTGCCGGAGGGAACCACCCACGTACGGCTGGACTTCGCCGTCGAGCCGTACTTCGAGAAGAAGCGAGCCGAGGCGCAGCAGGACGCCCCCGCGAATCGGGACAGCGGTGCCGGCGCGGTGTTCTTCCCCGAGGTGGCGATCACCTTCGCCGTCGTACCGGGCGAGCACTACCACGTACCGCTGCTGCTCAACCCGTTCGGCTACTCCGTTTACCGAGGGAGCTAGCAGACACATGGCAGTTCTGGGACAGAACCAGTACGGCAAGGCCGAGAACCGGGTCGTCAGGATCACGCGCGACGGCACCACCCACCACATCAAGGACCTGAACGTCTCCGTCGCCCTCTCCGGTGACATGGGGGAGGTCCACTACTCCGGCTCCAACGCAAACGTCCTGCCGACCGACACCACCAAGAACACCGTGTTCGCCTTCGCCAAGGAGCACGGCATCGAGTCCGCCGAGCAGTTCGGCGTCCACCTCGCCCGCCACTTCGTCACCAGCCAGGCGGCGATCCACCGGGCCCGCATCCGGGTCGAGGAGTACGCCTGGGACCGGATCGAGCACGCCGGGAAGGGCGCCCACTCCTTCGTCCGCAAGGGCCAGGAGACGCGCCTGACGCAGATCACGTACGACGGCTCCTCGTGGGAGGTGGTCTCCGGCCTCAAGGACCTCGTCGTGATGAACTCGACCGACTCCGAGTTCTGGGGCTTCGTCAAGGACAAGTACACGACGCTCCCGGAGGCCTACGACCGCATCCTGGCCACCCGGGTGGCCGCCCGCTGGCGGTTCAACTGGACCGACGACGCGCGGACGATGCCCGACTGGGAGGAGTCCTACGAGCAGACGCGCAAGCACATGCTCCAGGCCTTCGCCGACACGTACTCCCTCTCCCTGCAGCAGACGCTGTACCAGATGGGCTCGCGCATCATCGACCACCGCGGCGAGATCGACGAGGTCCGCTTCTCGCTGCCCAACCAGCACCACTTCCTCGTAGACCTGGAGCCCTTCGGGCTGAAGAACGACAACGAGGTGTACTTGGCCGCCGACCGGCCCTACGGCCTGATCGAGGCCACCGTCCTGCGGGACGGCTGCGAGGCGCGGATCCCCGCGGACCTCACCAACCTCTGACCCCTGCTGAACCGGCATTCTCGGCACCCGTGGCCGGGAGCCCGCCTCCCGGCCACGGCACCCGAATCCCCCGGGGTCCTGCCGTGCCCTCTCCACATCAGCGCAAAGGACGAACCATGGCAGCAGACCGGCGCATCGTCATCGAGAACTGCTCGATCGCGACCGTGGACGCCGACGACACCGAGTACGAGAGCGGTCACCTCGTCATCGCGGGCAACCGCATCGAGTCGCTCGGCGCGGGCAGGGCCCCCGGCGGCCTGGAGAACGTCGACCGCCGCATCGACGCCACCGGGCACCTGGTCACGCCCGGACTGGTCAACACCCACCACCACTTCTACCAGTGGATCACCCGGGGCCTGGCCACCGACCACAACCTGTTCGACTGGCTGGTCGCGCTGTACCCGACCTGGGCGCGCATCGACGAGCCGATGGTGCACGCGGCCGCCCAGGGCTCGCTCGCGATGATGGCCCGCGGCGGCGTCACCACCGCGATGGACCACCACTACGTCTTCCCGCGCGGATCCGGCGACCTGTCCGGCGCCATCATCCGCGCCGCCCGCGAGATGGGCGTCCGCTTCACCCTGGCCCGCGGCTCCATGGACCGCGGCGAGTCGGACGGCGGCCTGCCGCCGGACTTCGCCGTCGAGAGCCTCGAGGACGCGCTGGCCGCCACCGAGGCCACCGTCGACGAGCACCACGACGCCTCCTTCGACGCCATGACCCAGGTGGCCGTCGCCCCCTGCTCGCCCTTCTCCGTCTCCACCGACCTGCTGAGGCAGGGCGCCGAACTGGCCCGCCGCAAGGGCGTACGGCTGCACACCCACGGCTCGGAGACGGTGGAGGAGGAGAAGTTCTGCCACGAGCTCTTCGGCATGGGCCCCACCGACTACTTCGAGTCCACCGGCTGGCTCGGCCGGGACGTGTGGATGGCGCACTGCGTCCACATGAACGACTCCGACATCGCCGCCTTCGCCCGGACCGGGACCGGCGTCGCCCACTGCCCCTCCTCCAACGCCCGTCTCGCCGCCGGCATCGCCCGCGTCCCCGACATGCTCGCCGCCGGTGTCCCGGTCGGCCTCGGCGTCGACGGCACCGCCTCCAACGAGTCCGGCGAACTCCACACCGAACTGCGCAACGCCCTGCTGATCAACCGTCTCGGCCCGCACCGCGAGACCGCCCTGAGTGCCCGCCAGGCGCTGCGCCTCGGCACCTACGGAGGTGCCCAGGTCCTCGGCCGCGCCGACCAGATCGGCTCCCTGGAGCCGGGCAAGCTGGCCGACCTCGTGCTGTGGGACCTCGGCACTCTGGCCCACTCCTCCATCGCCGACCCGGTGACCGCCCTGGTCTTCGGCGCGGCCGCCCCGGTGACGGCCTCCTTCACCGACGGGCGCCAGATCGTCGAGCACGGGCGCCTGCTGCACGCCGACGAGGACGCCATCGCCCGCTCCACGCGGGACGAGGCCCGGCGCCTGGCGCGGATCGCCGCGCGGAACTGAGCAGTTCCAGGACTCCGGCCGGGAGGGACGGCTCCCGGCCGGCAGCCGTGGACCCGAGCGGGGTTCGCGGCGGGCCGCCTCCGGGGCGCGCGCGGACGCGCGCGCCCCGGAACGGTCACCGTCCCCTCCCGGGGCCCTCCCAGGGCCCCACCCCCGGTCCCGCACGACCGTCGCACCACCTCCCTGAAACCCGCGTCGGAGCCGACGCGCAACCGACCGGAGGAGAGCCGCCGTGTCCGCCCACCCTGTTGACGAGACCTTCGTGGTCGACGGGATCCACCCCGTCGACGAGAAACTCCCCGCCCTGAAGATGGTGACCAGCGGTCTGCAGCACGTGGCCGCCATGTACGCGGGAGTCGTCGCCCCGCCCCTGATCGTCGGCGCGGCCATAGGCCTGTCCGGCACCGAACTCACCTTCCTCACCGGCGCCTGCCTGTTCACCGCGGGCCTCGCGACCTTCCTGCAGACGCTGGGCATCTGGAAGATCGGCGCCCGGCTGCCCTTCGTCAACGGAGTCACCTTCGCCGGTGTCGCCCCCATGACCGCCGTCGTCGCCTCCACCGAGGACAAGTCCGACGCCCTTCCGATCATCTTCGGCGCGGTGATCGTGGCGGGACTCCTCGGCTTCCTCGCCGCCCCCGTCTTCTGCAAGGCGGTCCGCTTCTTCCCGCCCGTCGTCACCGGCACGGTGATCACCCTCATCGGCGTCTCCCTGCTGCCGGTCGCCTTCGGCTGGGCCCAGGGGCCGAACCCCGCCGCCGACGACTACGGTTCGACCACCTACCTCGCCCTCGCGGGCATCACCCTCGTCCTCGTCCTGCTGCTGCGCCGCTTCACCCGTGGTTTCGTCAAGCAGATCGCCGTCCTGCTCGGCCTGGTCGCCGGCACCCTGGTCGCCGTCCCGTTCGGCGTCACGGACTTCGGGCCGGTGGCGGACGCGCGGCTCGTCGGCTTCCCGACGCCCTTCCACTTCGGTGCCCCGCAGTTCCACATCGCCGCCGTCCTGTCGATGTGCGTCGTGATGGTCGTCTCCATGACCGAGTCCACGGCCGACATGCTGGCGCTGGGCGAGATCGTGGAACGCCCGGCGGACGAGAGGACGATCGCCGCGGGCCTGCGCGCCGACACCCTCGGCTCCGCGCTCAGCCCGCTGTTCAACGGCTTCATGTGCAGCGCCTTCGCACAGAACATCGGCCTCGTCGCCATGACCCGCGTCCGCAGCCGCTTCGTCGTGGCCTTCGGCGGCGGCTTCCTGGTGCTGATGGGGCTGTGCCCGATGGCCGCCTCGCTCATCGCCGTCGTGCCGCGCCCGGTGCTCGGGGGCGCGGGCGTCGTCCTGTTCGGCTCGGTGGCGGCGAGCGGCATCCAGACCCTCGTACGGGCCGGACTCGACCGGGACAACAACGTCCTGATCGTCGCCGTCTCCCTCGCCGTCGGCATCATCCCCATCACCGCGCCGGGGTTCTACCACGCCTTCCCCGAGACCGCGCGGATCGTCCTGGACTCGGGCATCTCGACCGGCTGCGTGACCGCGGTCCTGCTCAACCTGGTCCTCAACCACCTGGGCAAGGGGCGGGAGGCCCGGGACGTGACCCATCCGATGGAGGCGGGGGAGGAGATCGCGGCGGTGCACTGAGCGGGGACGACGTCAGCCGGCGTCCGGGGCGGGCCCCGGACCCGGCCACGCCATGAGGTTGGCGAACAGCTCCGCCTGCTCCACGGCGTCGTCGAGGGCGTGGTGCGTGTGCCTGCGGCGGGAGAGCAGACCGCGCGGCATCGTGCCCTTGGCGACGGCCCGCAGCGGCAGGCCCGCCTTCACGGCGTACAGCGTCTTCATGTCCAGGCACCCGGAGTGCCCGAAGGGGCTCGTCCCGGTGAAGCGGATCAGGTACCAGTACAGGAACATCCAGTCGAACGCCGCCGGATAGCCGCACATCACCGGCTGCGCCCCCGCGCTCACCTCGCGCACCCAGTCGGTGAACTCGGTGAGCGCGGCCGCCGGCTCGGCCCCCTCCCGGCCGAGCCGCTCCCGGTCCAGGCCGCTGACAGCCAGCGCCTCGGGCACGAACTCCGTACTGATCGGACGCAGTTCGCGGTAGAAGGTGTGCCGGGTCGGATCGGCGGCCGTGAAGCCGTCCGCGTCCTGCGTCCCCGCGACCGCGGCGCCGAGGCTCAGCATCGAGTACGGACCGGGGATGGGCCCGTCCGCCTCGATGTCGACGGAGATGCAGAGGCTGGGTCTGGTACGTCGTACGGCCATGGACCGGAAGCATCGCAGGCCGCCGGGGCGGAACGCATCCGGTTTCGGCGCGTCCCGCCCGGGCGGTCACTCGCCGGGGGCGAGAGCGCGCGCGAGGACGCGGGCCGCGTCGGCGATCAGCGCGTTGTCCACCGGCGCGTCCCGGGCGGACTTCGACGACAGCACGGTCAGCACGAGCGGTGTCCTCCCGTACACGCCCAACCGGGCGGCATACCGTCGTTCCAGGTCACGCAACTCGGCTTCGGCACGCCGTGGTTCCCCGGGGCCGCCCGCGGGTGCGGCCGAGGCGGCCGCCGCCGAGGCGGGAACGACCACGGCGGCCGAGGCGGCCAGGCCGGCCTTGAACAGGCCGCGTCGCGGCAGAGGGGTGGCGCTGGTCATGCGCGGTTCTCCCTTTGGTCCGTCGTCAGTGGGGTCCGGCTCAGGTGGGGCGCTCTCCTCCCTCCGCACCACGAGATCGGCGCGGCGGCCCGCCGAGCCCTCGAGGCCCCGCGGCGGGGGCGGCACCGCCACCCGTCCGCCCACGGCCCGCGACTACAGCCCGAACAGGCCCGGGTCGGCGGCGAGTTCCTTGAAGTGCTCCCGCGGGTCGGGCACCAGTTTCCTGGCCTTCAGGTCCAGCAGGCCGCCGACACCCGTGATCTCGGCGGCGACCGTGCCGTCGGTCCTGCGGATCGTCTGCTCGATGCGGAAGGTCTTGCCGCCGCCCCACTCGAACGCGCACGTCACGTCCACCTCGTCGCCGGCGAGGAGTTCCCGCCGGTAGCGGATGGTCGTCTCCAGGGCCACCGGGCCGATGCCCCGGGCGACGAGTCCGGCCTGGCTGATGCCGGCCGCCCGCAACAGCGACCAGCGGGCGTGTTCCGCGTAGTTGAGGTACACCGCCTGGTTGAGGTGCCCCTGTGTGTCGGTCTCGTACCCGCGGACGGTCACCCGGACGGAAAACGGCACGCTCATGCTGGACCTTCTCCCCTGTGCGGTTCGGTGGGCTCCGGCCCCCGATCCTGGCATGTCCGCCACGGCATGTCCGTCACACCCTGCGGGGCGAGGCCAGCAGATAGCGCCGTCGCGTCCGCGGCTCGGTGTACTCGCCCGCCTGCCACCCCGCCCGCTCCAGCGTGGCCGCGCAGGCCCGCAGCGCCGCGGGGTCCGGCTCGTACACCGCGACCGCCTCCGGCTGCGGGGTCGCCCGCACCCGGTATCCGTCGCCGTCCGGGCCCGCAGGACGGTGCCCGTCCGCCTCCAGGGCCAGCGCGGCGGCCTGCACCAGATGCGCACGCTCCCAGCCGCAGGGGCGGTCCGTGACGCCGTGCGGATCGGTCATCCGGCGCAGTTCGAGCAGTCCCTCCCACGCGCTGCGCACCTCCCGGGCCCGGGCGGGCCCGGCGCCGTCGGGCTTCTCCTCGCCGCCGACGCGCGCGGAGAACACGCCGGCGGGCGCGGGTGCCTCCACGGGGGCGGGGGCCTGCGGCTCCGCCTCGCGCGCACGATGTCCCGCCGGGGTCAGGAAGTGGTCGTGCGGCGGGCGCGGGTGCCGGAAGGCGAGGCCCCGGCGCACCAGGGCCGCGAGCTGCGCCTGCGTGCCACTGAGCCGTCCGGTCACGGGGTCGGCGGCGTCGATGACCCGGCGCTGCGCGGCGGTCGGCGGTCGTGTCACGGCGTCCTCCTCCCCGTCCGGCCGGTGCACGGTGTGGTCGACGGCCTTCCGGCGCCGCGGTCGGGCACGCGGTCGGCCACTTCGAAGACTACGACGGGGGTACGACAGTCCGGCCCGCGCCGGCCGTCCGCCCGCTCACGCGGGGCCGCCGGGCCGGATGTTCCAGCCCGCGACCACCGGCCGACCGTGCTCCGTGCCCAGCCGGCACACCGTGCCCGTGGCCAACTGGAACAGCGCGCCCGCGGCGGGCTCCAGGCCGAGCCGCCGGGCGGTGAGCACCCGCAGGAAGTGCCCGTGCGCCACCAGCAGGACGATGCCCTCGGTGTTGGCGAGCGCGGCGTCCACCTTGGCGAGCATCCGGTCGGCCCGCTCCCCGACCTGCTCGGGCGTCTCCCCGGGGTGCTCCGGCGGCCCCGGGGCGACGCCGTCGGTGAACAGGAACCAGCCGGGCCGGGTGCGCTGGATGTCGGGGGTCGTCACGCCCTCGTAGCCGCCGTAGTCCCACTCCCGCAGGTCCGCGTCGACGCGGGCGTCCTGGACCCCGATCAGCTGGGCGGTCTCCCGGGCCCGCTGCGCAGGGCTGACGAACGCGGCACCGATCCGGTGGGAGCGGACCAGCGGCACCAGCCGGCGTGCCTCCTCCCGGCCGTGCTCGGTCAGCGGGACGTCCGTCCGGCCGGTGTGCCGCCCGGAACGGGACCACTCGGTCTCCCCGTGCCGGACGAGAAAGAGATCACCCACGTCGCGCCCTTCCTCCCGTGCCCGTCGGCACGGTGTCCCATTGTCGCCGTACCTCTGTACCGAAGCATCCGGGACGGCCGTCCGCTACTGGCGGTACCCGCCGAGGAAGCGGCCGATACGGCCGATCGCCCGTTACTGGCGGTACCCGCCGAGGAAGCGGCCGATACGGCCGATCGCCGCCTCCAGGTCCTCGGCGTGCGGCAGGGTGAGGATGCGGAAGTGGTCCGGTGCCGGCCAGTTGAAGCCCGTGCCCTGGACGACCTGGATCTTCTCGCGCAGCAGCAGGTCCAGGACGAATTTCTCGTCGTCGTGGATCCGGTGCACCTTGGGGTCCAGGCGGGGGAAGGCGTACAGCGCGCCCTTGGGCTTCACGCACGACACACCGGGGATCTCGTTGAGCTTCTCCCAGGCCACGTCGCGCTGTTCGCGCAGCCTCCCGCCCGGCGCGGTGAGCTCGCGGACGGACTGGCGGCCGCCGAGCGCGGCCTGGATGGCGTACTGGGCGGGCGCGTTGGCGCACAGGCGCATGGAGGCCAGCATGGTCAGGCCCTCCAGGTAGTCCTTCGCGTGCTGCCTCGGGCCGGTGACGACCAGCCAGCCCGAGCGGAAGCCCGCCACCCGGTACGTCTTCGACAGGCCGCAGAAGGTGAGGACCACCAGGTCGGGGGCGAGGGCCGCCGTCGAGTGGTGCACGGCGTCGTCGTAGAGGATCTGGTCGTAGATCTCGTCGGCGAACACCATCAGACCGTGGCGGCGGGCGAGGTCGAGGATGCCCTCCAGGATCTCCTTGGGGTAGACCGCGCCGGTCGGGTTGTTCGGGTTGATGATCACGACGGCCTTGGTGCGGTCGGTGATCTTCGAGGCCATGTCGTCGAGGTCGGGGTACCAGTCGGCCTGCTCGTCGCACAGGTAGTGGACCGCCTTGCCGCCGGCCAGGGTGGTCACGGCCGTCCAGAGCGGGAAGTCGGGGGCCGGAATGAGGATTTCGTCGCCGTCCTCGACCAGTGCCTGCACCGCCATCGACACCAGTTCGGAGACGCCGTTGCCCAGGAACACGTCGTCGACGTCCACCTCCAGGCCGAGGGTCTGGTAGCGCTGGGCGACGGCCCGGCGGGCGGAGAGCACACCGCGCGAGTCGGTGTAGCCGTGCGCCCGCGGCAGCATCCGGATCATGTCCTGGAGGATCTCCTCCGGCGCCTCGAAGCCGAAGAGCGCGGGGTTGCCGGTGTTGAGCCGCAGCACGCTGTGCCCGGCCTCCTCCAGCGCGTCGGCGTGCTCGATGACCGGGCCGCGGATCTCGTAACAGACCTCGCTGAGTTTGCTCGACTGCCGGAATTCCATGGGCCGCTTCCCCTCCGGTGACTGGTGTTGCTTGGTTTTACCAAGTGCGAGCTTGGAAAGTCCAACAACATCGCTAGACTGCGCCGCATGTCACCTCGCCGCAGCTACGACCAGTACTGTTCCGCCGCCCGCGCGCTCGACGTCGTCGGTGACCGCTGGACCCTGCTGATCGTCCGCGAACTCCTGGCCGGCCCGCGCCGCTACACGGACCTGCACGCCGACCTGCCGGGCGTGAGCACCGACATGCTCGCCTCCCGGCTGAAGGACATGGAGCGCGACGGCCTGACGACCCGCCGCCGGCTGCCGCCCCCGGGTGCCGCCTACGTCTACGAACTCACGGCGCGTGGGCGTGCGTTGCTGCCCGTACTCCAGGCGCTCGGGACGTGGGGGGAGGCCGAGCTGGGCGAGCGGCGGCCCACCGACGCGGTGCGCGCCCACTGGTTCGCGCTGCCCCTGCTGCGCGGGCTGCCGGGGGAGGGGCTCGTCGAGGTCCGGCTGGAGGAGGGGACCTTCCACCTCCACGCCGGTGCCCAGGACGGCCCGGTCTACGGGGACGGCCCCGCGCCGACGGAACCGGACGCCCGGCTGGTCCTCGACTCCGCCACCTGCGCGGCCATCGGCCGCGGGGAGACGAACCTGCCGGAGGCGGTCCGGGCCGGACGCGTGTCGGTGACCGGGGACGGCCTGCCCGCCAAGGCGCTGCGCGAGGCGTGACGCGCCCCCTCAGCCGTGAGGGGGGCGCGGTGCTTGAGCGCGGTACGCGGTGCGTGAGCGCAGGATGCGGGGTGAGGCGGTGAGCGCACGGGTCGCAGGCGCGGCCGAGGGGGCGAGCGGCAGGGCAGGCCGCCGCGGGGGCAGCGAAGAAGGCCCGCCGGGTGGCGGGCCTTCCATGGGGCCAGGGGGAGATCAGGCGCCCGGGGGCACCTGGGAGGGCCGTCCCGATCCGCGGGTCAGCGCGTAGCCGCCGACCCCGGCGAGCGCGGCCAGTGCCCCGCCGATCGCCGTCCACACCCACCGGTCGGACCACCAGCCGGAGGACCAGCCGTCGTCCGGCTTCACGGCGGACAGCACCGCCGACCTCGCCGAACCGTCCTCGTCGTCGGCGGACTTGACCGCGATCCCGGGGACGAGCGGCTTCGCCAGGGAGCCGTCCACCGCGGCCGCGCCGCCGATGTCCGCGGAGTCGGCCCGCACCTCGGCGCGGACCGGCAGACCCAGGTCGGAGGACTGCAGCCCGACCACCGTCAGCCGGACGTAGTACGTGCCCGGCAGCGGGTCGTTCGCCCACGGTTCCGACCAGGCGCGCACCGTGCGCAGCACGCAGGCCAGCTCCACGGAGGCCGTGCCCGGGGCGGCGGTGCGGGTCTGGGCGCCGTACTGGCAGGACTGACGGCGGCGCAGACCGTCGTACACGTCGATCTGCCAGGTCTGCGCGGTGTGCGTGTCCGGCAGCTTGACCGTGGCCTTCACGGTGGGGCGCTGTCCGGCGTCCGCGGGGAAGGACCAGTACAGGTAGTCGCCGGTGGAACCGGTCGCGGTGGCCTGCTGCCCCTGCTCGATCTCGGTCGCCGTACGGAACGACGTGCCCGCCTCGGTCGGCGCACCGCCGTCGCCGGAGGGGCTCGCCGAGGGGGAGGAGTCGGCCGCCGCGGGGCCCGCGGCCAGCCCGAGGGCCAGCAGGGCGGTGCTCAACACACGGGTGATACGCATCAGTTCGTCCTCCAGACCGCGACCCGCCAGCGCGAGAGCCAGCCCCACAGCAGACCCGCGACGAAGCCGGCCAATACCAGTACGCCGAGCAGCCACCAGCCGCGGCCGAGGCCGAAGGCGGCCACGTCGCTCGCCGGGTCCGGGCCGTCCACCACGTCGACGGTCAGCTCCAGCGGCAGACCCGGTGTGGTCTTCACCCCGGCGCCCGGCGAGAAGGAGTTGGTCACCTGCAGACACACGGTCTCGGCGGGTGCGTTGTCGTCGTCGCTGTCCTGCTTCGGATAGCGCAGCCCCGTGGAGATCACATCGGTACGGCCGTTGCCCGCGCTCTCGCCGCGCACGATCTCCCGGCCGTGCACGGTCACCGCCCGCAGCAGCACCCCGTAGTCCGGGTTCACGGCCCGGTCGGCCGCCACGCTCACCGAAGTGCGCAGCTCCTGGCCCGGGTTCACGTCCACCCGGTACCAGCGCTGCTGCCCGAACTCCTCGCGGTCGGTGTAGAGACCGGACTTCAGCGAGGGGGCGTTCGCGCACGCGCCGGCGCCCTCGGTGGCGACCGGCGTCACCACCGGATCGGCCGCCCGCTCCACCAACTGACCCACGCGGTCGGAGAGTTCCTCCTTGTGCCGCACGGAGGTGTAGGTGCCGCCGGTCGCGTCCGCGATGCAGCTGAGCTGGTCGCGGGTCTTGGCGTCCGGCACCAGGCCGAGGGTGTCGATGGTCAGGCCGATGCCCTTGGCGGCGATCTCGCGGGCCACCTCGCACGGGTCCAGCGGCTGGCAGGTGTCCTCGCCGTCGCTGATCAGGACGATGCGGCGGGTGCCGTCACCGCCGTCGAGGTCCGTGGCCGCCTTCAGCAGCGCGGGACCGATCGGCGTCCAGCCGGTCGGCGCCAGCGTCGCGACCGCCGTCTTCGCCCCGGTGCGGTCGAGCGGGCCGACCGGATAGAGCTGCGCGGTGTCCTTGCAGCCCGTCTTCCGGTCGTTGCCGCGGTAGTTGGCGCCGAGGGTGCGTATGCCGAGCTGGACCTCCTCGGGCGTGGCGTCGAGCACCTCGTTGAACGCCTGCTTCGCCGCGGCCATCCGCGACCCGCCGTCGATGTCCCGCGCGCGCATGGAACCGCTGACGTCCAGGACGAGTTCGACCTTAGGGGCGGCCTTGCCGTCCGGCTCGCCGGCCGTCGCCGCCGTGGGGAAGGCCAACCCGGCCGTCAGGGCGGCGAGCAGAGCACATACCCCTGCCGCCAGCCGTTGTCTTGTGATCATCGGCGGATCTTATTGACCGGACCTCCCGGGCTCCAAAACGAGCGGGTTGGGCAGCGCCGCCCACAGGTCGCCGGGCGTCCCGGGGGACAGCCGCATCAGCGTCAACGCCTTCGCGGGCAGTGGCTGTTCGCACAGCGCCACCAGGTCCGGGGTGCGCGGCAGATCCCGTACGGCCGTCTCCAGGGCCGCCCGCAGGGCCGGGCCCGAGCCCGCCGTGCCCGCCAGCGCCCCCGCCACCAGCGACCCGAACAGCTTGCGCCGCAGGGCGGTCGGATCGTCGGTGAGGATCCGGCCGGGCAGCCCGGACACCCCGATGCCGTGCCGGGCCAGCCGGGCGGGACCGACGCGGATGTCGGCGAGGTCGCGGTAGACCAGGCGCAGCGGCGCGCCCGAGGAGGACAGCACCACGAGGAGGTTCTGGCCGTGCGCCTCCAGGGCCACGCCCAGCTCCAGCAGCCGCAGGCCGACGGTCAGTGCCAGGCGCGTGAAGTCGGACAGCCAGAGGGGGGACTCGGGCAGGCCGGTGGTCGCCAGCGCCGCCACCGGCAGCACGTGCTCCCCGGCGGACGCGTACCGGCGGGGCGACTCGCGCCACTGCGCCGCCAGGTCGGGGGAGTGGGCGGTGGCCGCGGCGAGCGTGCGGGTGACGTGCAGCAGGCCGCCGCTGCGCGCGGCCAGTTCCTCGCCGAAGGCCGACAGGCCGGCCGAGGCGGCGACCGAGGCGACGGAGATGTCCCGCACCGACGACGTCAGCCGGGCGGTCAGCGCGGTCTTGACGTGCGGGCCGCCGGGAACCGCCAGGGTGCGCAGCGACATCAGCGGGTGCGCCGCGAACCCGCCGTCTCCGCGACCGCGCTCGAGCACATGCGCCGCCTGCCAGGGATGCACCGGGACCAGCAACCGCCCGCCGTCGCGCAGGTCCTTGGGCCAGACCCCGGTCACCAGGCACTCCGCAGCCGGCACCGGCACCAGTCCCAGCTCCACCACCGGCCCGTGCTCCGGCGCGTACGCGAGCTGCTCGGCGACCGAGAAACCGGGCCTGGAGCGGCAGTTGGGGTGGAAGGGATGCCCGTCGACCACCCGCTGCTCCCACTCCCAGTCCTCGACCGGCCACTCCTTCGGGTGAGCCTCGCCCCCGGGCTCGCGCCCGTGCTCGCCCCCGACGTGGCCCCCGCCCCCGACCTCGTGTCCGGCCCCGTCCCCGCCCCCGACCTCGTGTCCGGCCCCGCCCCCGACCTCGTGTCCGGTCCCGGTGCCGGCAGCCCGGCCGGCCCGGGACAGCGCCAACGACGCCACGCTGTGCCCGAGTTCGGCGGCCAGCGCCGTACCGTGCGGCACCCGCAGGACCGTCATGAGACGGGCCGGATCCTCGTACACCTCCCCGCCCAGGCGTACGGCGGTGACGTACGCGCCGGTGGCGTACGGGTCCGCCGCCGGTCCGCGCAGCCGGCGGCCGTCGGACAACCACAGGACCATCCCCTCCCGCGCGGTCTCGCGCCGCGTGATCCACGGCAGCGGCTCGTGGGCCAGTGCGCGCCACAGCCGGGACAGCACGGCGGCCCGGGCACCGGGCAGCTCCGCCGCGTACCGTGGCAGGAGACCGGGGCGGGCGGCGGCCAGCTCCTCGGCGACCTCGTCCTCGGCGGTGGGAAAGCGGTGCACGGTCGGGCTCCTCGGGTCCGGATCGGGCGTCACGGTAGCGGGCTCCGGACAGACATACTGATCACCCTCGCACCGTCTGGACGTATGGAACGAATGGAACGCGTGGAGCTCATGCCCCCCAGCGCCGACGTCGGAGCGCGCGCCGACGCCTACGCGGCCGCGCCCCTGCTGAACTGCCTGATCCGGGAGGTGGCGCAGCCGCGCCCGGACCGGGCGGGACGGCGGGTGTACCGGCTGCCGGGCGGGGGCCGGCTGCTGCGGGTGCGCGGCGGACGGCGGCCCGCCGAACCCGAGGTGTACACCGAGGGCGCCTGGCACCGCGTCGGCCACACCGAACTGGTGAAACTGGTGGCCGAGGAGCTGCGCCGGCACACCGGCCTGTCCAACGACGAACTGCCCGCAGAGATGATCGACAGCCGGGACGCGGTGGCGGCACTGCTCGCCGCCCGCGACCGGACGCCGCCGCCCGGCGACCCGTACCAGCGCTCCGAGCAGGCCCTCGTCACCGGCCATCCCTATCACCCCGCGCCCAAGGCCCGGGGCGGCGGCCCGGTCGTCTCCTGGCTGCCGTACGCGCCCGAGGCGCACGCGAGCTTCCCGCTGGTGCTGCTCGGCGTGCGCGAGGACGCCGTCGTCGAGGAGGGCGACACCTCGGCCCTGGACGCCCTCGGTCAGGCCCCGCCCGGCTACCGGCTGCTGCCCGCGCACCCCTGGCAGCTCGACCTCGTCGGCCGTGAACTCGACGCCGCCTTCGCGGACGGCCGCCTCGTCCGGCTGGGCAGCACCGGTTTCGGCACCTGGCCGACGGCGGCCGTGCGCACGGTGTACGCCCCCGACCTGGACCTCTTCCTGAAGTTCAGCCTCGATGTGCGCATCACCAACGACGTGCGCCGGTTGTGGCGGCACGACCTGGTGAGGCTGTGCCGCACCGACACCGCCGTGACGCGCGCCTTCGCCGAGCTGGACGGCCCCGCGGCCTGGCTGAGCGACCGCGGCCACCGCACGGCCGCCTTCGCCCACGAGGAGCTGGCGGTGCTGGTCCGTGACGGGGTGCGCGGGCACGTCCGGCCCGGCGCGACCCCGCTGCTGGCCGCCGCTCTCGCCGAGGGCTTCGACGGCAGCCCGCTCGACGGCCCGGCGGATCCGGCGCGGTGGTGGGAGGCGTATCTGCGCCAGGTCGTGCCGCCCGTCCTGACGGTGTTCGCCCGCCACGGCGTCGTCCTGGAGGCGCATCTGCAGAACTCGCTGATCGCGGTCGACAGCGGCGGAACGCCCGTGCAGGCGCTCTTCCGGGACGCGGAGGGCGTGAAGCTGCTGCCGGAGGTGTCCCGGGAGGCCGGGTGGGAGCGGCTGGTGTACTGCCTGGTCGTCAACCACCTCGCCGAGATCGCCGCCGCCCTCGTCGAACGCCACCGCGGCCTCGACCCGTGGTCCGCCGCCCGCCGGGAGCTGGCCCGGCACGATCTGCCCGAGATCCCCCGCCTGCTGACGTCCCCCACCCTCCCCGGAAAGACGAACCTGCTGCTGCGCTGGATGGGCGCGGCCGGCGCCGACGCCCGCTACCTGCCGCTGCCGAACCCGCTGGTCAGCAGGTGAATCCCGGCCGAGGGGCACGGCGAGACCGCCGGATCCGCACGGGGGCCCACGGCCGGCGACGGCTGACGGGACGCGGGGCAGGCTCCGTCTCCGGCCCGCTGAGGGCTCCGTCTTCGGCGCGCTGCCCCTCCCGCAGCCGGGCGGATGTGCAGACGCACAATCGGGCGGGCCGATCCGGCTTCACCGCTCCATCGACCCCGCCGTGACGGCTCACGCACACTGCCCCGGAAACATCCGGCTGACAGGTGGCAAGGGAGCGCAGGCATGAAGGCATACGGCGGGCACTTCATCGACGGGCAGTGGACGCAGGCGCCGAACCCCGAGGCGATCGAGGTCGTCAACCCCGCGGACGAAAAGGTGATCGGCTCGGTCGTGGCCGGTACGCCCGAGGACGTCGACCGGGCGGTGCGCGCCGCCGCCCGGGCGTTCGAGACGTGGTCCCAGGCCTCCCCCCAGGTCCGTGCGGACTATCTGACGCGGATCCACCAGGCGCTGGAGGAGCGCGCGGAGGACATCGCGCGCCTGGTGGCGAGCGAGGTCGGTACCCCCGTCCAGGAGAGCCGGGTCCTGCAGTCGGGACTGCCCGTCTTCACCTTCGGACACGCCGCCGAGCTGGCATCCGGCTTCGACTTCGGGCCCGAGGAGATCGGCAACTCCCACGTCGTCCGCGAGCCCGTCGGGGTCGTCGGCTGCATCACGCCGTGGAACTTTCCGCTCCACCAGGTCTCGCTGAAGGTGGCGCTCGCGCTGGCCGCGGGCTGCACCGTCGTGCTCAAGCCGTCCGAGGTGGCCCCCCTGTCCGCGATGCTGCTGGCGGAGATCACCGAGTCGGTGGGGCTGCCCGCCGGAGTGTTCAACGTGGTCACCGGATACGGTCCGGTGGTGGGCGAGGCACTGGTGGACCACCCCGACGTGGCGATGGTCTCCTTCACCGGATCGACCCGGGCCGGCCGCCGGGTGGCGGCGCTCGCGGCGGGGACCGTCAAGAAGGTGGCGCTCGAACTCGGCGGCAAGTCACCCAACATCATCCTGGACGACGCCGACCTCCGGGCCGCGGTCACCGACGGAGTGGCCAAGTGCTACCTCAATTCCGGCCAGACCTGTATCGCCCTCACCCGCATGCTGGTTCCCCGTGACAAGCTCGTGGAGGCCGGGCGGATCGCCGCCGAGGCGGCGCGCGGGTACCGCGTCGGAGACCCCCAGAACGAGGAGACGCAGATCGGTCCCATGGTCTCCGACGTCCAGCTCAAGCGGGTCCGCGACTACATCGCGACCGGGATCGCCGAGGGCGCCACCCTGCTCACCGGCGGCCCCGACGCCCCGCACGACGGGCCCGGCTACTTCGTCGCCCCCACCGTCTTCACCGACGTCACCAACGACATGACCATCGCCCGCGAGGAGATCTTCGGGCCCGTGCTGTCGATCCTTCCCTACGACACCGAGGAGGAGGCCGTCGCCATCGCCAACGACACGCCCTACGGTCTCGCCGGCGCCGTGTGGTCCGGTGACCCCGAGCGGGCGCGGACCGTCGCCCGGCGGATCCGGGCCGGAATGGTCGACGTGAACGGCGGCGCCTTCAACCCCCTCGCCCCGTTCGGCGGTTACAAGCAGTCGGGCGTCGGCCGGGAGGCCGGACGCCTGGGCTTCGAGGAGTTCCTGGAGACCAAGGCCATCCAGCACTGACCGCCCGTCGGCCGCCGGCCCCCGGCGCCGGAGAGGACACCTCATGTACGACTACATCATCGTGGGCGCGGGTTCCGCGGGCTGTGTGCTCGCCGCCCGGCTCAGCGAGGACCCGGACGTACGCGTCCTGCTCGTGGAGGCCGGACCGGCCGACGACGCGCAGGAGATCCACGTTCCGGCCGCGTTCGCCAAGCTGTTCCGCAGCAAGTACGACTGGGACTACCTCACCGAACCCGAACCGGGCCTGGGAGACCGGCGGCGCTATCTGCCGCGTGGCCGGATGCTCGGCGGGTCCTCCTCGATGAACGCCATGATCTACATCCGCGGCAACCGCCGGGACTACGACTCCTGGGCCGCCGCCGGAGCCAAGGGCTGGGGCTGGGACGACGTCCTGCCGTACTTCCTGCGCTCGGAGGACCACCACGGCGGCGCCTCCGAGTGGCACGGCGCCGGCGGCCCGCTCCCGGTCAGCCCCGGACGCTCCCGCAGCCCCCTCGTCGACGCCTTCGTGGCGGCGGCGCGGCAGGCGGGCCACGAGTTCAACCCCGACTTCAACGGGCCCGGGCAGGACGGTGTCGGTTACTACGAGCTGACCCAGCGTGGGGGCCTGCGGTGCAGTACGGCCACCGCCTACCTGAAGCCGGCGCGAGAACGCTCCAACCTGTCCGTGCTCACCGGGGCGCAGTGCACCAGGATCCTCTTCGACGCGGAACGGGCCGTCGGTGTCGAGGTGGACCGGGAGGGGACGACGCAGGAGCTCCGGTGCGAGCGTGAGGTCGTCCTCTCGGCGGGCGCGTACAACTCGCCGCAGCTGCTCATGCTCTCCGGGATCGGCGTCGCCGACGAACTCACCACCCTCGGCATCACTCCCAGAGTGGACCTGCCGGTGGGCGAGAACCTCCAGGACCATCCGCACCTGGCCGTCGTCCACCTCACCGACACCGAGTCCCTGCTCACCGCGGAGACCCCGGAGAACCTGCGGCTGCTGGAGACCGAGGGCCGCGGGCCCCTCACCTCGAATGCCGGCGAGGGCGGCGGGTTCTTCCGGACCACCGACGGTCTCGACGCCCCGGACGTGCAGATCCACGCCGTACCGGCGATGTTCCACCAGGAGGGGCTGGGAGCGGCCACCGACCACGCCTTCCACGTCGGCGCGGTGCTGCTCGCTCCCACCAGCCGGGGAAAGGTCCTGTTGCGTTCGGCGCTGCCCAGCGCGAAGCCGCGCATCCTGCACAACTACCTGGCCACCGAGGAGGACCGGGCGACGGCGGTCCGCGCGCTGCGGCTGGTGCTGGACATCGTCGGGCGGCCCGCCCTGCGGGCGCACCGCAGAGCCGACTTCCTGACGCCGGCGTCCGACAGCGAGGCCGACCTCCTGGCGTACGCGCGGCGCGAGCTGCAGACCCTCTACCACCCCACGAGCACCTGCGCGATCGGCCCGGTGGTCGACCACGAGCTGCGCGTGCACGGTGTGGCGGGGCTTCGGGTGGTCGACGCCTCCGTCATGCCGACCGTCGTGCGGGGCAACACCAACGCGCCGACGATCATGATCGCGGAGCGGGCGGCCGACCTCATCCGCGGCACGGCGGCCGCCGGCGTCTGAGGCCGGCGGCCTCTCGCCACCGCCACGTCGCGTGGCTACCCTGCCAGTGGCCCGGCCGGTACCGGGCCACTGGCCCGACGGGGTGGGACCGCCCGCCCGGCGGTCCCGCTCACTTCGCTGCGGGAGCTCCCATGACTGTCATCTCCCAGAACAACGGCGTACGCGAGGACGACGGCGCGCGAACGGACGACGGGGCGTGCGCGCGGACGGACGACGGCGCGGGAACCGACGACGGCCTGCGCAAGCTGGTCGACGTGCTGCTGCCGGGGATCGACCGGTTCGCCGACCTCCTCACCTGCCGGATCACGCAGGAGGAGGACGCCTACCGCGACCACGGCCATGTGAAGCACGACCAGCTGCGCACCTCCTGCGCGGACAACCTGCACTCCATGGTCACCCAGCTGGGCCGGGACGCCCTCGACCTGCGCGTGCCGCACGACACCGGCCGTTTCAAGGCAGAGCACGGGGTGCCGCTGTCGGCGGTGACGCACGCCTACCGGCTGGCCGGACGGTTCCTGTGGGAGTGCGTCCTGAGCGAGGCGGGAGACACCGTCGCCCGGGAGATGCCGTACGTCGCCACGGCCGTCTGGTCGGTCAGTGACGCCTTCACCGACGCGGTGGCGACTGCCTATCGCGAGACCATGACCGAAAGGGCCCACCACGACCGGCAGGTCAGAAGCCTGCTGCTCGCCGCGCTGCTCGACGGCAGGCTGGACGAGAGCACGCACCTGTGGGAGTGCGCCGACGCGCTGCGGCTGCCGCAGCGCGGCGTCTTCGCCGTGGTGAGTGCCGAGTGCGGAGCCGGGGCGCGCCCGGCGGACGAGGGTTCGCTGTACGACGTGGAGGGCGCGCTGCGGGTCCTCGGCATCTGGTCGGTCTGGCGGCAGGAGGAGGACGCGCAGGTGGGGCTGCTCTCGCTGCGGTCTCCCCGGGGCCTCGCCCAGGCCATGGAGCTCATTCGCCGGCGAGGCGCCGGGCGGGTGGGGGTGAGCACTCTCTTCCACGGCCTGGAGCAGGTGCCCAGCGCCTTCCGCCAGGCGCGGCTCGCCTGCGCCTGCGTCGAGCCGGGCAGCAGCGAGGTGGTCTCGTACGGCGACTCACCAGTCCGCCTGATGGTGGTGAGCGCCCCCGACTCGGCCCGGCACGCGGTGCGCACGGTACTCAGCCCCGTTCTCGAACTCCCGCCGCACGAAAGGGACGTGCTGCTGGAAACGCTGAGCCGGTGGTTCGCCTCGGGCGGGTCCGCCACCGAGACGGCCGCCCGGATGTACTGCCACCGCAACACCGTGACCCACCGCCTGCGGCGCGTACAGGAGCTCACCGGGCGCTCACCCGCCGACCCGGTGGGGGCGAGCGAGATCCACCTCGCGCTGGAGGCCCACCGTCTGCTGACGGGACTCCCGTCCGCCGGAACGCCCGGCCTCTGACGCATGTGCCGTCCCCCGCCCGAGGTGGGCCGGGGGACGGCGGATCGGTCACGGCGGCTCAGTGACCCGGCGGTCTCCCTGTCACGGGCCGGTTCCGCCGGACGGGCTCGCTCCGGTTCCCAGCAGGACCCGCGCCTCCAGTTCGGCGTACTCCGCCCCGCCCCGTTCCCTCCGGTCGAGGACCGACCCCAGCCAGCCGAACAGGAAGCCGAGCGGGATGGACACCAGCGCCGGGTTGCTGAGCGGGAAGACGGCGAAGTCCATGTCCGGCAGCAGCGACGCCGGCCCGCCGGACAGGGCGGGGGAGAGCAGCACCAGCAGCACCGAGGAGAGCAGTCCGCCGTACATGCTCCAGAGCGCTCCCCCGGTGGTGAAGCGCCTCCAGTACAGGTGGTACAGCAGCGCCGGCAGGATCGCGGAGGCCGCGACGGCGAAGGCCAGGCCCACCAGGAACGAGATGTTCTGACCCTGGGCGTACATGGACAGTCCCGTGGCGGTGACCCCGATGAGCAGCACCCCGCCCCTGGCGACCAGGAGTTCGCTCTTCTCCGACGCCCTGCCCGCCCGCAGCGCGACCTGGTAGAGGTCGTGGGCCAGCGCGGTCGACGCGGCCAGCACGATTCCGGCGACCACCGCCAGGATCGTGGTGAAGGCGACGCACGAGATCATGGTGAGCAGGAACGCCCCGCCGAGACGCTCCGTCAGGAGCAGGACGGCGGAGTTGCCCGTGGCGCTGTCCGCGGTGATGGTGCCGCGGCCGAGCACGGCCACCGCGCCGAACCCGAGCACACCGCCCGTCAGGCAGAACACCACCGTCAGACGGGTCGCCACCGTGACCGATCCGCGTGCCGCAGGTGCGGTGGGCACCGCCCCGAGCCGCATGAGCAGGTGCGGCAGCCCCGCGGCTCCCAGCAGCACGGCCAGTTGCAGGCTGAGCGAGTCGAGCCTGCCCACGCCGTCGTCGCCGTAGCGCACGCCCGGCCGCATGAAGGCCTCCCGCAGCCCGCTGTGGTCCGCCGCCCGGGTCAGCAGGACCGACGGGTTCCAGCCGTAGCGCGACATGACGAGGACGGCCAGCCATCCGCCACCGCCGAGCAGCAGGACGGCCTTGACCAGCTGCACGGCGGTCGTCGCCCGCATGCCGCCGATGAGTACGTAGATCACCATGAGGATCCCGAGCGCCCCGACCATGATCTGCCGCGCTCCGGTGCCGTCCAGACCGAGGATCGGCGCGGCGAGTGCCCCGGCGCCGACCAGCTGGGCGATCAGGTACACCAGCGAGATGACGAGGGCGGAGACGCCCGAGGCCAGATGCACGGACCGGGGACGCAGCCGCCGCCCCAGGCTGTCACCGATCGTGTAGCGCCCGGTGCTGTGGAACGGCTCGGCGATCAGCAGGAGCATCACCACCCAGGCGACGATCGGGCCCAGCAGGTAGGAGATGCCGTCGTACCCCGCCAGCGCGACCACCCCGGGGGAGCCGAGCAGGGTCGCGGCCGACATGTAGTCACCGAAGAGCGCGACACCGTTGCGGGTCGGCGTGAGCCGGCCGTCGCTCACGTAGAAGTCGCCCGGGGTGACCCGGTCCGTCGTGACCCACAGGGCCAGGAACAGCGCGCTGGCCACGAAGGCCGCGAAGACCACGAACACCGGGAACGAGCCGGCGGCGGCCAGGGATGCGGCAGTGGTCATCGCGTGTCCTCCACCGAGCCGAACCGGTCCCCCGGACGCGGGCCGGGGTCGAAGTGGGTCCTGGCATGGCGGTTGTACCAGTGGACCGCCCAGACGGTGGTGAGGCACTGCAGGAGGCTCATGGCCAGACCCGTGTTCAGCGGCCCGGCGATCCGTACCGCCAGCAACCCGCGCGCCTCGCTCGCCAGCAGGGCGTTGAGGAGGTAGAGCGCGACGACCGCGCCGGCCACGGTGAAGACCGGACGGCGGCGTGCCGTGCGCAGACGAAGCAGGGCCGGATCGTCCTGGGGCCGCTCGGGGACGTACGGTGCCGGGTACGTCGCGGAGTGGTACGCGGCCGAGCGCGGTGCTCCGTCCGCGGCGGGGTGCGGACGGGGCGGGGGCATCGGCCGCCCGTGAGGAGCGGCGGGACGTGGCCAGGGCCCGGGGTCCGTCCATGACCCCGGTCCCTGCCAGGGGCCGGAGTCCTGCCCCGGACCGGAGTTCTGCCATGGACCGGGGCCCTGCCCCGGATCGGGCCCCCGCGGCGGTGGCGGGGGGACCGCCGGGCTCATGACGTCCCTCTCGGCGGCTCGGTGCCCGGGCCGCCGGCCGCCCGGTGCACGAGCCGGTGGTCGACACCGACGGGGTCGCGGGCGAGCTCCCGCGCCATGCGGCGGGCCCACCTGTGCCTTTCGCCGCGCCGGAGGCCGCCCCCCGCGGCCTCCTCGCGCAGCGTGTCGGCGTACCGGCCGGCGAGCTCCCGCCGTCCGCCGACCCGTTCGACGGTCTCGGCGATGGCCCGGAGCAGCTCCGCGTCGGAATACAGGGACTCGTGGTCGAGGCGGCTCAGATACAGGGCCGACACCGACTGAGGATCCCCATCGGGGGGCGGGGTCATGCGGCTCATGACAGTTCCTCGGGGAGATGGGTGGATGGTCTCGGACGGGGTGCGGCTCACGTGACGACGTCGACGGCCAGCTCCCCGTCCGCGTACTGCTTGCGCAGCGCCTTCTTGTCGAACTTGCCGACGGACGTCCTGGGCACCGCCTCGAGAAGCACCCAGCGCTCCGGCAGCTGCCAGGCGGCCACCTTGCCGGCGAGGAACTCCCGCAGCTCGCCGTGCGTGGTGCCGCTCCCGTCCCGGAGCACGACCGTGGCCAGGGGACGCTCCCCCCATTTGTCGTCCGGGACCGCGACGACGCACGCCTCGGCCACCGCCGGGTGCGCCATGAGGTGGTTCTCCAGCTCGACGGAGGAGATCCACTCCCCGCCCGACTTGATCACGTCCTTGACCCGGTCGGTGAGGGTGAGGAAACCGTCGGCACTGATCGTTCCGACGTCACCGGTGCGCAGCCAGCCGTCGTGGAACTTCTCCGGGTCCTCGTCGAGGTGGTAGGAGCCGGTGATCCAGGGACCGCGCACCTCCAACTCCCCGACGCTCAGCCCGTCCCAGGGCAGAACGGCCCCGTCCTGGCCGACGATCCGTGCCTCCACCGGCGCCGGGAAGCGGCCCTGGCTGAGGCGGTACCGCCAGGCGTCCTCTCCGTCGGCGCCCTCGGGGGCGCGGGCCAGGGCGCCCAGCGGCGAGACCTCGGTCATCCCCCAGGCGTGCAGCAGCCGGATGCCCAGCTCGTCCTCGTAGGCCCGCATCAGCGAGGGCGGGCAGGAGGAGCCGCCCACGACGGCCTCCTCGAGGCTGGAGATGTCGGCGCCGGGATGCTGCCGGACGTGGTCGGCCAGGCCCTGCCACACGGTCGGCACGCCCGCGCCCTTGTTGGGGCGGGAGGCGGCGATGAAGCGCGCGAGCGGCGCGGGTGCCAGGAACCTGTCCGGCATGGCGAGCGAGGCGCCGGTGAGGAAGGCCGCGTACGGCAGGCCCCAGGCCTGGGCGTGGAACTGCGGGACGATGGCGAGCAGGCGGTCCCGGGCGGAGATGTTCATCAGGTCCGGCAGGCTGATGCCCAGGGAGTGCAGGTACAGCGAGCGGTGGCTGTAGACCACGCCCTTGGGGTTGCCCGTGGTCCCGGAGGTGTAGCACATGGCCGCCGCCTGGTTCTCGTCCAGGTCCGGCCAGTCGTACGACCCGGGCCGGCCCTCCAGCAGCCGCCCGTAGTCGTGGACGGTCACCGGGGCGCCGGGCACGAGTGCGGACTCCGCCTCCCCGTTGACGATGACGTGCCGCACCGTGCGCATGCCGGGCAACAGCGCGGAGAAGGCCGGAAGCAGGGAGCCGTCGACGATGACGGCCGTGTCCTCGGCGTGATCGGCGATGTAGGTGAGCTGCTCGGGGAAGAGACGGATGTTCAGAGGGTGGATCACGGCGCCCATGGCGGGCACGGCGAGGTACGCCTCCAGGTGCTCCTGGTTGTTCCACATGAAGGTGGCCACCCGGTCGCCGGGCCGGACGCCGAGGCCGGCCAGCGCGTGGGCGAGCGCGGCGGCGTTGCGGCCGACGCGGGCGTAGTCGGCGCTGCGGGTGCCGGTCTCGGTGGCGGTGACGACCTCACTGCCACCGTGCAGCTTCATGCCGTTCTCCAGCAGTCTTCTCACGAGCAGGGGCACGGCCTGCATGGTGCTGGGCATGGGGTGGCGGCTGGGCATGTGCGTGGGTGTTCCTTAGATCTCGATGCCGGTGCGCGGCTCGGCCACCGCACCGGCCGCTGCGGCTCGTGCCGCGATCCTGGGCGCCGCACGGGGGCGCGGGTAGCTCCAGGGGGAGATATGAGTTCGGAGGTCTCCATTCGGAGATGGTCAGGGCACCGGTGGAGGGGGAGGATGTGGGCCCGGAGTGCGCACGTCCACTCCTGGTCCGCCCGCGGGAGACGACCTACCATGACGAACGTGTCAGACGGGAGCCGGGACCGGCCGCTGCCGAGCGCCCTGTTCGAGCTCACCGAGGGATACAGCCAGGTCCTCGCTCTGCTCGACCAGTCCGTCGCCATGCGCCGCATCGTGGACGACGTTCCCCGGCTGAGCGGGGTGGACGTCGCGTGGGTGGGTGAACCTGACGGCGCCGACCAGCTGGTGCTCGGACACGTGGTCCACGCCCGCACGCCCGCCGTGGACGGCCTGGTCGTCTCCGCCGGGTGCGGGCTGGGCGGGCAGGTGATGCTCCGGCGCCGGCCACTGTGGGTCAGTGACTACCGCCGCTCCGACACCATCACCCACCACTTCAACGCGCAGGCGGAGACCGAGGGGCTCGGCGCGATGATCGCCGTGCCCGTCGTCCACGACGACCGGCTGCTGGGCATCCTCTACGGCGCGAACCGGGAGACCTCCGTGTTCGGCGACCGGACGACCGGGGCCCTGGAACTGGCGGCGAGCCGGGCCGCGGCGGCCGCCGTGGTCGCCGAGCGTGCCCGTCACGCGGCGGAGGTCGCCGTGCACGAGGAACGGCGCCGGCTCGCGCTGGACCTGCACGACACCGTGGGGGCCATGCTGTTCACCCTGGGCACGGGCATCCGCACGCTGGCCGAGGAGTTGCCGGCCGGGGACGCCGTGTCGGCACGTCTGGGAGACCTGGAGGAGCAGGCGATCCAGGCGGCCGCCGCGTTGCGCGTGTCGCTGCACGCGCTGCACGCGCCTCCGGAGGAGGTCGCTCTCGGCGTCGCGCTGCGCGGTGACTGCAGGGCCTTCCAGGAGCGTACGGGCGTGATCGCCCGGCTGATCATGGTGACCCAGGTGCCGGGCCTGGCGCCGGGCCGGATCAGAGCACTGACCGATGCGGCGCGGGAGGCCCTGCTGAACGTCGAGAAGCACGCGCGCGCCCGTTCCGTCGTGGTGAGCGTGTTCGCCCTGTCCGGGGGTGTGGGTGTGACCGTCGCCGACGACGGTGCGGGTCTGCCGCCGCAGGACGGCTCCTGCGGCGGCATCGGTCTGTCCACCATGTCGGAGCGCCTGGAACGGGTGGGCGGCCGGGTCACCGTAGGCGGCAACGAGGACGGCGGCGTGACCGTCCAGATGTGGGTGCCGGCGTGAACGAGCCGACGGTGCGCGTGCTGGTCGTGGACGACCACCCCATCGTCCGCGACGGCGTCGCCCTGGCGCTCGGCAACGCCTCCTGGATCAACGTGTCCGGATACGCGAGCTCGGGGCGGGAGGCGATCAGCGAGGCCGAGCGGCTGGTGCCGGACGTGGTCCTGCTGGACCTGCGCCTGCCCGACATGCTCGCCCCCGAGGTCGTCCGGGAGCTGCGCACCCGTGTTCCCGGCGTGAAGGTGGTGATCTTCACCGCCTATCCCGAGCACGCCGCCCTGGAGGAGGCACTCGACGCCGGCGCGCACGCCGTGGTCGTCAAGGACGCGGAGCGGTCGGACCTGGTGGACATCGTCCGCCGGGTCGATGCCGGGGAGAGAGTGGTCCGCACCAGTCCGGACCATCTGCTCACCGTGCTGCTCAACCGAAGGCTCAAGGAGAGCGGCCTGACCCGCCGCGAGTACGAGATCCTGCGCAGGGTGGCCATGGGCGAGACCAACCCGGAGATCGCCGACGTGCTCGGCCTGAGCCGGAACACGGTCAAGACCTATCTCCAGCGGACGCTGGAGAAGCTGGGCGCCCGCAACCGTGTGGAGGCCCTGGCGCGCGCGAGCGAGCGCGGGATCCTCTAGAGCCCCCGTCCCCACCCCGGGCGCACTACCATTGACCGGCTGCTGACGTCATGAAATGCAGGGCAAGCGATCTTTGGGGCTTGGGAAGATGCTGAGAGAGGTCACCGCGACCCGTTACGTCGCACCCCTGCACTCCGGCGGCTCCGTGCCCGCCGTCGTGGAGGCCGACGACCTCGGCACCTACGTCGTGAAGTTCACCGGCTCCGCGCAGGGCCGCAAGGCGCTGGTCGCCGAGGTCGTCGTGGGCGAGCTGGCGCGTGCCCTCGGGCTGCGCTTCCCGGAGCTGGTCCTGGTGCACTTCGACCCGGCGATCGCCGGGCACGAACCGCACCAGGAGGTGCGCGACCTGCACACCGCCAGCGGGGGCCTCAACCTCGGCATGGACCACCTGCCGGGCGCGCGGGACTTCACCCCCGAGGTCGCGAAGAGCTTCCCCGTGGACCCGCTGGAGGCGGGGCGGATCGTCTGGCTCGACGCGCTGACCGCGAACGTCGACCGCACCGTGCACAGCTCGAACCTGATGGTCTGGCCCACGCTCGGCATCGCGCCCCCGCGCCTGTGGCTCATCGACCACGGCGCCGCCCTCGTCTTCCACCACCGCTGGGACACGTCGTCGCCGGAGAAGGCGTACGACTTCCGCCACCACGCCCTCGGCCACTACGCCCCGGACGTGCGGGCGGCCGACGCCGAACTGGCCCCCAAGGTGACCGAGGACCTGCTGCGGGAGATCGTCGCGGAGGTCCCGGACGCCTGGCTCGACGGTGAGCCGGGCTTCGCGACGCCGGACGAGGTCCGCGCGGCGTACGTCGGGCATCTGCACGCCCGGGCGCGGGCCTCGGCGGCCTGGCTGCCGACCGACTTCCCCAGCCGGGAGGAGCTCGCCGCGGAGGAGGCCCGGCGCGCGGAGCGGACCGAGCGGGGGCGGCCGGACTGGCTCAAGCGGGTCCCCGACCTGCACGGCAAGCCGGCCGCGGAACAGGACTGGTCGGCGCACCTGGGCTGACCCCGGTGGCGCGCCGACGGGGTGACCGGCCGACCGCACCCGCGCCGCCCGGCCGACCGCCGCCCGGCCGGGCACCGGCCGGCAGCCGGACGTCGCTTCCCGGTCAGCCCTTGAGCTGCTCGTACGCCGGAAGCGTCAGGAAGTCGGCGTAGTCCTCGTCGAGGGAGACCTTCAGCAGCAGGTCGTGGGCCTGCTGCCAGTGGCCCGAGGCGAAGGCCTCGGCGCCGATCTCGGCGCGGATGTTCTCCAGTTCCTCGGCGGCGACCCGGCGGGCGAGTTCCGGCGTGGCCTTCTCGCCGTTCTCGAACTCCACCCCCGCGTTGATCCACTGCCAGATCTGCGACCGGGAGATCTCGGCGGTGGCCGCGTCCTCCATGAGATTGAAGATGGCGACCGCGCCGAGGCCGCGCAGCCAGGCCTCGATGTAGCGGATGCCGACCTGGACGGCGTTGACCAGGCCCGCGTAGGTGGGCCGGGCGTCGAGGGAGTCGATCGCGATCAGGTCGGCGGCCTCGACGTGGACGTCCTCGCGCAGCCGGTCCTTCTGGTTCGGCCGGTCGCCGAGGACCTTGTCGAAGGACTCCATGGCGATCGGCACCAGGTCGGGGTGGGCGACCCACGAGCCGTCGAAACCGTCGTTCGCCTCGCGGTCCTTGTCGGCGCGGACCTTCTCGAAGGCGACCTTGTTGACCTCCGCGTCCCGGCGGGAGGGGATGAACGCCGCCATGCCGCCGATCGCGTGCGCGCCGCGCTTGTGACAGGTGCGGACGAGGAGTTCGGTGTACGCCCGCATGAACGGGGCGGTCATCGTGACCGCGTTGCGGTCCGGCAGGACGAACCTGGCGCCGCCGTCACGGAAGTTCTTCACGATGGAGAACAGGTAGTCCCAGCGGCCCGCGTTCAACCCGGAGGCGTGGTCGCGCAGTTCGTAGAGGATCTCCTCCATCTCGTACGCCGCCGTGATCGTCTCGATCAGGACGGTGGCGCGGACGGTGCCCTGCGGGACGCCGAGGTGGTCCTGCGCGAAGACGAAGACGTCGTTCCAGAGGCGGGCCTCCAGGCGCGACTCCGTCTTCGGCAGGTAGAAGTACGGGCCCTTGCCGAGGTCGAGCAGGCGCCGGGCGTTGTGGAAGAAGTACAGGCCGAAGTCGACGAGGGCGCCGGGCACCGCGGTGCCGCGCTCGTCGACGAGGTGACGCTCGTTCAGGTGCCAGCCGCGCGGGCGCATGACGACAGTGGCGAGCTCCTCGTCCGGCCGCAGGGCGTAGGACTTGCCGGACGCGGGGTCGGTGAAGTCGATGTTCCGGGTATAGGCGTCGATCAGGTTGAGCTGGCCGAGGACGACGTTCTCCCAGGTCGGGGCGGAGGCGTCCTCGAAGTCGGCGAGCCAGACCCGCGC
Source organism: Streptomyces sp. NPDC014864 (assembly GCF_043081525.1). Lineage (NCBI taxonomy): Bacteria > Bacillati > Actinomycetota > Actinomycetes > Kitasatosporales > Streptomycetaceae > Streptomyces > Streptomyces sp. NPDC014864. The sequence goes on from NZ_JBIBWT010000005.1 coordinate 85,046, forward strand.
ACCCGAGTTGAGCGCGTTGATGGTCATCTTGCGGTCGGTGGGACCGGTGATCTCGACCCGGCGGTCCTCCAGCGCGGCCGGGGCAGGGGCCACCTTCCAGGAGTCGTCCGCGCGGATCGCGGCCGTCTCGGGGAGGAAGTCGAGGGTGGAGGTCCGGGCGATCTCGGCGCGGCGCTCCGCGCGGCGGGCGAGGAGTTCGTCGCGGCGGGGGGTGAACCGCCGGTGCAGCTCGGCCACGAAGGCGAGCGCCGCGTCGGAGAGGACCTCCTCCTGGCGGGGCAGGGGCTCGGCGTCGACGATGGCCAGCGGGGACGGCGCTGGTGCGGACATGAGCTGTCACTTCCTTCGGGGAGCTTCTTCAGCGGACCACGTTCCTGGCCACCCTGCCGTGGCACGGGATGCCAAGCGGTACGAAAGGGGCGGAGGGCGCCCGGGGAGCGGGTGGAGGCTTCTGATCAGTGGATACTAGTTTCCTCATGGTGGAAGTTCAATGGTTTGTTGATGTCGAGAATCTCCGGGTCGAGGCAAGGTGGCGCTCGGTGCCATCCCGCTCACTCCAGGTTCGCCTTCCCCGCATCACTCCAGATGCCGCAGATCCGCCTCGGTGTCGATGTCGTGGGGCCGGGCCACGTCCCCGCACTCGACCAGGGTGATCTCCTCCTCGTGCGCCTTCAGATAGGCGCGCGCCCCCCGGTCGCCGGTCGCGCCCGCCGCGACACCCGCCCAGTGGGCCGCGCCGAGCAGGACGGGGTGGCCGCGCACCCCGTCGTACGCCGCCGACGCCAGCGACCGCTCGTCCCGGTGCGCGGCGCGCACCCGGGCCACCGCCTCGGCCCCGATGCCGGGCTGGTCGACGAGCAGCACCAGCGCCGACCGGGCGCCCGTACCGGCCAGGGACTCCAGCCCGGCCCGCAGCGAGGTGCCCATGCCCCGCTCCCAGTCCGGGTTCTCCACCACCACGCAGCCGGACAGCTCCGCCCGCTCCCGTACGGCTGCGGCCCGCGCCCCGAGGACCACATGGACGCGGGTGCAGCCGGCCGCCCGCAGCACCCCGACCGCGTGCTCCACGAGCGGCCGCCCCCGGTGTTCGAGCAACGCCTTGGGCCGCCCCCCGAGTCTGCGCCCACCGCCGGCGGCCAGCACCAGCCCGGCCACCTCGTCGTCTGTGCGTGTCATGGGTCCTGCATACCTGACCGCCCGTCGATCGTGCGTTTGAGCGAGGACTGAATTTCGGTCCTCATGGTGGCGCATCCCGTATCGGGTGGCGTTTACTGACCCGCGTCCCCCGGCGCCGCGCTCGCTCCACAGGGGTGTGCGCCGGGAGCACTGCGAACTGCGCACGACGGGGTGCGACGGGGAGGGCTGTGTTGCGGAGCTTGGAGCAGAGGCCGGTGACCGGCAGCGGCGAGGACCCGAAAGTGGCGGAACTGCGCACCGCCGTGTCCCGACTGCGCCGCCAACTCGCCGCTCATCCCGTGGAGTTCCCCGATCGTGCCATCGCCGAGGACGAACTCGCCGCGCTGGCCGCGATGACGGCCCACGGCACACCCGAGATGCCCCGGCTGCGCCGCTCCCTGCTGCTGATCGCCGGCTCGATCGGCTCGGTCAGCGCCCTGGCCCGCGGGCTGTCGGAGGTCCGGGCCGCGGTGGACCTGTTCGGGGAGCCGCCCCGGCGCCGCTGACGGGCCGTACGGCCGGGCGGCCGTGCCGGCGCCGGGCACACCCGGGTCGCCGGGAGGCGGTCGTGGTGGACCTGCCGGCCCGGCTCACCCGCGAGCGCGGCACGGCGACCGTCCTGGTGACACACGACCGCGCCCACCTCCAACAGGCGGACGCGGTACGCGAGATGCGGGACGGGCGGCTGACCGCCCTGGTCGCCCGAGGCCGGACGCGGGGGCTCAGCCTGTGGGGCCCGAGCTGGCCAGGGCCTGGGACAGCTCCACCGCCACCTGCTGGATGATGGGCACCATCTTCTCCGTGGCCGCCTCCGTGACCCGGCCCGCCGGCCCGGAGATGGAGATCGCGGCGGCGGTGGGGGAGTCGGGCACCAGGACCGCGAGGCAGCGGACGCCTATCTCCTGCTCGTTGTCGTCGAGTGCGTAGCCGAGCCGGCGCACGTCCGCCAGCGCTGCCAGGAAACCCTCGGGCGTGGTGATCGTCTTCTCGGTGGCGGCGGGCATGCCGGTGCGGGCGAGCAGCGCCCGCACCTCGGCGTCCGGGGTGTGCGCGAGCAGCGCCTTGCCCACGCCGGTGGAGTGCGGCAGGACCCGGCGGCCGACCTCGGTGAACATGCGCATGGAGTGCTTGGAGGGCACCTGCGCCACGTACACGACCTCGTCGCCGTCGAGCAGCGCCATGTTCGCCGTCTCGCCGGTCTCCTCGACCAGCCGGGCCAGATACGGGCGGGCCCAGGTGCCGAGCAGCCGCGAGGCGGACTCGCCGAGGCGGATCAGCCGGGGGCCGAGCGCGTACCTCCGGTTGGGCTGCTGACGGACGTACCCGCAGACCACGAGGGTGCGCATCAGGCGGTGGATGGTGGGCAGGGGGAGTCCGCTGCTCGCGGAGAGCTCACTCAGGCCGACTTCGCCGCCCGCGTCCGCCATCCGCTCGAGCAGGTCGAAGGCGCGCTCGAGGGACTGGACCCCGCCACCGGCGGAGGACTTGGCGGAGTCGGTGGTGCTGGCGCTGGACGTCGGCACGGCACGTTCCTTTCAGGGCGGGCAGGAAGGGCCAAAGCCTATCCCGGGGGCCGGTCGACCCCCCGCTTTACGCGGACCTGCGTTCTGCTCACTGGAATTATAATTCCGCCTTGTGGAAACGTCCAGGCGGTGATGGGGGGAGCCGTCAAGGGGGCCCTCGAGGCAGCCGATGGGCGGCCTCCGGGTGCCGTGGGGCGGTGTGCCCCTTGACGAGGTGCGGGCGGCGGAGAAGACTTCTTCAACAGAACGTTGAAATCTGGCAGGAGAGAGCGGGAGAGAGGGGTCCGGGTGTCCGACGCTGAACTGGTGCTGCGCTCGACGCGCGTCATCACGCCCGAGGGGACGCGCGCCGCGGCGGTCGCGGTCGCCGGCGGCCGGATCACGGCCGTACTGGCCCACGACGCGGCGGCGCCCGCCGGGGCCCGGGTGGAGGACCTGGGGGACGACGTCCTGCTGCCCGGCCTCGTCGACACCCACGTGCACGTCAACGACCCGGGCCGCACCGAGTGGGAGGGCTTCTGGACCGCCACCCGCGCGGCGGCGGCCGGCGGCATCACCACCGTGATCGACATGCCGCTCAACTCCCTACCGCCGACCACGACGGTGGAGCATCTGCGGATCAAGCGGGAGGTGGCCCGGGACAAGGCCCACGTCGACGTCGGCTTCTGGGGCGGTGCGCTGCCCGACAACCTCAAGGACCTGCGCCCGCTCCACGACGCCGGAGTCTTCGGCTTCAAGGCGTTCCTGTCGCCCTCGGGCGTGGAGGAGTTCCCGCACCTGACGCAGGACCGGCTGACAGGGTCCCTGGCCGAGATCGCCGGGTTCGGCGGCCTGCTGATCGTGCACGCCGAGGACCCGCACCACCTCGCCGCCGCGCCGCAGCACGGCGGCCCCCGGTACGCCGACTTCCTCGCCTCCCGGCCGCGCGACGCCGAGGACACCGCCGTCGCCGGCCTGATCGCCCAGGCGAAGCGGCTGGACGCGCGCGTGCACGTGCTCCACCTGTCGTCCGGCGACGCGCTGCCGCTGATCGCCGCGGCCAAGGCGGAGGGCGTACGGCTGACCGTCGAGACGTGTCCGCACTACCTCACGCTGACTGCCGAGGAAGTCCCGGACGGCGCCAGCGAGTTCAAGTGCTGCCCGCCCATCCGCGAGGCCGCCAACCAGGACCTGCTGTGGCAGGCGCTCGCGGACGGCACGATCGACTGTGTGGTCACCGACCACTCGCCGTCCACGGCCGACCTCAAGACGGACGACTTCGCCACCGCCTGGGGCGGCATCTCCGGCCTGCAGCTGAGCCTGCCGGCGGTGTGGACCGAGGCACGCGGGCGCGGTCACGTCCTGGAGGACGTGGTCCGCTGGATGTCCGCGCGCACCGCCGCCCTCGTCGGCCTCGACCGCAAGGGCGCCATCGAGGCGGGCCGGGACGCCGACTTCGCCGTCCTCGCGCCCGACGAGTCGTTCACAGTCGACCCGGCCGCACTCCAGCACCGCAACCACGTCACCGCCTACGCGGGCCGCACCCTGTACGGCGTGGTCAAGTCCACCTGGCTGCGTGGTGAACGCATCCTGGCGGACGGCGAGTTCACCGAGCCGAGGGGACGCCTGCTGACCAGAACGCCCTGACCCCCCGCGCCTCCGCGCCCCCATCCGCATCCGGCAGACCCCGAGAGGACGACCTGATCACCGTGACGGCGCAGCAGCAAGCCCGTTGGCCCCGCTTCACCGGCGACGCGAACCCGTACGGAGGGGGCGACCCCTACGCGGACTACCGCACCGCCGACTTCCCCTTCACGCACCACGCCGACCTCGCCGACCGGCGGCTCGGCGCCGGAGTCGTCGCCGCCAACGACGAGTTCTTCGCCGAGCGCGAGAACCTGCTGCTGCCCGGGCGTGCCGAGTTCGACCCCGAGCGCTTCGGGCACAAGGGCAAGGTCATGGACGGCTGGGAGACCCGGCGCCGCCGCGGCACCTCGGCCGAGCGTCCCTGGCCCACCGCCGACGACCACGACTGGGCGCTGATCCGCCTCGGCGCGCCCGGCGTGGTCCGCGGCATCGTCGTCGACACCGCCCACTTCCGCGGCAACTACCCGCAGGCCGTCTCCATCGAGGCCACCTGCGTACCCGGCTCCCCCTCGCCGGAGGAGCTCCTCGCCGACGACGTGAAGTGGACGACGCTGGTGCCGCGCACCCCTGTCGGCGGCCACGCGGCCAACGGCTTCGCGGTGGACGCCGAACAGCGCGTCACCCACCTGCGGGTCAACCAGCACCCGGACGGCGGCATCGCGCGGCTGCGCGTGTACGGCGACGTCGTGCCGGACCCGAAATGGCTGGAAGTGCTCGGCACCTTCGACGTCGTCGCCCTGGAGAACGGCGGCCGGGTCGAGGACGCCTCCGACCGCTTCTACTCACCGGCCACCAACACCATCCAGCCGGGGCGCTCCCGCAAGATGGACGACGGCTGGGAGACCCGGCGCCGCCGCGACCGGGGCAACGACTGGATCCGCTACCGGCTCGTCGCGCGGTCCCGGATCCGCGCGATCGAGATCGACACGGCCTGTCTCAAGGGGAACAGCGCCGGCTGGGCGTCCGTCTCGGTGCGGGACGGGGAGGACGGCGAGTGGACGGAGGTCCTGCCGCGCACCCGCCTCCAGCCGGACACCGCCCACCGCTTCGTCCTGCCCGCGCCCGTCGTCGGCACCCACGCGCGCGTGGACATCTTTCCGGACGGAGGCATCTCCCGCCTGCGCCTGTTCGGCTCCCTGACGGACGAGGGCGCCGCCCACCTGGCGGCCCGCCACCAGGAACTGGGCGGCTGAGCCGGCCCGAGCGACCGGTGAGGTGCGCCGGCCCGGCAGGGGGGAATCCGGCGATCGACCGATGAGTTGCGGACGGCGGCGGGGTCTGAGCTGATGACCAGGGAGACCGCCCCTGGAAACCGGCTCGGGGATCCCGGCTCGGGGATCCCTCCCCAGGAAGGAAGGCCCCCCATGGGCAAGCTCGTCCTCACGACCTTCGTCACCCTCGACGGCGTCTACCAGGCCCCCGGCGGCCCCCGGGAGGACACCAGCGGCGGCTTCGAGCAGGGCGGCTGGAGCGTTCCGTACGGCGACGAGGACTTCGGCCGGTTCGTCACCGAGGTCTTCGACCGTGCGGGCGCCTTCCTGCTCGGCCGCCGGACGTACGACATCTTCGCCGGCTACTGGCCGAAAATGACCGACCCCGCCGACCCCATCGCCTCCCGGCTCAACGGCCTGCCGAAGTACGTCGCCTCCTCGACCCTGACCGACCCCGCCTGGCAGGGCACCACGGTGATCGGCGGCGACCTCGCCAAGGAGGTCACCGCCCTCAAGGAGCGCACCGCCGGCGAGCTCCAGGTCCACGGCAGCGGCGCGCTCGCCCGCTCCCTGTTCGCCCAGGACCTCGTGGACACCGTGCACCTGCTGACGTTCCCCGTCGTGCTCGGCGCGGGGCGCCGGCTCTTCGCGGAGGGGGCCGTCCCCACCGCCTTCATCCACACCGGCGGCCGCGTCACCGCCGCGGGCGTCTCCATCCAGTCGTACGACGTCGCGGGCCGCCCGCGCTACGGCTCCTACGAGCTCCCGGAGGACGCCTGACCGTAGCCCCTCCCGGCGAGAGCGCCGGACGGGCTGGGAGGTTGACTCCCGGAAAACGCTCGACCTGCTCGACCAGGGCGGGCCCTACCCGTACACGCAGGACGGGACCGTCTTCCAACCGGGAAGGCGTCCTGCCCCAGCAGTCGTCCGGCTACCGGGATGCATCCGCAGTGCGCCGGCTCGTCAGCAGGGAGAGCAAGTCATTACCACGAGTACACGGTCGTCACGTCCGGTTTCTTCACGCGTGGCGCCTCCACGGCTTCGGCCGCGCCCAGTGAGCGCACGTGCCCGTGGTCGCGCGGTGAGGCGGTGGCGAGCACGCACGCGCCCGCCCGCTCCGCCAACTCGAGCAGCGCACCGCCCACGTTGCCGCCGCGCCGCCGACCAGGACGGCGTCGCCCGCGCGCAGGCCGCCGGGGGTGAAGAGGGCCGGGTGGGCGGTGGTCGCGGGATGGAACACGGCCACCGCCTCCTCCGGGCGCACGCCGCACGGCAGCCGGTGGAGCCGGACGGCCGGCACCACCGCCTGCTCGGCGGCCGCGCCCTGCCGGCCCTGGTGGCCGAGGCTGTTGCACCACCCCGGCTCGCCCACCGCGAAGCCGGACCCCGCTGCCGCCACCGCGCCCACGAGGTCCCGACCGATGACGAACGGGAAGCTCAGCGGCGTACGGAAGAGGCCCGAACGGACGAACGTGTCCACCGGGTTGACGGTGGTGGCCAGCACGTCCACCAGCACCTCGCCGGAGCCCGGCCGGGGGGCAGCTCATCCCAGCGGATGAGGTCGGCTGACCCCAGTCGTTCGACGTAAGCGGCGCGCACCGAGCGCCGGTTTCCACCCCGCCGGCCTGCCCGCGCGCGGAGCGGCCGGCCGAACGGCGCCGGTCGGCTGGTAGGGCTGAGCGTGGCCACCGTCAAGACCCACGTCTCGCGCGTCCTCGCCAAGCTCGCCTTCAACCACCGCGTCCAGATCGCCCTGCTCGCCCATGACGCGGGACTCCGCGAAGAGGACGCGCCGTAGCGTCACTTCGCGAAAACCGTCACGCGTTGACCGTCCAACGGCAACGGCAACGGCAACCGCAACCGCAACCGCAACGGCAACGGCACGGGCGTCCGGCCCCGGTATCGGCCTCCGACTCCCGTGCCGTCCGTGGGCAGGCGCCCGGCGCGCTGCCCGCGCGCCGCCGGTCACCGCAAGTGGGCGCCCCGCCGTCCCGCTGGCCGGTCACCGGGGCCCGGCGCCCGCTCCCGCCGTGCCTCCCGGGCCCCCCGGGATCTCCGCGAGGGCGACCGGGCGCCGTTCGCGTCGGGACAGCTCGCAGGCCTCGGCGACGCGCAGTGCCTGCAGCGCCTCGCGGCCGTCGCACGGGTTGGCCCGTTCGCCGCGCACGACCTCGACGAAGGCGCACAACTCGGCCGCGTACGCGGGCCCGAAGCGCTCCAGGAACCCGGTCCAGGGCTTGTCCGCGGCCGGCGGCCCGGTCGGTTCGGTGGACGCGATCGGCGTGCGGTCGTCCAGGCCGACCACGATCTGGTCCAGTTCACCGGCCAGCTCCATGCGGACGTCGTACCCCGCGCCGTTCAACCGGGTCGCCGTCGCCGTGGCGAGCGTGCCGTCGTCCAGGGTGAGCAGCGCCGCGCCCGTGTCGACGTCGCCCGCCTCGCGGAACATCGCCGGCCCGGCGTCGGACCCGGCCGCGTACACATCGACGACCTCGCGCCCCGTCACCCAGCGCAGTACGTCGAAGTCGTGGATCAGGGTGTCCCGGAACAGCCCGCCGGACAGCGGCAGGTACGCCGCCGGGGGCGGTTTCTGGTCCGAGGTCATCGCGCGGACGGTGTGCAGGCGACCGAGCCGCCCCGAGCGCACCGCCTCCCGGGCGCCGGTGTAACCGGTGTCGAAGCGGCGCTGGAAGCCCATCTGGAGGACCGTCCCGGCCGCGTCCACCTCGGCGAGCGCCTGCAGCGTGCCCGGCAGGTCCAGCGCGATCGGCTTCTCGCAGAACACCGGAAGGCCCGAGCGTGCTGCCCGACCGATCAGTTCGGCGTGGGCGGACGTCGCCGTGGTGATCACCACGGCGTCCACACCCCACTTGAAGATCTCGTCCATGCCCGGCGCCGCCGTCTCGCCCAGCCGGTGGGCGAGTTCCTGCGCCCGTGCCGGATCGGCGTCCGTGAGGATCAGCGACCCGACCTCGCGATGGCGACTGAGTGTGTTCGCGTGAACGGTGCCGATGCGGCCCGTTCCGATGACCCCGATGCGCATGGGAAACAAAGTGATGGCCGACCCGGGACGCTGTCAATGTGCATGTCCTGACAATCTGACTACACGACTTCCCGTCAACAGGCCACGGCGTTACGCTCGTGGCCGTGCCCAAACCTCAAGTGGACCCGACCGTGGCCATCGAGCTCCGAGTGGACCGGAGCTCTCCGGTGCCGTTGTACTTCCAGCTGTCCCAGCAGCTGGAGGCCGCGATCGAGCACGGAACACTCACGCCCGGCAGCCTTCTGGGCAACGAGATCGAGCTGGCCGGACGCCTCGGGCTGTCCCGGCCCACGGTCCGCCAGGCCATCCAGTCCCTGGTGGACAAGGGCCTGCTGGTGCGCCGCCGCGGTGTCGGCACCCAGGTCGTGCACAGCCAGGTCAAGCGCCCGCTGGAGCTCAGCAGCCTCTACGACGACCTGGAGGCGGCCGGGCAGCGCCCGGCGACCAAGGTCCTGGTCAACACCGTCGTGCCGGCGTCCGCCGAGATCGCCGCCGCGCTCGGCGTGCCCGAGGACGGTGATCTGCACCGGGTGGAGCGGCTGCGGCTCGCGCACGGCGAACCGATGGCGTACCTGATCAATTACCTTCCGCCGGGCCTGCTCGACCTGGACACCGCGCAGCTGGAGGCCACCGGCCTGTACCGCCTGATGCGTTCCGCCGGGATCACCCTGCACAGCGCCCGGCAGTCCATCGGCGCCCGTGCCGCCACCGCCGCCGAGGCCGAGCGGCTCGGCGAGGCGGAGGGTGCCCCGCTGCTCACCATGCAGCGCACCACCTTCGACGACACCGGACGCGCCGTCGAGTTCGGCACGCACACGTACCGGCCGTCCCGCTACTCCTTCGAGTTCCAGCTGCTCGTACGACCCTGAGGGGGCCCCGCACCGCCCCAGGGCCCGTCCCGGGCCGTCCCGGACCCGCCTCGCGGCCGCCGCGCGGGCGCCGTAGGACCGTCGCACGACCGTCCTACCCCTGTCGCACGACCGCCGTACGGCCGTCGTAATGTTCGGACAATGTGACCGCGCGGCGCTCCCCGCCCGCCCCCGCCGCTGGGCATGTGTTCGATAATGCGACGTTCGGGGCTGATGAGTCTGTCATCGGCCCCTTGCGTACGTTCGAACACGGCAAGAAGGGCACGGCCTCGTGGCACGGTTTCCAACCTGGCTAGGCATCGCGCTCGCGGGGGCTGTCACGCTGTCCCTCGCGGGGTGCAGCAGCACCGGCGGCAAGCGCGCGGAGGACGCCCGCGAGGCCGCGGCGGCCCGGGGCAGGGCGGCGGTGAACACGCCCCGCTGGACCTTCGCGATGATCACCCACTCCGGTGACGGCGACACCTTCTGGGACATCGTGCAGAGCGGCGCCAAGCAGGCCGCCGTCAAGGACAACGTCGACTTCCTGTACTCGCACGACGACGAGGCCCAGCAGCAGGCGCAGCTCGTGGACGCGGCGGTCGACAAGAAGGTCGACGGGATCATCGTCTCGCTCGCCAAGCCCGACGCGCTCAAGGCCGCCGTGGCCCGCGCGGAGAAGGCCGGCATCCCCGTCATCACGGTCAACTCCGGTTCGGCCCGGTCCAAGGCCTTCGGCGCGCTCACCCATGTCGGCCAGGACGAGACCGTGGCCGGCGAGGCGGTGGGCGACGAGCTGACCAGGCGCGGCCGCAAGAAGGCGCTGTGCGTCCTGCACGAGCAGGGCAACGTCGGTCACGAGCAGCGCTGCGCCGGTGTCGCGAAGACCTTCGGCGGCACGGTGGAGAACCTCTACGTCAACGGCACCAACATGCCCGACGTGCAGTCCGCGATCGAGGCCGGGCTCCAGGCGGACACGTCCGTCGACGCGGTCGTCACGCTCGGCGCCCCCTACGCGGACACCGCCGTGAAGGCCCGGGCGGACGCGGGCAGCAAGGCCGAGATCGACACCTTCGACCTCAACGCCAAGGTCGCCGCCGAGCTGAAGGACGGCACACTCGGTTTCGCCGTTGACCAGCAGCCGTACCTCCAGGGCTACCAGGCCGTGGACTTGCTGTGGCTCTACAAGTACAACGGCGACGTCCTCGGCGGCGGCCGGCCGGTGCTGACCGGCCCGCAGATCGTCACCAAGGAGCAGGCGGCCGCGCTGGAGGAGTACACGAAGCGGGGCACCCGATGAGCGCCGCGACGGACGGCACCCCCGAGACCACCCCGGACGCCCCCCGCGGTGGGAGGCCGGTGGCCACCCCAGGTGGCCGGCCGGACGGCGACCCCGCCCCCGCCGCCCCCCGGGCCACCGCTGACGAAAGGATTCTGCGCGCCTCCCCGCTGCGGAAGCTGCTCTCCCGCCCCGAGCTGGGCTCGGTCGTCGGCGCGCTCGCCGTCCTCCTGTTCTTCGCGTTCGCCGCGGACGGCTTCCTGCGCGCCTCCAGCCTGAGCACCGTGCTCTACGCGTCCTCGACGATCGGCATCATGGCCGTCCCGGTCGCGCTGCTGATGATCGGCGGCGAGTTCGACCTGTCGGCAGGCGTGCTGGTGACGTCGTCCGCGCTGGTCTCGTCGATGTTCAGCTACCAGATGACGGCGAACGTCTGGGTGGGCGCGGGCGTGTCGCTGCTGATCACCCTGGCGATCGGCGCCTTGAACGGCTTCGTGCTGACGCGGACCGGCCTGCCGAGCTTCATCGTCACTCTCGGCACCTTCCTGATGCTGACCGGCATGAACCTCGGCTTCACCAAGCTCATCGACGGCACGGTCTCGACCAAGACGATCGCCGACATGGAGGGCTTCCCCTCCGCGCACGCCGTCTTCGCCTCCGCGCTGACCGTCGGCGGCGTCGACTTCAAGATCACCATCGTGTGGTGGCTCGGCCTGGTCGCCCTGGCCTCCTGGATCCTGCTGCGCACCCGCACGGGCAACTGGATCTTCGCGGTCGGCGGCAACAAGGACGCGGCCCGCGCGGTCGGCGTACCGGTCGCCCGGACCCGGATCGGCCTCTACACGGGTGTGGCGCTCGGCGCCTGGATCTCCGGTCAGCACCTGCTCTTCTCCTACGACGCCGTGCAGTCCGGCGAGGGCGTCGGCAACGAGCTGATCTACATCATCGCCGCCGTGATCGGCGGCTGCCTGATCACCGGCGGCTACGGCAGCGCCGTCGGCTCTGCGGTCGGCGCGCTCCTGTTCGGCATGACCAGCAAGGGCATCGTCTTCGCCGAGTGGAACCCCGACTGGTTCAAGTTCTTCCTCGGGGCGATGCTGCTCCTCGCGACCCTGCTCAACGCCTGGGTCCGCAAGCGCGCGGAGGCCGCCAAGTGACGCAGACCGACACCGCCGTACCCGCCACCGCCGCACCGCTCGTGGAGCTGTCCGGTGTCAGCAAGCGCTACGGCACCGTGCGCGCCCTCGAAGGGGTCTCCCTGGAGGTCCACCCCGGGCAGATCACCTGCGTCCTCGGCGACAACGGCGCCGGCAAGTCCACCCTGATCAAGATCATCTCGGGCCTGCACCGGCACGACGAGGGCCTGCTGCGCATCGAGGGAGAGGAGACCCGGCTGTCCTCCCCGCGCGAGGCCCTGGACCGCGGTATCGCCACGGTCTACCAGGACCTCGCCGTCGTCCCCCTCATGCCGGTGTGGCGCAACTTCTTCCTCGGCTCCGAACCGCGCAAGGGCAGCGGCCCCTTCAAGCGCATGGACGTCGACCTCATGCGCCGGACCACCCGCGCCGAACTGCGGCGCATGGGCATCGACCTGCGCGACGTCGACCAGCCCATCGGCACCCTGTCGGGCGGCGAGCGGCAGTGCGTGGCGATCGCGCGCGCGGTGCACTTCGGCGCCAAGGTCCTCGTGCTCGACGAGCCGACCGCGGCGCTCGGCGTCAAGCAGTCGGGCGTGGTGCTGAAGTATGTGGCTGCCGCACGGGACGAGGGCCTGGGCGTGGTGTTGATCACCCACAACCCGCATCACGCGTACCTGGTGGGTGACCGGTTCGTCCTCCTGCGACGCGGGGCCATGGCGGGGCATCACACACGGGAGGAGATCACCGTGGACGAGCTGGCCCGGCAGATGGCGGGCGGGAGCGACCTGGAGGATCTGCGTCATGAGCTGCGTCGCGTCTCTTAGCGTGGGTGCGGCTGTGGCCACGGCGCCGGCTACGGGTGCGTCCGGGGCTGCGGCGGAGGCCGGGGTTGCAACTGGGGTCGGGGCCCCGGCCGCCGGTGCGGAGGCGAGCCCGTGACCTGCCCGGACGTCCTCGCGCCGGGCGGACGGGGGCACCGCCCCCACCCTCCCTGTGCGGCATTCGACGTGAGCGTGCGGCAGAATCGGCCCCGATGAGCACCTACCGCGACCTCGCCGCCCCCATCGGCTCCCGGCGCGCCCCCGTCCTGCGGACGGTCGGCACGCGCGAGCGCCGCTCGCTGCTGACGGCGCCCCGCGTGCCGACGGTCGGGATCGACATCGGGGGCACCAAGGTGATGGCGGGCGTCGTCGACGCCGACGGCAACATCCTGGAGAAGCTCCGCGCGGAGACCCCGGACAAGTCCAAGAGCCCCAAGGTCGTCGAGGACACCATCGCCGAGCTGGTGCTGGACCTGTCCGACCGGCACGACGTGCACGCCGTCGGGATCGGTGCGGCCGGCTGGGTCGACGCCGACCGCAACCGGGTGCTGTTCGCGCCCCATCTGTCCTGGCGCAACGAGCCGCTGCGCGACCGCCTCTCCGAGCGCCTGTCGGTCCCGGTGCTGGTGGACAACGACGCCAACGCCGCCGCCTGGGCCGAGTGGCGCTTCGGCGCCGGCCGCGGCGAGGACCACCTCGTCATGATCACGCTGGGCACGGGCATCGGCGGCGCGATCCTGGAGGACGGGCAGGTCAAGCGCGGCAAGTACGGGGTCGCGGGCGAGTTCGGGCACATGCAGGTGGTGCCCGGCGGACACCGCTGCCCCTGCGGCAACCGCGGCTGCTGGGAGCAGTACAGCTCCGGCAACGCGCTGGTCCGCGAGGCCCGCGAACTGGCCGCCGCCGACTCCCCGGTCGCCTACGGGATCATCGAGCGCGTCAACGGCAACATCTCCGACATCACCGGCCCGCTGATCACCGAGCTGGCCCGCGAGGGCGACGCCATGTGCGTCGAGCTGCTCCAGGACATCGGCCAGTGGCTCGGCGTCGGCATCGCCAACCTGGCCGCCGCCCTCGACCCGTCCTGCTTCGTCATCGGCGGTGGCGTCTCGGCGGCCGACGACCTGCTCATCGGGCCCGCGCGGGACGCCTTCAAGCGCCACCTCACCGGCCGCGGCTACCGCCCCGAGGCCCGGATCGTCCGCGCCCAGCTCGGTCCCGAGGCCGGCATGGTGGGCGCCGCCGACCTGGCCCGGCTGGTCGCCCGGCGCTTCCGGCGCGCCAAGCGCCGCCGGGTCGAGCGGTACGAGCGCTACGGGCGGTACGCGGAGGCCCGGCGCGCGACCCGGGAGGCCCTGTGACCATGTCGCTGCCACGCCAGGCGGCGCCCCCGGACGAGCCGCCGCCCCGGCCCGAGGACCGCCGCCACCGCAACCGCCGCAGGGCCCTCACCCTGCTGATCATCGTGCTGCTCATCGGCGTCCCGGCCGGCTACCTGGTGATCTCCGCCAACCAGAGCCGCAACAGCGGCAAGGACAAGGAGGCCAAGTACTCGGCGACCGGCCTCACCGCCGGTTACCCCTCGAAGGTCCAGCGCCGCCTCTACCAGGTCCCGATCCCGCACCCGGCGGACCGGGTCGCCTACTACGAGACGAACAACTGGAAGACCAGCCGCCTCTACGTCCAGTTCCGGACCACCCAGCCCGGTCTCGAGACGTTCCTCACCGCGATGGGCGTCAGCCGGAGCGATCTGAAGAGGGGCGAGATCAGCGTCGGCGCCCGCGACCGGCGGGTCACCGGCTGGACCTTCGCGGACCCGGGCCCGTGGTGGGGCCTCCACCACGGCCAGAAGAACCCGGCCCCCACTCAGGACGTGGTCGTCAACATGTCCAACCCGGTGCTCCCCATGGTCTACGTCGTCTCCCGCACCGTCCCCTGACCCCTCGCCGGGGCCGATTGTCAGACCCCGCCCGTAGAGTCGAAGACGATCGATTCGACCAGGGTGCGGGAGGTGACAGGACGTATGAGCGACGTGGCGGTGGCGGACCCGGCGGCGGACGCCGTGTCCGTGCGGCTCGCCTCCGTCTTCCTGCCCGCCCCCCTCCCGCGCGACGGCCGCGTCGCCTTCTGGGACCCCGAGGGCGAGGTGTGGCCCGTCGCCCCGCCCGTACACGCGGAACTGACGGTCGTCCGACGGCACGGAGCGGGCGCCCGCCGCAAGCCCGCCGCCGCGCTCGCGCTGCCCCTGGAGGAAGCGCTGCCGCACCTGGTGCGCGCGCGGCACGACCCGGCCGCCCACCCCGCCACCGCCTGCTGGGGCGCCGCCGCCCTGCACGCGCTGCGGCTCACCGCCCGCGGCCGCCTGCTGCCCGGCCTGACCCCCGCCGGGCAGGACGCCTGGCGCGCGGGCCCCCTGGACCCGGACGACATCGCCCACCTGCGCGCCATCGCCGCCGCCCTGCCGTACGAGGGCCACGCGGTCCCGCTGCCCGGCCCCGGCCCGCTCCGTCTGCCGGAACCGGAAGCGCTGGTCCGCGCCTTCCTCGACGCGGTCGCCGACACCCTGCCCCGCACCCCCGCCGCGCCGTTCGCCTCCGGCAGGCCCTTCGCGGACCGCAGGCCGCAGCGTCTGCCGGACGCCCACGACTGGGCCGCGGAGGTCGCCGCCGGCATGGACGCCGGGGTGCGGATCTCGCTCCGCCTGGACCTGGCGGCCTACGACCTCTTCGACGCCGGGGCGGGGACCGGCGGCGACGCGGCCGGGCCGGCACGCAACGCGGGCGCGGCGGTCGTACAGGTGCACAGCCTCGCCGACCCGACCCTCGTGACCGACGCGGCCGCGCTGTGGGCGGGCGAGGCCGACACGGCGTTCGGTCCCCGCGCGCAGGTGGACGCCGCGCTCGCGGTGCGGCGCGCGGCCCGTGTCTGGCCCCCGCTGGACCGGCTCGCCGAGCAGGACGTGGCCGACGTGCTCGCGCTGTCGGAGGACGAGCTGACCGACCTGCTCGGGGTCGCCGCGACCCGGCTCGCGGCGGCCGGCGTGGCGGTGCACTGGCCCCGGGACCTGGCGCAGGACCTGACCGCGGCCGCGGTGGTGCGGGCCGCGCCGGGCTCGGCGACCGACGGCACCGGCTTCTTCGAGAGTGAGGAACTGCTGCGGTTCGGCTGGCAACTGGCCCTCGGCGGCGACGAGCTCACCGACGCCGAGATGGACGCGCTCGCCGAGGCGCACCGCCCGGTCGTGCGCCTGCGGGACCGCTGGGTGCTCGTCGACCCGGCCCTCGTCCGCAAGGCCCGCAAACGCGAGCTGGGCCTGCTCGACCCCGTCGACGCGCTCTCCGTCGCCCTCACCGGCACCGCCGACGTCGACGGCGAGACCGTCGAGGCGGTCCCGGTCGGCGCGCTCGCGGCGCTGCGCACCCGGCTGACGGCGGGGGTGGCTCCCGCGGAACCGCCGCAGGGGCTGCGCGCCACCCTCCGCGACTACCAACTGCGGGGCCTGGCCTGGCTCGACCTGATGACCTCCCTCGGCCTCGGCGGCTGCCTCGCCGACGACATGGGCCTCGGCAAGACGGTCACCCTCATCGCCCTGCACCTGAAGCGGGCCCGCAGGGAACCGACCCTGGTGGTCTGTCCGGCCTCCCTGCTGGGCAACTGGCAGCGGGAGATCACCCGGTTCGCGCCCGGCGTGCCCGTCCGGCGCTTCCACGGCCCGGACCGCACCCTGGACGGCCTCGACGCCGGCTTCGTGCTCACCACGTACGGCACCATGCGGTCCACGGCGGCCCGGCTCGCCGAGCAGCCGTGGGGCATGGTCGTCGCCGACGAGGCACAGCACGTCAAGAACCCCTACTCGGCGACGGCGAAGGCACTGCGCACCATCCCGTCGCCCGCGCGCGTGGCCCTCACCGGCACCCCCGTCGAGAACAACCTCTCCGAGCTGTGGGCCCTCCTCGACTGGACCACCCCCGGCCTCCTGGGCCCCCTGAAGTCCTTCCGCGCCCGGCACGCGCGCGCGGTGGAGAACGGCGAGGACGAGGAGGCGGTGGAGCGCCTGGCCCGCCTGGTGCGGCCCTTCCTGCTGCGCCGCCGCAAGTCCGATCCCGGCATCGTCCCCGAACTGCCGCCCAAGACGGAGACGGACCACCCGGTCCCGCTCACCCGTGAGCAGGCCGCGCTGTACGAGGCGGTGGTGCGCGAGTCACTGCTGGCCATCGAGACCGCCCGGGGCATCGCCCGCCGGGGCATGGTGCTCAAGCTGCTGACCTCGCTCAAGCAGATCTGCGACCACCCCGCGCTCTACCTGAAGGACGAACACCCGCGCGGCGGCGCGGACCGGCTCGCCGCGCGCTCCGGCAAGCTCGCCCTGCTGGACGAACTGCTGGACACCCTGCTCGCCGAGGACGGTTCGGCCCTCGTCTTCACCCAGTACGTCGGCATGGCCCGGCTCATCGCCTCACACCTCACCGCCCGCGCGGTCCCCGTGGACCTGCTGCACGGCGGCACCCCGGTGCCGGAGCGCGAGCGCATGGTGGACCGCTTCCAGAGCGGGGCGATTCCCGTCCTGGTACTGTCGCTGAAGGCGGCCGGCACCGGCCTGAACCTCACCCGCGCGGGCCACGTCGTGCACTTCGACCGCTGGTGGAACCCGGCCGTCGAGGAGCAGGCCACCGACCGCGCGTACCGCATCGGCCAGACCCAGCCGGTGCAGGTGCACCGGCTGATCACCGAGGGCACCGTCGAGGACCGCATCGCCGAGATGCTCGCCGCCAAGCGTGCCCTGGCCGACGCGATCCTCGGCTCCGGCGAGTCGGCCCTCACGGAACTCACCGACCGCGAGCTGTCCGACCTGGTGTCGCTGCGGAGGGAGGCGTGATGGCTCCCGAGCGAACCGACACCGACGTCCCGGGCCCGGGCAGGCAGGAGCCGCCGGCCGACACCACGGCACCTGCCGCGCGGCCCACCACGGCGCACCTGGCACCCGGGCATCCGGACTCCGGGACTTCGGAATCCGGCCGTCCAGTGCCTGACCACCAGCCCACGGCCCCGCGGTCCGGTCACGCGGAACCCGGCCACCCGGAACACCGGCCCGCCGACGCGGCCCGCCGCGCCCTGCGGGCCGCTCGCGAACAGCAGTCGGCGACGGGCGACGAGACCGAACGCGCACCGTCCCGGCCCTTGAGCGACCCGATCAGCCACCCGCCCCATCCGGCGGATACCGCCCGCCCGGCCGACCCGCCCCGCCCGACGGATACCGCCCGCCCGGCCGATGCCGCCCGCCCGGCCGATGCCGGCCGCCCGGCCGATGCCGCCCGCGCGGCCCTGCGCCGTGCCGTCTCGGACCGGCGCGCCGACCGGGCGGCCCCCGCCGACCGCAGTGACGCTGCGGATGTGGCTGGACGCGGTGCAGGGGCGGCCGCCGTCGGCCGTGGTGCCGGTGCACATAGCGCCGACAGCACCGCGGCGGAGTCCACCAGGCGCGAGGTCACGGAGTCCTCCGGCCGCGACGGTACGGAGTCCGGCGGCTGCGGTGCGGGCGCGGAGTTCGTCCGGCCCGGTGAGCCCGCGGAGCCCGCCGCCCCGGTCGCCGCGTCGCGGGAATCGGTGACGGCAGAAACGGGCGGTCCGGCGACGCGGCCACCCTCGCACGATCGAGCCCGAGCGGCGGACGACCCAGCCCGAGTGACCGGCGAACCGGGGGATCAGAGGGGCGGGGCGCTCCCGCGGCCCGCAGGCGGCGGGTTGCGGGAGTCGCCGGGGCGACCGGATGAGGACACCGGTGAACCCGCGGATGCGGCCGGGAGTCCGGTTCGTGGCGGAGAAGCGCGCCCGAGCGGCGCACGTCCCGCCGACGTGGCCCGTGAGGCGCTGCGCGCTGCGCGGGCTCGAAACGCGGCACAAGCGGATCAGCGGCCCGCGACGGAAGCCGTGTCGACCGGTGCGCGCGCGACGGAAGCCGGGTCGGCCGAGGTCCGCCCCCGTCGCAGGACCGAGCCCGCCGTCCGCCGGTCGCGGGGCGACGCGTCGGGCCGGGGCGCCGGCACGCGGGCCCAAGAGATGCGCGACTTGGTGGCCCAGGCGTTCCGTATGCCTTCGACGGCGGCCGGCCCGGTTCCGGGGGAGGGGGAGACGGACGGCGGGACGGGAAGCCGATCGAGGACGGCTCCCACGGCCACACAAAGGACTCACGCCCGTGGGTCCGACGGCGCGGACGCGACCGAGTCCGCCGAGCAGCCGTACCGCGCCGTGGACCGCTCGCGGATCTCCGCCGCAGGCACCGCCCCGTCCCCGGGCGGGGCTGCCGCCCCCTCCGGCGACCCCACCCCGCACCGGCGGACGACCGACGCACACGGGCGGGTGGCGCACCGGCCGCCGACCCACCCGCGCCAGGACGAGTCCGCGCCCGAGCCCGTCGACCCGCCCGCCCCCGCGCTCCCCGCCCGCTCCGCGGACGCCGCCTCCGTACCCGCTGCACCCGCGCTCCCCGTCCGCGCCGCGGACGCCGCCTCCGCGTCCCCCGCCTCCTCCGTGATTCCGGCGTCGTCCGCGACTCCCACGTCCCCCGAGTCCGCCGCGATTCCGGCTCCCTCGGCGACTCCCTCTGCTCCCGCGACTCCGGCGACTCCCGCGATTCCGGCGTCCTCCGCGATTCCGGCGTCCTCCGCGACTCCGGCACCACCCGCGACTCGCACGCCCCTGATGCCCCCCGCGCCCCCGACGCCCCCCGCACCCCCGCGGGTCCCCCACACCATGGCCGTGCCGCGACGCGATGGGGAGCTGCGGCGGACCTTTCCGGCGTTTGCGCCTCGGGCGTCGGACGGTTCCGGGTTCGCGGGGACCTGGTGGGGGAACGCCTGGATCGCCGCGCTGGAGGAGGGCGCCCTGGACGTGGCGCGGCTGGTGCGGGGGCGCGGTTACGCGGAGCAGGGGCATGTGGACGCCATCACCGTCACCCCCGGGCTCGTGCTCGCCTACGTACAGGGGAGCCGTCCGCGCCCGTACCGGGTGCAGGTGCGGCTGAGGACGCTGGACGGCGCGGCCTGGGACCGGTTCCTGGACGCGGCGGCCGAGCGGCCGGGGCACATCGCCGCCCTGCTCGACAAGGAGATGCCCCCTTCCCTGGCCGACTGCGGGGTCCCCCTGCTGCCCGGTCCCGGCGATCTGGAGCCGCACTGCAGCTGCCCCGACCGGGGCCACCCCTGCAAGCACGCCGCCGCCCTCTGCTACCAGACCGCCCGCCTGCTGGACGCCGACCCGTTCGTCCTGCTGCTGCTCCGCGGCCGGGGCGAGCGCGAGCTGCTCGACGCCCTCTCCCGACTGAGCGCCACCCGCGCGGCCCGCGCCGCCCAGGACCGTGCACCGGCGCCGTTGCCGGGCGTCCCTGCCGGTGACGCGCTGGCGCCGCGCGGCCTGCCGCCGCTCCCGGCCCCGCTGCCCCCGCCCCCGCACCCGGAGCAGCCCCCGGTGTACCCGGGCGCGCCGGGCGGCCCGGACCCGTTCGCGCTGGACCAGTTGGCCACCGACGCGGCCGCCCGGGCGCACGCCCTGCTGACCACCGGCCGCGACCCGGTCGGCGAGCTGACCCTGTGGGAGGACGCGGTGCGCCTCGCCGCCGCCCGTCCCGGCGCCGGGCTGACCGCCGCCACCCGCTCCCTGTACGCCTCGCTGGCCTCCGCCACCGGCCGCACCCCGGCCGACCTGGCCCGCGCGGTCGCCGCCTGGCGGCAGGGCGGCCCGGAGGGGCTGGCGGTTCTGGAGGAGCCGTGGGACCCGCCGGCGGGACGGTTCGACCGCGCCCGCCCGCTCCTCCTCGCGGCCGACCTGCCCGTCTTCCGCCCCTGGCGGAACCACCTCACCCACCCCCACGGCCAGGTCCAGCTGCGGCTGGGCCGGGACGGGCTCTGGTACGCCTACGAGTCCGAACCGGGGCGCGAGGACTGGTGGCCCCGAGGCACCCCGGACCTCGATCCGGTCGGCGCCCTCACCGGTCTGGGTGGCCCGGTCCAGCGGACGTAGCGAACCCCGCGGGGGTATCCGGTGGGCCCCCTCCACAGGACGTCGGACCCTGCCCCGCGCGCCCGTTCGCGCAAACACTGAGATCATGAGCGAGAGAGCGCTGCCCATGGCCTGACGAACAGTGGTGGTGAGCGTCGTGGCTGCACTCGGTGAGAACAACGAGAACACCCCGGAGTCGGACGTCCCGCGCAGGGACCCGGTGGGCGATCCGTTTCTGCGCACCCGGTTCGCCGTGCCCATCCGGCCGGCCACGTTCATCCGCCGTGAACGCCTCGTCGAGCACCTCGACCGGGCGCTGGAGACCCCGCTGACGATGATCAACGGAGGCGCGGGCGCGGGCAAGACCCTGCTGGCCGCCGACTGGGCGGAGCACCTGGAACAGCCGGTCGCCTGGCTGACCTGCGACCCGGCCGACCAGGCCCCCGGCGTCTTCTGGGCCTATCTGCTGCAGGCCCTGCGCGCCGGCGGGGTGCGGATGCGGGCGGTCGACGAGGTCGGCAGCCCCGCGGACCCGAGCCGGGTCGATCGCACCCTGCTGGCCAGGCTCGCCGCCGGGCTCAGCGGCCGGGACCGCCCCGCCGTCGTGATCCTCGACGAGTACGATCTCGTGACCACCCCGGAGATCGCGGACCAGCTCGAGTTCGTTCTCCGCCATGCCGGGCAGGGCCTGCGCCTGGTCCTCGTCACCCGCACCGAGCCGCTCCTGCCCCTGCACCGCTACCGGGCGCTGGGCACCATCACCGAGATCCGCGACGCGGAACTGGCCTTCACCCCCGAAGAGGCGGCCACGCTGCTCGACCTGCACGGACTGCGGCTGAGCGGGGACGGGGTGCGCGCGCTGGTGGGGCGGACCCAGGGATGGGCCGCCGGCCTGCGGCTGTGCGCGCTGGCCGCGCAGGAGAGCAGCGACCCGGAGACGTACCTGAAGGAGTTCGAGGCCGGGCAGAGCGCCGTCGCCGACTTCCTGCTCGCCGAGGTGCTCAAACGGCAGTCCGCCGAGACGCAGGAGCTGCTGCTGCGGGTCAGTGTCCTGGACCGGTTCTGCCCCGAACTGGCGAATGCGGTGACCGGGCAGCGGCACGCCGAGCCCCGGCTCGCCGAGCTGCACCGGGCGAACGCGTTCGTCCAACACCTGGGGCACTCGTGGTACCGCCTGCACCCGCTGTTCGCGGAGATCCTCCGGGCCCATCTTCGGGTCCGCTTCCCCGGGCTGGAGAGCGAGCTGCACCGCAGGGCGGCCGCCTGGCTGCGGAGGTCGGGACCGCTGCCGGAGACGCTCGCGCACGGCGCCGCCGCGGGCGACTGGGACTTCACCGCCCGGGTCCTCGTCGACGACCTGGCGATCGGCCAGCTCTTCCTGGGCCTGCGCTCCGACGACCTGGGCGAGCTGTTCGCACGGATGGCGCCGGACGCCGAGGGCCCCGAGGCGAACCTCGTCCGGGCGGCCCGCGCCCTGTCCGAGGGAGACGTCGAGCGTGGCCTGGCCCACCTGCAGCAGGTCGAGCGGGAGCTGGGCCGCGAGCTGCCGGACGCGGCGGCCGTCCACCTGAACTGCGCCCTGCTGCAGACTCTCGCGGCCCGGCTGACCGGTGCCCCCGGCCGAGCGGAACGGGCGGCGCTCAAGGCGCGACTGGCCCAGCGGGATCTTGCGTCCGAAGCACTGGAACGGCACCCCGAGCTGCCCGCCCTGCTCCAGACCCACCTGGGCGCGGCCCGCCTGTGGGCGGGGCGCTTCGAGGAGGCACGCGCCGCCCTGTCGGCCGTGGTTGCCGCCCACGGCGGCGCCTCGACCGCGCTGCCGCGCGAGGAGTCCCTGTGCCACCTGGCGCTGATCGACTACCTCGAAGGCCGGCCGAGCCGGGCGGAGCGCAAGGCGGCGGCCGCGATCAGCGACGCCGAGCGGTTCAGCGTGCCGCAGCCGTCCGGCTCCGGCATCGGGCAACTGGTCCTGGCGGCCGTGGCGGTCGACCGCGACGAACTGGACGTGGCCCAGGCCCTCCTGGACCAGGCGACCGCCGTCGGGCACGGAGCCCCCGATCCGGTGGCCGCGGCGGCGCGGATCATCGTCGGCGGACGGCTGGTGCTGGCGCGCGGGGACGCGCAGGCCGCCCTCGAAGTCGCCGGGTCCGGCGTCACCGCCGCCGTCGCCTCCCCGTGGGCGCAGGAGCACGCGGCCCTGGTCGCCTCGGCCGCGCACCTGGCGGAGGGCCGCCCCGAGGCGGCCTTGACGGTGCTCGACGAGGCGGCCCGCCACCGCACGGCCTGCGCCGTGGAGGCCGCCCGGGCCCACCTGGCGGCCGGGCGCCTCGCCGAGGCACTGCGCGTACTGGACGGTGTCCACGCCGCGGAGCCCGACGGCGGCCCGGCGATCACGGTCCGGGCCCTGCTGGTGCGGGCCCAGGCCGCCGACCTGGCGGGGGACGGGGCCACCGCCCGGCGCCTCGTCACCCAGGCGCTCCGGCACGCCCGCCGGGAGCGGCTGCGGCGTCCGTTCCTCGAAGCCGGTCCGTGGATCCGGCCCCTGCTGGCCACGGAGCCGGCGCAGGAGCTCGCCGCGGACTGGCTCAGCCGGCGCCCCGGGCCGCCGCCCGCCGGCGGCCCGGCACCGGCGCCGGTCGTCGAGCCGCTGAGCGCCCGCGAGCGGGACGTCCTCCAGCGCCTCGCGCAGCTGATGTCGACCGAGGAGATCGCCGCCGACCTCTTCGTCTCGGTGAACACGGTGAAGACGCACCTGAAGACCGCGTACCGCAAGCTCGGTGTCAACCGGCGCAACGACGCGGTACGACGCGCCCGCGAGCTCCACCTGATGTGATCGCCGCGAGCACGGCACAGCCGACGTCAGCCGTGTCGGCCGCGGGAGCCGCCCGGCTGTCCTGCCCCTGTGGGCGTCACCCCCGAGCCCCGAGCCCGTGACTCCGCGAGCCCCTGAGCCCCTGAGCCCCTGAGCCCCTGAGCCCCTGAGTCTGTGCGTCCGTGAGCCCGGGTGCCCGGGTGCCCGGGTGCCCGTGAGCCTGTGCGTCCGCGCGAGTCCCCGCGCCTCGCCCGTCGCGGGTGAGGCGGCCGGCCGGCGGCTCGGGTGCCATGGGAGCAGCGGCGGGCGCCGTCCCGCCGCCGCGGCCGGCCGTGGCGGCCGGAACCCGGGCCGACTCGGCGAGGTGGACACCGTGGCGCACTGGCGGGCTCTGATCGTCCTCGGCACGGCCCAGTTCCTGATGGTGCTCGACACCTCCGTCATGAACGTGTCGATCAGCCGCCTGGTCGAGGACTTCGACACCGAGGTCACCGCCATCCAGGCGGTGATCACGCTCTACGCGCTGGTGATGGCGGCCTTCATGATCCTCGGAGGCAAGCTCGGCGACATCCACGGACGGCGCCGGCTGTTCCTGCTCGGACTGGCCGTCTACGGCACCGGCTCGGCCCTCACCGCCCTGGCACCCACCCTCTGGATGCTCACCCTCGGCTGGTCGATCGTCGAGGGACTCGGCGCCGCCATGGTGCTGCCCGCCATGGCGGCGCTCGTCGCGGAGTCCTACCGGGGGCCGGACCGTGCCGTCGCCTACGGCGTGATCGGCGGCCTCGCCGGCGCGGGCATCGCGGTGGGTCCGCTGCTCGGCGGCTGGCTGACCACATACCTGACCTGGCGGCTGGTGTTCGCCGGTGAGGTCGTGGTCGTACTGATCATGCTGGCGCTCCGGGGCTGGGTCGCCGAGTCCGGCCGCACCGGCCCGCGCCCCCGGCTGGACGGCGTGGGCGCCGCACTCTCGGCGGCCGGACTCGCGCTCTGCGTCTTCGGCGTGCTGCAGAGCAGCACCTGGGGATGGCTCGAACCCCGGAACGCCCCGTTCACCGTCTTCGGCTTCGCGCCCACCCTGTTCGTGATCACCGCCGGGGTCCTGATCCTGGTCCGGTTCCACGCCTGGGAGCGCGGGCGCGAGGCGCACGGCCGGGACCCGCTCGTCCATCTGGCGCTGCTGCGCAGGCCCGCTCTCCGCTCCGGCCTGACGATGCTGGTGAGCCAGAACCTCATCCTGCTTGGCCTGTTCTTCGCCATCCCGCTGTACCTGCAGGTGGTGCAGGGGTTCGACGCCTTTCGGACGGGGCTGCGGCTGCTGCCGGTGTCCGTCGCCATGCTGTTGGCGTCGGCCGTCGCCTCCCGGGTCGGCCGGGTCGCCGGACCGCGGCGGATGGTCCGGCTCGCGCTGACCTGTCTGCTGGTGGCCGTCGTGTGGCTGCTGGCCACGATCAAGCCGGTCATCGACGACGCGCAGTTCGCCGGGGCGATGGCGCTGCTGGGCGTGGGCATGGGACTGCTCGCGTCCCAGTTGGGCAACGTCGTCCAGTCCGGGGCCGGCGAGGAGGAGCGCAGCGAGGTCGGCGGTCTGCAGTTCACGGCCCAGAACCTCGGCTCCTCGCTGGGCACCGCCCTCGTCGGCTCCGTGCTGATCGGCGCCCTGGCCCAGGCCTTCACGACGTACGTCGCCGACGATCCGCGCCTGTCGGAACGGGCCCGTCAGCAGACGAGCATCGCCCTGGAGTCGGGGGTGAGTTTCGTCGCCACCGATCAGGTGCGCGCGGCGGCGAAGCAGGCCGGCCTGCCGCCGTCCCAGGTGAAGGGGGTCACGAACGCCTACGCGTCGGCGCAGCTCGCCGGACTGAAGGCGGCGATCCTGGTCACCGCCGGCGTCACCCTGGCGAGCTTCCTGGTCACGGGGGGCCTGCCGGCCGGGCGGCCGGATCGCCGTACCCCTACCACGCCCGGCACCGCGGCCGGGGCGCCCCACTGAGCGGCCGAGATGCCCAGACCCCGCACCGTCGAGGCCCGCGCCCGCGCCGCCGAGCGCAGGGCCCACGCCGACTACACCGGCGGCGTCTACGGTTCCCTGCTCGCCGCCTCCGTCGTGGTCGGCGCCGGCGCCCTCGGGGCGTACCCGCGCGTCGAGCTGGTCGTCCTGCTGCTGCTCACCGGGGTGGTGTTCTGGATCGCCCATGTGCACGCCCAGCTGTTCGGCGCGCGGCTGGCGCAGGAGTCGCTGGACCGGCGGACCGTGCTGCACGTGTGCCGGGACGAGTGGCCGATCGTCAAGGCCGCGGTGCCGCCGGCCGTCGCCGTGGCCGTCAGCCCGCTGCTGGGGCTGGACGTGCGGGGCGCGATCTGGCTGGCGCTCGCCGTCGCCGTGGCCGGGCAGATGGGCTGGTCGGCGGCGGCGGCCCGGCGGGCCGGGGCGTCCTGGGCCCTGGTCGCCGTGACGGCCTCGGTGAACCTGGTGATCGGCCTGCTGATCATCGCGTTCAAACTGACGCTCACGCACTGACGCCCAGGCACCGGAGACGTTTTCCGCCCGGGCCCGCCCGGACCACGCCCGCCCGGACCACGCCCGCCCGGACCGCGCCTGCCCGGACCGCGCCTGCCCGGACCGCGCCTGCCCGGACCGCGCCTGCCCGGACCGCGCCTGCCGGGGCTGCCGGGCCCGCCCGGACCGGGCCCGCCGGGCCTCACCTGTGCCGGGTGAGGCCCGGCGGAACGGCTCGACGGAGTATCGCTGGGGAGGGCGCAGTCAGCCCCGACGGCCAACCGCGTCCGCGGAAGGGCAGCTCATGCGCTATGAGATCCGCGTCGACGGGCACATCTCGGAGACGCTGGCGGAAGCCTTCCCGGAGCTGGACCACGTGGTGATCTCCGGCCAGACGGTCCTGTTCGGGCCGGTGGTGGACGAGGCCCACCTCTACGGACTGCTCGACCGCTGTCAGTCGCTGGGGCTACGGGTCCTGGAGATGCGCCGGCTGCCGGAGTGACGCGCCCTCCACCGAGCCGCCCACCGAGCCCTTCACCGTGCCGGCCACGGGGGCTTTCACGGAGCCGCTGACCGAGCCGCTGACCGAGCCGGTCACCGACCCCTTCATTCGAGGGGCGGCTTCCTGTCGGCCTGTCGCAGGCCCGTCTCGACGGCGGCCGTCAGCACCCGCGCGGCGAGGCCGACGAGCAGCAGCCCTCCGACCATCTGGAGCATCGCCATGACGCGCCCCATCTGGGTCACCGCGACGATGTCCCCGTAGCCGACGGTGGCGAACGTGGTGAGCGCGAAGTACAGGGCGTCCGTTCTGGTCAGCGACTCGCTGAAGGTGCCCGGAATCCCGCGTTCCACCAGGTAGTAGGCACTGGCGAAGAGCAGCAGGAACATCGACAGCGTGGTGGCGAAAGCCTCCACGGCCCGCAGCCGGGGATGGGGCGAGCGCGCGATCACCCGGACCTCCCAGCCGAACACCAGCCCCACCCCCAGCAGTCCGCCCACCAGGATCGTGGTCGTCCTCAGGGTGCTCTCCTGGTCCATGGGGAGCAGGTAGTACGCGAGGACGAACGCCGTGGTGATGCTCGCGCTCCGGACCAGCGACGTGAGGGCGGCCCGGTGGCTCGGGCGCGGCCGGGCGTCCCGCTGCCCGGGAGGCCGTTCGGGGGGCTGACCGGGCGGGGCGTCCTGCGGCCCGCCACCAGGAGGTTCGCTCATCTCGCACGGATCGTTCCCCGTGGGAGGGCCCGCTGCGCGGATCCGGGCCCCGCCTCACTCCCGCGGCGGTGCGGTCGAATCACCCGTCACGGGTGACCCGGCCGTCACGCGGGCGCGGCACCGTGACGGGGTGAGGTCCCCGCACACCGTCCCGTAGGCGGTCCGGCAGCGACCCGACCGACCACGCGAGGAGGAACCATGACCGCATCGCGTGCGCCGCGAACCGGACCGGAGCACACGCCCGACGGGACGGTCGCGGACACCGCCGGTGACCCCGAGGCCCTGCTCGCGGAGCTCGGCGGTTCCTGGAGCTGGATGCTGGGCTCGGCACTGGCCACGCTCGTGCCGGGCGTCCTGATCCTGGTCTGGCCGGACGAGACCCTGCACGTGCTGGCCGTCGTGATCGGGCTCTACCTGCTCGTGGCCGGCGTGTTCCGGTTCGTCGCGGCCTTCGCCCGGGAGCCGGGGGAACGGCTGCCCGGCCTGCTCATGGCGGTGCTGTTCGTCCTGGCCGGGGTGCTGTGCCTGCGCAACCCGTTGCAGACCATCGCCGCCCTCTCGCTGATCGTGGGGGTCGTCTGGCTGGTGACCGGGATGCTGACCGGTTATACGGCCATCGCTGCCAGCTGGCTGCCGCACCGCGGCTTCGTCTTCGGCGCCGCGGCCCTGGGCATCGTCGCGGGGATCGTGGTCCTCGCGCTGCCGGTGGAGTCGGCGGTCGCGCTGACCCGGCTGCTCGGTCTGTGGCTGGTCCTGCTCGGAGTGGTGGAGGTGGGCGTCGCCTTCGCCTGGCGGGCGGCGCTGCGCCGGGCCCGCGGCGGACTCCGGACGGGCCCGGCCGCCCCCGTCTGAGCCCTGGCCCCTTCGCGGGCGCGGGCCGGGCCTGCGGGACCCGGCACCGCTCGCGCGCGTCGCGTCCACGACCCGCCGTCCCCGCACGGACTCACGGACGCACGGCAGCACCCGGCGCTCCCACCCGGCCGGCCCGAACGACCGAGGAGGACGCATGGCCTCGACCCCAGCATCCGGACCCTCAGCCTCCGGCGCCGACCAGCCCCCCGACGGCACCCCGGCGCCCGGCGGGGCCTCGACCGGCCCTCCGCCCCCCGCCGGCCCTCCACCCCCCGCCGGGCCCCCGCCCCCCGCCGGGCCTCCCGGCGAACCCCCGTCCTCGCAGCCCCTGAGCGCCTCCGAGCGCGAGGAGTACGAGCGGTTGCGGCGCGCGGCGTACGTACGGCACCGCCGCGCGCGCCGCGTGGGCGCCTCGCTGCTGCTGGTCGTGACGCTCGTACTCGCTCCCCTGGCGGTGGTCGCCGCGTGGGTTCACTCGCAGGTGTTCGACACCGACCGCTATGTGCAGACAGTGGCGCCGCTGGCCTCGGAACCGGCCGTGCAGAACGCCGTCACCGACAAGCTGACCACCCGGGTCGTCGACGAGATCGACGTGCAGGCGATCACCGCGTCCCTCACCAAGGCACTCGCGGACGCGGGGGCGCCCCGGCGGGTCGTGGACGCCTCCTCCGCGCTGACCGGCCCGCTGCGCAGCGCCGTCACCGACGTCGTGCACCGCACCATCAGCAAGGTGATCACCAGCGACTTCTTCGAGCAGGTGTGGGTGAACGCCAACCAGCGGGCCCACTCCTCGGTGGTCAACATGCTGACGGGCAACGAGAGCGGCGCCCTGCGCGCCCAGGGCGACACCGTGCAGCTGGACATCGGGGTCGTCGTGGACCAGGTCAAGCAGCGGCTGGTCGACGCGGGCTTCCAGAAGGCGTCCGTCATCCCGGCTCCCGACCGCACGGTCACCCTGTTCAGGACCGACCAGCTCAACAATGCCCAGAGCGCGCTGCGGCTGCTGAACATCGTCGGCACCTGGCTTCCGGTGCTGACCGTCGTCCTCGCCGCCCTCACCGTCTGGACCGCTCCGGCGCACCGCTTCATGCTCATGGTCACGGCCACCGGCATCGGCGTCATGATGGTGGTGCTCCTCGTGGCCCTGGCCGTCGTACGGCAGATGTACCTGAACAGCGTGCCCCCGGCCACCCTTCCGCCCGACGCCGCCGCGGCGATCTTCGACACCTTCCTCCGCTTCCTGCGCGACAGCGCGCGCACCCTGCTGGTCGTCGCCGTGATCACCGCGCTGGCCGCGTTCCTCTACGGCCCCGCACGCGCGGCCACCGCCGTGCGGTCGCTCGCGGGACGGGGCACCGCGACCATCGGCCGGGCCCTGGCGCGCGGCGGGATGCGGACCGGGGCCACGGGCCGCTGGCTGGACACTCACCGCGGGTGGACCACCGGGGTGGTCATCGCGGCGGGCGCCCTCACCCTCGTGCTCTGGAACTACCCGACGGCGGCCGTGGTGGCCCTGGTCGTGCTCGTCGTGCTCGTCGTCCTGTTCGTCCTGGCGGTCCTGGCCGACGCGGCCGGCGACGACACCGCCCGGACGAGCGCGGGAGGCGAACCGGGCCGTGCGGTCCCCTGAGCACCGCGCGGCCGCGAACGGCCCTCGGCCTTCGCCGGGTCCGCGCGCCGATCACCGGTCCCACTCTCACCCGCCCCGGGTGAGGACGCGGCGTTCTTGCCGTGCGCACGCTGAATACGGCACCGAGCCGCAGCCGGGCCGGGGCCCGGAAACGGAGGAGAGACATGAACGCGCAGACGTACCTGGCGTACGACTATCCGCTGCTGGGCGCCTTCTGGACCATGCTCTGGTTCTTCCTGTGGATCATGTGGTTCGTCCTGCTCTTCCGCGTCATCGTCGACATCTTCCGCGACGACTCCATGGGCGGATGGGGCAAGGCTGGCTGGCTGGTCTTCGTGATCCTGCTGCCGTTCCTCGGCGTCCTCGTCTACGTCATCGCGCGCGGCAGGGACATGGGCAGCCGTGAGGTCGCGCAGGCCCGCGCGCAGCAGCAGGCGTTCGACGCCTACGTCCGGGAGACCGCGGCCGGCGGCCGGACCAGCGGCGTGGACGACCTCGCCCGGCTCTCCGAGATGCGCGCCCGCGGCGACATCACCGACGCGGAGTTCGCCCGGGCCAAAGAACAGCTCCTGAGCGGCGGCGCACCCGCCGGCAGTTCCACCTCCGTCACCTCCACCCCCGGCCGCTGAAGACAACGCCGGACCGAGAACGAAACGAGGCACCAGCATGACCACAGCACACCACGCACGCCCGGAGTCGGCGAAGCAGCAGTGGGCCACCGGCCTCATGCTGTTCGGCGCGGTCATGCTCATGATCGGCGGAGTGCTCGACATCTTCCGCGGCATCATGGGCATAGCCCAGGACAACGTGTTCGTCACCACGCCTGACTTGTACGTCTTCCGCTTCGACCTCACCGGCTGGGGCTGGGTCCACCTCATCCTCGGGGCGCTCGCCGTGGTCGTGAGCCTGGGTCTGTTCCAGGGAGCGATGTGGGCACGCGTCGGCGGTGTGGTGATCGCCGGCCTCATCATCATCACCAACTTCCTCTCCCTGCCGTACTTCCCGCTGTGGTCCATCGTGGCCATCGCGATCTCCGGGTTCGTCATCTGGGCGCTGTGCGTGGTGCGCCCCGAGGAATCCGCCGGCTACCGGTAGGCCCTGCGCCCACCGGGACAGGACCGCGCCGACGAGGGTGCGGCGGGCCGTACGGGCCCCGCCGCACCTTCGTCTCCGTCGCGCCGCGAAACCCGGCAGGACGCGGAGAAGGAGTGCGAGGTGCGGCACCGGCGTGACGGGCACGCCCCCGCCCCCGGACGGACGGCGGCCCACCGCACGAGCCCCGCGGTGTGGGCGCGGCTGGCGCTGCTCGCCCTGCTGGGCAGCGTGCTGGTGCCGCTGGTCGCCGCCGGGCTCAGAAGCCTGCTGTGGGTGCCGCTCGGCATGGCCGGGCTCGCCCTCACCGCGGCCGGTCTGTGGTGGACGCTCGCGCACACCGTAGCGGTCCGCGCCCTGGGAGCGGCCCTGGTCGTCGCCGTACCGTCGGCGGTCCTCGCCCTCTACGCCGCGCACGGCATGCTCGGCCCGGCCGTCCTCACCCTGGTCCTGTGGGCCCTGGCCCTGGCCGCCGCCCGCATCGCCCTCACCCCCGGGGGCGCCGCGGGTGAACGGGAACCGGACCCCGCCGCGGCCGAGGCGCCGCGCCGGCCCTGGATCGTCATGAACCCGCGTTCCGGGGGCGGCAAGGTGGAGCGTTTCCACCTGGCCGAGAAGGCCCGGGAGGCTGGTGCCGAGGTGGTCCTGCTGGACCCGGAAGGGCACACGGACGTCGCGGAACTGGCCCGGTGCGCGGTGCGCGACGGAGCCGACCTGCTCGCCGCGGCCGGCGGCGACGGCACCCAGGCCGTGGTGGCCGAGATCGCGGCCGCCCACGACCTGCCGTTCCTGGTGATCCCGGCCGGCACCCGCAACCACTTCGCCCTCGACCTCGGCCTGGACCGGGACGACCCCGCCGCCGCCCTGGAGGCGCTCACGGACGGCGGCGAACTCCGCGTCGACCTCGGGTTCGCCGCGGACCGCGTCTTCGTCAACAACGCCTCCTTCGGCGCGTACGCGGCCGTGGTCAGCGACCCCGCCTACCGGGACGACAAGCTGCGCATCGCCCTGCAGACCCTGCCCGGACTGCTCACCGGCGACGACGGGCCCCGGCTGCGGATGCGGGCCGGACGGACCCGCGTCGACGACCTCCAGGCCCTGGTGGTCAGCAACAACCCCTACCGGCGCGCCGTCGACACCGCGCACCCCGGACTGCGGGAGAGCCTGCACTCCGGACGGCTCGGCGTGCTGTGCGTCAGCGTCGGCAGCACCGCCGGGGCGGCCCGGATGCTGAGCGGCCCGGGATCCCAGGGCGTGCTGCGGCTGACCGCGCCGGAGGTCGTCGTCGAGGCGGACACCGACACGGTGCCGGTCGGCGTCGACGGCGAGTCCGTCGCGCTGCGCACCCCGGTCGTCTGCCGGATCGTCCCAGGCGCGCTGCGGGTCCGGGTGCCCCGCCGCCGGCCCGGAACCCCGCCCAGCAGACCCCCGGCCGACTGGCAGCGGGTGTGGCGACTCGCCCTGCACCCGGACCGCGAGCCGGCCCGGGCGGGCACCTGACGCCCCCTCTGAAGTACGGACGTACGCCGCTAGCACGCCCTCGCGCCTCATACGCGACGGGGCCGCTCGTACGCCGAACATCTCCGCACCTCCGCCACAACGTGGGGAGATCCGCACGGTGCGGCGACCACCAGGTCTGTGATTCGCGCGTGACACCTGACAGCACGACGAAGCCCCGCCGGTCCGGCCGGCGGGGTTGCCGGCTCGCCGCTCCCGAGGACGCGGAGGAGTGAGGCGGCGACGACACGGGCAGTGCTGCCGATCGGCAGCGCTGCAGGGGAATTCCCTGCGACGCACAAGGTCGCAGCCCTTTGATCTCGACATGCCGAATCGTCCGCCGTGACCTCGCCATCCAGCACGTGTCCCACATCACCGCCGACGCGTACTTCGCCGGCGTACCGCAGCGATTACTGAGCCGAGGCATCCGGATTAAGGCGACGTCACATGCTCCTCACTTCAAGTGAGTAATTGTGCACGGGTAGTTGCCA
This sequence comes from Streptomyces sp. NPDC014864, assembly GCF_043081525.1. Taxonomy (NCBI): domain Bacteria; kingdom Bacillati; phylum Actinomycetota; class Actinomycetes; order Kitasatosporales; family Streptomycetaceae; genus Streptomyces; species Streptomyces sp. NPDC014864. The sequence goes on from NZ_JBIBWT010000005.1 coordinate 117,790, forward strand.
AAGACGTAAATCCGCGCTCCAGAGGGCACCTTGATTTGCCGGCGGCCCGCGGGAATCAAGTTCTTGGTGTGCACAAAGGCGCAGGCGCACCTGCTGACTGCAGGTGCGGCTGCGCCCGGATGCCTGACGGTTGGCGGAGTGCTACGTGAGGTCTTCTTCCGCCGCGCGGGCGACCCATGTGGCGAAGGTCTCCCCGTCGCCGCGGGCGAGGTCGAAACGCCGCACGACACGTTCGATGTAGTCGGGCAGTTCCTCGGCGGTGACCTTGTGGCCGCGGAGTTTGCGGCCGAAGCGGGCATCCATTCCGACGGCGCCGCCCAGGTGGACCTGGAATCCCTCGACTTGGCGCCCCTCCGAGTCGAGGACGAGCTGCCCCTTGAGGCCGATGTCGGCGAGCTGCGTCCGTGCGCAGCTGTTGGGGCAGCCGTTCACGTTGATGGTGAGGGGCTGGTCGAAGAAGGGCAGGCGTCGTTCGAGTTCCTCGATGACGGTTGCCGCCCTGGTTTTGGTCTCCACGATCGCCAGCTTGCAGAACGCGATGCCGGTGCAGGCCATGGTGTTGCGGCGGAACGTGCTCGGCCGTGCGTCCAGGCCGATCGCCTCAAGGCCCTCGACCAGGCTTTCCACCGCGTCTTCGGCCACGTCGAGGAGCAGGACCTTCTGGTGGGGTGTGGTGCGTACGCGCCGGGCCCCGTGTGCCTCGGCGAGGTCGGCCAGGGCGATGAGCATCGTTCCCGGGGTCCGGCCGACCACGGGTGAGGCGCCGACGTAGTAGCGGCCGTCGCGCTGGCGGTGGACGCCGACATGGTCGCGCGGCCCCGTCGGTGCGGGGGGCGCGGGCCCATCGGTCAACCTGCGTTTCAGGTACTCCTGTTCAAGAACCTGGCGGAACCGCTCGATGCCCCAGTCCGCGACGAGGAACTTCAGCCGCGCCCGGTTGCGCAGACGCCGGTATCCGTAGTCGCGGAACACGGAGACGACGCCGGCCCAGATCTCCGGCACCTCCTCCAGAGTCGCGAAGACTCCGAGGCGCTGTGCCAGCATCGGGTTGGTCGACAGTCCGCCGCCGACCCAGACGTCGAATCCGGGTCCGAGCTCCGGGTGGCGCACTCCGACGAAGGACACGTCGTTGATCTCGTGGGCGACGTCCTGCAGAGGCGAGCCGCTGATCGCGGTCTTGAACTTGCGCGGCAGGTTGGAGAAGGCGGGATCGCCGACCCAGCGCTCGTGGATCTCCTGGATGGCCGGGCTGCCGTCGATGATCTCGTCGGCCGCCACACCGGCGACCGGGCTGCCCAGGAACACCCGGGTGGTGTCCCCGCAGGCCTGGGCGGTGGTCAGACCCACCGCTTCCAGGCGCCGCCAGATCTCCGGGACGTCCTCGACGCGCACCCAGTGCAACTGGACGTTCTGCCGGTCGGTGAGGTCGGCGGTGTCACGGGCGAAGTCGCGTGACACCTCGCCGATCGTGCGGAGCTGCTCGGTGGTGAGCCGTCCGCCGTCGACGCGGACGCGCATCATGAAGTACTCGTCGTCGAGTTCGTGGGGTTGCAGGCTGCCGGTCCTGCCGCCGTCGATGCCGGGCCGGCGCTGGGTGTAGAGCCCCCACCATCGCATCCGGCCGTGCAGGTCCTCCCGGTCGATGCTGCCGAAACCGGCGGAGGCGTACACGTCCTCGATGCGGGAGCGCACATTGAGGCCGTCGTCGTCCTGCTTGAAGCGCTCATTGGGGTTGAGCGGGTCCGTCTCGCCCAGGGCCCACTGCCCCTCGGGCCGCCGCCTGCGCGCTGTGCCGGCAGACGCGTCGTCCCCACACGATGAACGCGCCGCCCCGGGTGAGCGGACGGACACCAGGCCGAGGTCGCCTGAAACGCCGCCCGTGGTGGTGGCCTGCGGTCCGGGCGGCTGGGATGTCGGCCGGTCGGCCATGTGTGTCACTCCTTCGGCCTCGGACGAGGCGACTCGGGCAGGGGCCGCCTCATCGGCGCGCTAGTCGGCGGTGGGCAGGGAGATCGGAACACCGACCAGGGAGCCGTACTCGGCCCACGATCCGTCGTAGTTCCTGACGTTCGGGCGGCCGAGGATCTCGCTCAGGACGAACCAGGTGTGCGCGCTGCGCTCGCCGATGCGGCAGTACACGATGGTGTCGCGCTCGGTGTCCACCGCTGCGTACAGGGCGGCGAGTTCCTCGTCGGACTTGAACGTGCCGTCGTCGTTGGCCGCCTTGGACCACGGAACGTTGACCGCCGTGGGGATGTGGCCGCGCTGGAGGGCCGCCTCCTGGATCAGGTGGGCCGGGGCGCTGAGCTTGCCGGAGAACTCCTCGGGGGAGCGGACGTCGACCAGGTTCTGCGAACCGATCGACTTGAGCACCTCGTCACGCAGAGCGCGCACCGAATCGTCCGGGGCGGAGGCGGTGTAGACGGTGGCCGGGCGGGAGACGGTCTCGGAGACGAGCTCGCGGCCGTCGAGCTCCCACTTCTTGCGTCCGCCGTCGAGAAGCCGTACGTCCTGGTGGCCGTACACCTTGAAGTACCAGTAGGCGAAAGCGGCGAACCAGTTGTTGTTGCCGCCGTACAGGACGACGGTGTCCTCGCGTGCGATGCCCTTGGCCGAGAGCAGCGCCTCGAAGCCGGCCTGGTCCACGAAGTCGCGGCGAACCGGGTCCTGGAGGTCCTGTCGCCAGTCGATGCGCAAGGCGCCTCGGATGTGGTTCTTGTCGTAGGCGGCGGTGTCCTCGTCGACCTCGACGAGAACGACGCCGGGGTCGTCGAGGTGGGCCTCGACCCAGTCGGCGTTGACGAGTACGCGAGTTCGGCTCACGGCAGGTTCTCCCGGGCGGTAGGTGTCGGGCAGGCGAAGGGAGCCATCGAGGCGGAGCACACCACTGGAGATCGACGGCGGGCACGTGAAGCGCAGTCGGCTCTGTCCCGACGGCGTCCTTCAACCGGTCGGCGCCCGCCGACCTGTCGGCCGCCATCGGATCGCGACCCGGCTGTGCTGCACGAGAATGAGGGGCGACACCCCGGCCGTATCCGGAGGACGGCGTGTCATGACCAGATATAGGCGGTCAAGTACCTCAGAGGCAAAAGCTTTGCCTCTGAGGCAAGACCTGGTGTCCGTCCACGGTCGGCCGGGGCGTCTCGTCGACGCTGAGACTGAAGACGTCCGGCCGGCTGTAGTGGCCCGTCACGTCGAAGTCGAAGCGGCTGCGGGCGATCTCGCCGAGGTCCAGTTCGGCCGTGAGAATGCCCTCATCATGCCGTAGTGGCCCGGCCAGGACCTCGCCCAGTGGGGAGACGATGCAGCTGCCGCCGCCGATCAGTACGGTCTCCGGGTCATCGCCCTGCACGGGGCGGAGGTCGGAGGGCAGGTCGGAGCGGAGCAGGTACTGGTTGGCGCTCAGGACGAAGCAGCGGCCCTCCAGGGCCACGTGGCGCATGGTGGCCTGCCAGTTCTCCCGGTCGTCCACCGTCGGCGCGCACCAGACGTCAACGCCCTTGGCATACATGGCGGTTCGGAACAGCGGCATGTAGTTCTCCCAGCAGATGGCAGAACCCAGCCGGGCGCGGCCCGTGTCGACCACTGGCATCGTGGAGCCGTCGCCGAAGCCCCAGATCAACCGCTCGGCGGCGGTCGGCATGAGTTTGCGGTGCATGCCCAGGAGGCCGCCCGGACCGAAGAACAGCGCCACGCAGTGGAGGGTCGAGCCGGCGCGCTCGACAGCGCCGATCACCACATGGACGCCCAGGTCACGGGTGAGGGCTGCCAGCTCCTCGGTCTGCGGACCGGGGACGTCGACGGCGGACTCGAAGTAGCGGCGGAACACCTCCCGGCCCTCGGTCGTACGGCTGCCGACGGTGACACCGAAATCGAGACCTTTGGGGTAGCCGCCCAGGAACGCCTCCGGCAGGACGATGATCTCGGCGCCCTGCCGAGCGGCCTGGCCGATGAGGTCCTTGGCCTTCGCGAGGTTGCCGGAGGTGTCGAAGAGCCGGGAGCCCGCCTGGACGACGGCGGCGGTCACATGATGCGCGGGAGTCATACGGCGACCGTACGTAGAGCCCGGACATGCGGCAAACTAATACTCATAATGATCAACATTTACGAAACCGAATTCCGGCGGGCCGACCTCAACCTGCTGGTGGTCTTCTCCGCAGTGCTTCGCGAGAAGAGCGTGAGCCGCGCGGCACAGGAACTGCGGCTGAGCCAGGCGGCGGTCAGTGCCGCCCTCGGGCGGCTGCGCAAGCTCTTCGGCGACGTGCTCTTCGTTCGCACCGGCACGGGGATGGAGCCCACCCCGCGCGCGATGGAGATCGCCCGGCAGGTCGAGCCCGCGCTGCACGCACTGCACGGTGCCATCACGGGCGCGGCGGAGTTCGCCCCCGACCGGGCTGACCGGACCTTCCCCCTGGGCATGTCCGACGACATCGAAGCCCACCTCATGCCGCGTCTGGTCGGCCGATGGCGTGAACACTCGGGGCTGCGGTTCGTGGCGCGTCAGGCCAACCGCACCGTGGTCGCGGACATGCTCGACCGCGGCGAGATCGACCTGGGTGTCGCCGTCGCCCCCGTGGTCACCGCGGACCACCGCCAGGAGGCGCTGTTCACCTCCGGCTACGCCTGTGTGTTCGACCCCGCGCGGCTGGAACTGAGGCTTCCGCTCACCCGGGAGGACTACCTCGCGCACCCTCACGTCCTGGTGTCCCGCGACGGACGTCGCGGCATCGTCGACGATCTGCTGGAGGCTCAGGGCCTCACTCGGCGTGTGATCACCGCGACCACGCACTTCGCCGGAGCCGTCGTGATGCTCAAGTCCGTACCGGCCATCGCCACCGTTCCCAGCCACGCGGCGGCCGCCTTCGCGCACACAGCCGGTCTGGCGGTGAGCCCGCCGCCGATCGCCATGCCGGACTACGTAGTGTCGATGGTCTGGCACTCCGCTCTCGCCGACGACGCCGCTCACGCCTGGCTGCGGCAGACGGTCAGGGAGTGCGTGGATGGGTCGACGTACCGGCCCTGATCCTGCACGGCACGGCCGACAACATCCTGCCCATCGACTCCACCGCACAGCCCTTCCACAAGGCCCTGCCCTCCACCCGCCGCACGACGGCACGCCCCGGTGCGAAATACTCTCCCGATGAGCTCACGCACTCCCCCTATCAGCCAGCCGATTACGATACGGAGGGCCGTTGCGCGGGATGCCAAGCGGCTCACGCGGCTCGTGCGTGGCTCAGGCGCCTACGCGGGTAAGTACGCATCCGCAGTCGCGGGCTACCGGGTCGGGCCTGATTACATCGAGGCCCACCGCGCCTTTGTGGCCGTCGGTGCCGACGAGCATGGAGGCCGGGTCCTCGGGTTCTACTCGCTCGTCCTCGCTCCACCGGAGCTCGACCTGCTGTTCGTCGCCGACGAAGTGCAAGGGCGGGGTATTGGACGCCTGCTCGTCGCGCACATGCAATCCGAGGCCCGTGCCGCCGGGCTCGACCGCGTCAAGGTCGTGTCGCATCTCCCCGCCGAGGACTTCTACCACCGCGCCGGTGCAGTGCGGATCGGGACCGCGCTCGCGAACCCGCCCGCCGTCCTGTGGGACCGTCCCGAATTCGAGTTTCGCATTCCTTCGGAATGACGCGGTGTGCCGGTTCGCAGGACACCGGCTTCGCGCGTCGTGAGCAGCTGTGGCATCGAGAAGCTGAGGGGCACTGGCCCCGTCGATCTCGCCGCAGCCCAACGGGTGGGTCGGCACTGTCTGGAGATCGTGAGGCCATCGCACAGGAACTCACCGTCGACCGGGAAGCGGTCGGCAAACGCATCAGGGCCCGGATCCTCCTGGATGTCTGAGCCCGTGTCTGGCGCCAGCCGAAGGACACCCTGAACTTGGCTCGTGCGCGGGCACCTCCCGCAGGATCTCCAGTCGGAGAGCGGTCCTGATCCGGGCCTCGGCGCGGGGTTGTGGCGGCGGACGTACGCGGCTTGGGACGCCGTTCAGCATGGGCGAGCACCGGGCCGGTCCCACCGAGGACTGCTGTACGGGAAGCGGGGACCGCCATTCGAGTGAGCACTCTTCCTGATGTACCTGCGGTAGAAGCAGACGCACACTCCAAAAAACTGTCATAGCGACAGTAGATATTCCGCCGTCACAGGGTTAGTGTTGTCTTCGTACCCAGAAGTCGAAGCGGGCGCAGCAGGCACGAACTGCTGTGCAGGTAGACAGAAGGACACGGCCCCAGCAGGGCTGTGAGCAGCACCGCGGTATCCGCGTAATCGAAAGGTAAGGAGCAGAACGCCATCAGGATCGCCCGGGCGAGGAGCAGTCCGCCCGGGTACCGCAAGGCCCCGGATTGGAAGGTGGTCCCCGGTCACGCATTCGCGATCCCCGCAACCCCGCCCTCCGGGCGGCACCTGCGGAAAAAGAAGGCCGGCGCAGTGCGCCGGTAGATGGTGTTGAAAGCTCGGGGCCCGGGTGCCGTACTGGCACCCGGGCCCCCGACGCGTCCCCGAAAGAAGAGGTCTATGCCGCCTGCCGGTTCCCGTCCCGTCGGCCCTCTCGACGATGACGACTACCCCGCCTACACCATGGGCCGGGCCGCCGAGATGCTCGGCACCACCCCTGCCTTCCTCCGCGCCCTCGGTGAACACCGCTTGATCACTCCGCTGCGCTCGGATGGCGGCCATCGCCGCTACTCCCGGTACCAGCTGCGCATCGCCGCCCGCGCCCGCGAACTCGTCGACCAGGGCACCGCCATAGAGGCCGCCTGCCGCATCGTCATCCTCGAAGACCAGCTCGAGGAGGCGCAGCGCATCAACGAGCAACTGCGCGCCGAGGGCGGCAAACCTCAGCCGAAGACATCAACCTGATCAGAACGCCCGAACCCGAGGCAACCGATGCACTGCCGACGGACGAGGCCGTGAGGGACCGCACCGCCGTTTCGCGGCTCAGGCGGGGTCAACGCGCGGGGACGGTGCTGCCGGGCGATGGCTCAGGCGTCGATGATGACGGGGATGACGAGGGGCTTGCGGCGGTGGGTGCGGAACGCCCAGTTCGCCACGGCGCGGGCGAGGAGTTGTTCGAGCTGGTGCGCGTCCCCGACGCCTTCCTCGGCCGCGGTGGCCAGGGTCTTCTCGATGACGGGGATGACCGGCTCGAAGGTGGTGTCGTCGTGGACAAAGCCGCGGGCCAGGAAGTCGGGGGCCTCGGCGAGGGCGCCGGTGTCCGCGTCGACGATCGCCACGACCGTGACCACGCCTTCGGCAGCGAGGGCGAGGCGGTCCTTGAGGGACGCTTCGGTGGCGCCGCCGACTTCCATACCGTCCACGTAGACGTTGCCGGCGGGGACCTTGCCGGTGATGGACGCGCGCCCGTCGATCAGGTCGACGACGACGCCGTCCTCGGCGATGACGACCCGGTCGGGGTCGACACCGGTACGGATGGCGAGGTCGGCGTTGGCCCGCAGGTGGCGCCATTCGCCGTGCACCGGCATGACATTGCGGGGCTTGACGATGTTGTAGCAGTAGACGAGTTCGCCGGCGCTGGCGTGCCCCGAGACGTGCACCTTGGCGTTGCCCTTGTGGACCACGTGGGCGCCCCACCGGGTGAGTCCGTTGATCACCCGGTAGATGGCGTTCTCGTTGCCGGGGATGAGGGAGCTGGCGAGCAGGACGGTGTCGCCCTTGCCGATGCGGATCATGTGGTCGCGGTTGGCCATCCGTGACAGCGCGGCCATCGGTTCGCCCTGGGACCCGGTGCACACCAGAGTGATCTTGTGGTCCGGGAGCTTCTCCAGCTCCTTCGTGCTCACGACCAGACCGGAGGGGACCTTCAGATAGCCCAGGTCACGGGCGATGCCCATGTTGCGGACCATCGACCGGCCGACGAAAGCGACCTTGCGGCCGTGCTGGTGCGCGGCGTCCAGGACCTGCTGGATGCGGTGCACGTGGCTGGCGAAGCTGGAGACGATGACCCGGCGCGGCGCGGTGCGCATCACCTGCTCGATCGCCGGGTTCAGCTCTCGCTCGGAGGTGGTGAAGCCGGGTACTTCGGCGTTGGTGGAGTCGGTGAGGAACAGGTCCACGCCCTCCTCGCCGAGGCGGGCGAAGGCGCGCAGATCGGTGATGCGGTCGTCGAGAGGGAACTGGTCCATCTTGAAGTCGCCGGTGTGCAGCACCATCCCGGCCCGGGTGCGGATCGCGACCGCGAGGCTGTCGGGGATGGAGTGGTTGACCGCCACGAACTCGCAGTCGAAGGGTCCAAGGCCGCGCCGGTCGCCCTCCCGCACCCGCACCGTGCGCGGCCGGATGCCGTGTTCCTTGAGCTTGGCCTCCAGGAACGCCAGCGTCAGCTTGGAGCCGACGACGGGAATGTCGGACCGCTCGCGCAGCAGGTACGGCACGCCGCCGATGTGGTCCTCGTGGCCGTGGGTGAGTACCACGGCCACGACGTCGTCCAGCCGGTCCCGGATCGAGGTGAAGTCTGGCAGGATCACGTCGACACCGGGCTGGGTCTCCTCGGGGAACAACACGCCGCAGTCGACGATGAGCAGCTTGCCCGCGTGCTCGAAGACGGTCATGTTGCGGCCGATCTCACCCAGGCCGCCCAGGGCGATGACCCGCAGCCCTCCTTCGGGAAGGGGCGGGGCGGCTATCAGCTCGGGGTGCGGATGACTCATACCCTGACGGTACCCGGAGAGCGGGACGGGTGATCCATCGCCTGTGCGATCTCCTTTTCCCGACGGAGCCGGGGCACCCGCAGTGGGTGCCCCGGCACGATCGGATCACGCCGGCGGCCGGAACGGGCAGTGGTGGCAGCGGTACCCCTTCGGTGGCCGAACCGTTTGCCCGGTGCTGGAGAAGATCTCGTGCCCTTGTCGTGTTTTCCGGCGTTCGCTGCCTCCCGGTGGCTGATCCACTCGAAGTGGTCGAGACGCGGGTGCCGTCGGCGCTCAGAAGCAAGCGGGCTGAGAGGGCCCCGAGCCGGCCGCGCCCACCTGAAGCAGGCAGTGCCGACCTACCTCGCCATCGTCCGCCGCCTTGTCTTCGATCACCTTGAGCGCGAAGGCGTCGACGTGGCCAGGCTCGCCGCCTGGCAGCGCATGGCCCAGGCGACCTGATCCGCGTTCGTGTGGGGAGGGGCCGGTCACGCATGATCGGTGAGGACCACCCGGAAAACAGTCGGCGGCAGGGAGGCCATGCCTCGCCGCCTTGCGCAGAAGAAGGGCGCGAAACCGCTTGATCACCATCGGCCGAGCCTCATGGGCGATCCGGCCCTTCGTTCCGGGCCGGATGCTGGCGCGTTTCCGCTAGCGGCTTCCATCATGCCGGTATAGCGTTGTGATCAGCAGTCGTGGTTCCGAAGTTCCGTTCGCCCGTGATCGCCATCACGGGCGTTCTTGCTGTTCAGCACCTCTCCGGACCAGGGCGATCACCTCCCGGTCGCGCAGGGTGCGTGCCCGGTTTCCCTCAAAGGAGACAGTCATGGCCAAGGGCACAGTGAAGTGGTTCAACAGTGAGAAGGGCTTCGGCTTCATCGAGCAGGAGGGCGGCGGCCCCGACGTCTTCGCCCACTACTCCAACATCGCCAGCCAGGGCTACCGCGAGCTGCAGGAGGGCCAGAAGGTCGAGTTCGACGTCACGCAGGGCCAGAAGGGCCCGCAGGCGGAGAACATCCGCCCCGCCTGATCGCGCGCCTCGGTAGGGGCCCGGCATCCCGGCTTCGGGACGCCGGGCCCTTACCGTCGGCCGCAGTGGTCGGCGGGCCAGAGCCGATCGGTGTCTCGTGCGTGCCATCAAGGTCACCGGCTACCTGTGCGTCCCCCTTGCTCGACCGCGGCCGCGCCTTCGGCGCCCTGACCCTGCTGACCACCGCGGAGAGCGCCTTCGGCGGCCACACTGTCGCCCTCGCCGAAGAGCTCGCACGCCGCGCCGGGACGTGGGCGCCCTGGCCCGGTCGACCCGCGACAAACCCTGGGAATGCGGTCGGCCACCGCACCCTCGCCGGCGTTCACCCTCATGGCCATCCCGGCTGCCACCGCTCGCTGCCTGCGGCAGCGTCGTGCAGGGCGTACTGCTGTGCGAGCGTGAATCTGGTGCAATACGTGCGCCAGCAGGTCCTTGCGAGTGGCGGCACAGCGGAAGCACGCGGCATACAGCCCCCGTCCAGCGCGTCCGGGAGCTGACTGACACCGACGTTCCCAAGCGCCGGCCGCGGACGAATGCCGGTGCTGGTCGTAACAGGTCTGCCCATTTAGGAACCTCCCCGGCGAGTCCCCAAGGGATACCGGTCCGCATGCAGACGATCCCATTGATGACCTGCCGGTGTTTCATCCACCGGCCGCCTCGACCGGCACGGTGAGCCTGCTCGTCTGTGACAGCGGGGGCTTTTCACGGAAGGGCGCATGCACGTTACACCTGCCCGGCCTGGACCAGCACCGCCGACCAGTTCGTGGAGACTTCTCCAGGTGCGCCCGTACTCCAGCGGCACTCGAACTCACCATCCAGATCCGGACCGGGTGAGTGGCCATGTCGGTCGATCATGAGTAGTCGGGCCCCCTCCGAGCGCAGGCGAAAGTCGATTGGGCCGATTCCGATCGGTGCCGTACAGTTCACCGTACCGACGCGGGGTGGAGCAGCTCGGTAGCTCGCTGGGCTCATAACCCAGAGGTCGCAGGTTCAAATCCTGTCCCCGCTACTCAAACGTGAAGGCCCGGTATCCACCGGGCCTTCACTGCGTGTGTGCCGAGTCGGACCTGGCTCGCGGCGAACAGGGCACCGCGGTCCCAGAAGGCGGCGTCAACGCACTGGGCTGCACCGACGCCGTACGCTGCCTCAGCCACCGTGCTCACGGAATCGCGGTGCGCCTCGTGTCGGCGGGCATGTCGCTCCCAGCTGTGCTTCGCCGTCGGGGCGGGTGCGGGAGCGGCCGGGACGGCGGTGTCGTCGTCCATCCCGGTGCCGAAGGCGTCGAGGGGGCTGCAGCGCACTCACCCAGCACGCGCCGGCACCGCCGTATTCCCGGCGGACGACTTTCGCGGGATCTGCCGGTCACCCGGCAGACACAGATGGTTCACCGGGCAGGCATGGGTAACCCGACAGATGGCTCCCACCGGCTGCGCAGAGCACCGGTGGGCGGCGGCCCAGAGAGCCCGTGCTGGAGGAACCTCGTGAACGGCGAATCGACCATCCCATCGTGCGAGACGCGCTTCCCCGCGGTCACGGCGAGTATCACCGCCGCCCGGCACTGGGTCCGCGACCGCGTGGACGGTTTCGGCGGCCCGCTGCGCCAGCACCGGATGATCGAGACCGCCGAACTGCTCGTCTCGGAGCTGATCACCAATGCCATCCGCCACGGCTCCGGCCCGCCCCTGATCCAGGTCACCTGGAACGGGCGGTGGCTGCACATAGCCGTCAGCGATTCCAGCGACCGTTGGCCCCGCAAACGCGCCACTGCGAACACCGAGCCCGGAGGTTTTGGCATCCAGCTCCTCGACCGAGTCGCCCGACGCTGGGGCGTCACCCCGGCTCAGCCCGGCAAAACGGTCTGGGCCGAACTCGGCCTCGACTTCTGAGCGCGGTGCGGAGCTGACCACCAACAGCGTCGTCCACGGCGCCGGTTCGGGCACGCCGCGGATCTGGGCCGAGAGCGACCGGACCGTCTGCGAGGTCCACGACGGCGGACTCGCGCGACACCGCATCACGGCCGGGCCACGTATCAACCACCCCCGAGAGCGTTACCGATCAACGTCTTCCCCACCGCTCACCGGCACGTGAGTGACGCTCAAAGGTGACTTGTATCGCCGTGCTCAGGAGTAGGCCATCATGGCTGCGGGGTCGGGGCTCGGCCCGGCCGGACGGCTGCGCTTGCTGTGCCAGTCCAGTATCAGGACCGTGGCGTCGTCCTTGAGGTTGCCGTGGCAGGCGTCGAGCACCGCGGCGGTCAGGGTCCGGACGGCTTCCCGCGGGTGCAGCGCGCGAGTGTCGTGAATGACCGAGGCCAGGTCGACGGCCGCGGCACCGCGTTCCTGCATTCCGTCGGTGAGCAGGACCAGGCGGTCCCCGGGTCTCAGGAGTAGTTTCTGTAGGCGGTAGGTGGTGGGTGCCGCCACACCGAAGGGCAGGTTGACGGCGAGTCTCACCTCTTCGACGGCGTTGTCACGCAGCATCAGGGGCCGGGGGTGGCCGGCGTTGACCAGTTCGCACAGGCCCGTTGCGAGGTCGACGCACAGCAGCTGTCCGGTGGCCAGGCCGCGGCTGTGGCTCAACAGGGCCTCGTGGGCGTGGCGGGCCTGCTTGAGGGCGTCACAGCCGCGGCGACGTGCCCGCCGCAGCGCGCCGACCAGCAAGCTGGCCAACAGAGCAGAGTTCGTGTCGTGACCCATGGCATCGGTGATCGACAGGTGCAGAGTGTCGCGGTCCAGCGTGTAGTCGTAGGTGTCGCCACCGATGTCGTCGGCCGGGACCAGTCCGGCGGCCAGAGTGAACTGGTCCGCCTCGCAGCAGGAGGCCGAGGGAAGCAACTGGTGCTGGATCTCCGCCGCCAGGCTGGTCTCGGTAGTGCGCCGGCCCTGGTGGTACAGATCGGTGAAGCGGCGGTCCGTGACGATGATGTAGGCCAGCGCGTGGGCCGCGTGGCGGACCTGGCGCAGCACGGTGTCGTCTGCGGACTGCAGGCTCACCTCCAGGACGCCGATGCAGTCGCCGCGGTTGGTGACGGGCGTGATGACGCGTCGTCCGCCTTGGCCGTCCGGTTCCACATGCTGACGCTGGCTTTGCAGAACGCTGTCGTAGACGCTGCCCTGCAGGTCGATCGGCTCGCCAGGGTCGGCGGCCTTGTCACCGGTCGCGGCGAGGCGTACCAGCCGCTGGCCGATGAGGTCGACGAACAGGAAGGACACGGCCTCGGCACCGAACCGCTTCTGCAGGTCGTGTGCCACCACGTCGACGGACTCACCGGGCGGGGCCGCTTCCGCAGCGGCCAGCAACTCGCCCAGTTCCAGATCTCCACACTTCACAGCAACCTCCTGTCGGTTGCCGCACCTTCTTCCCCGAGTCCGCGCAACCTCACATATTTTGCCCATTTTGCCTGGTCAGGGCGGGATTCCAGATCGGCGCGAGCACGTCCCGCCTTCGTCAGGCGGCGTTCGTAGAGGATCGTGCGGCCGGTGCGTCGGCGGACATGGGACGCGGAGGAAACAGCATGTCGACTGCATGGCGAGCGATCCGGGAACGGGCCGATGTCGCTCCGGTCCACGGTGGTCGCTCGACTCGGTGCCGGTGCGGCCCTATTCGGCCAGGTTTGGTTGCCATGCCTCGTCACCGGCAGCCGGCATTCGCACCGTCACGCGACCCGCTGAAGGCGCGACGTCTCCGGACACACCTGGACGGCTCCCTTCCTGTTCGCAGGAAGGGAGCCGTCCAGGTGTGTCCCGGCCCCGTGGCCCATCCGCCGGTTGCCGTCGTCCGGGGTCCACCGCGTCGTTCCACCGTCCGAACAGGCGTCTGTGCAGGCCGGTGGCATGATCGTGCTCCTCGTGGGCAGGCGACCGCCGGATCGTGCGTCCCGGCTGAACTCGTGTCCAGGGTGAGCTCTTGCCGGTCCAGGCCGGCTTTGAGGTGCTGGGCGACGCGGGCACCGGGATTCCGGGGCTGCGGGTGACCGAGGTGTCCGCGGGCGCGCTGGTCAGCTGGACGGCCTCGGACGGGTTCATCGCGCTCGCCCGTGACCGGGCAGGCCGTGCAGCGAGCAACGACAGCATGAGAGTGATCCTGCAGACGGCAACACCATCCGCTACGGCGACGCCCCCGTGGGCCTGCGGCTGATTCGGGGTCAACCTGTGATCTGCGAGGTCTCCGATCCCAGCCAGACGCAGGCGCAGCTGCGACGGGCCCGGTGGACGGACGAAGGTGGCCGCGGTCTGTTCCTGGTGGCGCGACTGACCCATCGTCGGGGCAGCCGCTACACCAGTGCGGGCGAAACCGTCTGGACCGAAAAACTGTTGGAAGAAGTGCTCTGACCTGTCGGCCCGGTTGACTGATGTGATGCAAGCGGGCGCTTCAGCCGACGCCACCGGCACACGTCGCACCGTCGGCCTGCCTGGCCACTCTGTCGGAGTAGTACACGAAGACGCGTCCCGTCGGCATGCGCGGGTACGAACGGTTCATCCAGCAGTCCGAGAGCCTGATCACCTGGGCCCGCCATCACCCTCATGACCAGACACCTCACCCGCACTGAGGAGGTGGGCTCGCTCGTCCGGGACCGGGAACGCCAGCCGCTGCGTGGTCATCGCCCCGGTCTCGCAGCTGCATTTCCTGGGCGGCAGCGGATTTACTCCAGCCGTCGCGCAGCGTGCCGGTTGGCAACTCTTCCTGAGACGTTAAGCTCCGAGTGAATCAATATCTGTTCCCGAGGGATCAGATTTTGGGGGTCCGCGCAGTGGGAGTTTTGGCCGCGAAGAGCAGAGTGGAATTATCCACCGCACGCGGGCCGCTCCGGCGTGCTACTGTCTATCTCAGTTGCAGTTGTGGTTCCCGAAACTTCAAGTGCCCCCACCAGGCTTCTGCCGGTCGGGAGCACTTTTGTATTTCCGGTCGTTTCCGGGCGGGGTGATCATCGCGGCGACACGGCGTCCGCGTGGTGCGGACGCCGATGCACTGCCCCAAAGGAGATATGACATGGCTACTGGTACCGTGAAGTGGTTCAACGCGGAAAAGGGCTTCGGCTTCATCGAGCAGGACGGCGGCGGCGCCGACGTGTTCGCCCACTACTCGAACATTGCCGCGCAGGGCTTCCGTGAGCTGCTCGAGGGTCAGAAGGTGACCTTCGACATCGCGCAGGGCCAGAAGGGCCCGACGGCCGAGAACATCGTTCCGGCCTGACGCTCACGCGCAATCCGTAGCTGGGGCCCGCATCCTTCGGGGTGCGGGCCCCAGCTGCATGCGTATCCCGCAGCGGCTTTCACCCGCGGGACGCCCCGGAGGAATCCGCAGTACCACCACAAGCGGTTTCTCCCTCAGGGCGCAGACGCATCCTGAAGCGCTGCACCGCAGCCGGCGCCCGGATCGCAAGGTCCCCATCGCGTAACCCATTTCAGCACCTGTGCCCAAGGATGTCTTCGCCGGCCAGATCTGCTTTCTTTTGCCACCGGTCCATACTTGTAATTCCCCGTGCCATTCATCGCGGCGGAAATTCCTTGATATGTGCCACATCGAGGAAGGTTCCGCATGAACCGCACGTACACGAACGACCGCCCCGCCCGCACCCGTGACCACCGTGCCAACGGGGGAAGGGGCGGCAGCGGCTACGGCTCGCAGGCACCGCGCCGTACCGGCGGGCTCGTCCTCTCCGGGGGTTACGGCCGTCGGCCCGCCGCAGTGCAAGGTGAGTTCGCGCTGCCCAGGACGATCACCCCCGCGCTGCCCGCCGTTGAGGGCTTCGCCGATCTCGACATGCCCGAGCACCTGCTGGCCGAACTCGGCAGGCAGGGTGTTACCGCACCGTTCCCGATCCAGGGAGCGACGCTGCCGAACTCCCTGGCGGGCCGTGACGTACTGGGCCGCGGGCGCACCGGCTCCGGCAAGACCCTCGCCTTCGGCCTCGCCCTGCTCGCCCGTACCGCTGGACAGCGTGCTGAACCCCGCCAGCCGCTGGGGCTGATCCTCGTACCGACGCGTGAGCTGGCGCAGCAGGTGACCGACGCGCTCACCCCGTACGCCCGCTCCGTGCGGCTGCGGCTGGCCACGGTGGTGGGCGGGATGTCGATCGGCCGGCAGGCCGGCGCGCTGCGCGGCGGGGCCGAGGTCGTCGTCGCGACACCGGGGCGGCTCAAGGACCTTATCGACCGCGGTGACTGCCGGCTGAACCACGTCGGCATCACCGTGCTGGACGAGGCCGACCAGATGGCCGACATGGGCTTCATGCCCCAGGTCACCGCGCTGCTCGACCAGGTGCGTCCGGAGGGGCAGCGCATGCTGTTCTCCGCCACCCTGGACCGCAACGTCGACCTGCTGGTGCGCCGCTATCTGACCGACCCCGTCGTGCATTCGGTCGACCCGTCGGCCGGTGCGGTCACCACGATGGAGCACCACGTCCTGCACGTCCACGGCGCCGACAAGCACGCCGCCACGATCGAGATCGCCGCCCGCGACGGCCGCGTGATCATGTTCCTGGACACCAAGCACGCCGTCGACCGGCTGACCCAGGAGCTGCTCAACAGCGGGGTACGCGCCGCCGCGCTGCACGGCGGCAAGTCGCAGCCGCAGCGCACCCGCACGCTGGCACAGTTCAAGACCGGGCACGTCACCGTGCTGGTGGCGACCAATGTCGCGGCGCGCGGCATCCACGTCGACAACCTCGACCTGGTCGTCAACGTCGATCCGCCGACCGACCACAAGGACTACCTCCACCGCGGCGGCCGTACCGCCCGCGCCGGCGAGTCCGGCAGCGTAGTCACACTCGTCACGCCGAACCAGCGCCGCGGCATGGTCCGCCTCATGTCGGACGCCGGAATCCGGCCGCAGACCACCCAGATCCGCTCGGGCGACGAGGCCCTGAGCCGGATCACTGGCGCCCAGGCCCCGTGCGGCATCCCGGTCGTCATCACCGCACCTGTGGTCGAACGCAAGCGCGGCGCCACCTCCCGAGGCCGACGCCGCCCTTCCTCGGCGACCCGGCGCGCCCGCGTACGCCAGCCCGTCCTCGACACGGTGGCATAGAACCCTCGTGATCAGGAAGCCGGCCCATCTCTGCAGGAGGCACCTTTTGACGCTGATTCAGACGCAGCCCCGCCCGGCGGGCGCCAACCTCGCGCACAGGACGGCGCTGGAGGGGGTGGACGAGGCCGAACCGCAGGTCTGTGACGACATGAGCGTCGAGGTGGCGCTGGCCGTCATGGCCGCCGCACGCACGGGCCGACTGGTCGTCTGCGACCAGGACGACCAGTGCACCGGCCTGGTCACCCGTACCGAACTCGCCGCCGTCCGTGACAGCTCCGACTACACGGACCGTGTCCGCCTGCGCGACATCCTCGGCGACCACGGTTCGTTCGCCTCACCCCTGACCACGATGGCCGAGGCCGGGCAGGCGATGCGCTCCCGTCGGCTCGGTGCCCTGCCGGTGGTCGACGAGCAAGGCAGCGGCCTGGGCATCCTCGCCCTCTCCCGCTGAAACGCCTCGCCCCCGGTCGGACCGTTCTTCCCTTCTCCCTGTGAGGCCACATGCGCTGCGTCATCGCCCGCTTCCCCTTCGAGCTCACCAGGGGCGGAGTGCTGGAATCGATGAAGGGCATCAAGCCCGAACCGGTCACCGGAGCTTCGGTGATCATCGGCCGCCGCCACTACCCCCTCAAGCAAGTCGGCCAAGTCATCACCCGCCAGGACCGCCGTGATTTCAGCGCCGCTGAAGTCCTGCGGGCCATGACTCAGCTCGGCTTCACCTGCCGCGCCGTTCCCAAGACAGCGCCCCCGGGCGTTCTCAGCCCGATGCAGCACGCCTCCGCGATGCTCGGCACCTCCGTCACCGTCTGAGAGGCCGTTTTCTCACGATGTTTCATCCCGGAATTGGTATTTGATCCAGGTGTGTCGGGTCGCGCCAGGAGATGGTGGCTTCGCGGGTGAGGCAGCGGGCCAGCAGGTCGGTCATGGCGAGGTGGATCACGCCTTCGGAGCGAGCGGGCAGTGTCTCGTGGTCGCGGGACTTCGTCCGGCCGGCCCTGGCACACCGCCAGGCGCCTGCCCCCTGCACCTACCGACACGCGGAACCGTTCCCCGAAGCCTTTCGTGATCACCCTCACCGGCTGCAAAACGGTAGACCCTGGCCTGCTGACTTCCCGCCTTGGAGCTGACTGTCTGATCAGATCATCTGGCGGCCGGCCGGGTCACCGCCCGGGTCGTCGGCCAGGACGATGGCGGTCTTGATGCGCTTGCCGACCGGCTCTCGGTGCACCTCGAAGCTGCGGCAGACCGCCATCACGATCTCCAGTCCGTGCTGCCCGACCCGGGTCGGGTCCGGTGCCAGGACCAGGAGCAGCGTCGTGCTGCTGTCCCATACGGTCACCTCGACGGCCCCCCCACTGACCTCCAGCGTCAGCAGACAGGGCCCAGGAGCATACTTGCGGGCGTTGGTCACCAGCTCGCTGACCACCAGCTGAACCATGCCCATCACCCGCTTCGACACCGGCAGCCCGTGCACAGCCTGCAGGCTCTCCAGGAAGTCCCGGGCCAGGTCACGAGCAGCAGCGATGTCCTCGCTGCCCTCGAACGCGGCGGACACCGACTTCGGACGCTCTACCAACGACTGCGGACCCTCGTCCTGCCCCGCCAGGTCCATACAGTCCGCCCCATGTCCGAAGCGCGCTAGCGGCGCTCATTCCCGAGCCCGCCTACCCCCGAAACGTCGCCACACTCCACACACACGCCAGGCACTGACCCACCACACTCAGCGGCGGCTCCTGAGCGAGGTAGACACGCGATGCCCCATTAAGGATAGTTGGCACCATTTCCCCTCGTGCGGCCTCTCCTGCTTCCCCGCCCCGCCCACCTGATCCCGAATGCCACCGGCACTGACGCCTTCCGTGCCGCATATAGGCAGGCCATGGCGCAGCACGCCGTGTTCGTCGCCGTCGAATTCGAAGAACGCCGGAAGTGGACCGTCAAGGCGGACACGCTCACCGCCGGTTCCGGCCACACCGTCGGCGACGCCGTGAACGAGGCAGTCGGGGCCGCGATCACCCGCCTGGTTCAAAACCGATCGTCGAGGGCGGCGCGGGGCCTCCTGTCACACCTCCTGCCACGCTCGTCAACGGGCGACCTGCGGGGCGTCCGTCCCGGCCGGTGGAGTTCTCCCGGCCGGTGGAATCACGGCGGGGATGCCTGTGCCGGGGGCGCCGGGACGCGCAGCCGCGACGTCACACTCAGTCCGACGTGCCTGCGCGGCGGGGGATCCCTGCGCGCAGGACTGAGCCTCGGAGCTGCTTGAACCAGCCATGGACCTGTCGAGGTGGATTACCTCATCTTCGAACGCGCGGAAATCTATGTCAGCCAGAGTAGACATTGGGTGGCGGCGTGGTTATGGTTTCTCTCGTGGCCGAGATCGAGTGAGGCCCGGCAGAGATGAACTGCCGGCCAGCAGTACCGCAGTTGCAGTTCGCAGGACGGTGCGGTGGTGGAGTTCCGAAGCCAGAGCGGTTGCAGGACGGCGACGGGACTGACGACCGGACCGGGTGGCCCGCAGTGATCAGGGGCCGCCATGAGCAGTACCGCAGTGGCAGTACCCGCGAATGCAGGATCGCAGTACCCAGCAGTGAAGTCAGTGAGCAGTACCTCGGTGAAGGCGTCGGCTGCGGACGCGCGCACCGGGAGGTTCGGCAGCGGGGTTCCAAGCCAGAGCAGACGCACGACGGGTGACGGGGCTGGCTGCCGAAGTGTGGCGCTGTTCGAGGCCATCAGCAGTTCGCAGTTTCCGTTTGGTGAGTAGTTGATCAAGAGGGAAGAACGGAGGAGCCGAGCGCCATCAGGATCGCCCGGGCGGAAGTCTTGGACCCGGGTACCGCAGGACATCGATAGTGAGGTGGTCTCCGGTCAAGCAACCGCGATCCCCGCGCCCCCGACAGCGTCTCGGTCGGGTCTGCGGAAACAGAGGGCCGGTGCAGTAGCAGGGCCGGCAGATGGTGTAGTAGTTCCTTCGGGGCCCTGGTGCCAGTACGGCGCCAGGGCCCCTCCGCGCGTTCCACAGAGAGGTGCAATGACAGCAGACGACACGTTCGGCCGTCTCGACGACGACGATTACCCCGCCTACACCATGGGCCGAGCCGCCGAGTTGCTCGGCACCACCCCTGCCTTCCTCCGCGCCCTCGGCGAAGCCCGCCTGATCACCCCCCTGCGCTCCGAAGGCGGCCACCGCCGCTACTCCCGCTACCAGCTGCGCACCGCCGCCCGCGCCCGGGAACTCGTCGACCATGGGACTCCCATCGAGGCCGCCTGCCGGATCGTCATCCTCGAAGACCAGCTCGAGGACGCCCAGCGCATCAACGCCGAGTATCGCCGCGCTGCCGAATCAGTGAGCCCGACGGCAGCAGAATGAGATGAGCGTGCCCGTCAGCGCCGACGGGCATCGCACGCACGGTCTCGGTGCGCGGAGCGATCCTTTCCTGTGGTGACGCGGTGTGTGGGCGTGTAACGTCACGGTCAGCTGTCGTGGTTCGGAATTCCCCCTTGCCCACGCCTCCGGTGTGGGCGCTTTGCTGTGCTGTGCCGCAGGAACCAGGGCGATCACCTCCGTCTGCCACATGGAGTGGGAGGCGTTCATCGACTGGAAGGCATAAGACATGGCAACGGGAACAGTGAAGTGGTTCAACGCGGAGAAGGGCTTCGGCTTCATCGCCCAGGACGGCGGCGGCCCGGATGTCTTCGCGCACTACTCCGCGATCAACTCCACCGGCTTTCGTGAGCTCCAGGAGGGCCAGGCCGTGACGTTCGACGTCACCCAGGGCCAGAAGGGTCCGCAGGCCGAGAACATCAACTTGGCCTGACCTCGCAGACCTGCTCGAGGGATCGCGCACGCCGCGTCCGGTGGCTACCGCCCACCTGGACGAAGATCAGGGGCCGCGCAGCCATTGCTGCGCGGCCCCTGATCTGTGGAGGCCCGGGGCCGTTGCAACTACGGCTTGGAACTTCCTGACCTCAGTCGCTGCAAGCGTCGTCAGGCACGGGAGCCGCATGTCTTTTGCGCGGCTACCGCTCAGCTCGGAGGAGTCGACGTTCAGACACTCGTCCAGGCGTCGAAGAACGCTTTCCGTCCAGCCGGATCGTCCGACCTGCGGTCTGCGTGCAGGACGCGCCAGGCGGTGAGCTCGAGATCTCGGAGCCACAGCTCTCCGATGACCTGTGTCTTGAGGTCGGGCAGATGGTCGGACTCGACGAGGGCCTGACCGATCACCTCGCCGGCCGCGAAGCGCTGGGGCGGGGTCATCTCATCAACGGCCGAGAGGATCTGCCGGGCCAGGGCGGTTCCCTCTCCTGCCAGCGAACGCAGCACCGGATCCTTGATGTTGACGGGCAGCAGGTACGCGGTGCCTGAAGACCTCCACAGGTTCGACCAGAAGCGCTCTCCTGCCGCGGTGGGGGCAGGCAGTGCGGCCAGCAGCCCGAGGAGATGGCCGGTGGCCGCATAGCCATCGGAGTGGGCGGCTGCGACCACTGCGACGCCGGCGACGCCCTCCACATCGAGCCGGCCCGCCTCGAGATGCGGAGCCAGGTCCAGTTGGTGTTCCAACTGGTCTGCGAGTGCGGTGGATACGTAGGGGCGGACCTCAGGAAGCATCGGCGATCCTTGCGCGTAGGCGAGCGGAGATGCCCGTTCGTAAGCCCTGATCGTTCCCAGGACCAGCCGTTCTACTCGGCTTCGGCAGGCCCAATCGGCGGTAGGTCAAAGGGGGCTGGAGTTCCCACGGTGGCGAACCGGCTCAGGTCCGGCGACGTGGCTCTGTTCTGGACCGACCTCCCGTCATGTGTCCGGGTAAGGTTCCCTGGCACGACCGCATGGTTGCCAGTGACGCCCAGGAGCCCGGGGGAGGCACCGCGCACTACGCCGCCATCTCCCTCGCCACCTACTGACCGCGACAGGTTCGGGCTCGCGCCGCTCGTCACACACGTTGCCGCGTGCTGCTCCGCGATGGGCGGGCCATGGGGGCGGGGGAGGTGTTCTGGGCGGGCGCCCAACGGCGAGTCGGTGGCCTGGTCCAGAAGCTCGGAGCTGCCGTCGGGATGGAGCAGGACCGGTGGCGGCCAGGGCGTCTTCGAAGGACCGGGCGTACAGTGGCGTGGCGCGTCGGGAGCCAGTAGCTGCCAGGTGATGCTGGGGTGTCAGGTCTTCCGGTGCCCGATCAGAACAGTGCCAGGCCCTCGCCGCTGGTGTCCGCGATGACTGGCCGGGACTGGGTGGGGAGGTCGTCCAGGCGGTCAGGACCGGCCGCGGTGGCCACGGCAGAGGCCGTCTCGGCCAGCCAGATACGAGACCGCTCGGTGGCTGCGCGGTAGGGGCAGTCGTGAGACGTGAGAGAGTCTGGGGCGTGAGTGAGACACCCCCGAACACCCTGCAATACCGCTTTGACGGGCCAGAAGACGCTCCGGTCCTGATCCTGGGTCCCTCACTGGGTACCACATGGCACATGTGGGACCGGCAGGTCCCGGAGCTGGCGAAACAGTGGCGGGTCGTCCGGTTCGACCTGCCGGGACACGGCGGCGCACCCGCGTACCCGATCGGCTCCGTCTCCGACCTGGCCGCCCGGCTGCTCGCCACCATGGACGCACTCGGTGCGCAGCGCGTCGGTTACGCGGGCTGCGCGCTCGGCGGCGCGATCGGCATCGAACTGGCCCTGCGCCACCCCGAGCGCCTCGCCTCACTCGCCCTGATCGCCGCCTCGCCCCGGTTCGGCACGGCCGACGAGTTCCGGCAGCGCGGGGTGATCGTCCGTACCAACGGCCTCGACCCGATCGCCCGTACGTCCCCCGACCGCTGGTTCACCACCGGCTTCGCCGCCGCCCAGCCCGCGATCACCGACTGGGCCGTGCAGATGGTGCGCACCACCGACCCCGGCTGTTACATAGCCGCCTGCGAGGCGCTCGCCTCCTTCGACGCCCGGGCCGAACTCGCCCGCGTCGGTGTGCCGACCTTGGTCCTGGTCGGCTCGGACGACCAGGTCACCGGCCCCGCCGAGGCGCGCACCCTGGTCGCCGGCATCCCGGACGCCCGCCTCGCGGTCGTCCCCGGCGCCTCCCACCTGGTCCCGGTCGAGCAGCCCGCCGCCGTCACCGACCTGCTGGTCAGGCACTTCTCCACGGCCTGGCAGCCCGCCTTCGAGCAGGCCACGGGCCAGACGGCGGCCGTGGCGCCGGCGGTCAGGTCCGGCCTGCCCGTGCCCCGGCAGGCCGGCCCGATCGCCGAGATCGCCCCGGCGGCCGTGCCGCCCCGCTCCACGGACCGGTCCGACGCCTACGACACCGGCCTGAAGCTGCGCCGCGAGGTGCTCGGCGACGCGCACGTCGACCGGGAACTGGCCGAGGCCGACGACTTCTCCGGCGACTTCCAGCAGCTCCTCACCCGCTACACCTGGGGCGAGATCTGGGACCGGCCCGGTCTGGACCGGCGCACCCGCAGCTGCGTCGCCCTCGGCGCCCTGGTCGCGGGCGGCCACCTCGACGAGCTCGCCTCCCACACCCGGGCCGCCCTGCGCAACGGCCTCACCCCGGACGAGATCGGGGAGGTGCTGCTCCAGACGGCGGTCTACTGCGGGATGCCCGCCGCGAACAGCGCCTTCCGGGTGGCCCAGCGGGTGATCCGCGAGGAGACGACCCCCACGGACTGACGGCGCCGGCTGCGGGCCGTTCCCCGTGGCCCGCCGTCCGGCCGCTCACCGTGGCCCACGTCCGGCCACCCGTCGCGAGCCGCATCCCGGCTGTTCGCCGTGGGCCGTGTCCCGGCTTTCCCCCGTGGGCCGCGTCCGGCCGCTCGCCGTGGCGCGCACACCGGCCGCCCGGCGTGGGGAGCGCATCGGCCGCCTGTCGTGGGCCGCGCTCGGCCGCCGCTGCGGGCCGCGCCCCGGCGGCCGGCCGTGTTCCGTGTCCGACCGCTCGCCGTGGTGCGCACACCGGCCGCCCCGTCGGGGGCCACGCCGCGGCCGCCTGCCGCGTTCCGGCCAGGCCGCCCGCCGCGGCCGCCCCCGGCCGGCCAGGTAGCGGGAGTACCGGCCTGCCCCGCCCGCGCGCCCGCCCCGCGCGGCAGGATGGGATGCATGAAGCTCACGAAGAAGTCGCACGCCTGTATTCGCCTCGAGAAGGACGGGCGGACGCTCGTCGTCGACCCCGGAGGGTTCAGCGAGGAGGACGCGGCGGTCGGCGCGGACGTCGTCCTGGTCACCCACGAGCACCCCGACCACTTCGACGAAGGCCGGCTGCGCGCCGCCCTGGAAGCGAACCCGGGCGCCGAGATCTGGACCCTGAGGTCGGTCGCGGACCAGATCTCCGCGGCCTTCCCCGGCCGCGTGCACACCGTCGGCCACGGCGACGCCTTCACCGCCGCGGGCTTCGACGTCCAGGTCCACGGCGAGCTGCACGCGGTGATCCACCCGGACATCCCGCGCGTCACCAACGTCGGCTATCTGATCGACGGCGGACGCGTCTTCCACCCCGGCGACGCGCTCACCGTGCCCGGCGGGCCGGTCGAGACACTGATGCTGCCGGTGATGGCCCCCTGGAACAAGATCGCCGAGGTGATCGACTACGTCCGCGAGGTCAAGCCGCAGCGCGCCTACGACGTCCACGACGCCCTGCTCACCGACCTCGCCCGCCCCATCTACGACCGCCAGATCGGCGCCCTCGGCGGCGCGGAGCACCTGCGCCTGACGCCGGGATCGTCCGCCGAGGTCTGAGGGCCGGGGGCGAACGCCCTGGTCACAGCCGCTGGGGAGGCCGGGCGGGACGCGTTGTCGGTGCCGCCCGGTAGGTTGTGGGACATGCGCATCGCGACCTGGAACGTGAACTCGATCACCGCCCGCCTGCCCAGGCTGCTGGACTGGCTGGAGAGCAGCGGCACCGATGTGCTGTGCCTCCAGGAAGCCAAGATCGCCGAGGACCAGTTCCCCTTCGACCGGCTCCGCGAGGCGGGATACGAGGCCGCGGTCCACGCCACCGGCAGGTGGAACGGCGTGGCGGTGCTCTCCCGGGTGGGCCTGGAGGACGTCGTCAAGGGCCTTCCCGGCGACCCCGGTTACGACGGCGTCCAGGAGCCCCGCGCCATCTCCGCCACCTGCGGCCCGGTCCGCGTCTGGTCGGTGTACGTGCCCAACGGGCGCGAGGTGGACCACCCCCACTACGCGTACAAGCTCCAGTGGTTCGAGGCCCTGAAGGCGGCCGTCGCGGGCGACGCGGCCGGCAGCCGCCCCTTCGCGGTCCTCGGCGACTACAACGTGGCGCCGACGGACGACGACGTCTTCGACATCGCCGCGTTCGAGGGCAGCACCCATGTCACGCCCGCCGAGCGCGCCGCCCTGGCCGCCCTGCGCGAGGCGGGCCTCGCCGACGTCGTCCCGCGCCCCCTGAAGTACGCGCACCCGTACACGTACTGGGACTACCGCCAGCTCTGCTTCCCCAAGAACCGCGGGATGCGCATCGACCTCGTCTACGCCAACGAGCCCTTCGCGAAGGCGGTCACCGACGCCTACGTCGACCGCGAGGAGCGCAAGGGCAAGGGCGCCTCGGACCACGCCCCGGTGGTCGTGGACCTCGACGTCTGAGCGGGGCGGCGGTTCACGGTCCCGATGGACAGCGCGCACGGGCGCCGGACACCTGCCCAGGTCCTGGCCTTCGCCCTCGTCGGTGTCGTCAACACCGCCGTCCACTACGGGTTCTACCTGCTGTTGCTGACGTGGTCGCCGTATCTCGTCGCGCACACCGTCGCGTTCGCGCTGAGCATGACCGGATCGTTTTTCCTGCACGCCCGGTTCACCTACCGCACACGGCCGACCTGGCGGAAGTTCCTGCTCTTCCCGCTCACCAACGCGACCGGTTTCGTGATCACGACGACCGGCGTCTACGTGATCGTCGGCGTCCTGCACGCCGGAAACCGGTTCGCCCCCCTGCTCGCCTCCGCGGCGGCCGTTCCCGCGACCTTCGTCCTGTCCCGCACCATCATGCTTCCCCGGACCGAACGCGCTCCGGTGCGGCCGTCACGGCACCCGGTGGCGACGCTGGACCGCGTCCCCCGCCGCCCCCTGGAACCGGTCCGGCCCGACTGACCCGTTCCGGCCCGCGCGCCTGTGGTGCGCACAGCGGTGCGACTGTCACGCTGGGGCCCATGGACATCCCCTTTCTGGGCAGGTGGCGCAAGCGGCACGGATCCGCCTTCGGTGTCGCGGTGTTCCCCGAGGGCGGCGAGGAGCGGGAGGGGCCGGCCGAGAGACGCGAGGGTCTGGCCGATCTGCTGGCCGAGTGCGAACTGCTGCGCTCCCAGGCGTCCGAGGCGGGCGTCCGGCTCGACGACTCCGCCGCCTCGCTGGAGGCCCTCGACCAACTGCTGCCGCGCTGGCGCGAAGACACGGAGACACTGCCCTGGCTCGGCAACGACGCCGGGCTCTACCTCGGCACGGTCGTCGTGCGCACCGTCCCCGGCGCCGACTGGCGGATCCTGCCCACCGGAGCGCCGATCGTCCGGCTGGCCTCCGGCCGTGAGATCGACGTGGTGACCGCCGGTCAGGAATGGGCGGTGAGCGGCGTGCCCGAGCTGTCACAGGTCTACGCGGAGGCCGCGGAGCCGTGAGAAACCCCGGCGCGCACCCGCCGGAGGCGGCGAATGCCGGGACCCGGACACGGCCCCGTACGGCCCTGACCAGCGGCGCGACGTAAATACGGTTTATGCCGCACGGGTGCGTGTCGAGTGCGCAGTCCGCTCCGGGCTGGATAGTTTGCGGCAGCCAGGACACAGCCGAGAGCCAGTAGGGCGGGTTATGGCCGTCGCTCCGTCGATCGAACCGCGTGACGTCACCTCATCAACCGGCTGGTGGTGCCCCTGAAGGGCCCGACCCGCTCCGTCTCCCGACCGCACACGGGGAGTTCCTCCACACCGACCGGACCATCGCGTCGGACCCTCGACTAGGATGTGCCGTTCATCCCTGTGGTGACGGAGATCCAGCCGGTTTCCATCGGGAGCGGAACGCTGCTGCCGGGTGGGGCCCCCCACGGCCCTCGACCGTAGGGGGCAGCAGTTCACAGAGCCATACCCGGCCGGCGGCAGCCGGAGATCACTGCTCGCGCAGGGGGACGGACACGTACGACGGATTGTCCGCAGGCGAGGAGAAGGTCAGCTGCGCGCCGGACGGGTTGTGCTCGATGTAGAGCGGGTCGACCGTGTCGACGACCATCGCGAGCCGGTGTCCGGCCGGGACGTCGTAGGCGGTGGAGTACAGCGGCAGATCCACTCCGAACGCCTCATTGGGCGTGCGCCCGTGCCAGGTGTAGGGCGCGTGGGTGACCAGCTTGCCGAAGCCGAGCGGGCCCACGTCGTACAGGTAGGCCACGAACGTGCCGCTCTCCGCGGCCGGAGTGAGGGTCGTGTGCAACGTCGCGGTGCCGCGCACCCGTTGCGTGGTGGCGTACCGCTCCGACTGCCAGACGGCGGCCCAGCGGCGGGGGAGCAGCGGGATCGACGCGATCGGGGGGATCCGGGCCACCTGGTCGAGGATGCCGGAGAGGAAGACGACACCGCCGTCCGCTCCCGAGTCGACGTTGGCGTGGATGGTGGTCGTGCCCGCGAGGTCGAACTTCCGTCGTGCGGCGCCCACCGACTTCCAGTCCGGGTAGCCCTCGTAGCCGTCCGTGGAGCGGGACTTCAGCTGCACCGGCTGCTCGTGCTCGATGCCGTTGTCCGCGCCCTTGAGGTAGCGGTCCAGCCAGCGCCGGGTGTCGGTCCACACGTCGTTGGGCAGCCCGAACAGGCCGGTCAGCTCGGCGGTGGCGTGGTCGCCGGGGCGCAGTTCCAGTCTCTTCGGGCCGGTGAGCCGCTCGTAGAAGTCGGCGTACTGGTTGGGTGAGAAGACGCTGTCGCCCCAGCCGTTGGCGAGCAGGACCGCCGTGCCGTTCTTGTTCAGGCGGTCGGCGTAGGTCGCGGCAGAACGTTTCTGCCCCCAGTTCACGAGGTCTTGTTCCTTGCTCAGGTCGGACGCGTAGAAGTCGTCGAAGACCTGCCGGACTTCGGGGCTCTCGCGGCCGGTGAGGGTGGCCGTGCCGTCGAGCAGGGCCCCCGCCTGGACGTGCTGGGTGCGGCCGGAGTAGATCGAGCCGATCAGGTCCGCCCAGCCGCTGAGCGCGGCCACCGCCTTGACGCGCGGGTCGTGCTCGGCGGCGAGCAGGCTGATGCCGGCGCCGTAGGAGACGCCCGTCATGCCGATGTGCTCGGGGTCGGCCGGGGTGTGGGCGAGGGCCCAGTCGATCACCTTGGACGCGTCGGCCCAGTCGGGCGGGCCGGCCACTTCTATCCGGCCGCCGGACTGCCAGAAACCGCGCACGTTGTAGGTGACGACCACGTAGCCGGAGTCGGCGAGCTTCTGCGCCTGGGCGAGGTACTCGATCTGGGGCAGGCTCCAGCTCGTGGGCAGCACGACCAGCGGGTAGCGGCGGGAGCCGTCGGCGGCGGCCGGGGTGACGACGTTGGCCTTCAGGACGGTGCCGCCGTCGCCGGTGATGTCGACGAAGCGGACGCCGCCCGTGGCCGCGGCCGCGCCGGGGGCGAGGCCGAGGGCGCTGCCGGCGATCAGAGCCGCCGAGACGGCGCCCACGGTGGTCGTGCGCAGGGCCTTGCGATCGGTTCCCACGGATCACTCCTCACTCGTGTCAGTGCAAAGTGACCCGACGGTAACCTCAGACCTTTACCGGAAGTAACCCGTCGGTAAGTTACGTACGGGTAAAGCTTGTTGAAGTGTTGATCGGGTGTCCGCGGGGGACGGCCGGTGGGCTCAGTTCGCCGCCCGGTGCGAGGTCCGGGTCTGCGCCGGGACGGGCAGCGGCGCCTGCGCCGGTCGGGTCACGTCCGCGACGAGCTCGACCACATCCGGGCCGTACGCCTGCGAGTTGACCACCTTCAGGAGCAGCACGAAGGTGTTCGTGCCGTACTTGCGGGCCAGGCGCTCGTGGTTGCGGGCGAGATAGCGGGTCGCGGCCTGGTTGGTGATCGCGCGCTGGCCGCAGAAGAGGAACACCGGCCGCGCCTCGCCGCGCCCCCCGGCGGTCAGCCGGGCCAGCAGCACGTACTCGCTGCGGCCCCGCTCCATCCGGTAGCGCTCGCCGCCGATCTGGAAGGCCCCGCGCTCCGGTCCCGGCTCGGCCTCGACATTCACCCGAATGCCGGGCAGCAGGGAGGCGAGATGTGCCGCCATCCGGCGGTTGGAGGCCGGCCCGCCCACGCAGAACTCGGTGCGCTCGCCGAAGCCCTGCTGGGCCGCGTCGTGCGCCACGACCTGGGCGTTCGCGTGACAGTCCTTGATGAGGGCGGAGAGTTCGAGGAGGGCGAACACGTCACGCCGCGTCACCGTCAGCTCGGGGCCGCCCGCGTCGCGGTTGACCACCAGGAGGGACTCGGCGTTGTCGGGCAGTCCGAAGAAGGCCTGCTTGCGTCGCAGCTTGCGCCGCCACAGGTAGGTGCGGGCCAGCCAGCCGAGCGCCGCGGAGATGCCGGCGGCTATCACACCCAGGAGGATGTTGCGCACGTCGTCGTTCATGGCCGCGCATGGTAGCGGTTCGGGCGCGACCCCGCGCCGGACCCTCCTGACGAGGGCATGGCAATGGTTTAGGCTGCCGGGACGGTCTCTGACTGGAGGTGCGGATGCGTCGCCCTGTCGCACGGAAGCTCGCGGTCCTGGCGGTCTCTGCCGCTGTGCTGTCGGTGGGGGCGACGGCGCCTCCCGCCGGGCGGACGAGACCGGCGGAGAAGGTCCCGGTGGCCGTCGGCTACGGCGGCGCGGTCGCGAGCGTCGACGCGGACGCCTCCGCGGCCGGCATCGAGGTGCTGCGCAAGGGCGGCAACGCCGTCGACGCGGCCGTCGCCACCGCCGCCGCCCTCGGCGTCACCGAGCCGTACTCCTCCGGCATCGGCGGAGGCGGCTACTTCGTCTACTACGACGCCCGCACCCGCACGGTGCACACCGTCGACGGGCGCGAGACGGCCCCGCTGAGCGCCGGCTCCGACCTCTTCCTGGAGAACGGCAAGCCGCTCGCCTTCGCCGACGCCGTCAGCAGCGGTCTGAGCGTGGGCACACCGGGCACGCCCGCCACCTGGCAGGCGGCCCTGGACGCCTGGGGCACCCGGCGGCTCGGCACGGTCCTGAAGCCCGCCGAGCGGATAGCCCGCGAGGGCTTCACCGTCGACGACACCTTCCGCTCCCAGACCGCGTCCAACGAGACCCGCTTCCGCTACTTCCCCGACACCGCCCGCCTGTTCCTGCCGGACGGAAGGCTCCCGGTCGTCGGCTCCACCTTCAAGAACCCGGACCTGGCCCGGACTTACGCGGAGCTGGGCAGGAAGGGCGTCGGCGCGATCTACCACGGCGACCTCGGCGACGAGATCGTCGACACGGCCGAACACCCGCCCGTGGACCCGGCGTCCGGCTGGAACGCCCGCCCCGGCAAGCTGTCCGAGAAGGACCTCGCGGCCTACCGCGCCAAGTACCAGGCCCCCACCAGGACGTCCTACCGGGGCCTGGGCGTCTACTCCATCGCGCCCTCCTCCTCCGGCGGCACCACCGTCGGCGAGGCGCTCAACATCCTGGAGCGGACGGACCTTTCGAAGGCGAGCGCGGCCCAGTACCTGCACCGCTACATCGAGGCGAGCCGCATCGCCTTCGCCGACCGGGGCCGCTGGGTCGGCGACCCCGCCTTCGAGGACGTACCGACCAAGGAGCTGCTGTCGCAGCGGTACGCCGACTCGCGGGCCTGCCTGATCAAGGACGACGCGGTCCTCACCAGCCCCGTCGCCCCGGGCGACCCGCGCCACCCGGCCGACTGCGCCTCCGGCGGGAAGACGGCCCCGACGACGTACGAGGGCGAGAACACCACGCACCTGACGGTCGCCGACCGGTGGGGCAACGTCGTCTCCTACACCCTCACCATCGAGCAGACCGGCGGCAGCGGCATCACCGTGCCCGGCCGCGGCTTCCTGCTCAACAACGAGCTGACGGACTTCTCCTTCGCCCCGGCCAACCCCGCGGTGCACGACCCGAACCTGCCGGGCCCGGGCAAGCGGCCGCGCTCGTCGATCTCGCCGACGATCGTGCTGGACAAGGCCGGCCGGCCGGTGGTGGCGCTCGGTTCGCCGGGCGGGGCCACCATCATCACCACCGTGCTGCAGACCCTGACCGGGTTCCTCGACCGCGGGCTGCCGCTGGCCGACGCGATCGCCGCGCCCCGCGCCAGCCAGCGCAACGCGGCACAGACCGAGCTCGAACCGGGGCTCTACGACAGCCCGTTGCGCACCCGGTTGGAGGCGATCGGGCACTCCTTCAAGTTCAACCCCGAGATCGGCGCCGCCACGGGCGTGCAGCGGCTGCCGAACGGCGAGTGGCTGGCCGCGGCCGAGAAGGTGCGCCGGGGCGGCGGCTCGGCGATGGTGGTGCGGCCGGCGCAGTGACCGTGCGACGGCGTCCGCCTCCGGTTCATCGGGTGAGGGCGGACGCCGTCGGTACGGACGTCGGCAGGCGCGGACGTCGCCGCGTGCCGAAACCCTCAGGGTGTTCCGGCGGCCGCCGAAGCCTCAGGGTGTCCCGGCGGGCGCCGTGTCCTGCCCCTCCTGCCCCTGAGCCGCCCCGTCGGTGCGGAACGCGAGCCGTCCGTCCGCCACCTCCACCGCGACCCGGCTGCCCTCGGCGAGCCGTCCGTCCAGCAGCAGCCGCGACAACCGGTTGTCCACCTCGCGCTGGATGGTCCGGCGCAGCGGACGGGCCCCGTACTCGGGCTGGTAACCGCGCTGGGCGAGCCAGTCGATGGCCGCGGCGGAGAACTCGACGGCGACGCCCTGCGCGTGCAGCATCCGCCGGGTCCGCTCCAGCAGCAGGTCGGTGATCTGCCGCAACTGCTCGGGACTGAGCTGGCGGAAGACGACGATCTCGTCGATGCGGTTGAGGAACTCCGGCCGGAAGTGCTCGCGCAGCGGACGCAGGATCTGCTCGCGCCGCGCCTCCTCGTCCGCCTCGGCGCCGCCCGCCCCGAAGCCGATCCCGGCACCGCGCCGGGTGATGGCCTCGGAACCCAGGTTGCTGGTCATCACGATCACGGTGTTGGTGAAGTCCACCGTGCGGCCCTGGGCGTCGGTCAGCCGGCCGTCGTCGAGGACCTGCAGCAGGATGTTGAAGACGTCCGGGTGCGCCTTCTCCACCTCGTCCAGGAGGAGCAGCGAGTACGGATGCCGGCGCACCACCTCGGTGAGCTGCCCGGCCTCCTCGTGCCCGACGTATCCGGGCGGCGCGCCCACCAGCCGGCTGACCGTGTGCCGCTCCTGGTACTCGCTCATGTCCAGTCGCACCATGCGGTCCTCGCTGCCGAACAGCGCCTCGGCGAGCGCCCGCGCCAGCTCCGTCTTGCCCACGCCGGTCGGGCCGAGGAACAGGAAACTGCCGATCGGCCGGTCCGGGCTGGCCAGCCCGGCGCGCGAGCGCAGCACGGCCTCGGCGACCACACCGACCGCCTCGTCCTGCCCGACGACCCGCCGGTGCAGGTGCTGCTCCAGGCCGAGCAGGCGCTCCTTCTCCTCCTGGGTCAGGCTGCTCACCGGGATGCCGGTCAGCCGGGAGACCACTTCGGCGATGGCCTCGGCGGTGACCTCCAGGTTCTGCCCCTCGTCGGCCTCCTCGTCCCCGCTGGTCTGGGCGATCTGCCGCTTCAGGTCGGTGATGCGGTCACGCAACTGCGTGGCCCGCTCGTACTGTTCGTCCGCGACCGCCTGGTCCTTGTCCAGGAAGAGCTGCTCGACCTCCCGCTCCATGGCCCGTACGTCGGTGCCCTTGGTCCGGGCGCGCAGCCGCACCCGGGCACCGGCCTGGTCGATCAGGTCGATCGCCTTGTCCGGCAGCCGGCGGTCGGACAGATAGCGGTCGGACAGCTCCACCGCGGCCGTCAGCGCCTCGTCGGTGTAGCGGACCTGGTGGTGGGCCTCGTAGCGGTCGCGCAGGCCGCGCAGGATCTCCAGGGCGTCCGCGACGGACGGCTCGGGCACGAGGATCGGCTGGAAGCGGCGGGCCAGCGCCGCGTCCTTCTCGATCCGCCGGTACTCCTCCAGCGTGGTCGCGCCCACGATGTGCAGCTCGCCGCGGGCCAGCGCGGGCTTGAGGATGTTGCCCGCGTCCATCGCCCCGCCCTCGCCGCCCGCGCCCGCGCCGACGACGGTGTGCAGCTCGTCGATGAAGACGATCAGTCGCCCGGCGTTGTCGCGGATCTCGCCCACGATGTTGTTGAGGCGCTCCTCGAAGTCGCCCCGGTAGCGGGTCCCCGCGACGACGCCCGTCAGGTCCAGGGCCACCACCCGGCGGCCGGTCAGGACGTCGGGGACGTCGCCGTCGGCGATGCGCTGCGCGAGACCCTCCACGATGGCGGTCTTGCCGACGCCCGCGTCACCGATGAGCACCGGGTTGTTCTTGCCCCGGCGGGAGAGCACCTCGATGGTCTGCTCGATCTCCAGGTCCCGCCCGATCACGGGGTCGATGCGCCCCTGCCGGGCCAGGGCGGTCAGATCGCGCCCGTACTTGTCGAGGGTGGGCGTGGAGGTGGCGCGCTGCCGCTCGGCGCGCGGCTGCGCGGCCTCCGGCGCCTCGGGCGAGCCGCCCGAGGAGAACCGGGCCGCGTTCAGGATGTGGCCGGCCGCGGAGTCGGGGTTCGCGGCCAGCGCGCTCAGTACGTGTTCGGGGCCGATGTACCCGGCCCCGCTCGCGCGGGCCATGTCGTGCGCGTCGAGGAGGGCGCGCTTGACGGCCGGGGTGAGCGAGAGCGAGGTTGGCGGAGGTGTCTCGCCCTGCGGGACCTGGGCCGGGCCGGACCGCTCGTCGATCTCCATGGCGAGTGAGTCGGGGTCCGCGCCGGACCGGCTGAGCAGACTCCGGGTGGGCTCGGTGGCGAGGGCGGCCCGCAGCAGATGCTGGGTGTCCAGGTCCCGGCTGCCGTGCTCGGCGGCGTACTGGGCCGCGCCGCGCACCAGCTCCCGGGCGGGCTGGCTGAGCAGCCTGCCGATGTCTATCTGCCGGGGACCGGGGCGCGGTCCACCGAAGAAGCGGGCGAGGAATTCGCCGAAGGGGTCGCCCTCCGGGCCGATGAAGCCGCTGGTCATCGTTTCCCTTCCTGCGCTGACGACGTGCCGGGGCCGGGTAACCCGGCTGGGTGTCGCTCATGCCACGATGACACGGGTTCCTGAGGAAGGCATGTGCAGAAACCCGCAGCCCGGAGCCGGCCCCCCATCCGGCGTCGCCCTCCGCCGGCGTTGCGGGCCCGGTACCGAGCGGAACGGGCCCGCGCGGTGGACGCCGCGGCGGTTCCCGGGGCCTCAGCGCCCGCCGACGGCGACGCTCGCCGGCGACCGAGTCGCCGAACACGTGGTTGAACTTGTTGATGTAGTGCAGCGGGTTGAGATCCACCATCGTCGCGACCAGCCCCCGGTCCTCAGGTTCGACATGTTGGGTCCCCCGTACATGAATCCGTGCGCATGCCGTAGTAGGGCCGCTTACGGTGAAAGTAATCGGTCGGTCAAAGGGGGCGTCCGTTGCGAATCAAAGGAGCGGCAAGCTGCCTGATGGGGGGAGTGGTGAGCGGCCAGGGACGGCAGCCCTCAGCACCGGACCGCCCTCGGGAGAGAGCCCGGCGCACTCGCGCGGAAAACTCCCCGTAGCCGCGCTGTAACACGGCTGGTGTTCGCTACGGAACCGGAGTGCTCCGGCCTGGCGGGAGTTGAGTGATGACTGTGGACCGACTCCCGGGCCCTGTGCGGGAGTTCGCGAACCATCTGAACGGTCTGCTGGCGCGTCTGGATCAGGGCGGCGGCTGGTGCGGCGTGTTCTGGCAGCGCGACCCGGAGGGGATGCGGGCCTGCCTCGAGGGCCGTGAGGTGCCGCCGTGGGACGTGCTGGAGGCGCTGCTGCAGGACCTCGCCGCGCACCAGGGCCCGGCCGAGGCCGTGTCGGAGCGGGAACGGGCCCGCGTGGCGCACGCCGCCGCGCTCGCCGCGTACGACGCCCGGCCCGGCAGCCGGGAGGCGCTGGCCGACCGTCTCGCCGTGATGCTCCGCGAGCAGCGGTACGCGGCCGAACGCCAGGCGCTGCTGAGCCGCCGCCTCACCGACGCGGCCACCCAGGACGAACTCGACGCCCTGCGCACCGACCTCGCCTGGGCCCACGACGACCACACCCGCGCAACGGCCCGCTGCACCGAACTCCGGGCCCGGCTGACCAGGCTGCCCCCACACACGGCGCCCGCGACCGAGGCCGGGGCTCCCCACCCCGCCATCCCGGGCTTCCTCGCGGACGCCTCGGCTCCCGCCGTGGAGGCTGTGGGCCCCCTCCCGGGTGCCTCGGGCCGTACCTCCGGCGCCACGGCTCCCGGTCCGGGCGCTGTTGGGGGTGTCCCCGGTGTCGCGGCCCCGGTGGCGGGCGGCACGAACCCCGCTGCGGACGCCTTGGGCCGTGTCCGCGGCGGCATGGCCTCGGGCGCGGACGCCACGGTGCGCGCAGCCGGTGCCATGGCTCCTGCCCCCGACGCCGTGGGTTCCGTCGCGGACGCCTCGGGGCGTGTCCCTGGTGCCGTCGCTCCGGGCACGGGTGCCGCGAGGCGTGCCCCTGGTGCCCCCGCCCCGGACCCCGCCGGCCGCGTCGCGCGAGCCGGTGGCGGCGCGCCCGCCTCGGCCGGCCCCGGAGCCGCCCGGGCGGAGACGGCTGGTGGCGTGGGGCGGAAGCGGCGCCGGGGGAGTGCGCGGTTCGCCGGGATGGCCGAGGAAGAGGCCGTCGCCGAGGGCGTGCCGCCGGGAGCCGCGGTGGTGCCCGCGCCCGCCCCGCCCGCGGCGGCCCGCCGCAGCCCGCGTGGTGCGCGGTTCGCCGGGGCCGCCGGCCCAGAGGCGGCGGAGGCCGCGCGGCCGCGGACCGAACCGGTGGACGCCGGGGCCGGGCAGGCCGTCGCCGGGGCCGTCGCGGCGCTGGCGCGGCTGCGCGGCGAGGGACGTACCGGCGAGGCGCACGCCCTGCTGATCGAGGCCGCCCACTGGCCCGCCGCCCGTCTCCCGCTGCTCGCCGCCGAGCTGGAGCGTGCCGGGCTCGGTGCCGACTGGGCGACCCTGCTCTGGGAGGCCGCCTCGCTCCCCGCCGACCGGGTCGTCGCCGCCGCCGACGTGCTGGTCGCGGCCGGGCGCGCCGACGACGGCCGGCAGATCGTGCGGCAGGGGGTCGCGCGGCCCGCCGCCGAGATCGGCGAGGCCGTGCTCGGCCTGGTCGGCGGGGGGCGCCGGCGTGAGGCGCGCGCCCTGCTCGACGCCTACGTGCGCGTGCGCGCCCCCGAGGAGGCGGCCCGCAGCGTCGAGAGCGATCCGCAGCGGCTCGTCCCGCTGCTGCTGGAGGCCGCCCGGGGCGTCTCCGACGAGCGGCACTGGGACCTGGTGCACGCCCTGCGGGTCGCGGGCTTCGCCACGTGACGGGCGCCGCGACGCCCCCGCGGGCGCACCCGCGTACCGCATCGAGCGCCTCACCAGCCCCGTCACTCACCCCTCACTCACCCACAGGAGTGTGAAACGTGATCGACTCAGCGGGTTGACGACGATGGTCTTGGCAACGCCGTCCCAGGGGCTTACGTTCGTCCCTCTACGGCCTCCTCTACGGGCGTAGAGGCTCTGACGTACCGTCGAAGGAGCAGCTCATGGCCAACGTGGTCCGTGCGGCCCTGGTCCAGGCCACCTGGACCGGCGACACCGCGTCCATGGTCGCGAAACACGAGGAGCACGCCCGAGCGGCGGCCCGTCAGGGCGCCGGGATCATCGGGTTCCAGGAAGTCTTCAACTCGCCCTACTTCTGCCAGGTCCAGGAGCCGGAGCACTACCGCTGGGCCGAGCCCGTCCCGGACGGGCCGACCGTGCGGCGTATGCAGGACCTCGCCCGCGAGACCGGCATGGTGATCGTCGTCCCGGTCTTCGAGGTCGAGCAGTCGGGCTTCTACTACAACACCGCCGCAGTGATCGACGCCGACGGCACCGTCCTCGGCAAGTACCGCAAGCACCACATCCCGCAGGTCAAGGGCTTCTGGGAGAAGTACTACTTCAAACCCGGCAACCTCGGCTGGCCCGTCTTCGACACCGCCGTCGGCCGGATCGGCGTGTACATCTGCTACGACCGCCACTTCCCCGAGGGCTGGCGGCAACTCGGCCTGAACGGCGCCCAGCTGGTCTACAACCCCTCCGCCACCCACCGCGGCCTGTCCGCCCACCTCTGGCAGCTGGAGCAGCCGGCCGCCGCCGTGGCCAACGAGTACTTCGTCGCCGCGATCAACCGCGTCGGCCAGGAGGAGTACGGCGACAACGACTTCTACGGGACGTCGTACTTCGTCGATCCGCGCGGCCAGTTCGTCGGGGACGTCGCCGGCGACTCCAAGGAGGAACTCCTCGTCCGCGACCTCGACTTCGACCTGATCGACGAGGTGCGGCAGCAGTGGGCCTTCTACCGCGACCGCCGCCCCGACGCCTACGAGGGGCTGGTGCGGCCGTGAGCGACCTGTACGCCCGCCACCGGGC
Organism: Streptomyces sp. NPDC014864; assembly: GCF_043081525.1. Lineage (NCBI taxonomy): Bacteria > Bacillati > Actinomycetota > Actinomycetes > Kitasatosporales > Streptomycetaceae > Streptomyces > Streptomyces sp. NPDC014864. The sequence goes on from NZ_JBIBWT010000005.1 coordinate 155,063, forward strand.
CGTCCTGCCCGACTGGCTCGCCCTCTACTACGAGGACCCGATCGAGATCACCCACGGCGAGGGCCGCCACGTCTGGGACGCGGACGGCCGGCGCTACCTCGACTTCTTCGGCGGCATCCTCACCACGATGACCGCGCACGCGCTGCCCGAGGTGACCAAGGCGGTGAGCGAGCAGGCCGGGCGGATCCTGCACTCCTCCACGCTCTACCTCAACCGCCCGATGGTCGAACTGGCCGAGCGCATCGCCCAGTTGAGCGGCATCCCGGACGCCCGCGTCTTCTTCACCACCTCCGGCACCGAGGCCAACGACACCGCGCTGCTGCTCGCCACGACGTACCGGCGCAGCAACACGATCCTGGCCATGCGCAACAGCTACCACGGCCGTTCCTTCAGCGCCGTCGGCATCACCGGCAACCGCGGCTGGTCCCCGACCTCCCTGTCCCCGCTGCAGACGCTGTACGTGCACGGCGGGGTCCGCACCCGCGGCCCGTTCGCCGCGCTCGACGACGACGCCTTCATCGCGGCCTGCGTGGACGACCTCGAGGACCTCCTCGGCCACACCCGCCCGCCCGCGGCCCTGATCGCCGAGCCCGTCCAGGGCGTCGGTGGCTTCACCTCCCCGCCGGACGGCCTGTACGCGGCCTTCCGGGACGTGCTGCGCGAGCGCGGCATCCTCTGGATCGCCGACGAGGTGCAGACCGGCTGGGGCCGCACCGGCGACCACTTCTGGGGCTGGCAGGCGCACGGGCAAAGCGGCCCGCCGGACATGCTGACCTTCGCCAAGGGCATCGGCAACGGCATGTCCATCGGGGGGGTCGTCGCCCGCGGCGAGATCATGAACTGCCTGGACGCCAACAGCATCTCCACCTTCGGCGGCACCCAGATCACCATGGCGGCGGGACTGGCCAACCTCACGTACCTCCTCGACCACGACCTCCAGGGCAACGCCCGGCGGGTCGGCGGGCTGCTCATCGAACGGCTGCGGTCCGTGGCCGCGCAGCTGCCCGGCGTGCGGGAGGTCCGCGGGCGCGGCCTGATGATCGGCGTCGAACTGGTGAGACCGGGCACCGACGAGGCCGACCCGCAGGCGGCGGCCGCCGTCCTGGAGTCGGCGCGCGCGGACGGACTGCTCATCGGCAAGGGCGGCGGCCACAACACCAGCGCCCTGCGCATCGCCCCACCGCTGTCCCTGACCGTCGCGGAGGCCGAGGAGGGCGCCGCGATCCTCGAAGGCGCGCTGCGGAGCGCGCAGTAGCACGGACGGCCGGTCCGGTGACCGGCCGCGAGCACAGCTCCGAGCAAGGGAACACCGCCATGACCACCGCCTCGGACCCCCTGAGGCCGCCGGAGCCCGGCCGTCCCGGGGCGGCGCGGCCGCCGGTCTTCGTGCCGGCCCCGAAGCCCCCGGAAACCCCGGAGCCCGTCCTGTCGGTCCGCCGGGTCCTCACCCTGGAACGGGTGCTCGCCGGGGAGCCGGAGGTGGTGGCCGGCGCCGGTCAGCTCGACCGGCCGGTGCGCTGGGTGCACGTCGCCGAGGCCCCCGACGTCGGCGTGATGCTCAGCGGCGGCGAGATGGTCCTCACCACCGGCGTCCTGCTCGCCGGTGACGAGGACAAGCAGGCCGAGTACATCCGGTCCCTGCACCGCGCGGAGGCCGCCGCCGTGGTGCTCGGCCTCGGCCGGGCCTTCCCCGCCCCGCCGGACGTGATGCGCCGGGCCGCCGAGCGCTGCGGGCTGCCCATGGTGGTGCTGCACCGGCCCTTCCCGTTCGCCGAGCTGACCGAGGAGGTGCAGTCCCGGCTGGTACGCCGCAAGTTCGCGGCCGTCAGCCTGTCGGAGGCCGTACGCACCGCGCTCACCGCGCTCATCACCGCCGGCGCCCCGCTGCAGCGCCTGCTCGACGAGGTCGCCGCGCACAGCGCGTGCCCAGTGGTCGTCACCAACCTCGCCCACCGCGTCCTCGCCACGGCGGGGGAGCGGCCGGCGGTGGACGACGTGCTGCGCGACTGGGAGCGCATCGCCCGGCAGGCGGGCGGCGGCGAGCGCGACGGCTGGATCCGCGCCGAACTGGGCGGCCGCGGGGAGCGCTGGGGCCGGATCCTGCTGTGCGGGTACCGCGGCGACACCGCCACCGGACGGCTGCTCGCCGACCGCGCCGCCGAGGCCCTCGTGCTGCACCGGATGCTCGGCGGCGGCGCGTCCCGCTCCTGGGAGGAGCAGTCGGCGCGGAGCCTGCTGACCGACCTGGTGAGCGGTGTCGTACCGGCCCGGCAGCTGCTGCCGCGGGCGCGGGCCGCCGGGCTTCCGGTCAACCGCCGGACCTTCGTCCCCCTCGTCGTGCGGGACGCGGAGCCGGCCGAACTCGACCGGCTGCTGCGACTCCTCGGCCTGTCCGGGCTCGCCGCCGAACTGGCGGAGGGGACCGCGGCCGTCCTGCTCAGCCTGGCCCGCGACCAGGACGCCGACGCCCTCACGGCGCTGTTCGCGGCCCGGCTGCGCGGCCGGCCGGAGACGGCCCGCACCGTCGTCGCCGCCGCGGACGCCCGGACCGCCTGGGACGAGGTGCCCGCCGGGCTGCGCGAGGCCCGGCACGTCGCCCGGGCCGTGGCCCACTCCACCGCCGCCCTCGACCTGCCGGCCGTCGTCCGGCTGAAGGACGTCCACCTGCGCGGCCTGATCCGGCTGCTGCGGGACGACCCGCACGTGCAGTCCTTCGCCGAGCGGGAGCTGGACGGACTGCTGTGCGCGGCCGACGACGACCTGCTGCCCGTGCTGCGGACCTACCTCGCCACCGGCCGCAACAAGTCCCGCACCGCCCAGCTCCACCACGTCTCCCGGCCCGCCCTCTACCGCCGCCTGGAGGCCATACAGGCGCGGCTCGGGGTGGACCTCGACGACTTCGAACAGGCCGCCTCGGTGCACATAGCGCTCCTCGCGCACGATGCGCAACAGGAGTGACCCGGCGCCGCGCAACCGCGGGGAAACGCTGTACGACCTGGGGAAACGGCGGTGAAACATGGGACCGGGCCAGAGTGACACCGTGGCACGCCGCACCCGCGCGGACGTGACACGGTGCACCTCGAACCGGGCCCGCAGGCTTCCTACGCTCGCCGCACACCGAACGAGTGGAGGTCCCGATGAGCAGAGTGATCCGAGCCGCCCTCTTCCAGACCGCCTGGACCGGCGACAAGGAGTCGATGATCCAGGTGCATGAGCAGGCGGCCCGCGACGCGGCCGCGCAGGGCGCCCAGGTCCTGTGCTTCCAGGAGCTGTTCTACGGTCCGTACTTCTGCCAGGTGCAGGACCCCGAGTTCTACGCGTACGCCGAGCGGATTCCCGAGGGGCCCGTCGTGCGGCGCTTCCGGGCCCTGGCCCGGGAACTGGGCCTCGTCCTCGTGCTGCCGATGTACGAGGAGGAGCAGCCGGGCGTGCTCTACAACACGGCCGCCGTGATCGACGCGGACGGCTCCTACCTCGGCAAGTACCGCAAGACGCACATCCCCCAGGTCAAGGGGTTCTGGGAGAAGTTCTACTTCCGGCCGGGCAACAGCGGCTGGCCCGTCTTCGACACCGCGGTCGGCCGGATCGGCGTGTACATCTGCTACGACCGGCACTTCCCGGAGGGCTGGCGGGCGCTCGGGCTCGCGGGCGCCGAGATCGTCTTCAACCCGTCGGCCACCTCCCGCGGCCTGTCCGGCTACCTGTGGCAGCTGGAGCAGCCGGCCGCGGCGGTCGCCAACGAGTACTTCGTCGGCGCGATCAACCGGGTCGGCGTCGAGGAGCTGGGCGACAACGACTTCTACGGGACGTCGTACTTCGTCGACCCGGAGGCGCAGTTCGTCGGCGAGGTGGCGAGCGACAAGGAGACCGAACTGGTCGTGCGCGACCTGGACCTGGCCAAGCTGCGCGAGGTCCGCGACCGCTGGCAGTTCTACCGGGACCGCGCGCCGGGCGCGTACGCGCCGCTGACCGCTCCGTGACGGGCCCGGTTCCCGCGCCCCGCGAGGGGCGCGGGGCCGTGACCCGTCCCCCGGACCGGCCGTACGGGGGCGGCCGGCCACGCACGCACCGCACTGTCCCGTCCGCACGACGCCGGAGCGTCCACGCAGGAGAAGGAGCACCATGAGCAGCCGTACCGTCATCCGTGGCGGCCTCGTCATCACCGCCTCCGACGAGATCCACGCCGACGTCCTGATCGAGGACGGCCGCATCGCCGCCCTCGCCGCCTCCGGCACCCCGGCCGCCGAGGCCTTCACGGCCGAGCGGACCATCGACGCGAGCGGGAAGTACGTGATCCCGGGCGGAGTGGACGCCCACACCCACATGGAACTGCCGTTCGGCGGCACCTTCGCCTCCGACACCTTCGAGACCGGCACCCGGGCCGCCGCCTGGGGCGGCACCACCACGATCGTCGACTTCGCGGTGCAGAGCGTCGGCCACTCCCTGCGCGAGGGCCTGGACGCCTGGCACGCCAAGGCCGAGGGCAACTGCGCGATCGACTACGGCTTCCACATGATCGTCTCCGATGTGAACCAGGAGACGCTGAAGGAGATGGACCTCCTCGTCGAGGAGGGCGTCACCTCCTTCAAGCAGTTCATGGCCTACCCGGGTGTCTTCTACAGCGACGACGGTCAGATCCTGCGCGCCATGCAGCGCTCCGCCGACAACGGCGGCCTGATCATGATGCACGCGGAGAACGGCATCGCCATCGACGTCCTCGTCGAACAGGCCCTGGCCCGCGGCGAGACCGACCCCCGCTTCCACGGGGAGGTGCGCAAGGCGCTCCTGGAGGCCGAGGCCACCCATCGCGCCATCAGGCTCGCCCAGGTCGCCGGCGCCCCGTTGTACGTCGTCCACGTCTCGGCGGCGGAGGCGGTGGCCGAGCTGGCCCGGGCGCGCGACGAGGGGCTGAACGTCTTCGGCGAGACCTGCCCGCAGTACCTGTTCCTGTCCACCGACAACCTCGCCGAGCCGGACTTCGAGGGCGCCAAGTACGTCTGCAGCACCCCGCTGCGGCCGCGCGAACACCAGGCCAAGCTGTGGCAGGGCCTGCGCACCAACGACCTCCAGGTGGTCTCCACCGACCACTGCCCGTTCTGCTTCACGGGCCAGAAGGAGCTCGGGCGCGGCGACTTCTCCAAGATCCCCAACGGTCTGCCGGGCGTCGAGAACCGCATGGACCTGCTCCACCAGGCCGTCGTCGACGGGCACATCTCGCGCCGCCGCTGGATCGAGATCGCCTGCGCCACCCCGGCGCGCATGTTCGGCCTCTATCCGAAGAAGGGCACCATCGCCCCGGGCGCCGACGCCGACGTCGTCGTCTACGACCCGCACGCCGAGCAGGTGCTGTCCGCCGAGACCCACCACATGAACGTCGACTACTCGGCCTACGAGGGCCGGCGGGTCACCGGCCGGGTCGAGACCGTGCTCTCGCGCGGCGAGCCCGTCGTCACCGACCGCGAGTACACCGGACACGCCGGACACGGCGTCTACACCCCGCGTTCGACCTGTCAGTACCTCAACTAGGAGTGGCGCACATGGACTTCGGACTCGTCCTGCAGACCGACCCGCCGGCCTCCCGCGTCGTCAGCCTCATGAAGCGGGCCGAGCGCAACGGCTTCACCCACGGCTGGACCTTCGACTCGGCCGTGCTGTGGCAGGAGCCGTTCGTCATCTACAGCCAGATCCTCGCCAACACGAGCGAACTGACGGTGGGTCCGATGGTGACCAACCCGGGCACCCGGACCTGGGAGGTCACCGCCTCCACCTTCGCCACCCTCAACGACATGTTCGGCAACCGCACGGTGTGCGGCATCGGCCGCGGCGACTCCGCGATGCGCGTGGCGGGACGCAAGCCCAACACCCTCGCCCGGATCAGCGAGGCCATGAAGGTCATCCGCGCCCTCGGCAGCGGCCAGGAGGCCGACCTCGGCGGCGGCGCGGTCGTCAGGTTCCCGTGGATCAAGCCGGACGCCCGGCTCCCCGTCTGGATGGCCGCCTACGGCCCCAAGGCGCTGAAGATGACCGGCGAGGAGGCCGACGGGTTCATCCTCCAGCTCGCCGACCTGTACCTGACCGAGTACATGGTGAAGGCGGTGAAGGACGCGGCGGCCGCGGCCGGACGCGACCCGTCCGAGGTGAGGATCTGCGTCGCGGCGCCCGCCTATGTCACCGCCGACGACTCGCCCGGGGCGCTCGCCCACGCGCGCGAGCAGTGCCGCTGGTTCGGCGGCATGGTCGGCAACCACGTCGCCGACCTGGTCGCCAAGTACGGCGAGCACTCCGCCGCCGTCCCCGACGAACTCACCGCCTACATCAAGGCCCGGCAGGGCTACGACTACGCCCACCACGGGCGCAGCGGAAACCCGGACACCGAGTTCGTGCCCGACGAGATCGTCGACCGGTTCTGCGTCATCGGCCCGGCCGAGGCGCACATCGAGAAACTGAACGCCCTGCGCGCCCTCGGCGTCGACCAGTTCGCCGTGTACGACATGCACGACGCGCAGGAGGCCGTCATCGACGCGTACGGCGAGAAGGTCATCCCCGCCGTCAACTCCTGATCCTCCGGACCCCCTTGATTGGGCTGCCCATGACCGACACCGCTCCCACGGCCATACCGTCGTCCACCCAGCAAACCCTCTCCGACGGACGGGTGGAGATCGCCCCCGGCACTCCGCCGCCCAGCGGTCCCTACGCCAACGCGGACCTGCTGCCCGTCCCGGTCGCCCGGCGCACCTGGACCACGTACAACTTCTCCGCGCTGTGGGTCGGCATGGCCCACAACACGGCCTCCTGGACCCTCGCCTCCGGGCTGATCGCCGTCGGCATGGACTGGAAGCAGGCGGTGTTCACCATCGCCCTGGCCAATGTGATCGTGCTGGTCCCGATGCTGCTCACCGGCCACGCCGGACCCAAGTACGGCATCCCCTTCCCGGTCTTCGCCCGCGCCTCCTTCGGGGTGCGCGGCGCCAACCTACCGGCCGTCGTACGGGCGTTGGTGGCCTGCGGCTGGTTCGGCATCCAGACCTGGATCGGCGGTGAGGCGATCTTCTTCCTCGCCGGGAAGCTCATCGGGGACAGCTGGTCCGACGCCGCCCGGGTCGGCGGTCACGCCTGGACGATGTGGCTGTCGTTCGCGCTCTTCTGGGCGATCCAGGTGGCCGTCATCTACCGGGGCATGGAGACCATCCGCCGGTTCGAGAACTGGGCGGCGCCCTTCGTCCTCGTCGGCGCGTTCGTGATGCTCGGCTGGATGAGCAGCAAGGCCGGCGGCTTCGGCCCGCTGTTCGGCCAGCCGTCCCGGCTGGGCTGGGGACCGGACTTCTGGACGCTGTTCGCGCCCTCCCTGATGGGCATGATCGGCTTCTGGTCCACGCTCTCGCTGAACATCCCGGACTTCACCCGGTACGGGAAGAGCCAGAGGGCCCAGACCTGGGGCCAGGCGCTCGGCCTGCCGACCACCATGACGCTGTTCGCGTTCCTGTCCGTGCTGGTCACCTCCGGCTCGCAGGCGGTCTACGGCAAGCCGGTCTGGGACCCGGTACAGCTGGCGGCGAAGACGGACAACGTGGCCGGTCTCCTCTACGCGCTGGTCACGGTGCTGGTGGCGACGCTGTCGGTGAACATCGCGGCCAACCTGGTCTCCCCGGCCTTCGACTTCTCCAACGTCGCGCCCCGGCACGTCGGTTTCCGGGCCGGCGCCCTCGCCACCTGCGTCCTGGGTGTGCTGATCTTCCCGTGGAAGCTCTACGCCGATCCGCAGGGCTACATCTTCACCTGGCTCGGCCTGGTCGGCGGCCTGCTCGGCACGGTCGCCGGCATTCTCATCGCCGACTACTGGATCCTGCGCCGCTCCAGACTCGACCTGGCCGACCTGTACCGCGCGGGCGGGCGCTACTGGTACGCGGGCGGCTGGAACTGGCGGGCCGTGGTGGCCTTCGTGGCGGGCGGCGTCCTCGCCGTCGGCGGCGCGGACTTCCACCCGCTGGTCGACGGCCGTCCGATCCCGGCGCTGAAACCGCTCGCGGACTACGGCTGGGCGGTGGGCCTGGGCACCGCCATGGTGCTGTACCTGCTGCTGATGCTGACGAGGAGCCGGGAGCGGGCCACCGCCTGACCGTCTTGCGCGGGCCGCGCCGCGGGCGGGTCAGCCCTGCTGACCCCTCTGCAGCGCGGCCACCGCCTCCTTGGCTGCCTTGATCGCCCCGGTGTTGATCTCGTCCGTGGCGGGTGCCTTCTTCGTCTCGAAGTCGCTGCCGTTGTAGGTGACCACCACGAGGGCGTTGGAGACGCGGGCCAGCACCGTGCCCTCGCGGGTCTGCTGCTTGTCCTCGGTGGTGAGGTTCACCACCGAGTAGCCCGTGTCGCCGAGTCCGGGGACCGGGCCTCCGCCGCTCTTCTCCGAGGTCCGCTCCTGGTAGGTCTTCTGCGCCGCCTCGTCCGACCGCATGATCTCGAAGGACACGTCGAGCCAGCGGTAGTTGTATCCCTCCAGCGCGTTCCAGGAGCAGGTGCGGCGCGCCTTCGTGTTGGTGGAGGGGATCTCCTTGCCGGCCGTCTTGGCGCCCGGCACAAGGGACTTGACTGTCTTCACGGCGATGCTCGCGCACGGCGCCGGGGCGGAGGCGTACGTCTTGGACACCGCCGTCGACGAGGGCGCCGAGGGCGAGGTGCTGTTGCTCGCGGACTGCTGCCGCGGGGCCGCCTCGTGGTCGGCGGCCGGTGCCGCGGCGAGCGGACCGGACGTGAGCGCCCAGCCCGCGCAGGCGAGCACGACGATCGGGCTCAGCCGCGCGGTGAGCGCGAGCGGCAGGGGAAAATCTCGCACGGCGCACTTCTCGTGGGGGACGGACGGTGCGGAGGGAGCCCGCACCGCGGACGGAACGCCAGTCTCACACGGCCGGGAGTGCGGTGGAAGGGTGGACCTCGCTCCGTAGCCCGGCGGTCACGGCGACACGCGCAGGATGTCGTATTCCTTCCGTATGTCCGTGCTCTCGCGAGGCCGGGAGGCGTCCGTATCCGGCCATCGCGGAGGGGCCGGCGGTGCGGCGGCACGGCGAGGCGGTGTCCCTCGGTCCGAGGGGGCGCTCGGGGTGAGCGATGCCGCCGAGGATGTCCGCGCACGGCTCGGCCATGTGTTCGCTTCGGGCTGTTCTGCGGAATGGGCCGAAAAAGAGCGATGCTTCCCGATATCATCGTGCGATTCCAGAGCGGGTCGTGAATTGCGCCCTGGCGAGAGGAGTTGCACGTGCTCTTCGTGCAGGGAGCGTCGGTGACCGCAGTCGTGCGCGGCAGTCTCGGAGAACCGGTGATCTTGCTCGCCGGTGAATCTTGTCCAGGAATGCTGGATACGCGTTGGATTGACGTGGTCAGGGCGGCAGCCGTCGTGCTGGATGCAACCGAGCTGCAATGTCTGTGGGCCGCGATGTGCACGTTGAGCATGCGGACGCCGGATTCCTATGTCGCGGCCGACGAGAATGTGCTCGCCCTTTACAAGGTGCCCTCGGCCTGATTTCCGGGCCGGTACCCCGCCGTGCTTCCGAGCGGCTCCCCCCGGGCCGGCCCAAAGCACCGCCGCCCGTGGTCGGGAACTGACCACGGGCGGCGAGGAGGGCTGGGCCGGCTAGCGGCGCCAGTAGGGGGAGCACACCCACCTGTGGTGGAAGCGGTCCCAGTAGCGGTAGGTCATGTGGTGGCGGTCGTAGCGCCAGCAGGACCAGCCCCGGTGGTCGCGCCGGTCGTGGTAGTACCGCCAGTCGTTGTTGTAGCGCCAGTCGTTGTCGTACCGCCGGTCGTGGCCGTAGCGCCAGTCGTTGTCGTACCGCCAGTCGTTGTCGTACCGCCGGTCGTCGTCACGGTCCGTGTGACGCAGCCCCCCGAGGCCGCGGTCGAAGCGCTGGTCGCCGTCGTGGTCCCGATCGGGGTACGGGTCGCGGTGCGAAGCCGCCGGCGTCGCGGTGACGGCACCGTTCAGCGGGGCGGCGGAGGCCTGCGCGGCCATCGGTGCCACCACGGCACCCACGGCCAGGAGTGCGCCTGCCACGCCCTTGGCAATATTCTTCACTGCTTCTCCTTTCGGGCCGGGATGGAGCGGCCTTTCTGCTCCACCGGCCGGGCTGACGCTACCTCAGATTTCACTGCCGTCACGGGATGCCGAATTCGCGCATCGCGCGGACGGTACGGCGCGCAGTCGTGGGAAAGTGCAGGTCATGGCCCTGTTTTGGGGATCTTCCGGCGCTCTCGGCTTTCAATTCCCCGAGCAACTCCAACAGGTGAATCCATCCGCCGCTCCGGTATTGATAAACAAGTCGGGCAGATTTGAATTGCGCCCTCTTGGCGACCCTCATTGCACGGAGTGCGAAATGGTAAAAGCCGGGATCGGGTGGCCCGGGCCCTGGCAATGCCCGCAAGTGACCGCCCCCTGTTCCGTCGAGGGCGCCGGCCAGGGAGAGGTGCGAGGGGTGTCCTCCAGAGGGTGCATCGCTCGGCGGGTCGGGCCCAGGCGTCGGCGCGTCGGGGCCGGCCGGATCCGATGACCCTCCGGATCCGCCTCCTCGCCTGAAGGGGTGCGCCCAGGGTCCCGGCCCTGAATTCCCCTCAGGCGTGCCTCCGCTTTTGCCTGGTTGGGCCCGTCAGGACCAGACCGAGTGCTGTCTTCGGCACGGGGGAGCGGGTGCGAGCTGCTCCAGTCGGCGTCTCCACCTGGGGCTTTGCAGTGCTGTACGGCTCAACTATTGAACGAGCGAGCGATTTTGAACACATGTCGGACATGGCGGGTTTGCATCAGAGCTCCGCTTTCCACTACCGTCCGGGATCTCCGAACGAAACGTCCGGAGATTCTGGACAGCGGGGTTGACGCATGGCTACGTATTCCTTCTCGTAGTGCCGCTGTTCAGACCGTTGCGGCCGGGCGCCCCACGCCCGGCCGCAACGGGACGGAGGACTCGCCGGACCGGCTCCGTCGCTCGTCGCGATTTCCGCGCGAGCCGCCGGCCGGCCGCGGCGAGTGTCTCCCGATCGTCGTGCGACCTCTCCATGTCGCACGTCCTTACCCGAGTGAAAGGAAACTCTTATGGACATCAAGCAGCTTGAGGCCGAGACCGCGGAACTGCTGCCGGGCCGTGAGGCGCTGGGCCGGTTCTCCTTCAACCTCACGAAGACGACTTCTATCTCGAAGAAGTACCTGAACCTCGACGCTCACAACGAGTCGGCGGCCGTGAACCAGTTCTCGCCGCTGGCCGTCGCGCAGTCCGCGGCGTCGCAGGCCATCAGCGTCCACCAGTAGCACGCTGACGCCGCGGGGTAGGCGGAATCTGCCCCGCGGCGTCCGCCGGGCACCGTCCCACCCGGGTCGACCCGGGTGGGACGGTGCTCCCGGCTCCCTTCGGCGGTCCTTCGCAGGCGCCGCAAGGAGTCCGAGCGAAACCCGCGCCGTGGAGAAGACTATGACGCTGCCCGCAGAACACAGCACGTCCCACGCCCGGAACGAACCCACTGTCCCCACGGCCGGCTCTCCGCCCGACGACGAACGTCCCGTGAAGCCGCGGGAGCCGTCCACCGCGAAGACACGGCTCATAGAGCCCGGATGCGCGCCGGACGCCGGGCCCGTACCTCATCTCACCGACGGCCTGCGCACCCTCGGCCAGTACCAGGGCTCAGGTTTCACCGACCGCAGGTACGTGGTCCGACGCGGCGACGGTCAGGTCCTGATGCTCTCCCGTCTGCTCTACCTCGTCGTCAGCTCGATCGACGGCGTGCGTGACACCGAGACCATCTCCCACCGCGTCAGCGGCCGGTACGGGCAGGAGGTCACCGAGGACAACGTCGTTCACCTCATCGACAACCGGCTCACCCCGCTCGGGGTCACGGTCCCGCTGGGAGAACTCCCGCGACCGTGTGACAAGGCCCCGACCTCCGACCTCCTGCTGGCCCTGCGCGGCCACCGGGTGATCCTGAACGAGGCACGGGTGGCCCGCGTCGCCGCCGCCCTGAGCTGGCTGCACCGCCCGCCGATGGTGGCGCTGGTGCTGGCCGCGACCGCGGCCGTGGACGTCTGGCTGTTCGCGGTCCACGGCGCCATGACGCCGCTGCTGCGCGTGCTGGAACAGCCGATCTGGATGCTCGCGGTGTTCGTGCTCACCGTCCTCTCCCTCCTCTTCCACGAGTTCGGCCACGCCTCGGCGTGCAGGTACAGCGGTGCGGTCCCGGGGAAGATCGGGTGCGGCATCTACCTGATCTGGCCCGCGCTCTACACCGACGTCACGGACGTGTACCGGATCGGCAGGCGCGGCCGGCTGCGCACCGGTTTCGGCGGGGTCTACTTCAACGCCGTCTTCATCCTGGCGCTCACCCTCGGCTACCTGCTGACCGGGCAGCCGTTCTTCCTGGCCGCCGTCTACCTCGCGCACTTCGAGGTCCTGGAACAGCTGATGCCCGCACTGCGGCTCGACGGCTACTACATCCTCGGCGACCTGGCCGGCGTGCCCGACCTGTTCGGCAAGGTGAAGCCGATCCTGTTGAGCCTGCTGCCCGGGCGCAGCCCCGCCGGAGCGGCCGACCTGAAGCGCTCCGCGCGCGTCATCGTCGCCACCTGGGTCCTGACGATGATCCCCCTGCTCCTCGCGGAACTGTGCTACGCCCTGTGGAACCTCCCCCGGCTGGCCACGACCGCTTTCCGGAGCCTCGCCGAACAAGTGACCGGAACCGTCGAGGCCTTCGGAGCGGGCCACCTGGCGGCGGGCGGCGTCGGCGTCATCGGCGCCCTCATGCTCGCGTGCCCGATGGCCGGCGGGGCCTACCTCGCGGGACGGGTGCTCGCGCGGCTGTTCCGTGCCGCCGCACGGGCCACACGGGGCAGACCGGCCCTGCGTCTGGCCGCGGCCGCCGCGGTCTGCGCCTCCGCCTGCGTCCTGGGCGCCGCCTGGTGGCAGGGCATGACACCCGCGCCGCTTCCGCCCGCGGCACCCGTGACCCCTCTCCTGCAGCCCGGCGTTCCCCGCGTCCGGGTCGCGGAGAGCCCGCCGGCCGACCGGTCCCGGATCCAGCCGGTGACACGGCCGTCCCGTGGTCCGTATCCCACCGGCCGCGCCACAAGGCCCGGCACGGGAGGAACCGGACCCACGGTGGCCGCCTCCCCGTCACCCGCCCCCACCGGGCGGCCCACGCCCACACGGGCGTCGGCCTCCCCCCGTACGGGCACCACGCCCACCACGTCGCCCACCGTCAGGCAGTCGGCGACGGCCACCACGCCCCCGCCCAGTACGCGGCCCGGGGGAACGCCCTCGGTTACGCCGTCCCCCTCGGCGACGGACCCGGCGACCGTGTCCCCCTCCGCCTCGGCGACCTCGTCGCCGAGCCCCAGCACGACCTGACCTCCCCTCACCACTTCAGGAGACCCGTATGAAGCACCGCAAGCCCAGTACGAGCACCGTGGCCCGGGCCGCCGTGAGCATCGGCGTGGCCGCCGGCGCCGGCCTGGCCATGACCACCAGCATGGCCTCGGCCGCCACCGGCCCCGGCATCCCCGGCGGCGGTGCCGCCATCGCCGTCGACATGGCGCACAGTCGCGCCAACCGGGCCCACGTGAACGACTTCGACGAAACGTTCAGGGTCCACGAGTACGGCCCGTCCGTCGCCGTGACGGCGAACAACCGGGCCATGGCCGAGTCGGTCGGATGCTCCATGTCGTCGCCGTGCCGGTCCGTCGCCCTCTCGTTCCAGATCGTCACCACCTCCGGCCGCAACGCACGGCTGATCCACGCCACCAACCTCGGCCGCGCGGCGAACGAGCACTGCCCCTCCTGCCAGACCTTCGCCGGCGCCTACCAGTTCGTCGTGTCCACACCGCGGGCCTTCACCCTCAGCGCGAGCGCCCGGAGCGAGCTCGCGGGGCTGGCCCGCCGTGCGGCGGAGCTGCGCTCCTCGACGCTGCCGGTCTACCGGATCCGAGAGCGTGCCGACGCGATCTCCCGTGAGGTCAAGACCGTTCTCGACCGGGAGGCCGCGCGGGCTCCCCGGGCCGACGGAAGCGACCCCGGGGCCGACTTCGATCCCTTCGTCACGATGCGCCGTCATGTCGTCTAGGGGCCGGAGCAGGTGAAGTCCGGTGCCGGGCCGGGGTCCGGCTCTCCGATCCGGCACCGACAGGCCGCGTTCGGCCATGGCGGTCACTCCCCGTCCGGATGCCCCCGGCCGACCGGGGGCGTCCGGAACCGCCGACTTCCCCCGCGGTGCGCCTGCCGCACCGCCGCCGGCCCCGGAGCCCTACGACATCGCCCGACCCGGAAGGTCCGAGAGCGTGACCAGCCCGCACCCCGCAACATCCCGCACCCGTGTTCTTCAACTCCTCGCCGAAGGGCACTCGGCGGGAGAAGTCGCACGCAAGCTGGGAATCCCGCCCAGCACCGTCTACCGCTGGCGGCGCTCCCTCGGCGCCCCGGCCGTCCCGTCCCCGGCCCGGAGCCGCATCCAGGAACTCGAGGCCGAACTCCTCCTGTGCCGCCGGACGATCGACGCACTGAACGACGTGATGCCCCCAAAAGGCGCTACGAAGTGATCACGCGCGTGGTGGAGCAGGGATTCCCCGCGCGCAGGGTCGCTGCCCTTCTGAACGTCTCCGAGTCCGGCTACTACGCGTGGCGTGAGCGCCCCGCGTCGGACAGGGACATACGGCACGCGTGGCTGACCCGGCTGATCACCGACCTCCACCGGCAGTCGGGCTCCACCTGGGGCTACCGGCGCATCCGCCAGGAACTCGACCGCCGTTTCGGGATCAGGGTCAGCCACGGGACGGTCGAGCGGCTCATGCGGCGAGCGGGGCTCCGCGGGATGCCGGGACGTCTCCCGGCGGCCTTCGGCCCCGAGCAGTGCGTCGCGCCCGGCACCCGGTGGATCCTGGACACGTTCGTCTGCCGTACGCGGGAGGGCGACCTCTGCCTGGCGGTCGTCCTGGACAGCGTCGGACGGCGCCTGCTGAGCTGGAGCAGCGCCGCCGCCCCGGACCCCGGCCTCCTCGCGCGGACCCTTCAGGCGGCCTTGGCCCGGCACGGGGGCGCGCCCGCCCCGGCGACCCCGGGCTTCAGCTGTGTGTTCACCGAGCGGGCGCTGGGGTCCGGCTGCGCGCCGCCCGACGCGGCCACGGGCGACTGGTACGACCACGCGGTGGTCGAGACCTTCTGGGAGCACGTGCACCGCGCACTCGCGGCGCTGTGGGCCTCCGCCGGCCTCCCCCCGCTGCGCCCGGAACTGTCGAGGGTCCTGAACCGCCTGGCCCAGCAGGGTATCGCGGTGCGTGGACCGAACCTCCCTCTCCAGAAGGCGGACACATGGACCTCACACCACCCCTGCCCCGATCCGGTGGCACCCGGTCGTGCGCGCCCCGGGGCCTGACCGCCCCACAGGCACACCGCATGCTGCTGTACTACGCCCTCGAAGCGGCGGGCGTTCCGCTGGAGGTCGGCGACGTCGAGGCCGTGTTCGCGGTGGCCGAGCTGGACTACGGCACCGTCCAGGCCGTCATCACCTGGATCGCCACGGCGGAGACCCCCGGATTCGTCCGGTGACGAACCGGCCGTGCGCCCCGCGGGACGACGGCCGCCGCGCGGCCGGCCCGGGAAGGACCTCCTCCCGGGAGAGGGTCAGCCCGGGTCGGCCTCGTGTCCGCCCGCCTCGAGCAGCGACTCCACCAGGACCGCCACGTGCCGCCGGTCCTTCGGGCTCAGCCTCTGCACGCTCGCGATGAGGATCTCCACCTCGGGATCGGTGATCTCGGGCGAGTCCTCGAAGTAGAGGTTGACTCCCGCCGCCTCCGCGGCGGCCCGCTGCACCGGAGCCACCGGTATGCCCAGCCCCTTGGCAAGGCCCTCCAGCGTGGTCTTCTGCGGCACCTGGGCCAGCCGTCTCGACGTGGCCAAGTGGTGCACCGTCGAACGTGAGATGCCGCCCCGGCGCGCCACGTCGTTGTAGGACCAGCCGTTCTGGTCCAGCCGGCGCTTGATCATTTGCTGCAGTGTGTTGAGCACCACCGCTTCTTCCTGTCGGGGGAGAGGCAGCCTGTCAATGAGTCTAACGGCCCGATCCTCAGGCCGTTCCGCATGTTTCTTCTTTCGCCTGCATCCGCCACCCTGCCCCGGGCCGAATTCGGAGCCCCCGGAGGCGGGGTCGGGGGCTACGCGGTGGACGCCGACCGCCGACGAACGGAGTTCATCCCGATTCCACCCGGAGTGCACCGCGACGGTGGGGGCTGTCAGCGGTTCGTGCTCTCATGGAGGCATGATCGAAGAGACGGAAACCATCGAAGAGTTTCTCGCACGTCACTCGGCCGACGTGGAGGAGGCGGTCCGCAAGGCGGCCGCGGCCGAGATCCTGCCCCGCTTCCGCCGCCTCGCCGAGCACGAGGTGGAGCGGAAGTCCGGCCCGCACGACCTGGTCACGGACGCCGACCGGCTGGCCGAGCTCTACCTCACGGGCGTGCTCGGCGCCCTGCTGCCCGGCTCCGTCGTGGTCGGCGAGGAGGCGGTGCACGCCGACCCGGACACCTACGAGGCGCTTCAGGGCGACCGTCCGGTCTGGATCGTCGACCCCGTCGACGGCACCCGGCAGTTCGTGCACGGCGACCCCGGCTTCTGCACCCTGGTCGCCCTCGCCCGGCGCGGAGTCGTGCTCGCGTCCTGGACGTACGCCCCGGTCCCCGACCAACTCGCCACGGCCGTAAGGGGGCAGGGCGCCTTCCTGGACGGGGAGCGGCTGAGCGCGGGCGCACCGGAACCGGGCCGCGACCTGCGCGTGGCCACCTCACACCCGGACTTCACGACGGACGCGCAGAAGCGGGCCCTGCTCGGGCTTTGGACGGACGGTGTCGCGGCGCGTCCCTGCGGCTCGGCCGGACTGGAGTATCTCGCCGTGGCGCGCGGCGAGTTGGACGCCACCGCATTCTCGTGCGAAAGCGTCTAGCCTTGAGTACATGACCACCGTAGCTATCTACATCCGACTCAGCCGAGAAAGCGCAGAGTCCGCCAGCATCGAAACCCAGCGCGCTGCCGCCCTCACGTGGCTGAAGGCAAACAGCATGGTCGACGCCGACATAACCGAATACGTCGACTCGGGCGTGTCCGGCGCGAAGCCGCTGGAAGACAGACCCGCCATGCGGGAAATCATACGGGCGCGCCCTAGCGTCATCATCGCCTGGAAGCTGGACCGGTACGCGCGGAACGTGTCTGAGTTCCTGCGCCTGGTCGCCTGGGGCGAATCCCACAAGGTGAGGCTGGCCACCACGGACAACATGGTGAACACGGCAAACCCGCACGGTCGCATGGTCGCAACCATGCTCGCTGTCCTGGCTGAGTGGGAACGGGACATGATCCGTGGTCGCATCCTGGAAGGCCACGCAACCAGGCGAACCCAGGGCCGGTGGGTCAGCGGACGCGCTCCGTTCGGGTACCAAATCGTCCGGCGCGATGGCGCTGCCTACCTCGCTGTGGACGAAGACCAGGCGGAACTAATCCGAACGGCTGTGCGAAAGCTGATCGAGGAACAAGGCACCGTTACCGGCACTGCGCGCATAGTCGGGCTGGGCGAACGGCAGTGGCGACGGTTGCTGAAGGCCCCCACCCTGCGAGGACAGCGCGAACACAAGGGAAAGCTTGTCTGCGGGCCGGACGGCGTGACCCCCGTGGTGTTCGCTGAGCCCATCATCACGGCTGCCCAGCGCAAAGCCATCCTGACCCGCCTAGACGCGCTGGCCACTGGCAAGGAACGCGCACCCAGGCAAGCGGCGCCCCTGGTCGCCGGACTGGGCGGTTGCTGGAAGTGTGGCCAGCGTCTCAACGGTGGTAAGCAGCGCACCGGAGTACCCCGCTATCGCTGCAAGACGGGCTGTGTGTCCATGACCGCTGATCTGCTCGACCAGCGAGTTACGGACGACTTCCACACCCGCTGGGCCAACATGGCGGAATACTCCGTACGGCTCGAAGGTGGCAACGACATGAGTGAGGCCATGGCCGAAGCCCAGGAAGCTGCCGAACGGATCGCAGCGCAGATGTCCCAGGCCGGACCGCTCATGATGGCCAAGCTAGCTGAGAAAGCCGAAGAGCTGGAAGCCGCGTACGCCTCGCTGCGGGCCGCGCATGACCCAGACGTACGGGAAGTGCTGGTACCCACTGGCAGGACGCTGGGGGACGCCTGGGCAGCCGCTGAGGGCAATACCCAGGCACGCACCGCCCTACTCGCGGATCTGGGCCTACACGTCACCCTGTACCCCAAGGAGCGGGCCGAACGGCTGAAGATCGAGTGGGCCATAGGCGGAGACGACATCGACCTTGCTGAGTACCTGGGCGACCTAGACGCAGAGGAGTCGCGCGCATGAGCGAGGTCCAGCACCGGTGCCCCAGGTGCGGCGAGGCGAAGCCGGTCAGCGAGTATCCGGCAGGCGGGAAGAACCGGTTCGATCGCTGCTCAGCGTGCAAGGCAGGCGAGATGCGGGCATACAAGGCTGGCTTTCGCAAGGACCGGTGTGCTGTCTGCGCTGACAAGGTCGAGGGCCACGGCATCTGCCCGCGCTGTCTCGAAGCCATCCGCGTGTTGGGCGACTCGCCGGAAGCGTTGAAGCGAGCAGCGAAGGCGCTGGCCTACTTGCGCGAGTAATCTGGATCACACTCCCAGGTCGCAGGGCGGTCACGGACGAGGGTTCCGGGCCGCCCTTTGGCGTGCCTACAGCGGGCTGGAGTGACGAACCCCAATCCTCGCTCGTCTCTCACACACCCTCTGACCTGCACAAAGTGATGAAGTGACGATTAGACCCCTACTTCTGTAATCACTAAGGGTTTCTATAGGGATTCCAGATCAGACCACCTAACCGTCACTTCGTCACTCGACCCAGTCCCATACCACATCAGGGTCACGGCCTGGTAACCGACTCGCTAGTTATATGGCATAGGGCGGATGATCCCGCGCACTCAGGTACTCCGATAGGCGGACTGTGGGCCTGCCCTATTGCCCTGAGTGCTCCCTGGTCTCTCTCCTCCCAGGTCGAGCCTCAGGGTCCTCGCTCCGTTAGCTCAGTGGTCAGAGCGCCCGCCTGTCGAGCGGGTGGCCACGGGTTCGAATCCCGTACGGAGCGCGCGTGGGTTCCCCGGCTGTCCTGACACGGGAACATCTGGCCTGCCTTTAGCCTGACGAAGTGGCCCGTACGGGTACACAGAAACGGCCCTGTGCCGTTGCGCGGAGTCTCCCCAGGCAGGGAATAACTGGAGACCTAGGGACAGCATTACCGCTGATGGTGAAACGGTAGACACGCCAGGCTTAGAACCTGGTGCCGGATGGCATGGGGGTTCGAATCCCTCTCAGCGGACGGAGCGCAGGACGTAAGCGGGGCACGCACTCCCCAGCCGGTGATCCCGGTTCCTGCGCAGGTGGGTGTGGTCCAGTGGTTAGGGCGCTGCGTTTGGGGCGCAGATGACGGAGGTTCGATTCCTCCCACCCGCACAATGAGTGGTTACACAATCGCCTGGCTCGCATGGCTGGGCACCTTCGCTGTTATCGAGGGCCGTGCGCTCTTCAATAAGCAGCCGGGCGACACGTTGAGTGAGCATGTTTGGCGCTGGTTTGCTACGCAGGCCGGTAGCACTGGGAAGCCGTCGGGCTGGGTCCGTGCGCGCCGTTTCACGCTGCTCGCGTTCATGGCCTGGCTGTCTGTCCACTTCCTGACTGGTGGCCGTTTCTGAGGCCCACCACGTACCAATTTCGGTAGGTGCTCGCCTTGCATACTCGGCGCTTCGTCAATCCCGCTGATGCCCGCCTGGGCCGACACGTCCGGCATGATCCGGCCTCGCTGTCCTACGGGCATCCGGTCCTACCGAAGTCGGCAATCCAGAGCGTGAGTTGGCAGCGCCGTATCCCGATTCTCGACCAGGGGCAGCTAGGGAGCTGCACAGGTAATGCCCTGACTGGTGTCCTGGGTACCGACAGTGCGGGCCGTACGGCGTCGACCAGCGTGAGTGTCAAGGCTGACTCGCGCGGTGTGTTTCGTGCTGGCACTTATGTGCTGGACGAAGCCTTTGCGGTGAAGGCATACAGCCTCAATACGCTGCTCGACAGCTTCAAGGGCAACTATCCGCCCACTGACACCGGTTCGAGCGGCCTAGCGGCTGCCAAGACGGGTAAGGCGCTGGGTCTGCTGACTGGCTACACTCACGCTTTCTCTGTGGACGCGCTGCGCTCCGCGCTTCAGTCCGGTTCGGTGCTGTGGGGCACGGTGTGGCTTCGCAGCATGTTCGAGACAGACGCGGATGGCTTTGTCAAGGTCGACCGCACGTCGGGCGAGGCTGGCGGGCATGAGCTAGTGATCAGCGGTTACGACGTGGCTGAGGACGTGTACGAGGTACAGAATTCCTGGGGCACGTCTTGGGGCGTCGACGGTTACGCCTATGTGCATGGCGCTGATATGGCGTGGCTACTGTCCCAGGATGGCGATATCACGGTGCCTACTTACGCGCCTGCGCCGGTAGATCCTGCGCCGGTCTCGCCTGTTGTCAATGCTGATCAGGCTCTTTTCGCTGCTTTTTCGTCCTGGGCTAAGGCCAAGGGTCTCTAATGTGGGATCGTCGCGCACGCGTTTTGGCCGTTAAGGACGGCGACACGCTACGCATTGTGATTGACCAGGGTTTTGGTGACACTAAGACCCTGGATCTTCGCCTATTTCGCACGTTCGCACCCGAGCATGACCAGCCTGGTGGGCCGGAAACGGCTGCCTTCGCAGCAAATTGGCTGTCTGAGCACGCAAATTCTGCGTCTGAGTGGCCGTTTTTGGTGTGGTTTCGGCGCACGAAGGCTGACACGCACGAGATAACTACGCTGGGTCGCTACGTTGGCACGTTGTACACGATTGAAGGCGACTCGCTCAATGACGCTGTGAGCGCCTACGTGACCGCTCAGGGCTACGGCCATGGGATTGGCGACCATGCCCGCGTATAGCGTCTGCTCAACGGCTGGCTGTCCTGTCCTGGTGTACCCCGCTGGGCGCTGTCCTGAGTGCAAGGCTAAGGCTTCAGCTACTCGGCGCAGTGCCTCGCGCAAGGGCTATGACAGGGCATGGCAGCGTACACGTAAGGCGTACCTACAGGCTCACCCCTGGTGCGAGTGTGCTGAGTGTGCGACCATGCCTATGCCTCTGAGGCCCACTGCCACTGAGGTTGACCACATCGACGGGCTAGGGCCGCTGGGTCCTCGCGGTCATGACTGGTCGAACCTTCGGAGCATGACGAAGGCGCATCACTCGCGTGAGACTGCTAGGCATCAGCCTGGTGGTTGGAACGATCGAGGATGACTCACACTGAGTGAACGTCCATCATGTCCGTTTCTACCCATAGGGGTGGGGGTGTACCCCTTAGGGGGGTGGGGACGTTGAACGCGGGGGAGGGCTCTGTCCCTCGCGCCCGGTTCAAACACCCGAATGAGACCCCCGTCACATCACGCATTGCTACTGCCCCCATGGGCAGACCACATACCAATTTTGGGAGGTGATCACCCATGCCCAGTGGTGGCGCTCGCGCACGTTCCGGCCCAGCACCGACCAGCACTGACCGTAGCCACAAGGCAAAGGCCAGCGCTGAAGGCTGGGTGACCCTACCCGCTGAAGGTCGAGACGGACCCCTTCCGGCATTCCCTCTGGACATGCCTACTCCGCGTGAGATGACCCTATGGGAGCGCCTGTGGGAGACCCCGCAGGCCACCATGTGGGAGCAACTGCACCAGGATTTCGAGGTTGCCTCTTACGTCCGGCTGCTAGTCCGTGCTGAATCTCCGCGCAGTAGCGCAATCGTCTGGGGTCAGGTCAAGCAATTTGCCGAGTCGCTAGGTCTCAGCGTGTCGGGCATGGCCCGTAACCGCTGGACTATCGGCACGACCGAGGACGAAGACATGCCCAGCGCGGGTAACGCTTCGCCGGTCGCCTCGCTGACTGCCAGGCTAAAGGCTGTGGCAGATGGCTGAGGGTAAGTGCCTGATTGTCACGCTGGCATGGATAGAGTCACACGCTGTGATCCCGGACGGGTTCCGGCAGGGTGAACCCTTCCAGCTACTCGCGTGGCAGTTGAAGGTAGCTTCGAACCTGTACACCGTTAAGGCGACTGCCGAGGTGGGCCAGAAGTCGTCTGCGTTTGTCTACCGGCGCGCTCAGGTCATCATGCCCCAGAAGAGCGGCAAGGGCCCGTTTGCGGCTGCCGTGGTGCTGGCTGAGGCTGCCGGACCGACTGTGTTCGCTGGCTTCGCTGAGGGTGGCGAGAGGTACCGGTGTAAGGATTGGGGCTGCCCCTGTGGCTGGTCTTACGACTATGCCCCAGGCGAGCCTATGGCTGTGCCTCAGCCGACCCCGCTGATTCAGCTACTGGCTACCTCCGAAGACCAGGTTGCGAACGTCTATCGGCCGCTGACAGCCATGATCAAACATGGCTCGCTGTCCTCCCTGATGAACGTGCGCGAGGGTTTCGTGCGCGTGGGGGATGAGGGCCGCATTGACGTGGTTACGTCGAGTGCGCAGAGCCGACTAGGCAACCCGATCACGTTCGCTATTCAGGACGAGACAGGCACGTACACCGCGACCAACAAGATGATCAAGGTTGCTGAGACTATGCGGCGTGGTCTCGCCGGTATGTCCGGGCGATCGATGGAGACGACGAACGCTTACGATCCGTCGGAATTCTCGACCGCGCAGCGCACCCATGAGGGCAAAGCCGAAGACGTTTACCGGTACTTCCCGCAGGCGCCTGCCACGCTGTCCTATCGCAACAAGGCTGAGCGGCGCCGGATTCACAAGGCTGTCTATGTGGACTGCCCGCACATCGACCTAGACGCGATCGAGGCTGAGGCTGCGGAGCTACTTGAGTCCGATCCTGGGCAGGCTGAGCGGTTCTTCGGTAACCGGATCATGGCCGGTCACGGATCGTGGCTAGAGCACGCTGCCTGGGTGTCGCGCAAGGTCGAGCGGGACAAGCCAGCGCCGAGCAAGTACAAGCTGATGAAGGTTCCGATCGTGCTGGGCTTCGATGGCTCAGACTCCGATGACTGGACCGGCATTCGCGCTGAGACGCTGGAAGGCTTCCAGTTCACCCCCACATACGGGCCTAGCGACCGGCCTACGGTCTGGGACCCCGCTGAGTGGGGCGGGCAGGTTCCGCGCCTTGAGGTCGACGCTGCGGTTAGTCAGCTATTCGCCACTTATGACGTGAAGCTGATGTATTGCGACCCGCCCTATTGGGAAACGGAAGTCGACCAGTGGGCGGAGCGGTACGGAGAGCGGCGCGTAGTGCGCTGGCATACCCGTCGCCCTGTGCAGATGCACGCTGCGGCTGAGCGTCTGAAGACGGATTGCATTAAGAAAGACTCCACTTTCACCCACGATGGGTGCGAGATAACCGAGCGTCACATTTTCAATGCGCGTATGGCTGCTCGACCTAGCGACCGTTATGTGCTCGCTAAGCCTGAGCACAGGCGAAAGATTGACCTTGCTGTGGTGAGTGTGCTCACCCATGAAGCTGCCTGCGACGCTATTGCCGCTGGTCTGTTGAAGAGAAAGCCGCTGTATATGTCGGCATGAAAGGTTGTGAGGGTGGCTACGTATGGTGAGGCGCTGGCGCTTGTCCAGCTACTTGAAAACGAGCTATTGCGCAGGCGCCCTCATATCCAGCGTCACGCCGACTACTACCGGGGTCGGCAGCGTCTAGCGTTTGCGTCCGATCAGTTCCGCAAGTTCCATGGTGAGCGGTATCACGATTTCGCTGACAACTGGACTCAGGTAGTGGCTGATTCGCCGGTCGAGCGGCTGACCGTGAATGGCGTACAACCATCCGGCATGACGGAGGCTGACAAGGAATCGTGGCGCGTCTGGCAGATGAACGCCCTTGACGCCGACTCGCAGCTAGGCTTTCTCGGCGCGGTAAACAGCGCTCGCAGCTTCGTCTTGGTCTGGGGCAACCCGGATGATCCGGAAACCCCAGAAGTCACCTTCGAGGACGCTGCACAGTGCATCATCGCGTACGAGCCTGGGTCACGACGTAAGCGCCGTGCTGCGCTGAAGCGCTGGGATGACGGGTTCAGCTCGTACGCCACCCTGTATCTGCCAGACGAGGTCTGGAAGTTTGAGCGCCCCATCATCTATATGCCTCAGCGGACTCCGCAGATGCAGTCCGTTGAGGACGAGATGAAGCGCGAGTGGACGCCGCGCGAGCTAGCTGAGCCGAACCCCCAGCCGAACCCCATGGGCGTGGTGCCTATGGTCGAGCTGCCTAACCGCCCCTCGCTGTCTGATGAGCCGATCAGCGATATCGCCGGTGTGGTGGCCATGCAGGACGCTGTAAACCTGCTGTGGGCTCAGCTCTTCACTGCGGCCGATTACGCGTCTTTCCCTCAGCGGATCGTCCTGGGCGCCGAGGTGCCTGAGATTCCGATTCTGGATGACAAGGGTCAGATCGTCGGTTCCCGCCCGGTTGACCTAGAGCGTTTCGCGGTTGACCGCGTGATGTTCTTCACTGGCGATGATGTCAAGGTCACCGAGTGGACTGCCGCCAACCTCGAAGCGTATACGAGCGTGATCGAAGTTGCGGTGGGCCATATCGCTGCCCAGACCCGCACGCCTCAGCACTACCTGATTGGCAAGATGGCCAACCTTTCCGGCGACGCGCTGATCGCTGCTGAGACTGGCCTGGTCAAGCGGGTCGAGGAAAAGCAGATTTGGTTTGGTCAGGCGCTGCGGGAAATGTTCCGGCTTATCGCGCTGGCCCAGGGCGACGAAGGTAAGGCGAAGGCTATTGCCAGCGGTCAGGTGCTGTGGGCCGACTCTCAGTCGCGCTCTATCGCTCAGCTCACTGACTCGCTGCTGAAGCTGAAGCAGATTGGGTTCCCGTTTGAGTTCCTGGCCCAGCGCTTCGGCCTGACGCCTACTGAGGTGGCGGACCTGATGGACATGCGGGACAAGGAAATGCAGGCGGACCCCATGGGGGCCCTTACTCAGATGATGGCCCATAACCCAACGCAGGGGGACGCGAATGTGGAGTCTGCGAGCGAGGGCGCACCAGAAGCAGCGTGAAGCTCTGGCAGACGCTACCGCTCGCGCTGTCCTCGCTGAGTGGTCGAAGGTTGACCCTGATTCTGTTGCGCAGGATTGGGGCCGACTGCTACCGCGTGTTACCGCAATGGTGCAGGCGGGGCAGATCAAGTCAGCGGATATGACCAATGACTACATGCGCGAGCTACTGGGTTCCCTTGACGCCGAGGTGGACCCACACCAATTCGGTAGGCAAACGCCCGACGGGCGGAATCTTGTTAGCCTACTCGCTCGCGCTATTCCTACCGCGCTGTGGCGCCGTGACCAGGGTGAAAGCAAGCGATCCGCAATGGCTCGCGCTGGTGCTTTCCTAGACATGGTCGCCCGGACGGTTGTTGCTGACACAGGCAGGCAGGCGGACCAGGCCGCAATGGTCGGGAATCGCAAGGTGACAAGCTACGTGCGCGTGGTCGAGATGCCCGCGTGCTCGCGCTGCATCATCCTGGCTGGACGTGAATACAGCGTTTCTACCGGCTTCCTGCGGCATCCCCGCTGTGACTGCACGATGGAACCGGTTACGAAGCGCAGGCGCGGTTACGTGCTAGACGCGCAAGACATGTTTGAGCAGATGAATCCGGCGCAGCGTCGCAAGGTATTTGGCGAGGCTGGACAGCGGGCGATCGAGGATGGCGCCAACATCTATTCCGTGGTGAATGCGCGCAAGGCCATGCATCAGGTTGAGATGTTCGGGCGTCAGGTGCAGGTGACGTACACCGGTACGGGCAGCAAGAGACAGAAGCGCCCCCCTCGGCTGATGCCGGAAGAGATTTACAAGCAAGCGGAGTCACGTGAGCACGCTATCCGGCTGCTCTATAAAAACGGATATCTCCGCTAGGCCACCTACCAATTTTGGTACGTGCGCGCAAGGCGCACACCCATTGACCCCGCAACGGAGTTGACATGCCTGAAAACGAGCAGACCCCCGAGACCCAGGGAACCCCAGCCGAGAGCGCTCCGGCTGAGACCCCGAAGGTTGGCGAGTCCGACCCCGCTGGTGCTGAGGCGCTGGGGGATGCCGGTAAAAAGGCACTCGACTCTATGAAGGCGAAGTGGCGAGAGGAGAGGGACCAGCGGCGCGCGCTAGAGGCGCGTATCGCTGAGCTGGAGACCCCCAAGGCTTCCGGCGACACTGACCAGCCCGACCCGGACGCGATCCGGCGAGAGGCTACGCGTGAGGCGCTGACTAAGGCGAACACGCGAATTCTTCGATCGGAGATCAAGGCTGCGGCGGCTGGCAAGTTTGCCGACCCCGCTGATGCGCTCGCGTTCCTCGATACCTCGAAGTTTGAGGTTGGCGAGGACGGCGAGGTGGACGCAGGCGAGATTTCGGATGCGATCGAAGAGCTACTGACCAGGAAGCCGCATCTTGCCGCAAAGGCTGCACCGCGCTTCCAGGGTTCGGGTGACGGAGGTGCGGCGCGCAAGGCGTCCGGTCCTGCCCAGCTATCCCGCGCTGATCTGAAGGGGATGACCCCCGCGCAGATCGTCAAGGCGCAGGCTGAGGGACGTCTAAATAACGTGCTCGGCATCAAGTAACCCCATTCCGCGTGATAGGGCCCGGTATACCGCTGGGCCCTTTGTTGTGCGCGCCTACACATAGGGAGTAACGGCGTGGCCGTTGACACTTTCATTCCTGAGATTTGGTCTGCCAACCTGCTAGTTGCTCTTCGTGAGTCGCTAGTGTTCGGCCAGGGCGGAGTCATTAACCGTGACTACGAAGGCGAAGTTTCCAGCTTCGGTGACACCGTTCACATTGGTTCGCTGGGCCGCCCGACCATCTCGACCTACACGAAGAACAGCACTGCGATTGACCCGCAGACGCTGACCACGACTGACCAGACCCTACTCATCGACCAGTCGAAGTATTTCGCTTTCGAGGTGGACGACGTTGACGCGCGTCAGGCGCGTGACGGTGGTCAGCTTCTGACTAAGGCTGCGGGCGAGTCGGCGTTTGCGCTGGCTGAGACTTCCGACACCTTCATTTCCGGCATCATGGTTGCCAACGCTGGCAACGTCCTGACCGCTGGTGCTGCCACTACGCCGGATGACGCATACAAGATCGTCCTAGCCCTAAAGCTGAAGCTGGACAAGGCGAAGGCGCCTACCGCTGACCGGTTCTGCGTTGTCTCGCCTGAGTTCTACGCGCTCATCCTTCAGGATCAGCGATTCATCGATGCTGCCCGCTATGGCGACTCGACCCCCATTAAGAATGGTGAGGTTGGCCGCATCCTGGGCTTCAACGTCATGGTTTCCCTGACGCTGCCGCAGGGCACCGCTGGCACTGCCCCGGCCGTCTCCAACTACGTGGTTGCGGGTCACTCGATGGCCACCACGTACGCCGAGCAGATCAACAAGGTTGAGGCGTACCGTCCTCAGTCGTCCTTCAGTGACGCGATCAAGGGTCTGCACCTGTACGGCGCGAAGGTTGTTCGCCCTGAGGCGCTGGCTGTCATGGACGTTGACGTGACCACGGGTCTGCCTTCCTGACCTGCGTGAGTGAGTGGGGGTCACCTACCAATTTCGGTATGTGACCCCCACCCTTGCCCCAAGCTTCGCACCTAGATTTGAGGAGTTTTACCCATGGCCCTAGTGCCTGTTGAGATTGTGAACGGCGCCGGTCAGACTGTCCGGCTTTCGCTTGACGAGGATGGCGAGCAGCTAGCGTACTTCCGGAAGCTAGTGCGGTCCGAAGATCTAGAGTCCGTCAAGGTTCTGACCCCCGCTGGTGCGCGTAAGCCTGCCGCGAAGTAAGAGAGGGTGACCCATGACGCTAGCTCCATTGGCGACTGTCGATGACCTGACAGCGCGTGGTGTCACTGTGGATTCGACAGAGGTTGGTCCGGTCGGCGTATACCTTGACGTGGCTTCCACGCTCGTGCGCGAGGCCGCTGGGTCGCCTATCAGCGAGACGACTGGGACCGTGACGCTGGAAGGGCAGGGTACGACTTCGCGCCTGCACCTGCCTGGGAAGCCTGTCACGGCCGTCTCAGCCGTTTCTATCGATGGGGTGGCATGTACGGACTGGACGCTTGTATCAGGCGCTCTAGCGCGCCCTCACGGCTTTGCCGAGGGTACTGCGGTCGAGGTCACGTACACGCACGGCCTGCCCGCTGTGCCCGCTGACATTGTCGACCTGGTGTGCAGGCTTGCCGGTCAGGCGCTAGTCGCGCTGCGTGCTGGTGAACCGATGGGCCGCGCGGTCACGTCGGAGCGTATTGGCGATTACTCCGTCACCTACGCAGACAGCGAGACAGGGGGCATGTCCCTCTCTGACTTCCAGCGCAACCGCCTGGCTGCCCGCTTCGGGGGTTCGATCAGCTTCGGGCGGTCGAAGTGAGCCGACTAGCCCGCATGTTGAACGTGTCCGCCGATGTGTACCGGGATCAGCGCACACCCGATGGCATGGGCGGGTACACGCGCGCCTGGGTCGACCATGGCCCCGTGCGCTGCCGCTTCAGTCAGCCGACTGCCGTTGAGCGCACGATAGGTGCCCAGCATGGCGACAGTCTTACGCACGTGGTCTACCTGCTGCCGAATGCTGATGTGCAGCGAGGCGACGAATTGCGGCGCGGTTCTGACGTGTTCCTGGTGCTGGCCACCTATCAGCCCAGTGTCGCCGGTACGTATCTCCGCGCTGACACGCTGCACAGACAGGCGGGCACGTAATGGCATCTGGTCTTCGAGGAATGCGCACCGCGCTGGCCCGTATCGGCTTGCTGCCCCAGCGCATGAATGATGCGCGGAATGCTGCCCTAGCACAGTGGGCCGCTGATCTGGAAAAGACAGCTAAGGAACTTGCGCCGAAGCGTACGGGCGCCCTCGCTCGCAGCATCGAAGCCAAGGTGAACACCCACTCTGGGAAGGCCTGGGTGCAGATTGGCCCAGGCAAGGTGCGCGAGTACGCGTATTACGTCGAGAAAGGGACGAGCAAGATGCAAGATCAGCCGTTCCTTGGCCCGGCTGCCCAGATTCACGCGCGTTCCGGCGAGCGTGCCATGCGGCGCGAAGTGCCTCGCTTCCTAGGCAGGTGGTGAGATGGCTACCGCTATGGCGCCGCTTCAGTCGGCTGTCTACTCGAAGCTAAATGCGGCGCCCTCGCTCGCTGGTCGCGTGTATGACCAGGTGCCGGAACCCGCCCCGTTCCCGTTTATCACGATCGGTTCCATTACCGAATTTCCGGACGACTCGCACGATGCGCAGGGGCTCAATGCCCTAGTGACGATTCACGTGTGGTCGCAGGCGCCGGGCGCGAGCGAGCTATACGACCTGTTTGCCGCTGTCGACGCTGCCCTTGACCGCGTGCCCCTGACTGTTACTGGGTTCCGTGACGTGTTCATCAAGCACACCCAGCACCAAACACTAGATGACCCAGACCCGCGTACGCGCCACCTAAACGCGCAGTACCGGGTCCACATGACAAAGGAGTAACCGCGTGTCCGGTATCGACGCTTTCGGTATTGCGCTACAGCGTGGCGACGGCGCTGCCACTGAGGTATTCACCGCTATCGGCGCTGTGACCAGCGTCAAGGGCCCGGAGATCGAGCGCGAGACGTACGACGTTACTGCGCATGATTCTGCGAATGGCTGGCGTGAGTTCATTGGCGGCCTGAAGGACGCTGGTGAGGTGACCATCAGTATCAACTATGACCCGTCCGTGCATGACGTGCTAGTGGCTGACTTCGAGGACACTGCCCCGCGCAATTACAAGATGGTCTTTCCACAGGCTCTGGGCGAGTGGGCCCTAAAGCTGATCCTGACCGGCTTCAGTCAGGAAGCGCCGGTGGACGACAAGCTGTCCGCTGAGCTGAAGTTCAAGGTGTCCGGTAAGCCTGCCATTACCCCTGGGGTGTGATCCTGTTGTTTCTTTCTGCTGATGACATTCTCAACGCTGATGACCTTCAGCGAGAGGCGGTCGAGGTCCCTGAGTGGGGCGGCAGTGTTCTAGTCCAGGGCATGTCCGGCACCGAGCGTGACCGCTTCGAGGCGTCGATGCTCAATAAGAACATGAACGGTGTGGACAAGGACAAGGCTATGGAGCGTTACCGCGCGCGCCTAGCTGCGGCTTGTCTGGTCGACCAGGACGGTAAGCGCCTATTCCGCAGCGAGGCGGAGACTAGGCGGCTGGGCGAGAAGAGCGCGCAGGCGCTTACCCGCGTGGTCGAGGTTGCTTCGCGTCTGTCCGGCCTCAGTGACGATGACGTTGAGGAACTGACGGGAAACTAGTCAACCGCCCTGAGCGTCAGTTTTACTTCCGCCTCGCTGGCTTCCTGGGGATGCCGGTGCGGGATTTGCTCGCTCGTACGTCGTCCCGGGAACTAACCGAATGGATGGCGTACGAGCGGGTTACCGGCCCGCTCGATATCCGGCTTCGCAATGAAATTGCGTCCAGCATCGTTGCTGCCACTGTGCACAACAGCGCAGGCTCGAAGAAACGGGCGAAACCTTCGGACTTCCTGCCAACCTGGTTCAAGCGCAGGAAGACAGCGCAGGAAATATGGCAGGAAGTGCTGAAGGCAAACACGGCCTTGGGCGGGGTCATTCATAAGCCCGAATAGGGCACCTACCAATTTTGGTACGTGATACAGAGAGAGGGGGGTGCCCTGTGGCCACGCTGGCTTCGCTAACGGTACAGCTTGGCATTGACACCGATCGAGTTACGGCAGGTGCGCGCCGGGCCGCTACCGCTATCCGGGCTATCGGCGCCACCACATCCGGCATGACGCAGGATGCTGAGGGTAACTGGCGCCGTCTTGACGGTCGGGTCCTATCCTCAGCGCACGCCATGATGACCAATGGTCAGCGGATGCGGGATGCGCTGGGCGGAATCGGTCAGGTCATGCGCAGCCTGGGCAGCACCGCAGCAACGCAGATGAGCAACGGCATTAAGGGACTAGGCCGGGTCGGGGTGTCCACCCTGGGCGGGTTGTCCAAGGCTTTCGGCGTGCTGAGCCTGGGGGCCGTTGGCGCCGCTGGCGCTATCGCTGCTGTGCCCCTCGCGGTTGTGGGCCTAGGCGCGAAGTTTGCCGCTGAGAACAAGGGTGTGCAGGCTGCCTTTAAGGACCTGGGCGACCATGTGAAGTCACAGATGGCCTCGCTTACTCAGCCGATGGTTCAGCCCATTAAGGACGCTGCGGGTCAGCTAAAGAAAATCTTTGATGACCTAGCACCCAGCCTGGGGAAGCTGTTCAAGGCTGCCGGTCCGATGATTCAGCCGCTGGTCGAGGGCATTGGCGGGCTGGTAAACGGCCTGGTCAAGGGCATGGTCCCTATCATGGAAAAGGCGCAGCCGGTTGTAGAGTCGCTAGGTGCACTTTTCACCACGGTTGGCGACGCGCTGGCCGGGTTCCTTAACGGGATTTCCAGCGGTATCGGCGCTGCGTCTGGCGTGTTCGATGGCCTGGGTACCGTAATCGGTACGGTCCTGCCTGTCCTGGGCGACCTGATGGGGCAGATGCTGAAGGTTGCCGGTCCGATCCTGTCTAAGCTGCTTACGGCCCTGGGTCCGATCATCGTGCAGCTAGGTACGGCGCTGATGCCGGTCATTACCGCGCTGGGTCCGGTGCTGTCTGTCCTGGTCGACGCATTCCTTGCGTTGGTCAAGGCGGTCATGCCACTAATTCCGCCCATCATTCAGCTAGTCGTCGCCCTACTGCCTGCGCTAATGCCGATCATTCAGGCGCTGGTGCCGCTCTTCGGCGCGATCGGGGAAGTGATTCAGGCGCTGGTGCCTATCCTCAACTTCCTGATTCCGATCATCGCGCAGCTTGCGGCGATTTTTGCCAAGGGTCTGGCGCTGATTATCACGTCTGTGGTAGTGCCAGCGGTCCGGGCTATCGCTGCGCTGCTACGTGGTGACTTCAGCAAGGCTGGGGAGTTTGCTAAGCAGGCGCTAGTTGGCGCTGTCCGCATCATCGGGAAGATTTTCACGGAGCTGCCGGGCAAGATTTGGAATGCGCTAGCGCCTCTTGGCTCGAAGCTGTGGGATCTCGCGTCTTCAGCGGGCTCGAAGCTGGTTTCTGCGCTGAAGGCCAAGGGCACGGACGCTATCAACTGGGTTAAGTCGCTTCCTGGTAAGGCCAAGTCGGCGCTGGGTTCCCTGGGTGGCATCCTGCTGAGCGCCGGTAAGTCACTGATATCGGGCTTCATTAACGGTATTAAGTCGATGTTCGGGTCTGTCAAGTCTGCGCTGGGGGGTCTGACCAACAAGCTGACTAGCTGGAAGGGTCCGGCGCCGCTAGATAAGCGCATCCTTACCCCGGCTGGTCGTATGGTCATCAGTGGCTTTCAGCGTGGTATCGAGGCCCAGACTCCGCTACTGCGTAAGCAGCTACAGGGTCTGACTTCGGACCTTCCTGGTATGGCTATGAACCTTACGCCGAGGGGCGTGCTGTCCGCGTCCATGCGTAAGGAACAGGCTTTCACCTTCGATGTGACCGGCACGGACGAGGATATGAAGCGCCTGATACGTCGACTCGTGAAGAGCGACGGTCGAGGGAATGTACAGACTGCCTTTGGCACACGATAAGAGAGGGGTCGGCGGTGGCAACCTTTCCGCTGGATATCCGCACTGAGCTACAGCTAGGCGGTTCCTGGACGGACGTTAGTTCTGATGTCTATGTCAGGGACGCTAAGCAAATCACGCGCGGCCTGCGGGATCAGGGTTCAGCCGCTGACCCGTCTTCGCTGTATTTCACGCTGAACAACAAGGGGGGCAAGTATTCGCGCCGGAATGCGATGAGCCCCCTTTACGGTCTGCTGATGCAGAACACGCCTGTGCGGCTGAGCGTGCCGACCACGGGGGACAGCTACCTACAGCTTGACGGTACGTCCGGCTCGCAGGTGTCTACGGCTGCCGCTGGCGCTAGGTGGACCGGTGGGGACCTAGACGTGCGTGTCGAGATGGCTGGCAATTGGTACGGCCCTGCCAATCAGTGGCTGATAGGCCAGTGGGCGGATGGTCAGCAAAGCTGGTCTATCGCCCTGTACCGGGGGAACATCTGGTTTCGGCGCACCCTCGATGGTGACGAAGTGGGAACCGGCCGTTACTACGTTGCACCGCTTCCGAAGCTGCCCGAACGTGCTGCGCTTCGCACTGTGTTCGACGCCGACGATGGGGCCGGTAACCACTCAGTGACTTTCTACTGGGCCGCCTCGCTCGACTCGACCGACTGGGCTGCGTTTTCCCGCGTGATCAAGGTTGCGGGTCCGGCAACTAGCTTCACTGGCAGTGCGCCGGTACAGATAGGGATCACTCATTACCGGTCGGCTGCCATCCCCAGCGAGCAGCGCATACCGCCGGATGGCCGGATCTACCGCGCTGAGATCCGGAACGCCATAGGTGGCGCTCTAAGCGCCTCGCCTGACTTCCGGGCCGCCCCGGACCGTGGCACGTCTGTAACGGACGCACAGGGGAATCTGTGGTCCCTGGGCGGGCACGCGGAGATACGTGCGCGTGAGGATCGTTTCGTGGGCGAAATCAGCACGTGGCCTCTGCGGTGGACCACGGATGACGCCGACGTGTACACCAGTATCCAGGCCAACGGCATTATGCGCCGACTGGGGCAGGGTGCTAAGGCGCTTGACTCTGCGCTGCGTCGCCGGATTCCCGCTGGAAAGCCGGTCGCCTACTGGCCTCTGGAAGAGTCGACGGATGCAACTCGCGCTTACTCGCCTATCAGCGGCGTGTTTCCTGCCTCGATGACTGGCGTTGACTGGGCTTCGTGGGACACGCTGCCATCCTCGCAGCCGCTGCCGAAGCTACAGGCATCTGCCGCTTTCGTGGGCAACGTGCCTGCGTTCACGCCTGGCGCGTGGCAGGTCGAGTTTGTCTACAACGCGGACAACAAGACGCCGACCGACACAACAAAGGTCATCAGTTTCACGTCTGCGGATGGCTACATTCGGCGCTGGGATATCACCCTGCAACTGGGCCTAGCCATTATCCGTGGCTATGACGCTGGGCATGTGCGGCAGGTAGACCAGGGCGTAGCCATTGGCGCCGACGTGTTCAACGGCTGGACGCGCCTTCGGTTCTGGGCACAGGATGACGCCGACGGGTCCGGCTTCAGTTGGCGTATCAACTGGCAGGACGTTGGCGGAGATGCAGGCGGATACACCGGCACGGTTGCTACTGGCACGTGCGGCAGCGTGAGCAGCGTTGTGGGGGACTGGGGCGCTGGCACCGAGGGTTGGGGTATCGGGCACATCTTCGTCCTGTCTAACGCGAATAACGCGCTACTTGACGGGTCGGATAACGCCTACTCGGGCGAGTATTCCTGGTCTCGTATGCGGCGCCTCGCTGGCGAAGAGGGGGTGTCGGTAAGCCGTACGGCTGGCGCGCTGTCGCCTGCCTTTGTTGGATTCCAGCGCAGCAATACGCTACTCGACCTGTTCGAAGCTGCGGCGGGCGCTGATGGTGGACTGCTCACTGAGGACATGCACCGTATCGGCCTGCACTACCGGGACCGGTCGAGCATGTACACCCAGACCCCAGCGCTTCAACTGTCCTACACGGCGCCTGGGTTGGGCCCGGATATCGAACCTGTCGACGATGACGTGAACGTGGTCAACGACGTGACGGTTACCCGCGACGGGGGAAGTTCCGGCCGTGCTGTCCTCGAAGATGGCCCGCTATCGGTGCAGGCCCCTCCGAACGGTATCGGCCGCTATGACGCGTCCTACACGCTGTCTCTAGCCAACGATGACCAGGCGGAACCCATTGCCTACTGGAGACTGCACCACGGCACCTGGGATGCGGCGCGGTATCCGACCGTCACCGTGATGCTTCACAAGCCTGGTGCTGAGTCGCTGATCCCGGCCGTCCTGGGGATGCGCGAGGGTGACAAGATCCGGCTTACGGATCTGCCTGGTTGGGTGTCCCACGAGGACGTAGACCTGATCGTGTTGGGCTGGAATGAGACGCTTGATCTCTACCGCTGGGAAGTCACGTTCAACTGCGTGCCCGCTGGCCCCTGGGATACTGCTGTGGTCGAGCATGACACGTATTCGAAGGTGGACAGTGACGGGTCCGAATTGCAGGCCAGCGTTACGGCCACGGATACCAGCCTGATGGTCACTACTACTGCGGGCCAGCCATGGACGGATGACCCAGCGGACATGCCGTTTAGTGTCGCTATCGCTGGCGAGGAAATGCAGGTCACTGCCGTTGGCGACACCATCTCTGACGGCTTCGGCCGCACTACATCGAGTGGGTGGGGCACTGCGGACTCTGGTCAGGTGTGGACCCGTTCGGGCGGTAGCGCTTCCGATTTCTCGACCAATGGCAGCGCGGGTCTTATCGCGTGTACGAGTATCAACACATCTCGGTACTGTGTCATGCCGTCCCCGTTCGCTGATCTGACGCTTCAGACGAACGTGAGCACCAGCGTTGCGGCGACTGGCGGTTCGCATTACGCGGGTCTCGTGGCGCGCTATTCGGACACGGGCAATCTGTACAACGCGCGGGTTGGGTTCAAGACCAGTGGCGTGGTCGAGTTGACGCTACAGAAGCGTGTCGCCGGTGCGCAGACTGACCTACAGGTGGTGACTACGCCCTACTCTTACGCGCCTGGGCAGATGTTCACCCTTGTGTTTGACGTGCAGGGGTCGACCTTGCGCGCTCGCGTGTGGCCAGCGGGGCAGGCGGACCCGGGCGCGTGGCAGGCGTCCGTCACGGATACGTCTTTGACTGCCGCTGGGTCTGTAGGCACGCGCACGCTGCTTTCGTCCAGCAACACAAACGTACTGCCGGTCACGCTCACGTATGACGAATTCTCGATGCTCAATTCTCAGCGCTTCACTGTGGTGCGCGCGGTGAATGGCGTGAGCAAGTCGCAGAGTGCTGGCGCTGGCGTGTCTCTCGCTCATCCTGCGCTGATCTCGCTTTAGTTCGAGGGGGTCACCTACCAATTTTGGTACGTGGCCCCCTCGCTTACCTCTGGAGAGTTTCACTTGTCTACGCCCGTTTCTGCCTGGCGCCCCGGTATGGACATTACGGCCGGTCGCCTTCAGTACATGCTTGAGCGGCTGAATACCACGTCGACGGTTAACGTCGAGACTTTCGGCGCTGTGGGCGACGGCTCGACCGATGACACCACGGCGATTCAGTCGGCATTCGACTATGCCAAGGATTCCGGGGGTGGCCTGGTCCAGTTCACGCCTGGTAAGACGTACGCCGTTTCTACGTTCCTGGTTGTCTATGACAACACCACGATTTACGCCTACGGCGCCACGATCAAGGCCATTGGTAACACTGGCCTACTTCGCAACTTCGTTTCTACTGAAGCATTCAACGCGTACCAGGGACACAGCAACATCACTGTCCTGGGCGGTGTCTGGGACGGAAACGCGTTCAACGGAACCGACGGCAGCGTGACCGCTGAAACGGACGTGATGAACTTCATTCACGCGTCGAACGTCACGCTTCGGGACCTGACCGTGCAGAACACGTCGACTGCACACGCTGTGGAGTTCAACTCTTCGCAAAACTGTCAGGTGCTGAACTGCAACTTCCTGGGGTACAAGGATAACTCTTCGGACCAGTCTCGGCAGTTCAGCGAGGCGGTGCAGCTAGATATCGCTGTAAGCGGTTCGTCCTCGATCGGCGCCTTCGATAACACGACGGCCCAGAACATCCTTGTTGACGGTTGTTACTTCGGCCCCTCTGCTCGCTGCGGGAAGTTTGGTCGGGCTATCGGCTCGCATACCCTCGCTTCGGGCGCCTATTACTACGGCATCCAGATCACGAACAACCGTATTGAGGGCACGATTCAGGAGGGAATCCGGGGCTACGGCTGGCGCCGGGTCACGATCGCCAACAACGTAATCAACAGCACCGGACTATCGGGCATCTGCCTGACCATCCCGAACCCCAGTGGGGGCTACTCCGCCAACTCGCGGAATATCTCGATCACGGGTAACACGATCGAGCGTCCTGCCGCTGACTCTGGTATCCGCGTGCTGGGCTACAGCGGGGCGACGGTTGACCAGGTGGTGATCACGGGTAACTCGATCCTAGGCAACGCTGCTGACACCGCCAACGGCATTCACGTCGAATACTGCTCGCGCCCTGTGGTGACCGGTAACACGGTGTACTCGATGGGGTCGACCGGCATTTATAACAACTACTCCGATGGCGGATCGATCAACGGCAACACAGTCCGTAGCTCGAAGTCAAACGGCATCAATATCAACCAGTCGACCGGTACGACTGTCAGCGGTAACAACGTCGACACCACCACTACTAACCACTGCATCTTTGTCGGGTCATCCAATGACTTCCTGATCACTGGCAACCGGACTACAAATGCGGCTGGTGCCGGTATCCGCCTGGGTGCGTCTGCGACTGATGGCATGGTTACTAACAACCGCATCATTAAGGGCACTTCGGTGAACGGGATCACTGGCGACTCGACCGCTACCGGCAGCACTGTGGCGCTCAATGACCTGACCGGTAACGGCTGGTCTGCCGCAACCGCTGTGTCCCTGAGCGGCAGCGCAACTTACACCTTCAGCGGTGGTACCACTTCGCCTGGTGACAACCTAGTCAGCTAGGCACCTACCAATTTTGGTACGTGGTCCGGGGGTTACCGACTCGCTAGCTACCTAGTGTGGTCTACCCCCGGGCCGCTTACGGAAAGGAAATATCTTGGGTATCAAGGGAATCGACGTAAGTGCGTACCAGTCGAGCGCGCCTGACCTGACCGGCGCCGACTTCGTGTTTGTGAAGGCGACCGAAGGTGTCAGCTACGTAAACCCGCGTATGGCTGCCCAGGCCGCCCATGCTCGCGCCGCTGGTCGAGTGGTGGGGTTCTATCACTTCGTGCGCGCTGGAGATATGAAGGCGCAGGCTGCCTACTTCGTCAACAAGGCTGCCTCGCTGCCTGGTGACGTGCTGTGGCTTGACTGGGAAGATGCAGGTGTCTCCAGCGCTCAAAAGGATGAGTTTCTGAAGGAGGTGATCCGGCTTCGCGGTGCGACCCATCGAGTTGGTCTGTACTGCAACACGTCCTATTGGACCCAGCGCGACCAGTCGAGCTATTACGGCGACGCGCTATGGATCGCTGTCTACAACGGCAGGCCGGGCGACCCTGGCATCAAGGCTGCGTGGAAGTTCCATCAGTACACCGATAAGCCGGTTGACACTTCGGTGTCCACCTTTGCTACTCGCGCTGAGCTACGCGCCTGGGCGAACAAGGCTGCGCCTGCGCCTGTGCCTGCGCCCGCGAAGCCTGCGCCTGCGCCGAAGCCCAGCGTTAGCCTCTCGAAGCTGCGCAAGGCTGCCGCAACGGACCCGCACGCTGCCCAGGGTCACCAGACTTACGCGGCGGGCGTGAGGCTGGTCGAGGGCGCGCTACGCGCTGAGCGTCTACTCGCCTCGAAGTATTCGGGTGACGGGTCGTTTGGCTCGATCACCGTTAAGGCGTATGCCGATTGGCAGCGCCGTTGTGGGGTTGGGGGGCCCTATGACGGAATTCCTGGCAAGGCCTCGCTGGTCAAGCTGGGTGCAAAGCATGGGTTCACTGTCGT
Organism: Streptomyces sp. NPDC014864; assembly: GCF_043081525.1. NCBI lineage: Bacteria > Bacillati > Actinomycetota > Actinomycetes > Kitasatosporales > Streptomycetaceae > Streptomyces > Streptomyces sp. NPDC014864. Next base: position 193,683 of record NZ_JBIBWT010000005.1, read on the forward strand.
CTCGTGACCCCGGAACGTGACCCCCTGGGAGTGACCATCAGCGCGCGGGAAATCTACGATCAGATTGTTGGTCTGCGCGATGACGTTCGGTCGCTCGTACAGTCGAATGCCGAAGTGGGCAAGACGCTAGATGACCACGAATCCCGGCTTCGCAGTGTTGAGCGCTGGAAGTACGCGGTACCTACAGCAACCATAGGCGCCATAGTGAGCGCCGGAATAACCATAGCTAAGGCCATCGGAGGATAAATGCCGGATCATGCTGCCCCCGCCCGTGGGTTCCTCGCGCGAGCGCGTAATGCAGTCGAGTACGTGTGGACGCACAGGCGCAAGATTGTGGCGACTGCAATTGTGGTCCTGCCGCTGGTCGCGCGCTTCGTCCCTGACTTCCCAGCGGACTCGCTGCTGTCTGTCCTGCGCGTCTATCTGGGTGCGTAGGTAACCGACTCGCTACACCCTTCCCAGGATCACAACTGGGGAGGGTTTATGCGTAATCTCGCGCTCATCGGTAAGGCCCAGTCTGGGAAGGACACTGCCGCACAGTGGCTGGTCGAGAATCGCGCCTACACGCGGATGGCATTCGCTGACCCGCTGAAGGAAATGACGCTGTCTATGGACCCGTACGTGCCGACTGGCTACGGGGTCACTGTTCGGCTGTCCCGCCTGCTCGCTGATGTTGGCTGGGACTACGCAAAGACCACCTATCCGGAAGTGCGTCGCATCCTTCAACACACTGGGCAGGCCGTTCGTGAGTTGGACGAAGACTTTTGGACTCGCGCGCTGGCACGGAAGCTAGAGCGCGCCGTCGGTCCTGTGGTGGTGTCTGACGTCCGGTACTGGAATGAAGCGGCGATGCTGCGCTCACACGGTTTCACGCTGGTTCGGATCGTCCGGCCTGAGCGCCCCACTACGCCTGCGGCTGCCGCCCTGCACCGCAGCGAGAATGATCTCAACGGCTACAGCGAAGACGTTGTGGTCTATAACACTGGGTCCGTCGAGACCCTGCACCAGCGCATAGCGGCTGTGTAACCTGAGCCCCCGGCTTGTCCTATTTTGGGATGAGCCGGGGGTTTCTTGCGTTTGCTCACGTACCAAAATTGGTAGGTGCCCCGACTTGCATCCTGCCCCGCCGTCCGTCATGCTGTAAGCACAACAACAACGACGAAAGGCCAAGACGATGAGCAAGCGCGGCGGATGGATCACTCTCCCGAACGGCAACCGTGCGATCCGCTTCGGTCACGAGACTGAGGCGGAGGCTGTGGCCCGGTACGCCCGGATCGAGGCTCACCGTGACTCGCTGATCGAGCCCCAGGACCCTGCGGTTGAGCGCGCTTACAAGGCTGGCCTTGCTGCTGCTCAGCGGGCTGACGAGACGCACACGGTCTGGGCCAACGGTCGGGCGCACGTCCTGCCCGCTCGCATGGTCGAGGCGCTGCTGAAGCGAGTGCACCCCCGCTACGTCCAGCCCGGCACCATGGGAGCGGAGATGAGGGCGCAGGCGGACGCGAGGCAGGCGTGCGCGGCGCTGCTCGGCATCCCGCTGGCCCAGGTGTCCGGGATCGTGGGGCAGTTGAAGCGGAACCGGCAGGCTGCCTATATCGAGCGCATGAGCCGCTAGCCACATCCCAAAATTGGTAGGTGCCCCCAGTTGCACGACTGGGGGCATCAGTGCTTTACTGGGTCCCGCAAGACAACTGAACAGAGAGCGGCAGCGAGTGAGAACGACTCCGGGGAACGTCAAGAGGCGGTAAGACCACGTCGCAACGGCGAGATACGCAAGAAACCTTGCAACCACGTGAAGCGCTGAGGCCCATGCGGTGGGGCAAGCGTGTGGTTGGGGCCATGGATGCGTCAGAAGCGGGCTGAGGATGTGAATCGCGCTGGCGCTCTCTGTTCAGGGCACATCGGATCTATTAGGGGAGTGGGCATGGCTGGGAAGCGGACGCACCGCTACTGCGGGGGTAAGGGCTGGATCACGCTCACGTCCGGCGCTGAGGCCACTTGCCAGCCGTGCGGTGGGAAGGGGTGGACGCCGGTCTACACGGCTGCGGAACGCGCGGAGATGGACGCACAGCGCAAGCGCGAGACTAAGGCTGCCGAAACGTGCGAGCGGCGTGCGCGCGAGATAGCTACGGGGTCGAGCCGAGACGGGTACGTGCGCGTGGTGCAGATGGGTTTCTGGCACCTGCGAGAGCACGCACCTGAGCGGTTCGCCACCATGCTCCGCTCGCTGGACGCTGGCAGGCTTGACGACGTGGTGAAGGCTCTTCACGCGTACTTCATCGGGCAGCGCGACGCTGGCCTGTAGCCACATCCCAAAATTGGTAGGTGCCGGGGGTTGCGAGCGTGGCCCCCGGTACCCCATACTGAAGACCCCGCAGGGAGCGGGGGCAACGGAAGGACAGGGACCATGGCCGGTCGCAAGGAATACATCATCGCCCACCCGAACGGCGTCGACCACATCCGCGCCTGGAAGGGTGGCAAGGTCCCGACTCACGCGACCTGGGCATACTTCACGGCCGACCAGCCGCACCACAGCGAGGGTGCCGGATGGGTTCACCTGGGTTGGTCCTTCCAGACGACCCTTGCGGACGCGCAGGCCAAGGCGCTGCCGGACTTCCGGAAGCACGGCGCGCGAGTCACGGCCACCAGGGCCCTTCCCGCCTCGCTGTAGCAGGTACCAAAATTGGTAGGTGGCCCGGAGTAGACAGCCGGGCCGCCTACCCTGTAACGTACGTCCTGCAAGACACCGACGGAAGGACACGCCATGAAGTTCACGCGGACGAAGAACCTCGCTGGGGACACCCAGTACCGCGCTGAGGGCGAGTCCTTCCGTTACATCGTGCAGCGCGATGGCAAGGAATGGCGACTGACGATCCGGGCGCTGGAGACGGTTGCCGGTATCCGCGTGGCGGTGCTGGGCCTTCCGAAGTGGGAGACCACGGCCGACACCCTGATGCTGTGCAAGGCCATTGCCACGGAGTACGAGACGCTTGAGGGTAAGGACCCAGGTTACATGAACCGCGAGACCCTTGCTGTGCAGCGCGCCTACGCTGCCGACCCTGTTATGATCGCAGCGAAGACCCCCGCCGCTGAGGCGGAGACAAGAGGAGAGAGCATCATGAGCGAGACCACCACTGAGGCCGCCACGGTCGAGCAGATCGAGGCGAACATTGAGCGCGCCGCTTCGCTGGTCGAGGCGGACAACGTCGAGGGGCTGGAAGAGCTGGGCAAGGAGACCGAGACGCTGATCAGCTCGCTCCCGTCGCGGGGTCGGTTGGAACTGCCGGGCCGTAACCCGATCACGTTCGCAGCGCTGAAGAAAAACCTCCGGGGCGACTGGCGGGCTGCCGCTCAGGCGAAGCCGAAGGCGGAAGCCAAGGGCGCTGAGGTGGCCACGGTCGAGGGCGCTGAGGTGGCGAAGCCGAAGGATTACACCGAGTACGAGGGTGTCAGCGAGCTGGTCACCATGGGTGCCGACAAGGTAGCTGAGGGTGTGCGCCTGCACATCAAGACCAGCACCACGGCGAAGGACATTGCCTCGATCATCCTGGACATGTGGCGCCGCATCCCCAACAAGGATGGCAACCCGGACATCAAGGGGGACAGTGACACCGCTAAGAAAGCGTCCAGCGCTCTGTACCGAGCCGCTGGCGAGGCGCTGGCCAAGGGTGGCGCCGACGCGTACGAGGTGGACGAAGCACAGAAGAAGCTGAAGCGCGCGGTTCAGACCCAGCGGACGGACGTGCGGGCTGAGTACCTGCGCGGGCTGGACGAGGACAGCGCTGAGGCGGCCGAAGAGCGAGAGCACTACGCGGCGCTGCTGAAGGACAAGCCGGAAGACGTGGCGGTGTCCGTCTGGGTCGCCAGCAAGTACGGCGTGAGCCTCAAGGGCGAGATCGAAAAGGCACGCGAGCGTTACCAGGCGTCGAGGGCGCTGGAGTCGGGCGAGGGCGAGGGCGCTGCCGAGGGTTCCGGCGAGGGCGAGGGCGAAGGCGAGGGTGCCGCTGAGACCACGCCGGATGAGCGGGTCAAGGCCGTGGTCCAAAAGCTGAAGGCCGACATCCGCAAGGCGAAGCCGGAAGACTTCGAGGGGGCCAGCGATGAGACGAAGGAGACCATCCGCGAAGAGCTGGAAACCCTGTACAAGGCGCTGAAGGACATGATCGCCGCCACCCTGTAAGACACACACTGGCTGGGGCCCTGGGCAATGCGCCTGGGGCCCCTTCCCGTATCTGCACCCGCTGTGGGCCCTGGTCGGCCCTGTGAGCGCCTTACTGCCCCGTTCGGCCCCCGTGGTCAGGCGGGGCGTTTTTATGCCCTCAGGCGGGCGCACAGCCATTGTGACGGAGGGTAGCCGGCCTGGGCACACTGCGTTACAGCGGAAGAGAGAGTGACGAAGTGACGATTCAGACCCCAATCCTGTAATCCCTAAGAGTTTCTATAGGGATTCTCAGATCAACCCTCAAACCGTCACTTCGTCACCGGTAACCGACTCGCTAGCCATCCCTCGAAGATGACGAGAGGGGCCAGCGTGGCAATCCGAACTATCCAACGAAGCGGCAGCCGCTTTTACTTCAACGAAGACTTTCCGGAGATCAAGTATCCGGGCGTAACCAGCGTGGTCGGGATGCTGCCTAAGCCGTTCCTGGCTTTCTGGCAAGCGAAGATGGTTGCTGAACTTGCGGTCGACTCGCTTGACTTCATTGAGCAGATGGCCCAGCGCGACCGTGACGGCGCCGTGCAGTACCTGAAGGGCGCTGCCAACCGCTACACGAAGGTGCGCGCGAATGTCGGCTCGCAGGCTCACGATCTGTTCGAGCGGATGATCCGGGGTCAGCATGTCGGGCGGGTTCACCCTGACATGGTCCCGTATCAGCGCCACTTCGCTGCGTTTCTCGACAGCGTGCAGCCTGAGCTAGTGCGCGCTGAGGATGTTGCCTGGTCGGACACGCATGAGTACGCGGGCAGCTTCGATGGGATTCTTCGCCTGCGTCTCGATGACCAGGGCAAGCCGGACCCGCAGGGTGATCCCGCGCTGGTCATGGCCGACTGGAAGACCAGTAAGAGCACTTACCCTGAGGTTGCGCTTCAGATGAGTGCCTACGCCAACGCGGACAAGATCATCGCGCCGGACGGCAGCTCTGAGCCCATGCCTGAGTTTGACGGCGCTGTGGTCCTGCACATCACTGAGGATCAGGCTGCGTTCAAGCCGGTCCGTATCGCTGCCGAGAATGGCCAGCCGGACGTGTTCCCGTTCTTCCTGCACCTGCGCGAGACGTTCAATTGGGACCGTACGGTGTCCAAGACGGTCCTGGGTGACCCCATCTGGTCGACTGACGGCACCCTGGTGACCGGTACTCAGCGACGGGGGAAGTGAGTGCGTAAGCGTGATCGTGACGCGCTGGGCGGTATTGCCTTCGGCGTGGTCCTGGTGGTGTTCGTGATCGTGGGGACCTGGGTGCGTGTGAGTGCCCCGTGTTCGTCCCTGGGCTGGCTGCCTGTGAAGGACGTGCCCGCTCGCTGCCTGATGGGCGCGGGGCGCAGGTAACCGACTCGCTAGCAGCACATCAGAGAGGGGCAGCGCGGTTCAGAACCGCCCGATGGGGCGAGAAATTCCCGCCTGTCCCTCTCTCACTCACAGCGCGCCTGAGGCGCATTCACAGAGATGGTGGTATCCCTATGGCCCTGCGCATTTTCGACACCGACCCGGACGCGAAGCCGAAGCCGCGTAAGGCCAAGGTCGAGTATGAGCGCCCCGTGTTTCAGTTCCGGTCCGGTATGCAGGTGCGTAACGAGAAGACGCGCAAGATGGACCCGGTAAGCCTCGCTAACTGGCGCGTGCTCACGGACGATCCGGCGATTGCCGAGGGTATCGCTGAGCTGATGGGCGGTACGCCGGATGAGTACGACCCCACTAAGGCCATGCACCTGCACGTCCTGACTGAGTCGCCTTCGGTCGAGATCGTTATCAACGGTTCCAAGGCCATCGAAGACAAGCTGATCCTGTGGGGTCCGGGCGGTCCGGTGCATGAGTGCGATGGTGAGTTCTTCCTGTCGCCTGCGGAGGATGCTGGCCAGCCGTGCGGTTGTCCGTCGACTCTCGCTGAGCGTAAGGACCTTGCGAAGCGGCGCCGTGGTCCGTCCCCCTCGATCAATGTCACGTTCCGCCTCGCTGGCCTGGGCTATGAACTGGGTACCGGGAAGCTGATCGCTACGGCCTGGTCTCTCGCTGAGGTCATCCATGAGGTTAAGGATGCGCTGGACGCCGTCGAGGGTGAGGCGCTGTGTCGTCTGACGCTTGAGCACGTGCAGTACACGAACAAGGCTGGCATTGACGTGTCCTTCCGGAAGCCGGTTATCGAGGTGCTGGGTTCCTACAGTGACGCGATTGCCGAAGAGCGGTAAGGCTGCGCCGTGCCACTGAATGAGACTCAGCGGGCAAGGGTGGCAACGTGGCTGAGGGGTGCGTCTGATGAAGCTATCGGGCGCCCCCTTTGGGCGTATCACCCGCACTACCGGCCCGCAGTTCTGAGCGAGCGCCGACGGCGCCGCATCTTGCAAGGTGACCCTGAGCCGACCGGCGATCCGGAATACAGCTAGCGCGTCTGCGCAGCAAGAGGAGAGAGTATGGCGCTTTACGAAGTTGTCCGCATCGATGACGTGCAGCCGGGCGAGTTTGACAACGCCCTGGTTATCGCTGGGGGAGTGGCCCAGGCTCGCGCGGCGGTTGCGCATCTGGTGCCCGCTGGTGCTGCGGTTGCGGCTGCCCGCATTGAGACTCAGGGTGTGCCGGTAAAGCTACTGGCTACCTACTTCGATGAGCGCGAGGCTGCGCCGGACCACGGAACCGCCCCGCTCTTCTGACCTGATGCCCTGGGCCACGCTTCGGCGTGAGCCTGGGGCTTGGGCCAGTGGGAGAGGAGAGACCCAGTGGCTTTCATCTTTACCCCCGAAGGCGACCCAAGAGGAGAGAGTGTGTCCGAGTACAACGCTGGCACGAAGGTTCGTTACCGCAACATGGCCATGCCCGCTGAGGTGCTGTCCGGCCCGCACCCGTCGCCCGGACGTGATCGCTACCTGATCCGTAAGGCTGATGGGAACGTGTCCCTTGTGCCGAACACGGACCTTGAGAGGATCGTGCCCCGGCTCGACCAGGTTGCGGGAACGCTGGCCATGCACCTGTACGGACGCGCGTACGTGAATCTGGACTTCACGCGCCGCTCGCAGATTGTGTATGCTGCCGCTCAGGCGCTCCGTATCGCTGACAGCACGCGGGGTCAGGTCTGATGGGCAAGCGCGGGGTAGTCACGGACTACGCAGGCGAGGAACTGTACGCGGGTGACCTGGTGACGTACGCGGTGCGCCACGGCAACCGGGTCCGGATGACTGACGCGATCGTGCAGGACGTAACGACTAAGGCTGTGGGGGGTCGACTGCTTCCTACGCTGGTGGTGCAGCCGACCGGCACAGTAAGCGGCTGGGGCCTAGGCGCCCGGAAGACTCTTCAGCCGGTCGAGATCAGCGCCGAACATGTGCGACTGGTCGCGCCGGACTTTCTGAGTCAGGCCGCTGAGTAAGCATCCATGGAACTGGGGTCAGTGCTAGCGCGCTGGCCCCTTTCTTGGGTTGACCACATACCAATTTTGGGAGGTGCCCCGTGATCGTTTCCGCTGACTCCGCACCCGCGCTGGGTGACATTCGAACGCTGGGGGAGGGTGACACTGTGTGGCTTCGCCCTGGTGTCGAGGCCCGTAAGGATTGGGGCCGGTATGTCGATGCCCTGGTGTCTGCGCTGATGCACGGCGCTGAGGTCCGGTGGGTCCGGTGAGCGCGCCGAAGGTGTGCCGACTATGCGGGCGGGCGAAACCCGCTGCCCAGTTCCTCTCTGGCAAAGCCAAGAAACCTTCATCTGCGTGCTCGACCTGCCGTCGCAAGGCTCAGGCCCAGCACATTAAGAACTATTACCGCTCGCTGCCCCCGGACAAGCGACATGAGCTGACGCATAAGCGCAGGGCGGTTGCCTATGGGGTCGAGCATGTTGCGTACAGTCGCACGGCCATTCTCGACCGCTGGGGACATGCCTGCGCCTACTGCGGTGCGCGTGCCACTCATCTCGACCATGTACACCCGCTGTCCAAGGGCGGGGCGGACGTTGAGAGCAACATTGTTCCGGCCTGCGCGGGCTGCAATCTGAGCAAGGGCGCGAAGACGCTAGCTGAGTGGGTGCAGTCCTGGTAACCGACTCGCTAGGGGGTCAGCGGAGAGAGGAGAAACATGCAAATCACGGATCTGCTCGCACGCTTCGCTGAGGTTACGGACCAGCCGGACGGGGGGTTCCTCGCTGTCTGCCCCGCGCATGGGGACAGCCGTCCGTCGCTTCGCATCTGGATTGGCGAGGACCGTAAGGTGCGGGTTACGTGCCGGGCGGGCTGCCAGCCGGACCACGTAGTGAAGTCTGCGGGTCTGCGCTGGCCTGACATGTTCGACGTTGAGGGGGACGCGCCGACTGTGGCGAGTGCTAAGCCGGATCTCGTGGGGCCGAAGCATGTTGCTGCGCTTCGCATGTACGCAGAGGATGCGCGGGATCGTCTGATGGACTTTTCCGATGACTGGGCGGAGCGTGCGCGCGACTACGTGTCGGACCGCTTCGGCCTGTCGCCGGATCAGGCGTACACGCTGGGCCTGGGGGTGGACGACACCACGGTTAACCCGCTGTGGTCCTCGCTCAGCGCCGCTTTCAAGCGGTATGCGCGCGTGACGGTTCCGCTCTTCAGCTTCGAGGGCGACCCGCGTGGTTTGCAGGGCCGTGACCTTACGGGCCAGTGTCCGGGGCGCTGGGTCTCTCTGAGCAACCCTGAGGGGTTCCGCTGGGCTCCATACGGTGTGTTCCGGGGCGAGGGTGGCTACGGGGTCACCCTGGTCACTGAGGGGCCCGGAGATGGCCTTACAGCGGTTGCTGTGGGCTACGACGTGGTCATGGTCCGGGGTGCTGCCCTGGTGGCTTCGCCGGATCTGCTCGAAGAGATTGCCAACGGCGTGCGTGGCACTCAGGTGATCGTCTGCGGCGACAATGACACCGCTGGACGGGAGTTCAACCGTCGGCTTGCCGAAGGCTTGAAGCCTCACGGTATCGACGTGTACGCGCTGCCCCTTCCGGCTGGCCTGGGCAACAAGTCTGACCTGACCGACTGGCGTAAGGCTGAGCCTCAGACCTTTGCGCTGTCCCTGCACCGCGCGGTCAAGGCTGCTCGACCTGTCGCAAAGCCGGAAGAGGCGCGCCAGGCTGCCGTAACGGCTGAACTGAGCGAGGCGACCGGCACTGATGTGGTGTCGCGCGACCAGGGCAACGAAGCGGCGCGCATCCTCGCTGGCTTGCTGGAGCGCTACGGCGACACCGACGCGATGAACGCTCATGCGCTGGTGGCATGGACCGATGGTCGGATCAAGTACGCGCCGGGTCTGGGTTTCTACGTGTGGAATGGTCGCACCTGGGAGCGCAGCGCAGTGAAGGTGCGGCAGGAAATCCACCGCATGGGGGCTGCCCTGGTCCTCGCTGGCAAGGTCAAGGAAGCGCGAGGTTTCACGATGACCACGCGCATCAATGACCTGATGACGGAACTTCAGAGCGTGCCCAGCGTCTATGTCACTCCGCAGGATTTCGACGCGCGCCCGGATCTGCTCAGCTTCCGTAACGGCACGGTTGAGCTGCGTACGGGTCGACTTCGGCCGCACGCGCAGGAAGACATGCTGACCTATGCGCTGTCCATCGACTATGACCCGCAGGCGCAGTGTCCTCGCTGGGAATCTTTCATCGAGGAAATCATGCCTGGGATGCCGGACATGCCTGCATACCTTCAGCGGCTGATTGGCTACGGTGTGACTGGCTACACCGATGAACAGTGTTTCGCGGTGCTGTGGGGGAAGGGTGCGAACGGCAAATCGGTCCTGACCGACACGCTGTCGAGTGTGTTCGGCACGATCAGTAAGACGACACCGTTTGCCACCTTCGAGGAAAAGTCTTCGGGCGGTATTCCGAATGACATTGCTTCGCTGCGTGGTGCGCGTCTGGTCATGGCGTCTGAGGGCGAGTCGGGTAAGCCGATGAGTGAGGCGGTGCTGAAGCGGGTCACGGGTAAGGACATGGTTTCGGCCCGCTTTCTGCGGCAGGAATTCTTCGAGTTCAAGCCCAGTTTTCTCCTGATGCTGGCGACGAATCACAAGCCGAAGTTTCGTGGGCAGGATGAGGGTCTGTGGCGCCGGGTCAAGATGATCCCTTTCAAGCGCTGGTTTGCTCCGCATGAGCGGGATCACGAGCTGGACAAAAAGCTGATGGCTGAGGCTGCCGGTATCGCTGCCTGGGCCGTCCGTGGTGCGGTCGAGTGGTTTGCGAACGGCTTGCAGGACCCTGCGGAGATCACTGCCGCTTCGCGTGAGTATCGCGAGACTTCGGATGCGCTGGTCGGTTTCTTCCCTGGTGTCTACGACAGGGACGAAGACAGCGCGGTGCCTGGTGCAGACGCGTACAACTCTTACCGCGAGTGGTGTGAGGCTGAGGGACTGCCCAGCAAGGAAATTTGGACCCGTCGCGCGTTTTATGACGCGATGGAAGAGCGGCAGGTGTCGCGCAAAAAGACCAACAAGGGGATCACCCTGGTTGGTATCCGACTCGCTAGCAGCGAGGCGAAGCCTACGGGTCCTGGCATCTTCGCCACGGGCTGACACAAAGACGCACTGAGGGGTCACCTACCGAAATTGGTATGTGGCCCCTTTGTGCTGCACAGAGGAGAGCGCGAGCGTGCTGGTCTACCGATACGAAATCGCAGGCGAGCCGGTCACTGTGAAGGTGCCGGAAACCCATGATGACCTGATCGAGTTTCAGCGCTGGGTGTTTGAGGCCAACAAGCGTGGCCCCATCGCGCTGGACACCGAGACTACTGGGCTGGATATCTACTCGCCCGGTTACCGCCTGCGTACGGTGCAGTTTGGCGACCGGCACACCGGCTGGGTCATCCTGTGGGAGCGAGGTGGCCGATTCCAGCACTTCGCACTACGGGCGCTGGACTACATAGCGAAGTTTCAGATTCACAATGCGCCGTTTGACTGGGCTGTGCTCGACCGGCACGCATATGGCAACGGGTTCCGGGCGACGATTGAGACGATGGCACCGAAGACCATCGACACGCGTCTGAAGGCTGGCCTCATCGACCCCCGGCAGCCGCAGGAAGGTGGGCGGGGTACCGGCCTCAAGCCGCTCAGCGCCTACTATCTCGACCCCAGCGCGCCGGATACCCAGGGCGACCTTACGGCCGTGTTCCGCTCGCTGAAGCTGACTAAGGAAACCGGCTGGGCGGGTATTCCGCTCGACCACCCCACCTACCTGCTTTACGCGGGTCTGGACGTGATCCTGACCAGTCGGCTCGATATGGCGCTTGACGCTGAGCTGGCAGCGCTTGAGGTGCGGCCTGCGCTGGTGCAGTACGAACACGAGATAGCGCGTATCTGTGCGGTCATGCAGCGCAAGGGCATGGTCCTCGACGAGCAGTACACCCGCTCGCTTGACACGCGGCTGGGTGACGAAGCGCTGGCGCATGAGGCTGTGGCGCTTCGCTACGGCGTTGAGAATGTGAACGCACCCCGGCAGATTGTTGACGCGCTACTGGCCATGGGGGAGACCCTGACGGACCGCACGGCGTCTGGCAGCCTCAAGGTTGACAAGGCTGTCCTGTGCGCGCTCGCTGACCTAGATCAGAACAGTTGGGAGCGCAAGGGGCAGCGCACGCCTAACCCGCTCGCTGATGCTGTGATCCGCAGCAAGCGGGCCGGTAAGTGGCGCAGTGCCTACACTCAGACGTTTCTCAGCGTGGCTGACTCTGATGGTCGCGTCCACCCGTTCGTCAATTCCATGCAGGCGCGCACGGGCCGCATGAGTGTGACCCGTCCGGCGCTGCAAACTCTTCCGTCGAGTGACCAGATGGTTAGGCGCTGTCTGCTCGCTGAGGACGGACACGTGATGGTGTCGACTGACTTCGCTTCGGTCGAGCTGCGCGTGTTGGCTGCGCTGGCTGATGTTCGCCGGATGAAGGAAGCGATCCGTAACGGCGACGACTTGCACGACTTCACTGCGGGCCTGGTGTTCGGCCCTGGGTTCACGCCGAAGCATCGCAAGATCAGTAAGGGAATTGCGTTCGGCAAGGTGTATGGGGGTGGCGCTGCCGGTATCGCGCGCATGACCGGTACGCCTGAGGCTGACGTGCGCCGTGCACTCGCTGCCTATGACCGTGCGTATCCCGAAATCGCTCGCTTCAGCCGCAAGCTTGAGCGCGAGGCCTATCAGCACGGCATGGTCGGTATCAGCGTGACGGGTCGGCGTCTTCCGGTCGACCGGCACAGGGTCTACGCCGTGACTAACTACGCGGTGCAGAGCGCTGCTCGTGACTGCCTGGGTCAGTCGCTCATCAATCTCGAAGAGGCTGGATTGCTCGACACGCTTCGCCTGCCGATCCATGACGAAGTGCTTGCGAGTGTGCCAGCGGCTGAGGCCAGCGATTACGCGCGTGAGATCGAGCGGTGCATGACGTTCGACCTGTATGGCGTGCCGATCGAGGCTGAAGCCGAGGTGGGGAAGCGCTCATGGGGCTCGCTGTATGGCGCGGACTACTGATGTAACAGGCACGTAGCGTGAGGCGCGGGCACCTACTACTAACTGTGGGTGTCCGTGTCCTACCTGTGATCAAAAATCTTTGCGCGAAGATCAAACCTGCGAATCGAAGCAAAGCGCATATGCCCGAACTAGATGTACCGATCAATCGTAGGTCGTAACCCGGGTCACGCCTTCGAATCCTGTGCAACTACGTCAGGTAGTAGCCCGTCTAACAAGTCGTCACGTACCAAAGGGGCTAGACACCACCTACCAAAGTGGCGTTAGCTCCGATCAGCAACACAGAGCGATCCGGCCGGACGCTCTGAGTCGCAGACACCCAACCTGCACGGGGGTGTGCTGCTGAATCTCGCTGCCCAGACTCGCTCTGACCTGCGTAAATTCCGGCCGTCTCCGTCCAGGTAACCGACTCGCTAGACCCCCGGTACCCCCTGGAATGGAGACCACACTCATGTCCCTCACGTTTGCTCAGGTTCAGGCTGCACAGTCCAACGACCTTGCCGGTATCGCTGCCGTGGCCACTGAGATGGATGAGCGTGTGACCCGCCTCGCTGCTCAGGCTGCGCGCCGGATCTCTTCGCACGGCGACTACCGCGAAGACTTCGAACAGGACGCGCGTGTGGCGCTCTTCGAAGCTATCCCGCGCTATCAGGGCGAGACGGTCGATGGCTTCCTGGGCTTCCTGTACGCGTCGATTCAGGACGCGCTGAAGGACAAGGCGCGCGCTGCCCGGTACCAGGGCGTAGACAAAGACGCTGTGAAGGTGTTCATGGCCATGCTTGAGCGTGCCGAGGGTGACGCTCACAAGGCTGAGGCGCTGGCCCAGACCGAACCGGTAAAGGGTGTCCGCCTGAGCGCCGACCGTGCGACTGCTGCCCGTCTCGCCTGGCAGGGCGCCGTAAGCATCGACCGGCCGACCGGTGAAGACGATGACACTTCGCTGCTCGACACGCTGGCCATTGAGGACGAGACCCCCACTGTTGTGCGGCCGAAGGTGGGCCGTGGGGCTGCCCTCGAAGCGCTCAGTGTGCTGCACCGCTATTCGACCGCGTACGCGGCTCTGAAGGCGCTTCCTGCCACGTCTGAGGATGTGGACGCGATCGAGGACGCTGTGACGCTGCCCCGCGAGGCTTTCGCCCGTAAGGCCGTGCTGGACGCCTGCGCGATACTTCGTAGCTACGTGTCGACCGCTGACGAGGGCGACCTGATTGAAGAGCTGCGGGACGTGTCGGACGAGCGGCGCGATGAGCGTGCGGCGCGTATCGGCATGGTCCGGGCTGCGCTCGACCGCATGGGGGAGGGTCAGCGGCTGGTCCTGGTCCACTCCTTCGGTATCGGCAACGTGACCGCGTACGGGTACGGCGACGGTAGCGACCTCGCTGGCCTCGCTGCGGAGCTGGGCACCACGGAGGCGAATGCGAAGGTGCAGCGCTCGAAGGCTCGCGTGGCTTTCGCCAAATACTTCATCGCGCTCGCTGCGGGCACTGAGGCTGAGGCGCTGGCGCTGGCTGAGGCTGCCGCTGAGATGCGCAAGCCGGGCGGCCGTAAGTGAGCGTTGAGCGCAAGGTGTGTAGCGGGTGCCGGGTTGACCGGCCCCGCACCGCTTACAGCAAGGAACCCAGGACCCGTGACGGACTCCGCGCACGCTGCAAAGACTGCTGTAACGCTCAGCGGGCAGCGTGGCGAGCAGCCAACCCGGAACGGTCGAGCCAAGAGGCGCAGCGCCGTAAGGCGTATAAGCGCGAGTGGCGCCGTGCCAATGCCGACAGGATCAGGGCGTACCGACAGACTCAGGCGAGTAAGGCGGGGGCCCATGACTTTCTCACTCAGTGGCGTAAGGCCCACTGACCTAGCCCAGCTTTACGTACGCACTCGCAGGCGCCGTGCTGCCCCGTACAACCGTCGGGACGTGTTCGCCCGCTGGGGGGGCCTGTGCTGCTACTGCGACGCGCCTGCGGAGCATCTAGACCATGTGCAGCCGCTTTCTCGCGGTGGCCGTGACGTGCTGTCCAACGTGGTGCCCGCCTGTGCTGACTGCAACCTGGGCAAAGCTGCCCTGACCCTCGCTGAGTGGGCAGGTAACCGACTCGCTAGCACCGCTTCGAAGACACCGACTGAGGAGAAAACGAAATGACTTACAGCCTGCGTAACGGTTACAGCGTGATCACCCGCAAGGTCGACACCGGTACCGAATTCGAGACCCGCAACCGCCTGGGCGAGACCATCAGCACGGTAACGCTGGGCTTCATCGAGGCTCGCGCCCTGGTGCTCGACCTGACCCGCAAGGCTGTCTGATCGTGCGCGTGATCGCTGCCCTTGCGATTGTCTGGGCCATCCTCGCTGCGATCGTGCTAACCACGGGCGTGGCTGTCTAACTGCATCATCCTGGGGGATCACCTACCGAAATTGGTATGTGGTCCCCCTTCCTACGTGGGAGAGACTTTGAAGGTCTATGTTCTGGCTCACACTGAGCTGCGCGCGGACGTATTGAGCACCGCGTATGGTTACGGGATTTACCCGAATGACGCCGCACCGTTCGTGACTGATGCTGATGCGCTGGGGGAGGCTTCGGGGCGGATCTGCTACCGGTCGTTTGGGCGACCGAATCCGGCGACTGCCACTAACGATGGCTACATGGCCAACATTCTGGCCCAGGGTCATTACAGCGTGCTGGAGCATTCGTCCGTAACGTTCCTGGTTCGGGGTGTGTCGCGTGCGCTGCTCACTGAGCTGACCCGGCACAGGCACCTGAGTTTCAGCGTGGTATCTCAGCGCTATGTCGACTACGCGAACACTGAGCCTGTGCTCCCGCCTGCGCTGGACAGCGAGACTGAGCACATGTTGCGCACTGCCTACGCGGATGCGCTGCTCGACTACTCGCTGATGGTGGCGAAGCTGGAAGCATCCGGGCTGAAGCGCAAGGCTGCCCGCGAGGCTGCGCGTAGCGTCCTGCCGAATGCGGCGCCTGTGGACATGGTGGTGAGTGGCAACCTGCGTGCCTGGCGTGACGTTCTGGGTAAGCGCTGGCACGTTGCCGCTGATGCGGAGATCCGGGAATTCGCCGGGCTGGTCCTGGGCCACTTGCGCGACCTTGCGCCGAACAGTGTGCAGGACGTACCTACCGAGCCGTACGGCGCATGATCGCGCTCAAGGTGGTCATCCTGGTCTCGTTTGTGGGGGCCGTTCTACTCGCATTGTTCTGGGGAGAGGGAAACGATGAGTAACACTGTGGTCATGTTCGGCGCTGCCTGGTGCGCGCCCTGCAAAAAGACTCTGCCGGTTCTTGAGCGCGCGTGTGACGCTCTTGGCCTTGACCTTGAGTATGTCGATGTCGAGTTTGGCGACAGTCGAGCCAACGACGTTACGACTGTGCCGACCGTGCGCGTCTATGACGACTTTGACGAAGTTGTGCGCGAGCATCGGGGCGGGATGAGCCGCGCTCAGGCGCTCGCTTTCCTCAGGGGTCTTTCGACGTGAGTCGCCCGGACTGGGACACGTACTTCCTGGCTGGTGCTGCCTGGGTGGCTACCCGCGCTGACTGCTCGCGCAGCGCCGTGGGGGCCATCCTGGTCAATGCTTCGCATGAAGTGCGGGGTACGGGCTACAACGGGCCGCCTGCGGGGGTTCCTGGGTGCGCTACGCAGGGTGCGTGTCCGCGTGGCCGACTGAGCTACAGCGAGTGCGCAGCTAACACGGATTACAGCAACTGCACCGCTGACCATGCGGAGCGTAACGCCATCCGGCACACTCGCCCCGAAGAGCGCCTAGGGGCAACGCTGTATACCACCCGGGCACCGTGCCCTGCGTGCTGGACGCTCATACGTGCCTCGCGTATCGCTCGGGTGGTCTGTCCTACAGCCCGCTGGACGCTCCGTTACTGAGTTGTGATCGGGACCACATACCAATATTGGTAGGTGGGTTGGACAGCGGGCGGCACCGTGTCCTAGTGTTCCCTCTGTCAGCACGACGGGCCGAAGGGAAACACACAATGTTCGCTCGCATCGAGGTTCCGGCCACCATCTCCGCCCCGCGTGGCGCCTTCGGTCTCACCCCGCTGGGCTGGGCCATCGAGGACGCCACCACCGCCAACGACCGTATGCGGATGACGGAGGAACTTATTGAGCGGGTCAAGGCTGGCACGGTGTCTGAGCGGATGGCGCTGCGACTGCCGAACATGATCCGTCGGGCTCGCAAGGCTGAGACGCACTGCACGGTCAGCGGGATGGTCCGCACCGAGTGTGACACCTGCCAGCACTGAAGATAGGTAGCCTGGGATGGTCGGCGCTTAGCGCTGGCGGGTTCGATTCCCGCCCCAGGCACTTTGTAACTGTAGGCACGGCCGCGAGGGGCAGCGATGAGACACACTGAAAGCGTCGGACGGGTCACTGACTACCGGCTGGTGCCGGGCCCGAAGTACGTCACCGTTGAGCTGGACTACACCACGGCTGGCGGCGTTAAGAAAACGCTGAAGCTGGCTCACTGCGAGGCTGAGCAGATCCGTACCGGCATCGCCAGCGCGCTGGAAGACATGCCGGTTGGTCCGCGTCGAGGATCGTTCTTCAACAGCCTGCGCCGGAAGCGTTAGCCCGTAAATGTCCAAGTTTGGCCCCTGGTGCTACGGCACTGGGGGCCTTTCTGTGTTCCGGGCCACATACCAATATTGGTAGGTGGCTGGCGCTGGCGCGGATCGTGTGCCTATAGTGGTGCCACACCGAGCGAGAGGGGCAGGAAATGACCAACTACTACAGCGTCACCACAGAGGACGGGATCACCTACTACGTGTTCGCTGGGACGAAGCTGGAAGCGGCGGCGCAGGTGGCAGACCAGATGGACCCAGAAGACGAAATCCTCGAAGTAATGAAGGTGCTGTAGGGAACAGGCCCCCGAGAGGGGGCCCTTTCTTTTGCCCTGGGAACCTTACTTAGCGAAACTAACTAAATTTGCCCCGAGCCGGCATTACCCTGGGTTACTTAGGCTAACTAATTGTTCACGTGTAGGACACAGTTTGATCACGACCGCTCGACAGCAGGTTTAAGACTCAACAAACCCTTACCGGGCGCTTAGCATTAGTTAACGGCCGACAATGGTTCCAACCCTCGGGGGTCCTACTCATGGTCCTGATCGCTCACTTCAGCGCTGCACCCACAATCGATATCTACCTGCGCGTATGCGTGCCCCTGGCTGTAGGCGGGTGGTCCTGGGGTCATGTCGAGCCCTATGCAGGCGCCCTCGCCCGTGAATACATCTATGACGCACGCGAATGTGAAGCCGCAGTACACACCTATGGCCGAAACATGCCCCGGGTCGCCAGTCATGGTGCGCTGGGGGAGCGCTTCAGCATCTGCGCGCGTGGCGTGGTGACCGGCCTGTGGGTCGGGATGCGCGAGTGGGCCTGGTCCCTGTCCCGGCGCGAGTACCGGCCCGTGGGCGAGTACATGTGCGGCTGGCGTTCCGCTGAGCGTGCCTACTGGGACAAGACAGGGGAGCTGTTCAGCCGGAAGCGCTTTGAAGAGTGCCCGCGCATTCCCACACTGGACGTGGTGCCGACCCAGCTCACTCCGGTCCCTGCGGCTGCCTAGGCTGGCCCCATGCGAGTCTCTTGGGTGATCGAGGGTCAGGGCGCAGGCTCATGCGCGGTCGAGGACGTAGACCAGGCAGCGAGGGCGCTGGACAGGGCTGTGCGGGCCGCGTACGCCGACGCTGACACATCGACGCTGGCAACCATCATCACGGCTGTCCTGGGGCCGCTCAGAGCCTCGCTGGTGACCGACGGGCGTTGGGCTGTTGATCGTGGGCACCCGTGGTCAGCGCAGTTGGCTGGACTCATCGTTAGGTTGGAACCATGACGCAGTGCCGCAGGATCACGGGGTGCCTCAGCCGGGCCGACGCTGACCGGTTGTGGCGGGACCTGATCGAGTACCGCAAGGCGACTCGCCAGTCATGGCGGATAGCGCGCCGGAAGTACGGGCGAGGCTGGGCCCTGTATGAAGTCACGGACTAACCCTGTGCCCCTGACGTGCAGTTAGCTACGATTCAGGCATGAGTCGACGCTACGTAGTGACCAGGACCCCGGACCGGCGAGCCTGGGGGATTCTCGACCGGCACCTGTACGGGTTCTGCGCCCTTCCCGCTGATGGGGTCACGTCCAACCTTCCTATCCCGCTTGAGTGGTCCGTGCGCGAGGCTGCTGAAGCCTGGCTGTATCAGTGCCGGGTCGCATGGGGCAGGGACCTGGTACCGGCGCCTGAGGGCTGGAATGGGCCGGTCAAGGCCGGTGTCTCCCCGTTCGATCGAGGCTGGCGCTTTTACAACTAGGGGCCATGTCCTCAAGGGTGGACACGTTCGTGGGAAGCGGCCTGGGACCACGCGGCGGGCCTGCTCCTGGTCGAGGAGGCCGGCGGCGCCCACCTGACCCTGACCGGCGATCCCTTCCGCGTCACCGGCGGCAACACCCTGCCGTTCACCGCCGCACGGGACGCCGCGACGGCCCACCGGGTGCGGAACCTGCTCACGGCCTGACCGGACCGGCCCCGCCGGGGGCCGCACCGGCCCCGGCCCCCGCCGGGGGCCGCACCGGCCCCGGCCCCCGGCGGGGGCCACCCGGACCACCGGACACCGGCTGTCGGACCGGCGGCATATCCTGATCCCGAGTGGCCATCGGCTGACGAAGGGGTCCGAAGGTGCCGTCGATGCTCGATGCGGTCGTGGTGGGTGCGGGGCCGAACGGGCTGACCGCTGCCGTGGAGCTCGCCCGGCGCGGGTTCTCCGTGGCGGTGTTCGAGGCGCGGGACACCGTCGGGGGCGGCGCCCGCACCGAGGAGCTCACGCTGCCCGGCTTCCGGCACGACCCGTGCTCCGCCGCGCACCCGCTCGGCATCAACTCGCCCGCGTTCCGCGCCCTGCCCCTGGGGCGCTACGGCCTCGAGTGGCTGCACGCCGAGCTGCCCATGGCACACCCGTTCACGGACGGCACCGCCGCGGTCCTGGCCCGGTCGGTCGCCGCGACGGCCGCCTCCTTCGGCCCGCGCGACGCGGGCGCGTACCGCAGGCTGGTCGAGCCGTTCCTCCCGCACTGGGACACCCTGGCCCGCGACTTCATGTCGCTGCCCCTGACCGCACTGCCGCGGGACCCGGTGACGCTCGCCCGCTTCGGCCTGCGGGGCCTGCCCCCGTCCACCTGGCTCATGCGCCGCTTCCGCGACGAGCGGGCGAAGACCCTCTTCGCCGGCCTCGTCGCCCATGTGATCGCCCCGCTCGACGGCTTCGCCACCGGCGCCATCGGCCTGGTCTTCGCCCTGGCCGCGCACGCCCGCGGCTGGCCGGTGGCCCGCGGCGGCTCCCAGGCCATCTCCGACGCCCTCGCCGCGTACCTGAAGGACCTCGGTGGAGCCCTGCACACCGACTACGAGGTCAAGCGCCTCGACGACCTCCCGCCCGCGCGGGCGTACGTCTTCGACACCTCGCCCACCGCCCTGGCCCGCATCGCCGGCCTCGGCCGGTACTACGAGGGCTACCGGTACGGCCCCGGCGTCTTCAAGATCGACTACGCCCTGGACGGCCCGGTGCCCTGGACCGCGAAGGAGCCCCGCGTCGCAGGCACCGTGCAGATCGGGGCGGACACCGCCGAGATCGGCACCGCGCTGCGCGCCGTGTCCCGCGAGGGCCGAGCCCCCGACGCGCCGTTCCTCATCACCGTCCAGCCCAGCGTCGTCGACCCCACCCGCGCCCCGTCCGGCAAGCAGGTCTTCTGGGCGTACGGCCATGTGCCCAACGGCTGGACCGGCGACCTCACCGACGCCGTGGAACGCCAACTGGAGCGCTTCGCCCCCGGCTTCCGCGACCGTGTACTCGCCCGTGCCACGGCAGGGCCGCCCGAACTCGCCGCCCGCAACGCCAACTACGTCGGCGGCGACATCGCCTCCGGCGCGGTCTCCGGCCTCCAGCTCCTGCTGCGCCCCAAGCCGTCCCTCTTCCCGTACCACACGCCGCACCCGGCGGTGTTCATCTGCTCGTCGGCCACCCCGCCCGGGCCCGGCGTGCACGGCATGTCCGGGCACAACGCGGCGAAGGCCGTGTGGCGCAGGCTGCGGCAGACATGACCACCATCACGCTCGTCCGGGGCGACATCACCCGGCAGGCCGTCGACGCGATCGTCAACGCGGCCAACTCCTCCCTGCTCGGCGGCGGAGGCGTCGACGGCGCGATCCACCGCCGGGGCGGCCCCGCCATCCTCGAGGAGTGCCGCCGCCTGCGGGCCTCGCAGTACGGCAAAGGCCTGCCCACCGGCCAGGCCGTCGCCACCACGGCGGGCGCGCTGGACGCCCGCTGGGTGATCCACACCGTCGGCCCGGTGCACAGCCGCACCGAGGACCGCTCGGACCTGCTGGCCTCCTGCTACCGCACGGCGCTGCGCGTCGCCGACGAGCTGGGCGCCCGCAGCGTGGCGTTCCCCGCGATCTCCACCGGCATCTTCGGCTGGCCGGTGGACGACGGCGCCCGGATCGCGGTCGACACCGTGCGGGAGGCGCGGACCGCGGTGGCGGAGGTCCGCTTCGTCCTCTTCGACGAGTCGGCCTACGAGGCGTTCGCCGCCCGGGTGGGGCCCACCGGGGACCGGTGATCCGGGCGGGCGCGGCGCAGGCGACGTCGATGTCGGATTCCCGCCAGCCCGCCCCCCGGCGGTGCCCGATGCTGGATTCATGCAGAACGGGATGCACACCGACCGGGAGCGCTGTGTACGCGCCGTCCAGTCCAAGGACGCACGGTTCGACGGATGGTTCTTCACCGCCGTCCTGACCACCCGGATCTACTGCCGGCCCAGCTGCCCCGCGGTGCCGCCGAAGCCCGAGAACATGGTCTTCCACCCGAGCGCGGCCGCCTGCCAGCAGGGCGGGTTCCGGGCCTGCAAGCGCTGCCGCCCCGACACCAGTCCCGGCTCACCCGAGTGGAACCGGCGCGCCGACCTCGTGGCCCGCGCCATGCGGCTGATCGCCGACGGCGTCGTGGACCGCGACGGCGTGCCGGGCCTGGCCGCCCGCCTCGGCTACAGCACCCGCCAGATCGAGCGCCAGCTGCTCGCCGAAGTCGGCGCCGGACCGCTCGCGCTCGCCCGGGCCCAGCGCGCCCAGACCGCGAGGCTGCTGATCGAGACCACCGCCCTGCCGATGGCGGAGATCGCCTTCGCCGCGGGCTTCTCGTCGATCCGCACCTTCAACGACACCGTGCGCGAGGTCTTCGCCCTGTCACCCAGCGCACTGCGCTCCCGCGTGCCGCGGCGGAGCGCCGCCACGCCACCCGGGACGCCCGCGCCGGGCACCCCCGGCGCCCTCTCCCTGCGCCTGCCGTTCCGCGCCCCCCTCAACCCGGACAACCTCTTCGGCCACCTCGCGGCCACCGCCGTACCGGGCGTGGAGGAGTGGTGCGACGGCGCCTACCGCCGGACCCTGCGCCTGCCCTACGGGCACGGGATCGCGGCGCTGACACCGGCGACGGACCACATCGCCTGCCGCCTCACCCTGAGCGACCTGCGGGACCTGCCGGTCGCCATCAGCCGCTGCCGCCGGATGCTCGACCTGGACGCCGACCCCGTCGCGATCGACGACCAGCTGCGCACGGACCCGGTCCTCGCACCCCTGGTCGACAAGGCCCCGGGCCGCCGGGTACCGCGCACCGTCGACGAGGCCGAGTTCGCCGTACGGGCCGTGCTCGGCCAGCAGGTGTCCACGGCCGCCGCCCGCACCCACGCGGCCCGCCTGGTCGCCGCGCACGGCGAGCCGGTGGACGACCCGGAGGGCGGCCTCACCCACCTGTTCCCGGCCCCCGAGGCATTGGCCGCCCTCGACCCCGCGTCGCTGGCGATGCCCCGCACCCGGCGCACCACGTTCACCACACTCGTCGGACAACTCGCCCACGGCGAGATCCACTTGGGGGTGGAGAGCGACTGGCGGGAGACCCGCGCCCGGCTGCTGGCGCTGCCCGGCTTCGGTCCCTGGACGGTGGACGCCATCGCCATGCGCGCGCTCGGCGACCCCGACGCCTTTCTCCCCACCGACCTCGGCGTCCGGCGCGCCGCCGAGGAGCTGGGCCTGCCGTCGACCCCGGCGGCGCTGACCGCCCGGGCGGCCGCCTGGCGGCCCTGGCGCGCCTACGCCGTCCAGTACCTCTGGGCGACCGGCGACCACCCGATCAACTTCCTTCCCGTCTGAGGACGTTCCGTGAAGCAGCACACCGTGATCGACAGCCCCTACGGCCCCCTCACCCTCGTCGCCGACGACGGTGTCCTCAGCGGCCTGTACATGGCCGGCCAGCGGCACCGCCCGGCCGAGGAGACCTTCGGCGAACGCGCCCGGCTCGCCGCCTTCGACGCGGCCGAGGAGCAGCTGGAGGCCTACTTCGCGGGCCGGCTGACCGAGTTCACCCTCGAACTCCGCCTGGACGGCACCCCGTTCCAGCGCCGCGTCTGGGAGCGACTGCGCTCCATCCCCTACGGCCGGACGCTCTCCTACGGCGATCTGGCCGAGGTTCTCGGCAACCCCGGCGCCTCCCGCGCGGTCGGCCTCGCCAACGGCAGGAACCCGATCGGCGTCATCGTCCCCTGCCACCGCGTGGTCGGCGCCGACGGCAGCCTCACCGGCTACGGCGGCGGCCTCGACCGCAAGCGCCGCCTGCTGGACTTCGAGCGGGGAGCGGCCGCCTTCTGACGGCCCGTGTCCCGGCGGCCCGTCCTCCGAGGGCCCGTCCTCCGAGGCCCGTCCTCCGACGGCCGGCCCGGAGCACCGGGCCGGTCGGGTCAGCCGACGCGGTGGCCGTTCTCCAGTTCCGCCGTGCCCGAGCCCGCGGCGAGCACGTCGAGGGCGGTCAGCACCCGGCGGCCCAGCGCGCCCGGGAGGTGCGAGGCGAGTTCGTCGCGCGGGACCAGCCGCCAGGACAGCAGCTCCTCCTCCTGCAGGCGGATCGCCTTGAACTCCTCCTCGCCGAGGATCCCACCGTCGTAGAGGTACGCCACCAGCGGCGGGCGGCCCGTGCCGTGCACCCAGTCCACCGCGAGCAGCCGCCCGAGCTCGCGGTCCAGGCCGATCTCCTCCAGCGTCTCGCGGCGCGCGCCCTGGCGCGGGGTCTCCCCGTCGTCGGACTCGATCGTGCCGCCCGGCAGCGCCCATCCGTCTCGGTAGTTGGGCTCGACGAGCAGCACCCGCCCGTCCGCGTCGCGGAAGAGGGCGGCGGCTCCGGCGAGGATGCGGGGGAGGCCCGCGATGTACGTGGCGAAGTCGGCAGTGGTCATCAAGTTCTCCTTGCGTGGAAACCCCGTCCTTCAGGGCGGGGAGGAAACGCATCCTCGGGGCGGAGCCGCGCAGCGGTGGAGACCGCTGCGCCATCCTCGCAACGAACATGCTCACAGGGAAACTGATAGGATGTGAGGCATGCCGCAGCAGGTCAAGCGGGCGTTCAAGTACCGCTTCTACCCCACGAGCGGGCAGGCAGCAGAGCTGTCCCGCACGTTCGGCTGCGTCCGCCTCGTGTACAACAAGGCGCTGGAGGAGCGCACCCGGGCGTGGTACGGCGAGGCGCGCCGCATCTCCTACGTGCAGTCGTCCGCGGCGCTGACGGAGTGGAAGAAGACGGTAGAACTGGGGTTCCTCGCCGAAGTGTCCTCCGTCCCGCTCCAACAGGCGCTCCGGCACTTGCAGACGGCGTTCGGGAACTTCTTCGCCAAGCACGCCAAGTACCCGCGGTTCAAGTCCCGGAAGAAGTCCCGGGCGTCGGCCGAGTACACCCGCAGTGCTTTCAAGTGGCGTGACGGCAAGCTGACGCTGGCGAAAATGTCCGAGCCGCTGGACATCCGCTGGTCGCGCCCGCTGCCGGAGGGCGCGGCGCCGACCACGGTGACCGTGTCCCGCGACAGCGCGGGGCGGTGGTTCGTGTCCTTGTTGTGCGATGACCGCATCGCTCCGGCTCCGGCCACGTCGAACGCTGTCGGAATCGACGTGGGCGTAACGACACTCGTGACCCTGTCGACCGGTGAGAAGATTGCCAAGCCGAAGCACGAGCGGCGCGACCGCGCACGCCTAGCCAAGGCCCAGCGGAAACTGTCCCGCAAGGCGAAGGGGTCGACGAACCGGGAGAAGGCCCGTAAGGGTGTCGCTCGCGTCCACGCCCGGATCGCCGACCGGCGCCGGGACTTCCTGCACAAGCTGTCGACTCGGCTCGTCCGTCAGAACCAAACGGTCGTGATCGAGGACCTCACCGTCCGCAACCTGCTGAAGAACGGCCGGCTCGCGCGCGCCATCTCCGACGCGTCGTGGACGGACCTGCGCTCCATGCTGGAGTACAAGTGCGCCTGGTACGGGCGCGAACTCGTGGTGATCGACCGCTGGTTCCCCAGCTCGAAGCTGTGCGGGAACTGCGGCACGGTTCGCGAGAAGCTGCCGCTGAACGTCCGTGAGTGGACGTGCGACTGCGGCACTGTGCATGACCGCGACGTGAACGCGGCACGCAACATCCTGGCCGCCGGGCTGGCGGCCTCTGCCTGTGGAGACGGTGTAAGACCTCAACGGGAGTCCTCCCGGACGGGGCGGCGGTCGGTGAAGCAGGAAGCCCAACCCGCGAGGGTTGGAATCTCCCGCCCTTAGGCAGGGGAGGAAGTCAATCAGGAAGGGTATCCAGGCCGGCCGCCGCGGGCCGCGGTCGCCGCGGCGACCCCACCGCCGGCCCTCGCCGCACGTCCCGGAGCCCCGGCCTCCTCCCCGGCCCCGGACGCGGCGTCGGCCCGCGCCCCCGCCTCCACCAGGCGCAGGGTCCGGTCCGCGAGGTCGCTGATACGGGCGCGGTCGAAGCCGAAGACCGCGCTGCGGACCGTGTCCTCCAGCGGGTCCTTCCACTGCGCGGGAATCGCCTTTGCCCCGGTCAGGACGCCCGCCACGGAACCGGCCGTCGCGCCGTTGGAGTCGGTGTCCAGGCCGCCGCGGACGGTGAGCGCGAGGGTGCGGGTGAAGTCGCCGTCGCCGTACAGCAGACCGGCCGTGAGGACGGCCGCGTTCGGGACCGTGTGGATCCAGCCGAGGCCCGCCGTCTCCTCCGCGAGCGTGGCGAGCGTGTCCTCCCACGGCAGGTGCGTCTCGTGCAGGGAGGCGACCCGGCGTACGGTGCGGGCCAGGCGGCTGCTCGCCGGGATCACCGTGAGCGCGGTGTCCACGGCGTCGCGCACGGCCGGGGCGGTGAACGCCGCCGCGATCAGGGCCGCCGCCCACATCGCGCCGTACACGCCGTTGCCGGTGTGCGACAGCACCGCGTCCCGGCGGGCGAGCAGGGCGGCGCGGCGCGGGTCGCCGGGGCTGGTCCAGCCGTAGATGTCGGCGCGGATCAGGGCCCCGATCCACTCCTGGTACGGATTGTCGTAGGTGGCGGTCAGCGGCGGCTTCAGCCCACTGGCCAGATTGCGGTACGCGGCCCGTTCGGCGGTGAACGTCTGCAGGTACGGCAGCCGCAGCAGCCACAGCTCCCCGGCCTGCTCGGTGCTGAACGCGAAGCCGTGGGTCTCCAGCAGGTCCAGGCCGAGGACCGTGTAGTCGACGTCGTCGTCGCGGCAGCTCCCGTGGACGCGGCCGCGGACGCAGTCGCGCCACTCGGGGCGCAGCGCGGGGCCGTCGGTGCCGTCCGACGGTTCGGGGAGGTAGTCGGTGAGCGGCAGCGCGCCGGCTTGCCGCAGATAGCGGTCGATGCGCTCGCGCGTCCACACCTCGCCCTGCTCGACCGGCTTGCCGAGCATGTTGCCCGCGATCCGGCCCAGCCAGCCTCCGAGGACGCGGTCGGCGAGCGTGGGCTCCGGCTCGGTGCGCACAGGGGTCATGGGGGAGGAGTACCCATTCCTGCGGCGGTCGCGCGGGAGGCGGGCGGGTCGGACCCGGCCGGCGCGCACCGCCTGCCCACCGTCCGGGCGGGGCATGACGGCGGGGACGGTCTGCGGCTATGGTCGCAGCGGCGCGACCGGCCCCGACGTGCGCGGGGCCCGAAGAGCAAGGGGATGGCAAGGTGACGGACGCTGCGGTGTGCGGACCGGAGACGGCACGACGGGTGCTGATTGCCGCGGACAAGTTCAAGGGGTCGCTGACCGCCGTGCAGGTCGCACGGCGCGTGACGGCCGGACTGCGCCGGGTCGTGCCGGACGTCGAGGTGGAGGCGCTGCCGGTCGCCGACGGCGGCGACGGAACCGTCGACGCGGCGGTCGCGGCCGGGTTCGAGCGGCGGGAGGTACGGGTCGCCGGGCCCCTCGGGCACGAGGTGACGGCCGCGTTCGCGCTGCGCGGCGACACGGCGGTGGTGGAGATGGCGGAGGCCAGCGGGCTGCAGCGGCTGCCGGTGGGCGTCCTCGCGCCGCTCACGGCCTCCACGTACGGCTCCGGAGAGCTGCTGCGGGCCGCGCTGGACGCGGGCGCCCGCACCGTCGTGTTCGGTGTCGGCGGGAGCGCGACGACGGACGGGGGCGCGGGGATGCTCTCCGCGCTCGGGGCGCGGTTCCTGGACGCCGAGGGGGAGCCGGTGGCGCCCGGGGGCGGAGGGCTCGCGGCGCTCGCCCGGGCGGATCTGTCCGGCCTGGACCCGCGGCTCGCCTCGGTCGAGCTGGTGCTCGCCAGCGACGTGGACAACCCGCTGACCGGCCCGCAGGGGGCGCCGGCGGTGTACGGGCCGCAGAAGGGGGCCTCCCCGGACGACGTGGCGGCACTCGACGCGGCGCTCGCGCACTACGCGAAGGTGCTGGAGGAGGCGGCCGGGGACCGGGCGGCGCGGTACGCCGTCGCGCCGGGCGCGGGAGCCGCCGGGGGCATCGGGTACGGCGCGCTGCTCCTCGGGGCCCGCTTCCGGCCCGGCATCGAGGTCATGCTGGAGGTGCTCGGCTTCGCGCCCGCTCTTGAGCGGGCGACCCTGGTGATCACGGGGGAGGGGTCGCTGGACGAGCAGACCCTGCACGGGAAGGCACCGGCCGGGGTCGCCGCGGCCGCGCGGGCGGCCGGCAAGGAGGTCGTCGCGGTGTGCGGGCGGCTGACCCTGGCACCGGAGGCACTCGCCCGCGCCGGGATCAGCCGCGCGTACCCCCTGACGGAGACCGAGCCGGACGTCTCCCGCTGCATCGCGCAGGCGGGCCCGATCCTGGAAAGCGTCGCGGAGCGCCTCGCCCACGACCATCTGCGCTGAGCGCCCCGCGTCGCCCGGACCGCCCCCGGTGAGCGGCGACGCGCAAGGACGAGGGGCCCCGAACCGAACGGACGCCATCGGTGTCCGAACGGTTCGGGGCCCCTCGCTCGTCTGCCGACGGCGGCGACCGTCTACGGCAGCTGCGCCGCCCGCGCCTCACGCCGGTTGTCGCGGAAGTGGTGCACCCGGCGCGCCGTGGCGAACAGCGGGATCACCGCGCCCATCACCAGCTGGAGCGCGCAGCCCGTCTGCAGCAGCAGCTGTCCGCTCGGGGCGTCGAAGGCCCAGGCCGCCAGCAGGCCCATGGACAGCACGATCCACGACAGCATCGCGACCGCCAGGCGGCCCCGCGGCTTCGGGTACTCCACGCGGCTCACCATCAGCCACGCGATGCCCAGGATGGCCAGCAGCGTCGCCACGAAGGGCAGCTCCAGCAGCACGATGGAGACCACCGTCAGCGCGCCGAACGGCGAGGGCATGCCCTGGAAGATGCCGTCCTTCATCGTCACGCAACTGAACCGCGCGAGCCGGAGCACCACGGCCAGCAGCACCACGATCGCGCCGAGCGCGGCCACCCGCTGGTGGGCGTCGTCGGCGACCATGCCGTAGACCAGGACGAAGTACGCCGGCGCCAGGCCGAAGCTGATCAGGTCGGAGAGGTTGTCCAGCTCCGCGCCCATCGGCGACGAGCGCAGCTTCCGGGCGACGAGGCCGTCGAAGAGGTCGAAGACCGCCGCGCACAGCATCAGGATGACCGCCGTGGCGGCGCTGTGCCGGGCCATGCCCGACTCCTGGCTGCCCGTGAGGTGCGGGATCAGGATCCCGGTGGTGGTGAAGTACACCGCCATGAAGCCGCACGTGGCGTTGCCGAGGGTGAGGGTGTCCGCTATCGACAGGCGCAGCGAGAGGGGCATCTCCTCCTCGTCGTCCGCGGCGTCGGCCTCGGGCACCCAGCCGGTCTGGGTGTCTGGATCAATCACGGTCAATGCGAGTCACCCCAGCCACCGTCTTCTGGCCGACCTCCACCGCGACCTCGACACCCTCCGGCAGGTAGAGGTCGACGCGCGAGCCGAAGCGGATCAGACCGATCCGGTCGCCCTGCTCGACCTTGGTGCCCTGCGGGATGTACGGAACGATGCGCCGGGCCACCGCGCCGGCGATCTGGATCATCTCGATGTCACCGAGCTCGGTGTCGAAGTGCCAGACGACCCGCTCGTTGTTCTCGCTCTCCTTGTTGAACGCCGGCACGAACCCACCGGGGACGTGCTCGACCGATGTCACCGTGCCGGCCAGCGGGGCGCGGTTGACGTGGACGTTCAGCGGGCTCATGAAGATCGCGACGCGGGTGCGGCCGTCCTTCCACGGCATGATGCTCTGCACCACGCCGTCGGCGGGGGAGATGACCCTGCCCTGGGCGATCTCGCGCTCGGGGTCGCGGAAGAACCACAGCATCCCCGCGGCGAGCGCGGTGGCGGGGACGGCGACGGCCTTGGCGGCACCCGAGCGGCGGGCGCGGGCCAGGCTGAGGGCTGCTGTGGCGACGGTCGGGAGAAGCCACGGCGATGCTCCGCGCGCGAGGCGTACGCCGGCTCGGCTGTCGCGTGGTGCAGAGGTTTGGCTGTGGGGCATGGATGACCTTCGTAGCGGATGATGCCGCGCTCTGACGGGGGACGGCGGCTTTCCGGCGATCGTAGCGGTTCAGGGCCACAACTGGGTAAGTCGAGCAACCGAGTCGGCGGCCGAAGGCCACGGACGGGGTGTGATCTTCTTCTCGAAGAAAACACCCCGAAGCGGGACATTCAGCCCTGGAATCGATACTCCTCGAGCAGCCTGCGGCCGATGATCATTTTCTGGATCTCGGCGGTACCCTCACCGATGAGCAGCATCGGAGCCTCACGGTAGAGGCGCTCGATCTCGTACTCCTTGGAGAAGCCGTAGCCGCCGTGGATCCGGAAGGCGTCCTCCACGACCTCCTTGCAGTACTCGGAGGCGAGGTACTTCGCCATCCCCGCCTCGAGGTCGTTTCGCTCACCGGAGTCCTTTTTGCGCGCTGCGTTCACCATCATCGCATGCGCGGCCTCGACCTTGGTGGCCATTTCCGCGAGTTTGAACTGAATCGCCTGGTGCTGCGCGATCGGCTTGCCGAAGGTGTGGCGCTGCTGGGCGTACTGGACGCCGAGTTCGAACGCACGCTGCGCGACGCCGCAGCCACGGGCCGCCACATTCACGCGGCCGACCTCGACTCCGTCCATCATCTGGTAGAAACCTCGGCCGGTGTCGCCGCCGAGTACCCGATCGGCCGGAATGCGCAGGCCATCCATGATCAGCTCGGTGGTGTCGACGCCCTTGTAGCCCATCTTGTCGATCTTGCCCGGGATGGTGAGGCCGGGGCGGACCTCTCCGAAGCCGGGCTCCTTCTCGACCAGGAAGGTGGTCATGGACTTGTGGGGCGCGGTGCCCTCGGGGTGACCTTCGTCACTTCGCACCAGCACGGCGACGAGCGAGGACGTACCGCCGTTCGTCAGCCACATCTTCTGACCGGTCAGGACGTACTCGTCGCCGTCCTTGACCGCCTTCGACGAGATCGCCGACACGTCGGAGCCGAGGGCCGGCTCCGACATCGAGAAGGCGCCGCGGATGTCGCCGGCCGCCATCCTCGGCAGGAAGTGGTCCTTCTGCTCCTGTGTGCCGTGCTGCTTGAGCATGTACGCCACGATGAAGTGGGTGTTGATGATGCCGGACACCGACATCCAGCCGCGGGCGATCTCCTCCACGCACAGGGCGTACGTCAGGAGGGACTCGCCCAGACCCCCGTACTCCTCGGGGATCATCAGACCGAACAGGCCGAGTTCCTTCAGGCCGTCGACGATCGCTTGCGGGTACTCGTCGCGGTGCTCCAGCCCGGTCGCGACCGGGATGATCTCCTTGTCCACGAAGTCCCGGACGGTGGAGACGATCTCCTGCTGGACGTCGGTCAGACCGGCGGTCTGGGCGAGACGGGCCATGGCCTACTTCTCCTGCTGCTTCGGTTCCGGGCGGCCGGGCTGCTCGCCGCCGCGCTCCTTGATGTACGTCTCGGTCGGCACCATCACCTTGCGGCGGAACACGCACACCAGGGTGCCGTCCTGCTTGTAGCCCTTGGTCTCGACGTGGACGATGCCGCGGTCGTTCTTCGACTTCGACGGCCACTTGTCGAGCACCGTCGTCTCGCCGTAGATCGTGTCCCCGTGGAAGGTGGGCGCCACGTGCTTGAGCGACTCGATCTCCAGGTTGGCGATCGCCTTGCCGGAGACGTCCGGCACGGACATGCCGAGCAGGAGCGAGTAGATGTAGTTGCCCACCACGACGTTCTTGCCGAAGTCCGTCGTCTTCCCGGCGTAGTTGACGTCCATGTGGAGCGGGTGGTGGTTCATGGTGAGGAGACAGAACAGGTGGTCGTCGTACTCCGTGACCGTCTTGCCCGGCCAGTGCTTGTACGTCGCCCCGACCTCGAACTCCTCGTAGGTGCGTCCGAACTGCATCGCGCTCAGGCCTCCGGGATCTCGAACTTCGACGTGCGCTGCATGCCGGCGGCGCGGCCCTTGCCGGAGACGACCAGGGCCATCTTGCGGCTGGCCTCGTCGATCATCTCGTCGCCGAGCATCGCGGAGCCCTTCTTGCCGCCCGCCTCGGACGTGTAGTACTCGTACGCGTCCAGGATCAGCTCGGCGTGGTCGTAGTCCTCCTGGGACGGCGAGAAGATCTCGTTGGACGCCTCGACCTGGCCCGGGTGCAGCACCCACTTGCCGTCGAAGCCGAGGGCCGCGGCACGCTGGGCCACTTCGCGGTAGCCGTCGACGTTGCGGATCTGGAGGTAGGGGCCGTCGATCGCCTGGAGGTTGTTGGCGCGGGCGGCCATCAGGATCTTCATCAGGATGTAGTGGTAGGCGTCAGCCGGGTAGCCGGGCGGCTGCTCGCCCACGACCAGCGACTTCATGTTGATGGAGGCCATGAAGTCGGCCGGGCCGAAGATGATCGTCTCCACGCGCGGGGAGGCCTGCGCGATCTCGTTGACGTTGTTGAGGCCCTGGGCGTTCTCGATCTGCGCCTCGATGCCGATACGGCCGACCTCGAAGCCCATGGTCTTCTCGATCTGCGTCAGCAGCAGGTCCAGGGCGACGACCTGCTGGGCGTCCTGCACCTTCGGCAGCATGATGCAGTCGAGGTTCTGCCCCGCGCCCTCGACGACCGTCACGACGTCGCGGTACGTCCACTCGGTCGTCCAGTCGTTGACGCGCACCACCCTGGTCTTGCCCGTCCAGTCGCCCTCGTTGAGGAACTTGACGATGGTGTGCCGCGCCTCGGGCTTGGCGAGCGGCGCGCACGCGTCCTCCAGGTCCAGGAAGACCTGGTCGGCGGGGAGACCCTGTGCCTTCTCCAGGAAGCGGGGGTTCGAGCCCGGCACGGCCAGGCAGGAGCGCCGCGGGCGGAGACGATTGAAGGGGTGCGCGGCGGAGCCGCCCGCCGGAAGGGCGGTGGCGGGCGACGGGTGGGCGGTCATGCGGGGACCTCCAGGGGGTCGAGCTTGTTCGCTTTCCGGATCTCGTCGACGATGCGGCCGATGATCCCGGTGATGTCGAAGTCCTTCGGGGTGAAGACGGCGGCCACGCCGGCGGACCTGAGCTGCTCGGCGTCACCATTCGGGATGATGCCACCGGCGATCACCGGTATATCTGTGGCACCGGCCACACGGAGCCGCTCCAGCACGTCCGGCACCAGCTGGGCGTGCGAGCCGGAGAGGATGGACAGGCCCACCGCGTGCACGTCCTCGGCGAGGGCCGCGTCCACGATCTGCTCCGGGGTGAGCCGGATGCCCTGGTAGACCACCTCGAACCCGGCGTCGCGGGCCCGCACGGCGATCTGCTCGGCGCCGTTGGAGTGCCCGTCCAGGCCCGGCTTGCCGACCAGGAAGCGCAGCTTGCCGACCCCGAGGTCGCGCGCCGTCAGATCCACCTTGCGGCGTACCCGGGCCAGCCCGGTGCCCTCCTCGGCGGCGACGGCCACCGGGGCGGACGACACGCCGGTCGGCGCCCGGAACTCGCCGAACACCTCGCGCAGGGCCCCGGCCCACTCGCCGGTCGTCACGCCGGCTCGGGCGCACTCCAGGGTGGCCTCCATGAGGTTGCCGGTGCCCTTGGCCGCCTCCTTCAGCCGCTCCAGCGCCTTGCAGGGGCGCGGGTGGTTGAAGGGCGGCTGGTAGCGGGTGTCGCGCCAGTGCTGGAGGGACTCGATGACCCGGGCCTCGACCGCCGGGTCCACCGTCTGGATCGCGGTGTCCAGGTCGGCGGTGAGCGGGTTGGGCTCGGTGCCCTCGAAGGCGTTCACGCCGACGATCTTCTCCTGGCCCGACTCGATCCGGGCCCGGCGCTCGGCGTGCGAGGCGACCAGCTGCGACTTCAGGTAGCCGGACTCCACGGCGGCCATCGCGCCGCCCATCTCCTGGATGCGCTCGATCTCGGCGAGGGACTGGGCGACCAGCTCCTCCACCTTCGTCTCGATCACCTTCGAGCCCTCGAAGATGTCCTCGTACTCCAGCAGGTCGCTCTCGTAGGCGAGCACCTGCTGGATGCGCAGCGACCACTGCTGGTCCCAGGGGCGGGGCAGGCCCAGCGCCTCGTTCCAGGCGGGCAGCTGCACGGCCCGCGCGCGGGCGTCCTTGGAGAGGGTGACGGCGAGCATCTCCAGCACGATCCGCTGGACGTTGTTCTCCGGCTGCGCCTCGGTCAGCCCGAGGGAGTTGACCTGGACGCCGTAGCGGAAGCGACGGTGCTTGGGGTTCTCGATGCCATACCGCTCGTGCGTGATCCTGTCCCAGATGCGGCCGAACGCCCGCATCTTGCACATCTCCTCGACGAAGCGGACGCCCGCGTTGACGAAGAAGGAGATACGGCCGACCACGTCGCCCATGCGCTCCTGCGGCACCTGGCCGCTGTCGCGCACCGCGTCGAGCACGGCGATCGCGGTGGACATCGCGTACGCGATCTCCTGCACCGGCGTGGCCCCGGCCTCCTGCAGGTGGTAGCTGCAGATGTTGATCGGGTTCCACTTCGGCATGTGGGAGACCGTGTACGCGATCATGTCCGTCGTCAGGCGCAGGCTCGGTCCCGGCGGGAAGACGTGCGTCCCGCGGGAGAGGTACTCCTTGACGATGTCGTTCTGGGTCGTGCCCTGGAGCTTGGTGATGTCCGCGCCCTGCTCCTCGGCGACGACCTGGTAGAGCGCCAGCAGCCACATGGCGGTGGCGTTGATCGTCATCGAGGTGTTCATCTGCTCCAGGGGGATGTCCTGGAACAGCCGGCGCATGTCACCGAGGTGCGCGACCGGCACGCCGACCCGGCCGACCTCGCCGCGGGCGAGGACGTGGTCGGAGTCGTAGCCGGTCTGTGTCGGCAGGTCGAACGCCACCGACAGACCCGTCTGCCCCTTGGCGAGGTTGCGCCGGTACAGCTCGTTGGACGCCTCGGCCGTGGAGTGACCGGCGTACGTGCGCATGAGCCACGGCCGGTCCTTCTGACGCTCAGTCATCTATGACCTCCGGTGGCTCAGATGTTCCGGAAGCGGTTGATGGCGTCGATGTGCTTGGCGCGCATCTCCTGGTCGCGCACGCCCAGGCCCTCTTCGGGGGCCAGGCACAGCACGCCGACCTTGCCCTGGTGGACGTTGCGGTGCACGTCGTGGGCGGCCTGGCCGGTGTCCTCCAGCGAGTACACCTTGGACAGCGTCGGGTGGATCCTGCCCTTGGCGATGAGGCGGTTGGCCTCCCAGGCCTCGCGGTAGTTGGCGAAGTGGGAGCCGATGATGCGCTTCAGGGACATCCACAGGTAGCGGTTGTCGTACTCGTGCATGTAGCCCGAGGTGGAGGCGCAGGTGGTGATGGTGCCGCCCTTGCGGGTGACGTAGACGCTCGCGCCGAAGGTCTCGCGGCCCGGGTGCTCGAAGACGATGTCGATGTCCTCGCCGCCGGTGAGCTCGCGGATGCGCTTGCCGAAGCGCTTCCACTCCTTCGGGTCCTGGGTGTGCTCGTCCTTCCAGAACTTGTAGCCCTCGGCGTTGCGGTCGATGATCGCCTCTGCGCCCATGGACCGGCAGATGTCGGCCTTCTGGTCGCTGGAGACGACACAGATCGGGTTGGCGCCGCCGGCCAGCGCGAACTGGGTGGCGTAGGAGCCGAGACCGCCGCTCGCGCCCCAGATGAGCACGTTGTCGCCCTGCTTCATGCCGGCGCCGTTGCGGGAGACCAGCTGCCGGTACGCGGTCGAGTTGACCAGGCCCGGGGCGGCGGCCTCCTCCCAGCTGAGGTGGTCCGGCTTCGGCATCAGCTGGTTCGACTTGACCAGGGCGATCTCGGCGAGGCCGCCGAAGTTGGTCTCGAAGCCCCAGATGCGCTGCTCGGGGTCGAGCATCGTGTCGTTGTGGCCGTCGCTCGACTCCAGCTCGACCGACAGGCAGTGCGCGACGACCTCGTCACCCGGCCGCCAGGCGTTGACGCCGGGGCCGGTGCGCAGGACGACACCCGCGAGGTCGGAGCCGATGATGTGGTACGGCAGGTCGTGGCGCTTGGCCAGCTCGTTGGTGCGCCCGTAGCGCTCCAGGAACCCGAAGGTGGACAGCGGCTCGAAGATCGAGGTCCACACCGAGTTGTAGTTGACCGAGGAGGCCATGACGGCCACCAGGGCCTCGCCCGGGCCCAGCTCGGGCAGCGGCACCTCGTCCAGGTGCAGCGACTTGCGCGGGTCCTTGTCGCGGGTCTGCATGCCCGCGAACATCTCCGTCTCGTCCTTGTGCACGGTGATCGCGCGGTACGACTCGGGGAGCGGCAGGGCGGCGAAGTCGGCGGACGTGGAGTCCGACGACTGGATCGCGTCCAGGATGTCCTTCACGGTCACGGTGTTGCCTCCGGCGAAGTGCGCCCTGAGGGAGGGGCGCTGAGGGTTACGTCGGTGCTGCTGAGATTGGGTGAGGGTGTGCCGTCGGTTCGGCGGGTGGTGCTTCGGCAGCGCTTTGTGGCGCGGGAGGTGCCTGTGACGCAGGCGTCCGGGCGGGCAGGCCGTTGGCTTGCTGGGACAGCCGGCGTGCGTACGGTCTCTGCACGCCGGCCGCCCGGACTCCTTCAACGTATGACACCGCGTGTCACCTCGCAAGGCACTGAGTGCCAGAACTTTCGCTCAGGCGAAATCTTTACGCAACAAATGAGCGATGATCGATCGAATCAGCTCGTGAAGCACCCAGAAAAGGGCCCCTGACATGCCAAAACGGCCACCCGGAGGGGTGGCCGTCATCACAGCGCCCGGCGTGCGGCGGAGGGGGCTCAGCGCTCCTTCAGCGCCTCCTCGATGGTCCGCATCACCTCGTCCAGCGGCGCGTCGGTGCGGGCCAGCGCCACCAGCACCTCGCCCTGCTGGGAGACGGCGGCGGGGGGCGCCTCGGCCGCCGCGGGGGCCGTGGTGCGGCCGGCGCCGATCCCGGTGCCGAAGGTCTTGCGGACGATGGCGAAGGCGTGGTCCAGCTGCGTCTCGACGTCCCCCTGGCCGCCCGCCCGCAGCCAGCGGCGCAGCACGTGGTTGTGCGCGGTGACCACGGCTGAGGCGGCCACCTCGGCGAGCAGCGGGTCGTCGTTGGCGTCGTCGGCGTGCGCCCGCTCGTCGAAGTGGCCGAGCAGGTAGCGCGTGAAGAGGCGCTCGTAGCGGGCCACGGAGGCGATCTCCGCCTCGCGCAGCGTGGGCACCTCGCGGGTCAGCTTGTAGCGGGCGACCGAGATCTCCGGCCGGGCCGCGTACATCCGCATGACCTCCTTGATGCCGCGGCACACGGTGTCGAGCGGGTGCTCGTGCGCCGGGGCGGCGTTGAGGACGGCCTCGGCGCGGATCAGGGTGTCGTCGTGGTCCGGGAAGATCGCCTCTTCCTTGGAGCGGAAGTGGCGGAAGAAGGTGCGGCGGGCGACACCGGCCGCCGCCGCGATCTCGTCGACGGTGGTCGCCTCGTAGCCCTTCGTCGCGAAGAGTTCCATCGCGGCGGCCGCCAGTTCCCGGCGCATCTTGAGCCGTTGGGCGGCGGCGCGAGAGCCTGCGGCACTTTCCGGCGCGTCGGGCGTGGCTGGTGTGCGGGAGGACTTGGCGGGCTGGGACATGACCCGAACGTACTGCATCCGCGCAGCGTGGTGCGCATGTCCCCGGCTTCCGCCGTCCTCGGCGGGCGGCGGGGCGGCTGCCGGGTCCAGCAGCCCGCCCCACTCCCGCCCGCCTCGGAACCAGTCGCCGGGACGGTCAGCGCCGGGCATATTCGCGGAAGCCGCGGCCCGTCTTGCGGCCGAGGCAGCCCGCGGCCACCAGGTGCTCCAGGAGCGGCGCCGGGGCCAGGCCCGGGTCGCGGAACTCGCGGTGGAGGACCTTCTCGATGGCCAGCGAGACGTCCAGGCCGACGACGTCCAGCAGCTCGAAGGGGCCCATCGGGTAGCCGCCGCCGAGCTTCATCGCGGCGTCGATGTCGTCGAGGGAGGCGTAGTGCTCCTCCACCATCTTGATCGCGTTGTTGAGGTACGGGAACAGCAGCGCGTTCACGATGAACCCGGCCCGGTCGCCGCAGTCGACGGCGTGCTTCCGGATCCGCCCGCACACCTCGCGGACCGTGGCGTGGACGTCGTCCGCCGTCAGGACCGTGCGCACCACCTCGACCAGCTTCATCGCCGGCGCCGGGTTGAAGAAGTGCATGCCGATCACGTCCTGCGGGCGCGAGGTGGCGCGGGCGCAGGCGACCACGGGCAGCGAGGAGGTGGTGGTGGCCAGGACCGCGCCCGGCTTGCAGACCTTGTCCAGCGTGGCGAACAGCTGCTGCTTGACCTGCAGGTCCTCGGCGACGGCCTCCACGGCCAGGTCGACGTCGGCGAAGTCGTCGTAACTGCCCGTGGCGGTGATCCGGTCCAGGGCCTGCGCGGCGGCCTCCGCGGTCATACGGCCCTTGTCGACCGAGCGGGCCAGCGACTTGCCGATCCGGGCCTTGGCGGCCTGCGCCTTCTCCGCGCTGCGTGCGGCCAGGACCACCTCGTACCCGCCCTTGGCGAAGACCTCGGCGATACCGGAGGCCATGGTGCCGGAGCCGGCGACGCCCACCGATCGGACCGCACGGCCTGGGGTGAGGCTGTCCCCGTCGAGCGGGGTGAGGGCGTCCCGCACGACGCTGCCGTCGCCCGGCGCCTCGTAGGTGTAGAAGCCGCGGCCCGACTTGCGGCCGGTCAGGCCCGCCTCGCTGAGCTGCTTGAGGATCGGCGCCGGGGCGTGGAGACGGTCGCGCGACTCGGCGTACATGGCCTCCAGGACGGTGCGCGCGGTGTCGATGCCGATCAGGTCCAGCAGCGCCAGCGGGCCCATCGGCAGGCCGCAGCCCAGCCGCATCGCGGCGTCGATGTCCTCGCGCGAGGCGTACTTCGCCTCGTACATCGCGGCCGCCTGGTTGAGGTAGCCGAACAGCAGGCCGTCGGCGACGAAGCCGGGGCGGTCGCCGACCGCGACGGGCTCCTTGCCCAGTTCCAGGGCGAGGTCGGTGACCGCCTGGACGGCCTGCGGGGCGGTCAGCACGGAGGAGACGACCTCCACCAGCTTCATCGCCGGCGCGGGGTTGAAGAAGTGCAGGCCCAGCACCCGCTCCGGACGCGCCGAGTCGGCGGCCAGCCGGGTCACCGAGAGCGCGTTGGTGCCGGTGGCCAGGATCGTCCCGGGCCGCACGACGCCGTCCAGTTCCCGGAAGATCTGGTGCTTGATCTCGTACGACTCCGGCACCACCTCGATGACCAGGTCGGCGTCGGCCGCCGCCCCGAGGTCGGTGGAGGTGCGGACCCGGGCGAGGACGTCCGCGCGCTCCCGCTCGGTCAGGCGGCCGCGCTCGACGGCGCGGGCGGTGGAGGACTCCAGGGCGGCGACGGCGGTGGCCGCCGCGGCCTCGCTGATGTCGATGCCGACGACCTCGCGGCCGGCGCGGGCGAGGACTTCGGTGATGCCGGTGCCCATGGTGCCGAGGCCGACGACGGCGACGGTCTTCAGCGGGGACAGGGAGGTGTCGGAGAGGGGAGTGGCCATCGCGGGACTCCAGAAATGAGGGTGACGACTGGGAGAGCGACCCGGTGCGCCGTGGGGCGCACCGGGTGCGGAAAGGAGTGCGGGTGTTGCCGGGCTGCGAGCGCACACGCCCGGTGCCGTCGCCGCGGACGCGCACACGTCCGGGGGTCCGGCGGAATCCGACCGGCTCTGTCCCGGAGCCGGGTCGTACTGCGGTACCTGAGGCACCGAACCGACAACACTCGCAGTGGCTGCGTCACCAGGCCACTGCGAGAAAGTGCGAGGGGGTAACTCGCTCGTCTGAGCTTAACCCGCGGGTAACGAGCGCGCCAGCCCCCGAGTTTGTGATGTAGGTCCCGCGCACCGCCCGACGGCCCTAGGGTGGGTTTCGTGGACGAGGAGTTGCGATCACTCACGGAGCGCTTACGGCAGGAGTCCGGCGACTCGGCGGCCTACGGGCATCTGGTGGCGACCGGGGACCCGGACGAACTGGCCGAGGTCCTCACCGCACCCGGGCAGCCGCTGTGGGCCAGGGAACTGGCCGCGTTCCGGCTGGGGCTGACGGGGGACCGGCGCGCCTTCGAGTCCCTCGTGCTGTTCCTCAACCACCGAGACCCGCAGCGCTGCGCCGGTGCCGCCTACGCCCTGGCGCGCCTCGGCGACCCCCGCACCGCCCGCGCGGCGGCCGCCCTCGCCACCAACGAGTTGCGCGTGGCGTACGCGCTGCACCCGGTGCGCCTGCTGACCGAGCTGCGCGCCCCCGAGGCCGTGCCCGCGCTGATCACCACCCTGGAGCGCCGGCTGCGCCCGCACGACCCGTACCGGCGGGTGGCCCTGGCCTGCGTGGAGGGCCTCGGCTCGCTGGGCGACGCCCGAGCCCGGCCCGTCCTGACCGAGGCCCTCGCCCACCCGGCCCTCGCCGAAGCGGCGGCCCACGCCCTGGCCCGCATCCCGCGTCAGCGCTGACGGCGCCTCGCGACCGCTCGGCGCGGACTCCGGCCCGCGTCGGCCTCTCAGCCGACGGTCGTCAGCGAACGCGCGTACCGCACCTCGGGCACCGCGACACCGTCCACCTCGAAGGACCCCTCGGCGCCGTCGGGACAGAAGCCGGCCCGCTCGTAGAACCGGCGGGCCCGGGTGTTCTCCTTGAGCACCCACAGGAGCATCCTCGGGTGCCCCGCGGCCGCGCAGCGCCGCGTCGACTCCCGCAGGAGGGCCCGGCCGACACCCGCCGACCAGTGGCCCGGGGCCACGTAGAGGGAGTACAACTCGGCGTCCTCCGTGTGGACTTCGCCCTCCCGGTAGGGTCCGTGGCAGGCCCAGCCGAGGATCTCGCCGTGCTTCCCCGAGCGCCCGGACGGCCCCGGCGGTGCCTCCACGGCGACCAGGTTCACCGCGCGGCCCGCGTCTTGGGTGAGGAGGGTGCGGCGCACTTCGGCGTCCCGCTCCACGCTGAGGGCGTCGAGGTGGGACTGCGGTACGAGACCCCGATAGGCGGTCTGCCAGCCGCGCACCCGGATCTCCGCCACCGGGCCGCAGTCGGCGAGCGTCATCTCCCGTACGAGCGGGGGCGGGGGCGTCATGGGCCCACCACCACGAGGGCCTCGACCCGAAGGGCGGTCCGGCGGAACCGTCCGGCACGGGCGAGCCCTTCGGGGGCGGGGACTTCGGTCGGACGACTCATGGGTCCATGGTGCACCACGAGTCCGATCACCCCGCCCCGAAGGGCCCTCGGACGTACGTCAGTTGCGGAAGCCCACCAGCCCGTGCAGCGTCGCACCGTGCGGGGAGTCCGACGTCGGCGCGACCGCCCCGGACGTGGAGGCCGCCGTCGTCTTCGCGGCCGCCGGCTTGGGGTCGGGCAGCTTCTGGCAGACCGCGTCGGCGTCGCCGTGGTGGCCGCGCGGCACCGTGCCCTTGCTCAGGTACGCCGACAGGTACTTGTCCAGGCAGGAGTTCCCGCTCAGCGTGATGCCGTGGTTGCCGCCGCCCTGCTCGACGACCAGGCTGGAGCGCGCCAGCAGATGGTGCACCGTGACACCGCCCTCGTACGGGGTGGCCGCGTCGTCGGT
This sequence comes from Streptomyces sp. NPDC014864, assembly GCF_043081525.1. Classification (NCBI taxonomy): domain Bacteria; kingdom Bacillati; phylum Actinomycetota; class Actinomycetes; order Kitasatosporales; family Streptomycetaceae; genus Streptomyces; species Streptomyces sp. NPDC014864. The sequence continues at coordinate 234,689 of NZ_JBIBWT010000005.1, forward strand.
CGCCTGGAACAGCAGCACCGGCGGCAGCTTGCCGTTGGCGATGTTCACCGGGCGCAGCGTCTTCGTCGGCCAGAACGCGCACGGTGCGTTGTACCAGGCGTTGTTCCAGGCCATGAACGGCGCCTTCGCGTACACCGACCAGTTGTCCTTGCGCCACTGGTTCCAGTCGCGCGGCCAGGCGGCGTCGCGGCACTGCACGGCGGTGTAGACGCTGTAGCCGTTGTCGCCCGAGGCGTCGACGGCGGCCATGTTGTTGTAGGCCGTCACCAGCGGGCCGGTCTTCTTGCCGTTGACGTACGCCGCGAACGCCTGGGCGAGGGAAGGCCAGTAGCCGTTGTAGTAGCCGCCCGGGATGAAGGTGTCCTCCAGCTCCGAGGCGCCGACCTTCCCGCCCGCGGGCTTCTTCGCGAGCGCCGCGCGCATCGCGTACCACTTGGCCTCGACCTTGGCCGGGTCGGTGCCCAGCTTGTAGGTCGCGTCGTACTTGGCGACCCAGGCCATGAAGGCGCGGTGGCGGTCGTTGAAGGCGTAGTCCTGGTGGATGTTGTCGTCGTACCAGACGCCGGTCGGGTCGACGATGGAGTCCAGCACCAGCCGGCGCACCCGCTCCGGGAACAGCTTGGCGTACACCGAGCCCAGGTAGGTGCCGTAGGAGTAGCCGAAGTAGTTGATCTTCTTGGCGCCGAGGGACCTGCGGATGGAGTCCATGTCAGTGGCGGCGCTGACCGTGTCGATGTACGGCAGCACGCTCGCGTACTTCTTGCCGCAGGCCGCGGCGAAGGACTTGGCGCGGGTGAGATTCGCCTTCTCGACGGCCTGCGTGCTCGGCACCGAGTCCGGGCGCACCGGCTTGAAGTAGCCCGGCTTGCAGTCGAGGGCCGGCTTGCTCGCACCCACTCCGCGCGGATCGAAGCCGATCACGTCGTACTGGGCCGCGACCGCCTTGGGCAGCGAGGAGGCGACGAATCCGGCCAGCGACAGACCGCTGCCGCCCGGCCCGCCGGGGTTCACCAGCAGCGGTCCCTGGTACGTCTTGGCGGTGTGCGGGACGCGGGACAGTGCCAGCGTGATCTTCTGTCCGGACGGATGCCGGTAGTCCAGCGGCACCCGCAGGGTGCCGCACTGGAGCGTCGGGTGTTCGGTGGTGCCGCACTTCTTCCAGCTCACCTTGGCGGGCTGAGCGGTGACCGCGGAGTGCGTGGTGCTCGCGTCGGCGGGGACGGCGGTGAACGATCCGGCCACGACGACGGCGGCGCCGCACAGTACGGCAGCGCGTTTTCTCATGCGTGCTCCCAGAACGGAAAGGCTGCGGACCGCGGGTCTCGCGATCCTCGCCGCATCGTCCCGGATGGCACTGCCGGAAGAGCGCGTTCCGACAATTCTTGACCCGATTGGGTCGTGGTATGCCCTCGAATCAGCTCAAAGAAGGGTGAGTTGAGTCGGTTCGGTCATCGAGGGTGGCGCCGACCCGGGTGTCCGGCCGGTCTCCGGCTCGGATGCCGGTCCGGACGGGCGGACGCGGCGCGGCATCTCCGCGCGAGCGGGCCCGATGCCGTACTCCTGGGCCAGCTCGTGGACCTGACGGGTGATCCGGCGCTGGTACCACTTCGGGGCGTAGGCGCCGTCGGCGTAGAGCCGTTCGTAGCGGCGCACCAGATGGGGGTGGTGCTCCCCGAGCCAGGCCATGAACCACTCACGGGCGCCGGGCCGCAGATGCAGCGCCAGCGGCGTGGCGGAGGTGGCCCCCGCCTCCGCGATCGCCCGTACCGTGGCACGCAGTTGGGCCGGGTGGTCGCTCAGGAAGGGAATCACCGGCGCCATCAGCACACCGCAGCCGATGCCGTGCTCGCCGAGGACGCGCACGACGTCCAGCCGGCGCTGGGGCGCGGGCGTGCCCGGCTCCACGGTGCGCCACAGCTCGGGGTCGGTGAAGCCCACGGAGACCGAGACGCCCACCTCGGTCACCTCGGCGGCCTGCTTCAGCAGGTCGAGATCGCGCAGGATCAGCGTGCCCTTGGTGAGGATCGAGAAGGGGTTCGCGTGGTCGCGCAGGGCGGTGAGGATGCCCGGCATCAGGCGGTAGCGGCCCTCGGCGCGCTGGTAGCAGTCCACATTGGTGCCCATCGCGATGTGCTCGCCCCGCCAGCGGCGCGAGGCCAGCTGGCGGCGCAGCAGCTCCGGCGCGTTCACCTTGACCACGATCTGGGTGTCGAAGCCGATGCCGGTGTCCAGGTCCAGGTAGCCGTGCGTCTTGCGGGCGAAGCAGTACACGCACGCGTGCGAGCAGCCGCGGTAGGGGTTGACCGTCCACTCGAAGGGCATCCGCGAGGCGCCCGGGACCCGGTTGATGATCGAGCGGGCCCGGATCTCGTGGAAGGTGATGCCGCGGAACTCGGGCGTGTCGACGGTGGTGGTGACCACGGCGTCCGCGCCGAACAGCGCGGCGTCGGCCCGGCGGTGGTCCGGGTCCACGGTGAGGTTCTCCCAGCGCATGACGCCTCCTCGATAGCACTGCCCCACAGAATAGAACATTAGTTCGCTTGATCGTGCGAGGGTCGTACCCGATCGCCGAACGCACCTGGATCGGTCACTTGCCGACCCCGATTTGGGTGGCCGGGGAGCGGGGTGGTTGGCTTTGTCCCGACCTTGAGAACGGATGCCCTGGAGGAACCTGATGGCGCAGGTCGAGGCCACTACGGAGCGGGTCGTCGCGGCGGACGCGGAGAAGGTGTTCGACGCCCTCGCCGATTACAGCGGCACCCGCGGGAGGCTGCTGCCCGAGCACTTCAGCGAGTACGAGGTGCGCGAGGGCGGCGATGGCGAGGGCACCCTCGTCCACTGGAAGCTCCAGGCCACCAGCAAGCGGATCCGCGACTGCCTGCTGGAGGTGACCGAGCCCACCGACGGCGAGCTCGTGGAGAAGGACCGCAACTCCTCGATGGTCACCACCTGGCGTGTCACCCCGGCCGGTGAGGGCAGCTCGCGGGTCGTCGTCACGACCGCCTGGAACGGCGCCGGCGGCATCGGCGGCTTCTTCGAGCGCACCTTCGCGCCCAAGGGCCTCGCCCGGATCTACGACGCCGTGCTCGCCAACCTCGCCGCCGAGACCGAGAAGTAGTCCGGGCCGGGGGGGAGCGGTCGGGGCGGGGGAGCGGCCGGACCGGGCGCCGGCCGTCGTGCGACGATTCCAACGGCTCGGCCGCCAGGGCCCGTTGGTGCCTCACCGGTTCGAGTGGATCTCCCTGGCACCCGACCCGGTGCCGTAACTCGTCGCGCTTGCCCGCAGTTGTCGCTTCACGCGGAAATCGTGCGGCAGGCGTGACGAGGGAGCGGCGACGTGGGCGGGATCACTCTGGTGCAGGACGAACCGGCCCTCGCGCCGCCGGAGGTCCCCCTCGCCCCGCCGCCCCCGACCGACCGCCTCGACCCCCGCCGGGTGCGGCTGGTCTTCGTCGGGCTGATGCTCGCGCTGCTCCTCGCGGCGCTGGAGCAGATGATCGTCGCCACCGCGCTCCCGAAGATCGTCGGTGAGCTGCACGGCCTGGACCGGATGTCCTGGGCCGTCACCGCCTACCTGCTCACCGCCACCGTCGGTCTGCCGGTCTACGGCAAGCTCGGCGATCTCCTCGGCCGCAAGGGCGTCTTCCAGTTCGCCATCGTCGTCTTCGTCGTCGGCTCCGGGCTCGCCGGCCGGGCGCGGACCATGGACCAGCTGATCGCCTTCCGCGCCGTCCAGGGCGTCGGCGCGGGCGGGCTGATGACCGGCGTGCAGGCCATCATCGCGGACATCGTGCCGCCCCGGCGGCGCGGGCGGTTCATGGGGCTCATCGGTGCCGCCTTCGGCCTCGCCTCCGTCGCGGGGCCGCTGCTCGGCGGCTACTTCACCGACCACCTCTCGTGGCGCTGGTGCTTCTACATCAACGTCCCCTTCGGCCTGGTGACTCTCGCCGTGGTCACCGTGGTGCTCAAGCTGCCGAGGCGGGTGGCGCGGGGCCGCCTCGACGTGCCGGGCACCGTGCTGCTCGCGGGGGCCTCGACCTGCCTGGTGCTGCTGACCAGTTGGGGCGGCACCGAGTACGCCTGGGACTCGCGCGTCATTCTCGGTCTCGCCGCGGGCGCCGCCCTGTGCGCCGCCCTTTTCCTCGTCGCCGAGCGGTCCGCCGCCGAACCCCTCATCCCACCACGGCTGTTCCGGGACTCCGTCTTCAACGTCACCGCCCTGGTCGGGCTCGTGGTCGGTGTCGCGCTGTTCGGCGCCGCCGGCTATCTGCCCACGTTCCTCCAGATGGTCGACGGCGCCTCGGCCACCGAGTCGGGCCTGCTGATGCTGCCCATGATGGGCGGCATCGTGGTGGCGTCCGTCGCCTCGGGGCAGCTCATCAGCCGCACCGGCCGCTACCGGCCCTACCCCCTCCTCGGCTGCGCCCTGTCCGCCGTCGGCATGTGGCTGCTCTCCCGCCTCCGGACCGACACCCCCCGGCTGCACTACAGCGTGTGGATGGCCGTACTCGGGGCCGGGATCGGCCTGGTGATGCCGGTCCTGGTCCTGGCCGTGCAGAACTCCGTGCGCCCCGCCGACCTCGGCACCGCCACCAGCGCCAACAACTACTTCCGGCAGATCGGCGGCAGCGTCGGCGCCGCGGTCTTCGGCACCCTGTTCGCCGGCCGGCTCACCGACGCCCTGGCCGCGCGCCTCCCCCCGCGCGCCGGGGCAGCGCTCCCCGACCCCGAGTCGATCACCCCGCAGCGGGTGCGCGCGCTGCCGCCGGCCCTGCGCGACGCCTACGTCCAGGCGTACGCCGACGCCATGCCGCGGATCTTCCTCTACCTGGTGCCGGTGCTCGTCCTCGGTCTGCTCATCGCCTTCTTCCTCAAGGAGAAACCCCTGGTGTCCCACCACACCCCCGCCTCCGAGACGGAGACCGCCGAGGCCGACACCGCCGTCCCGCAGGCCCGTTCGGCGTACGCCGGCGGCGTCCCCGCGGGCGTCCCCGTGTGCGGCACCGTGCGGCACGCCGACGGCACGGCCGTCCCCCGCGCGGCACTCACCCTCATCGACGTGACCGGGCAGCAGATCGGGCGGGGCGCGAGCGGCGAGGACGGACGCTACGCGCTGTCCACCCCGGGCGTCGGCGCCTACGTCCTGATCGCGGCGGCCGGCGGGCACCAGCCGCAGGCGGTGAGCGTGACCGTCGGCGAGCGGCCCGTCGACCTCGACGTCGTGCTCGGGGGCGCCGGACGCCTCGCGGGCTGTGTGCGCACCGCGGACGGCACCCCCGTGCGGGACGCCACCGTGACGCTGACCAACGTGCACGGAGAGGTCGTCGCCGGCACCCGCAGCGGACGCGACGGCGGCTACGTCCTCACCGAACTGGTCGCGGGGGAGTACACCCTCGCCGCCAGCGCGCACGCCTTCCGCCCCGCCGCGCTCCCGGTCGGCGTGCAGGCCGCGCGGGAGACCCGGCAGGACGTCGAACTCGCGGGCGGTGCCGTGCTCCGCGGGACGGTTCGCGCCCCCGGCGGGCGGCCCGTCGAGGACGCGCGCGTCACTCTGCTGGACGCCGCGGGCAACGTGGTCGACACGCTCACCACCGGCCCCGACGGAACGTTCCGGTTCGTCGACCTGGCCTCCGGCGAGTACACCGTGATCGCGGCGGGGTACCCGCCGGTGGCCACCGTGCTCCAGGTGGCGGGCGGCGGACGGACGGAACGGGATCTTCAGCTCGGCCACGAGGACTGATCCGTCAGCGGGGGGGGGCGCACGCCGGTGCGCCGGTGTGACCTGCCGGTACGAATTCCGCTGTTGCCGCACATCGTGACGGACCGTCGCCGTACCGTGGTCGGCGGGGGAACAGATCTTGCGGAGCCGTGCGGAGAGAGGGCCGGGCCATGGACCGTGGCACCGAGAAGGACGCACCTCCCAGCCGCGGAGCGGGGGGCGGCGCGCCGGCGGGGGCGGGGGACGCCGTGGCGGGCCGCGTCCCGCTGGCCGTGGTCGTGGTCGACCGCGACGGGCTGGTGTCGCATTGGAGCAGGGGCGCGTGGCGGCTGTTCGGCACCACCAAGGAGGCGGCGATCGGCCGCCCGGTGGCCGACCTGCTGCCCGTCTCCGGCGCGCTGCCGGAGGAGACCGACGACGTCCCCCACCGGTCGTACACCGCCTGCGACGGGCTCGGGCCCGGCCTGGAGTCCTCCCTCGACGGACGGCTGTCCTACCCGGCCGCGGGCCGCGCCCGCCTCACCGTGCCCGTGCCTGTGCCCGATCACGGGCGTGCGCACGCGCGCGGACACGAGCGGGACGACTCCGGAGCGCGCCCGTCCGGGGAGCCGGGACGGGCCGACGTGCTCTGGTGGGCGTACCCGCTGGTGGGTCCGGGGCGGGAACGGCTGCTGGTGCTCGCCGCCGACGCGGGCGGACTGCGCCACGACGACCCCGGGCAAGCCGGTGGAAGACAGGCGCCCGAGCGGATCGCGCCCGCTTTCGCCCTGCACACCGACTTCCCCGGCGCCGAGGACCTCGCCCGGCGGCTGCCCGAGATCCTGCCCAGCGTGAGCGTCGGGGAGAGCGCCCGGATCGTCGCCCAGGTCCTCGAACTGGGCTACCCGGTACTGGAGTTCAGCCACAACGACCGAGTGCCCGTGACGCCCGACTGGGGCGTGCCCCGGCGCGCCGGACGCCGGGCGCGCCGCGAACGGGCCGCGCGGGCCGCGGCCCAGGGGCTGCCCGCGCCCGAGGAGGACGCCGGCGACACGGGCGAGGACCTCGAGCACGCGGCCGTCCGCGAGCGACTGGAGTTCCTCAACGAGGTGAGCGGCCGGATCGGCACCTCGCTGGACCTGGCCCGGACCGTCGTCGAGGTCAGCAAGGCCGTCGTACCGCGCTTCACCGATGTCGCCGGGACCTATCTGCGCGAACAGGTCGTCGCCGGTGAGGGGTTCCCCGACGGCGTGCCGGACACCACCACCCTGTGGCACCGGGTGGCCGTGGAGCACACCGACGAACCCGGCCGCTGGGACGACGTCGTGCCCGTCGGCGAGGCCATGCCGTTCCCGGCGCACACCCCGTTCTTCCAGTGCATGACCACCGGTGAGCCCGTGCTGGTGCCGCGCATCAGCGAGACGATGGGGCACGCCATCGCCTCGCAGTTCGAGAAGCGCGACATCCGGCCCCTGATCACCCACCGCTCCATGCTCGTCGTCCCTCTCAAGGCCCGCAACGTCGTCCTCGGCTTCATGGTCCTGCTGCGCCATCCCGAGCGCGCCGAGTTCAACGACATGGACCGGGTCACCGGCGCCGAACTCGCCTCCCGCGCGGGCCTCGTGCTCGACAACGCCCGTATGTACACCCACCAGGAGAGCGTCGCCGAGACCCTCCAGGACAGCATGCTGCCGCGCATTCCGGCGCGCCGGGCGGGCTGCGACATCGCCACCCGCTACCTTCCCGGCACGCTGCTCGGCCGGGTCGGCGGCGACTGGTTCGACTCGGTGAAGCTGCCCGGCGCGCGCACCGCCCTCGTCGTCGGCGACGTCATGGGCCACGGCCTGAACTCGGCCGCGATGATGGGCCAGTTGCGCACCGCCGTGCAGACCCTGGCCGCACTCGACCTGCCGCCCGCGCAACTGCTGCGCAATCTCGACGACCTCGCCCAGCGGCTCGGCGACATCTACCTCGCGACCTGCCTGTACGCCGTGTACGACCCCATCGCGAGCGAGCTCAGCCTGGCCAACGCGGGCCACGTCCCGCCGGTCCTGGTCCGTGCCGAGGACGGCCGCAGCGAGCTGCTCGACCTGCCCACCGGCGCGCCCATCGGCGTCGGCGGAGTGCCCTTCGAGACCGTACGCGTACGGGTGCGGCCCGGCGACCGCCTGGTGATGTGCACCGACGGGCTGGTCGAAGTGCGCGGCGAGGACATCGGTGTCGGCCTCGCCACGCTGTGCGAGTCCGCCGCCCACCCGGCGGCGGCCATGGACGAGGCCTGCGACACGATCATCCGCGCCCTGAACACGCGCGGCGGTCGCAAGGACGACGTGGCCCTGCTGATGGCCCGCCTCAACGGCATCGCGCCGGACCACGTCGCCGGGTGGCGGCTCGCCCGCGATGCCGGGCAGGCCGCCCGTGCCCGTGCCGTGGTCCGGGAGCAGCTCCATGTGTGGGGTCTGGCCCGGCTCGCCGACCCGGCCGAGCTGCTGGTCAGCGAGCTGGTCACCAACGCCGTACGGCACTCCCGCGGCGGTGCGGTCGAGCTGCGGCTCGTCCGGGGCGACACGCTGCTGTGCGAGGTTGACGACGACGACCACGAGCTGCCCACGCTGACGAGCGCCGGTCCCGGCGACGAGTCCGGGCGCGGGCTGCGCGTGGTCAGCGCCCTCGCCCGGGAGTGGGGCACCAGCCGGACGGGCACCGGCAAGACGGTCTGGTTCGAGCTGACGCTGCCGCGTCGCTGACACGGGGCGTCCGTCACCCGCGTTCGGGGGCGCGGCGTCCGGGGCCGGTCCGCGTCCGAGCGCCGACGCGGCCAGGTGTGCTGCCCCGGGACGTCGGTGACCCCCGTGGTGAAGGAACGCGCCCGGCGGTTGTGAGTGCGACCGGCGCGCGGTAGACCAGCCGTACGGGCCGTCACGATGACGGATCGGCCCCGGACCCTGGGGAGTTGGGCATGAGCGTGACGAGTCGGTACCGCCTGGCCTGGGAGGGTTTCTGGCGCGAGGCGCCCGAGGAGGCGGGCGCGGTGTTCTGGGACGCCGATCCCGCGCTGACCGCCGGTCTCCATCTGCCGCTGTTCCACCCGCACCTCATCGATCCCGGGCTGCCGCTGGTCGATCTCGGCTGCGGCAACGGCACCCAGACCCGCTTCCTCGCCGACCGCTTCCCGCGCGTCCTCGGCGCCGACCTGTCGGCGGCGGCCGTCGACCGTGCCCGGCGCTCCGACCCGGCCGGGCAGGCCGCGTACCGGGTGCTGGACGCCACCGACAAGCGCGAGGCGGAGACGCTGCACGCGGAGCTGGGCGACGCGAACGTCTACATGCGGGGCGTGCTGCACCAGTGCGAGCCGGACGACCGGCAGCCGCTGGTGGACGCGCTCGCCGCCCTGGCCGGGCAGCGCGGGCGGGTCTTCCTGGCCGAGCTCTCCGAGGCGGCCGGTGCACTCCTGGGCGGTCTGGCGCGGAGCCCCGCAGGTCCGCCGCCCAAGCTGGCGCCCGTCCTCCGGCACGGCATCGTGCCCGGCGACGTCGCGGACGACGCCGTGCCGCAGTACCTGCGCGCGGCCGGCCTGACCGTCCTCGCGCGCGGTGAAATCCCGCTCATGACAACCGAGTTCGGGCCCGACGGGGCCAGGATCGAGCTGCCCTCGCAATGGTGGGTGGCCGGGCGCACGCGCTGACGGGCCGGGACGCGTGAACGGCGCGTCCCGCCGGGCAGCGAGGGGGAGGGGACAAGAAGCCCACGGGGGAACAACTGCGCTTCTGAAAAACGGACCTTGACGAAATGCATTCCTCTTCTTTCCTTGACGCCGGGTTTGGATGCGCCGGGCGGAGGCCGACGACGGCGAGTGGCACGCGGTCGGCGGTCGGATGATCGAGCGGCGCCGCTGTCGCCCTTTCCGTCCCCGCTCCGACCTGCGGAAAGAACGGTTCACCGGGGGTCGGGCGGTGGTGCCTGGAAGGCCGTCAACGCCCTCTGTAAGAAGAAAGTAAGGCGCCTTTTCAAGTGATTGACCAGAACACGTCAATCCTGCTTTGCTTCGGACGTCTGACAAGGCATCACTTATCAAGCGTCTTTTCGGTCAAGGACCTCAGTTTCCCAGCGAATTGCGACACCCCGCGGATTCCCGGCCGCCCGGAATCCGCCGGGGTCGAGTGGTGCCACTGGGCCCTGCCGTCCTGTCCGGCGGTGCAGGGGCGTCGTGACCCGACGCCCCGAGCCGGGGCGCCTGGTGAGCTGCCGCGTCGGATTCCCCGCAGCCCACTTCCGCCGCCCCACGGCGGAGGTCTGTCCGCAGAAAGGTCTCACCCTCCATGGGTAATCCCCACGTCCGCGGCGCGGTCCGCGCGACCCTGACCGGTCTCGCGTCGCTGTCCCTGCTCACCGGTGTGGCACTCGCCTCCGTACCCCAGGCGGCAGCCGCCACCCAGGCCGCAGGCCCGTCCGTGAGATCCAACCCCTACAGCCCGGCCTACCAGCACCCCTACCGGCACGGCGCCCTCCCGACCATCCAGCGCAACGCCCGGATGAAGGCCTGGGCGGCCCAGCACCCGGCGACGACCGCGACCACGGCGACGACCGGACCGCAGACGCTGTCCTACGGCGGCGGCGTCGACGGCATCGGCGTGCAGAGCGGCCACTCCAAGGTCTACCTGGTCTTCTACGGCTCCCAGTGGGGCACGCAGGGCACCAACTCCAGCGGCGACTCCACGTTCTCCGGCGACCCGGACGGCGCGGCCCCGGTGGCCCAGGAGATGTTCAAGGACATCGGCACCGGAAGCGAGCGATGGTCCGCCGACCTCACCCAGTGGTGCGACGGCCCGAACGTCGCGACCGGCGCCACCAGCTGCCCGTCCAACGCCAGCTTCATCCCGTACCAGAGCGGCGGCGTCCTCTCCGGCGTCTGGTACGACAACTCGACCAGCTCGCCGAGTGCCGCGACCGGGCACCAGCTGGGCGCGGAGGCGGTGAAGGCGGCCGGCCACTTCGGCAACACCACCGCCGCGTCCAACCGCGACGCGTACTACGTCATCCTCTCCCCGCACAACACCAATCCGGACAACTACCAGGGCAGCTACTGCGCCTGGCACGACTGGAACGGTGACGCCACGCTGACCGGCGGCGCCGTGGCCTCCTCCTACGGCGACATCGCGTTCAGCAACCAGCCGTACAACATGGACTCCGGCGCCGGCTGCGGCGTGGGCTTCGTCAACTCGCCCGGTACGTTGGACGGGTGGACGATGACCCTCGGCCACGAGTGGCAGGAGATGATGTCGGACCAGAACCCGGCGGGCGGCTGGACCAACCACACCGGCAGCTCCTACGACGGCCAGGAGAACGCCGACGAATGCGCCTGGATCTCCCCGGGCAGCACGGGCGGCGCGGCCAACGTCACCATGGGGACCGGCACCTTCGCGGAGCAGGCGAACTGGTCCAACGACACCAACAACTGCGCCATGACGCACGCGATCGTCGGCGGCAGCAGCGGCGGCACCTTCACCAACGGCACCTTCGAGACCGGCAGCCTGTCCGGCTGGACCACCAGCGGCAGCACCTCCGCCACCACCTCGGCGGCGCACAGCGGCAGCTACGGCGCCCTGGTGGGCTCCACCAGCCCGACCAGCACCTCCTCCCTCACCCAGAGCTTCACGGCCGCGTCCGGCACCAGCAAGATCTCCTTCTGGTACGACGTCACCTGCCCGGACACGGTGACCTACGACTGGGCCACGGCCACCCTCAAGGACACCACGTCCGGCACCACCACGACGCTGCTCGGCAGGACCTGCACCTCGGGTGCGGGCTGGAAGCAGGTCAACGGCACGGTGACCGCGGGTCACAACTACACCCTGACGCTCACCAACGTGGACGACGGCTACGCGGGTGACGCGACGTACACCTACTACGACGACGTGACCGTCTCCTGACGTCTCACGTCTCACCGTGGGGGGCGGGCCGACGGCCCGCCCCCCACTGCCGTCTGTCCGCCCTTCGGGTGGGGGACATCACAGGGAGTGCCATGTCTCGTTCGCGTACCCACCACCGCCCGCACCGGCGAGCGCCGCGCGCGGCGCTCGCCGCCCTCGTGACGCTCGCCCTGGCAGGGACCCTGGGCGGGTGTTCCTCCGGTTCCCGGGGGGCTCCGCCCGCGCCGTCGTCGTCGGGCCGCCCCGCTCCGTCCGCGCCCTCCTCCGCATCATCCGTGCCGGCCGCGTCACCCTCCGCGTCACCCTCGGCGTCCGCCGCGCCGTCCCCCGGTCCGGTCGTCCTCGGCGAGCGGGCCCGGGGCACCACGGTCCATGTGGTCATCGGCACACTCGTCGAGGTACGCCTGCGCGGGGGCTACTGGTCGGCCCCGGAAGGCTCGGACCCCCGGGTACTCGCCCCCACCGGCGGCGGAGCCGGCCCCACCCCCGCCCCGACCTGCCCGCCCGGGCGCAGCTGCGGCGCCTCCTCCGCCCGGTTCACCGCGGTGCGGACCGGTACCGTGCGGGTGACCGCCCGGCGCACCTCGTGCGGAGAGGCGATGCGCTGCCCGCCGGGCCAGGACCGCTTCGAGGTCACCGTGGTGGTCACCCGCTAGCGTGGACGCAGAGCCCGGTGCGCGGTCGGCCCAACCGCCGCCCCGGGTGCCCGAGTTCGCCCTGGCGTGCCGGGCCCGGGGCGTCACGGCGCGTGCCCGCACGGCTGGTTCTGCGTGTCAGGAGGACGGCGTATTGTCGCATTGACGTAGTTTGGAGGGGGTGCGGGCGTCCGTGATCCCTACACCCTGTAGGGTTGCGTCCACCCTGCCGCACACCGAACGGAACAGAGACGAGAGGTGGCCGTGTCGACCGTCGCGCCCGATCCGGACGTCAGTGTTGTCGTCATCGTCTACAACGACGAAGAGCGACTTCCGACGGCCGTAGGTTCCGTCCTCGAGCAAACACTGCGCAATGTCGAGGTGATCATCGCCGACGACTGCTCGACGGACGGCTCCCACGAGGTCGCGCAGGCGCTCGCCGCGGCCCACCCCGACCGGGTCCGCGCGATCCGGCTCCCGGAGAACAGCGGGGGCTGCGGGGAGCCGCGCAACCAGGGCGTCAAGGTCGCCCGGGGCCGCTACGTCATGTTCCTGGACAGCGACGACACCCTGGAACCGAACGCGTGCCGCAACATGGTCGAGGCGGGCGACCGCACCGGCGCCGAGCTGATCTCGGGCCTGTGTGTCCGGGTTCACACCGACAGCCGCCACGACAAGCGCGTGGCCTGGTACCCCTGGCTGTACCGCGGCACCCGTACCGTGGACTCGGTCAGCGAGTTGCCGGACCTGTTCGTCTTCGACACCCTGTCGACCAACAAGTGCTACCGGCGCGACTTCCTCCTCGACAACGACCTCGCCTTCCCGCGCGGCATCCACTACGAGGACCTGCTCTTCTCGGCCCAGGCCTACCTCGCCGCCCGGCGGATCACCCTGATCCCCAACACGGTCTACTACTGGAACGTCGTCGAGAAGACGGCCGTGAAGTCGATCAGCAACCGGCGCCGTGAGATCAACAACTTCGCGGACCGGGTGGAGATCCACCGCCGGATCGACGCGATCCTGGAGCGCAAGGGCCTCGACGGGCTCAAGCTGTGGAAGGACATCAAGTTCCTCAAGCACGACCTCGTGCTCTACCTGCGGGAACTGCCCTTCCTCGACGACGAGTACCGCCACCGCTTCGCCGAGCTGGCCCGCGGCTACGTCCAGGACTTCCCGGACGCGGCGTACGACGAGCTCGACCGGGTCCACGCGATCTGCGCCCAGCTGCTGCTGCGCGAGGACTGGACCGACCTCATGCCGGCGATCGACACACTGATCAACCGGCACAAGATCTCCGCGCCGCTCACCGAGCGGGACGGCCGCGTGTACTGGACCGACCGCTATCTCGACGACCCGGAGATGCGCGCCGTCCTCGACGTCACCGCCCTCGGCTACCACGCCAAGCGGCTGGACCAGATGGCCCTGCGCAACCGGCTCACCGAGTACTCGGCGAGCGGCGACACCGTCGTCCTCGCCGGGGAGATCGTCAACCCGCTGCACACCGTCGCCGCGGACGCGAAGCTCACAGCCGAGCTCGAGTTCCGCGCCCGCCGCCGCAGCCTGCAGACCTTCCGCTTCCCCGTGCCGGCGCCGCGCCACCAGGGCGACACCATCGCCTGGCGGGCCGAGGTGCCGCTGGCCCGGCGGCTGCGGCCGCTGGGCATCGTCGACGACGTCTGGGACGTCCGGCTGCACCTCACGGCGGACGGCCGGCGCACCACGAGCCGGCTCACCGTCGGCACCGTCGACCTGGAGCACGCCGAGGCGGTGCCCGTGCGCCCGCGGCTCACCCGGCTGATGGCCGACCGGCTCGAGGTGCAGGTGTCGGCCAAGGGGCACCTGGCCTTCCGGCTCACCCAGCACGGCCAGGCCGCCCGCGTCGGGCGCGCCGCCGTGGAGCGCAACCTGCACGGCCGCCCCGCGCGCGCCGCCAAGGGGGCCTACCGCAAGCTGCGCGCCGTCCGCAAGGACCTGAACTCCGGCGACCGCAAGCTCCAGGTCTACGAGCGCATGCTGCGCAGACTGCCGGTCCGCAAGGGCACGGTCGTCTTCGAGAGCCACCTCGGCAAGCAGTACAGCGACAGCCCCCGGGCCGTCTACGAGGAGCTGCGTCGCCGCGGCGTGCCGATCACCCCGATCTGGTCCTACGCGGGCGAACGCCCCGAAGGCTTCCCCGAGGACGCCGAGCTGGTGCGCCGGTGGTCCTGGCGCTACCTCAGGGCGCTCGCCCAGGCCGAGTTCTGGATCGACAACCAGGGCTTCCCGCTGCGGCTGACCAAGCGCCCGGAGACCACCTACATCCAGACCTGGCACGGCTCGGCCCTGAAGCGGATGGGCTTCCACGAGCCCACCCACCGGATGATGTCCGAGCCGGAGCAGCGCGCCTACCAGCAGGCGCTGGACCGCTTCGACCACTTCGTGGTCCGCAGCGAGCACGACGTGCGCACCCTCGCCCGCGCCTACCGCATCCCCGAGGAGAAGCTGCTGCGCACCGGCTACCCGCGCAACGACGCCCTGGTGCGGGCCCGCGAGGGCGCCGCGCCCGGCCCCGAGGCGCAGCGCCTCGCCGAACGCCTCGGTCTGGACCCCGCCCGCCGGGTGCTGCTGTACGCGCCCACGTTCCGCGCGAACTCCGACGGCCGGGTGCGCGGCTTCACGTTCGGCTTCGACGTCGAGCGTTTCGCCGCCCGCTTCGGCGAGGAGTACACCCTCCTCGTACGGGCGCACTACCTGAACCGGCTCACCCTGCCTCCGTCGGTGGCGGGCCGCGTCATCGACGTGAGCACCGAACCGGACATCACCCCGCTGCTGCTGCTCGCCGACGGCCTCATCACGGACTACTCCTCGGTGATGTTCGACTACGCGCTGCTGCAACGCCCGCTGGTGTTCTACGCCTACGACTGGGAGGAGTACGCCGAGGACACCCGCGGCACGTACTTCGACCTGCTGGCCGAGGCGCCCGGCCCGGTGCCGCGCACAGAGGACGAACTCTTCGCCGCCATCGGCGACCTGAACGCCGTACAGGCCAAGTACGAGGCGCGGCTGAAGGAGTTCGTGGACAAGTACGGCGAGTACGACCGCGGCGACGCGGCGGCTCGGATCGTGGACCGTTTCTTCGGACCCGCTGGAGAGGCCCGATGACCGAGCGTGACATCTTCTTCGTGGCCAACGAGGTCAACGAGCTCGGCGGCGTGGGCCGCTGGCAGGCACAGCTGGCCAAGCTGCTGGCCGGACGCGGCCACCGGGTCACGATCGCCGGCATCGCCCCGGCCAACCACCCCATGGACCTCGGCGAGGACCCGCCGTTCCGCACGGTGACCCTGTACGCCCGGCGCCCGCCCGGCCGCCCCCGGTCGCGCCGTCTGCTCGGCGCCGTGGACCCGGCCGTGCGCCGTCACGACGCGCACATGCGGGCCGCCGCCGACCGGCTCACGGCGCTGTTCCGCGCCGCCCGTCCCGGCGCGATGATCATCGTCACCCAGGTGTGGGCGATGGAGTGGGTGGCGCTCGCGGACACCACCGGGCACCGGATCATCGGCATGACCCACGAGTCCTTCGAGACGGCCCGCAAGTCGTCCCGTTTCGCGCGGGTGAAGAAGTACTACAAAGACGCCGACCGGCTGCTCGCCCTCACCCAGGAGGACGCCGACCGCTGGGTGGGCGAGGGCATGAACAACGTCGGCTTCATGCCGAACCCGCTGCCGATCGTGCCCGACGCGCCGTCACCGCGCACCGAGAAGGTGGTGGCGAGCATCGGCCGCCTCTCCCACGAGAAGGGCGTCGACCTGCTCCTCGACGCGTGGGCCGAGGCCGCTCCCAAGCAGCCCGGCTGGACCCTGCGCCTGTACGGCAGGGGAGAGGCCGAGGCGCAGCTGCGGCAGCAGTGCGCCGAGCTCGGCCTCGACGACTCGGTGGACTTCGCCGGGCAGACCGACGACGTGCCCGGCGCGCTGCGTGCCTCCTCCGTGTTCGTGCAGTCCTCCCGGGGCGAGGGCTTCCCGCTGGTCCTGCTGGAGGCGATGGCCTGCGGCGTGCCGTGCGTGGCGTTCGACTGCGCGCCCGGCGTGCGCGAGATCGTCGGCCACGACCGGGACGGCCTGCTGGCCCGCCCCGGCAACACCACCGAACTCGCCCGTCACCTCGTGCGGTTGATGTCCGACGAGGCCCTGCGCGACGCCATGGGTGACGAGGCCCTGCGCAGCGTCCAGCGCTTCGACCCGGACGCCATCACCCGCCGCTGGGAGGAGCTCTTCGACTTCCTGGACCGCTGACCTCGTACGGCGCGCGCCCCGGCACCTCGGTGACCGGGGCGCCGCTGCTGGTCTGGACCGGTGAGAGTTTTCCACAGGTCCGGGCGGGATTCCGGCGCACCGCGTAGCGTGAGGCGTCATGAAGATCCTGATCAGTGCCGACATGGAGGGTGCGACCGGCGTGACCTGGCCGGCCGACGTGCTGCCGGGGACGCCCCAGTGGGAGCGGTGCCGAGCGATGTTCACCTCGGACGTCGACGCCGCCGTGCTGGGCTTCTTCGACGGCGGTGCCGACGAGGTGCTGATCAACGAGGCCCACTCGACCATGCGCAACCTGCTCCTGGAGCGGCTGGACGAACGGGCGCGGATGCTCACCGGGCGGCACAAGACGCTGTCCATGGTGGAGGGCGTGCAGCACGGCGACGTGGACGGCATCGCGTTCGTCGGCTACCACGCGGGCGCCGGCACGGAGGGCGTGCTCGCCCACACGTACCTCGCGAACTCCATCACCGGCGTGTGGCTGGACGACGTACGGGCCAGCGAGGGCCTGCTGAACGCCCGGGTGGTCGCCGAGTACGGCGTCCCCGTCGTCCTGGTCACCGGCGACGACGTGGCCTGCGAGGACGCGCTCGGCTACGCGCCCGGGGCGCTGAAGGTGGCCGTCAAGGACCATGTGTCGCGGTACGCGGCCGTGTGCCGCACACCGGCCCGCACCGCCGCCGACATCCGCGCGGCGGCCAAGGAGGCGGCGGCGCTGGCGGTCCGGCACGAGCCGGCCGTCGGCGGCCCGCACACCGTCGCGCTGGAGTTCGACGCCGAGCACCTGGCGATGGCCGCCACGGTCGTCCCCGGAGTGGACCAAATCGGGGAGCGCAAGGTGGCGTACACCAGCGCCACCATGTACGAGGCGATCCGCGCCTTCAAGGCGGTCACCACGATCGTCTCGGCCGCGGTGGAGGAGCAGTATGGCTGACGAGCAGGCACTGGACGAGGTCGTGCGGTTCACCTCGGACCTGATCCGCGTCGACACCACCAACCGCGGCGGCGGGGACTGCCGGGAGCGCCCGGCCGCCGAGTACGCCGCCGAGCGGCTGGCCGGGGCCGGCCTCGAAGCGACGCTCCTGGAGCGCACTCCGGGCCGGACCAACGTGGTCGCCCGCGTGGAGGGCACCGACCCGTCCGCGGACGCGCTGCTCGTCCACGGCCACCTGGACGTGGTGCCCGCGCAGGCCGGGGACTGGAGCGTGCACCCGTTCTCCGGGGAGGTCCGCGACGGCGTCGTGTGGGGCCGGGGCGCGGTCGACATGAAGAACATGGACGCGATGATCCTCGCCGTGGTCCGCTCCTGGGCCCGGCTCGGCGTCCGGCCCCGGCGCGACGTGGTGATCGCCTTCACCGCCGACGAGGAGGCCAGCGCCGAGGACGGCGCGGGGTTCCTGGCCGACCGGCACGCCGGGCTGTTCGACGGCTGCACCGAGGGCATCGGCGAGTCGGGCGCGTTCACCTTCCACGACGGCGCCGGGCGGCAGCTCTACCCGATCGCGGCCGGCGAGCGCGGCACGGCGTGGCTGCGGCTCACCGCGCGCGGCCGGGCCGGCCACGGCTCCCGCGTCAACCGGGAGAACGCGGTGACGCGGCTCGCCGCCGCGGTCGCCCGGATCGGCGCCCACGAGTGGCCGCTGCGGCTCACCCCGACGGTCCGCGCGGCCCTCACCGAACTCGCCGCCCTGTACGGCGTCGAGACCGACCTGCGGGACGTCGACGTGCTGCTGGAGAAGCTGGGCCCGGCCGCCGACCTGGTCGGGGCCACCGTCCGCAACAGCGCCAACCCCACCATGTTCGAGGCGGGTTACAAGGTCAACGTCATCCCGGGCGAGGCCGTGGCCCACGTCGACGGACGGTATCTGCCCGGCGGCGAGGAGGAGTTCCGCGCCACCCTCGACCGGCTGACCGGCCCGGACGTGGCCTGGGAGTTCGAGCACCGCGAGGTGGCGCTCCAGGCGCCGGTGGACTCGCCGACGTTCGCGGCCATGCGCGCCGCCGTCCAGGCGTTCGCACCCGAGGGGCATGTGGTGCCGTACTGCATGGCGGGCGGCACGGACGCCAAGCAGTTCTCCCGCCTCGGCATCACCGGGTACGGATTCGCGCCGCTGAAGCTGCCCGAGGGCTTCGACTACCACAACCTGTTCCACGGGGTCGACGAGCGGGTGCCCGTGGAGGCGCTCCACTTCGGCGTCCGCGTCCTCGACCGCTTTCTGCGGACCGTCTGAAGCCGCGAGGAGGAGAGCGTGCAGACCCTGCCGTACGGTTCCTGGCCCTCGCCCGTCGACGCGGCCCTCACCGCCGCGCACGACGGCCGTCCGGAGTGGTTGGGCATGGTCGGCGACGAGGTGTGGTGGACCGAGCCGCGGCCCACCGAGGGCGGGCGCCGCACCCTGGTCCGCCGGCACACCGCAGGCGCCGAGGAGTCCGTGCTGCCCCCGCCGTGGAACGTGCGCAGCCGGGTCGTCGAGTACGGAGGCCGGCCGTGGGCCGGGCAGGTGCGGGACGGTGTGCCGCTGGTGGTGTTCGTGAACTTCGCCGACCAGCGGCTGTACCGCTGGCGGCCCGGCACCGCACCGCGTCCGCTCACCCCGCTGTCCGCCGTGGGCGGCGGACTGCGCTGGGCGGAACCGTGGTTCCGTCCGGAGCACGACGAGGTCTGGTGCGTGCTGGAGGAGTTCACCGGCGACCGGCCCACGGACGTACGACGGGTCCTGGCCGCGGTACCGCTGGACGGCTCGGCTGCCGAAGACCGGGCGGCGGTGCGCGAACTCACCGACGACCGGCACCGCTTCGTGACCGGACCCCGGCTCTCGCCCGACGGGCGGCGGGCGGTGTGGCTGGCCTGGGACCACCCGAGGATGCCGTGGGACGGCACCGAACTGGTCATGGCCGACGTGGGCGGCGAGGGAACGCTGGACCGGCCCCGCACCGTTGCCGGCGGCGCCGACGAATCCGTCTGCCAGGCCGAATGGGCGCCGGACGGGGCGCTGCTGTACTGCAGCGACCGCGGTGGCTGGTGGAACCTCTACCGCGACGACGAGCCGCTGTGCCCCCGCGAGGAGGAGTTCGGCGGCCCGCTCTGGAAGCTCGGCCAACGCTGGTTCGCCCCGCTGGACAACGGGCTGATCGCGGTGGTGCACGGTCGCGGCGCCGGCGCGCTCGGCACGCTCGACCCGGAGACCGGCGAGATCGTCGACGCGGACGGGCCCTGGAGCGAGTTCGAGCCGACGCTCGCGACGCGGGGCGGGCGGGTCTTCGCGGTGGGCGCCAGCCCTCGCAGCGCCTACGAGGTCGTGGAGCTGGACACCTCCCCGCGGGCCGTCCCGGACGGGCCCTGCGGCATCCCGGCCGGGGCGGCCCGGGTGATCGGCGCAGCCCACGACGACCCCGTCGACCCCACGTACTACCCCGAGCCGCAGATCCGCACCTTCACCGGGCCGGACGGGCGCGACATCCACGCCCACATCTATCCGCCGCACCATCCGGCGTGCGTGGCACCCGGCGGCGAGCTGCCGCCCTACGTCGTGTGGGCGCACGGCGGCCCCACCGGCAGGGCGCCGCTGGTGCTCGACCTGGAGATCGCCTACTTCACCTCCCGGGGCATCGGCGTCGCCGAGGTCGACTACGGCGGCTCGAGCGGGTACGGCCGGGAGTACCGCAACCGGCTGCGTGAGCAGTGGGGTGTCGTCGACGTGGAGGACTGCGCCGCCGTCGCGCTCGCCCTCGCCGAGGAGGGCACCGCCGACCGGGCCCGGCTGGCGATCCGGGGCGGCAGCGCGGGCGGCTGGACCACGGCCGCCTCGCTCACCGGCACCGACGTCTACGCCTGCGGCACGATCATCTACCCGGTCCTGGACCTCGCGACCTGGGGCGCGGAGGCGACCCACGACTTCGAGTCGCGGTATCTGGAGACCCTGGTCGGGCCGTACGCCGAGGTGCCCGGCCGGTACGCCGAGCGCTCGCCCGTCGAGCACGCCGACCGCATCACCGTGCCCTTCCTGCTGCTCCAGGGTCTGGACGACGTGATCTGCCCCCCGGCCCAGTGCGAGCGGTTCCTGGAACGGGTGGCGGCGGGCGGGCGCGTGCCGCACGCGTACATCGCCTTCGAGGGCGAGGGCCACGGTTTCCGCCGGGCCGAGACGATGGTGCGCGCGCTGGAGGCCGAACTGTCCCTCTACGCCCAGGTGCTCCGGCTGCGCCCGCCCGGCGTCCCCACGCTGGAGCTGACCCCGGGCCACGGCGCGGGAAGAGCGGCCGCGGGCAGCGCCGATACTGGAGGTCCCTGACGGCACCGGCGGTCCGTGTCACGACGGACCCGTTCGTGGAACGGCCGCCCGTCGGGCGGCCGGCCCCGCAGGCCTGCCCGAGAGAGAACGACCCTGGAGCCCGACCCGTGAAGCCGCTCGTCCGTCCGTCCCGACTCGCCCCCGGCGCCCGTGTGGCCGTCGTCGCGCCCAGCGGCCCCGTCCCCGAGGAGCGGCTGCAGGCCGGGCTCGACGTGCTGCGCGGCTGGGACCTGGACCCGGTGGTGGCACCCCACGTACTGGACCGCGACGGCACCTTCGCCTATCTGGCGGGCTCGGACGCCGATCGCGCCGCCGACCTGCAGAGCGCGTGGTGCGACCCGTCCGTGGACGCGGTGCTGTGCGCCCGCGGCGGATACGGGGCGCAGCGGACCGTCGACCTGCTCGACTGGGCGGCGATGCGCGCGGCGGGGCCGAAGGTGTTCGTCGGCTTCAGCGACATCACCGCGCTGCACGAGGCCTTCGCCACCCGCCTCGGGCTCGTCACGCTGCACGGACCGATGGCGGCGGGCATCGACTTCATCAAGAACGCGCGGGCCCAGGAGCACCTGCGGGCGACCCTGTTCGCGCCGGAGTCGGTCCGCACCCTCGTCTCCGACGGCGCGGCCCTGGTTCCGGGACGGGCCCGGGGCGTCACGCTCGGCGGCTGCCTGAGCCTGCTCGCCGCCGAGCTCGGCACCCCGCACGCCCGGCCCTCGGCAGGCGGGGGCCTGCTGTGCCTGGAGGACGTGGGCGAGGAGACGTACCGTCTCGACCGCTACCTCACCCAGCTGCTGCGCGCGGGCTGGCTGGACGGGGTGCGTGGGGTCCTGCTCGGGTCGTGGACGGGGTGCGAGGACGCCGCCCGGGTGCGCGCGCTGCTCGCCGACCGGCTCGGCGGCCTCGGCGTTCCCGTCGCCGAGGAGTTCGGCTTCGGCCACTGCGACGGCGCTTGGACCGTCCCCTTCGGAGTCGCCGCCGAACTCGACGCGGACCGGGGCACCCTGACGCTCGACCAGCCCGCGCTGCGCTGACCCCGCGGGTTCGGACGGCCGCGGTCCGGCAGACGGTCTTCACCGAACATCCGTCAAGAAACCCCAGGCGCACCGATTGACCCCGTACGACACCTGCCACAGCATGGCAGCCGGCTGCTACTTACCGGACGGTAAGTTGGCTTGTCCTCAGCGTGGAGGTCTCGTGTCCCGTCGTGTGCCCAGAAGCCGTGCCCCGCTCGCCCTCGCCCTCGGTGCCGCGCTCACCGCGCCCCTCGCGCTCACCGCGCCGGCGGCCGCCACCGCCCCGTACACCGTGACCCCGCTGAAGTTCACCGTCCGCGCCGGAGACCGCAGCTGCGTCGTGGACGCGGACCTCTACCGGCCCGCGGGCGTGGACCGCGCCCACCCCGCTCCGGCGGTGCTGGCCACCAACGGCTTCGGCGGCAGCAAGAGCGACGGCACGACGGACGCCATCGGCAAGGCCTTCGCCGGGCGTGGCTACGTCTCCCTGATCTACTCCGGACTCGGCTTCGGCAGGTCCGGCTGCCTCATCTCGCTCGACGAACCCGGCATCGACGGGCAGGCGGCCTCGAAGCTGATCGACTTCCTGGGGGGCGGGCGGGCCGCCGACGACGGGACCCGCGCCGATTTCGTCACCCTGGACGGCGCGGGCGACCCCCGCGTCGGCATGATCGGCGGTTCCTACGGCGGTGCCATCCAGATGGCGACGGCCGCGGTCGACCACCGGGTCGACGCGCTCGTACCACTGATCACCTGGAACGACCTGGCGTATTCGCTCGACCCGGACAACGCCGTCGGCAGCGGCGACGTGCCCGGCGTCTTCAAGTGGCAGTGGACCAACGGCTTCTATCTGATCGGCGAGGGCCAGCCGCTGCTCGAGCCGAACCCCGACCCGTCCCGCGTCAACTCGGTGGCCTGCCTGCACTTCGTGAGCAAGGCCTGCGAGACCGTCCGCACCCTGAACTCCGGCAGCTACCCGGCCGACCGCACCGCCGACATGCTCGCGTACGCACACAGCGTCTCGCCGGTGTCCTACCTCGGCGGTGTCAAGGCGCCCACCCTGCTCGTCCAGGGCCAGGCCGACAGCCTGTTCAACCTCAACGAGGCCACGGCGACGTACCGGGCGCTCCGGGCGCAGGGCACCACGGCCAAGATGATCTGGCAGTCCTGGGGGCACAGCGGCGGCATGACCGACCCGGCCCCGGGCGAGCTGAACCTGAGCCAGGGCAACCTGGAGACGAGCTATGTCGGCAACCGCGTCCTCGCCTGGTTCGACCGCTACCTGCGCAAGCACGCGAACACCGACACCGGGCCGCGGTTCGCCTACTACCGCGACTGGATCACCGACCCGGGGAACACCTACGCCACCGCGGACCGGCTGCCCGGGCTCAGCCGGAAGCTGTACCTCTCCGGGGACGGCAAGCTCGTCGACAACCGCGCCAAGGTGGCCCGCGGCAGCCGGACGTACGCCAACCAGCTGGTCCCCACCAGCCATTCGGAGAGCTCGCTCGCCGGAGTCGTCGGTGCGCCCGACCCCGCGCCCCACGACACGCCCGGCACCTACCTCGGCTGGACCAGCGCGCCGGTCGCGCACGACACCGACGTCGTCGGGGCGCCCCGCGCCACGCTCAGGGTCGTCGCGCCGACGGCCGAGCGGACGCAGCGCTCCCAGGACGCCGCCGACAAGCTCGTCCTGTTCGCCAAGCTGTACGACGTCGCGCCGGACGGCACCCAGACGCTCGTGCACCGGCTGGTCGCGCCGGTCCGCGTGCCCGACGTCACCCGCCGCTTCACGGTGACGCTGCCCGGGATCGTGCACCGCTACGAGCGGGGCCACCGGCTGCGGTTCGTGATCGCGGCGAGCGACGACGCGTACTTCGGCAACCGCGGGATCAAACGAGTCACGGTGGTCAGCGATCCCGGGGACACGGGGGTGCTGGAACTGCCCGTGGCCGGCCGCTGACCCGCCGGCCGGGAGCCCCGGCCCCCACTCGGCATAGGGTGGCGGTATGCCGCACACCGCTTCCCGCCACCTTGCCGAGGGCCCCCGCGTGGGCATACGGCCCATCACTCCGGAGGACGGCGCCGAGTTCGTCGCGCGGGTCCGGGAGAGCAAGGACCTGCACCACCCGTGGCTGTTCCCGCCCGACACCGCGAGAGCCTACGCGGCGTACGCGGGGCGGCTGATCGAGGACCCGGCGAAGGCCGGGTTCCTCGTCTGCGAGAAGGACGGCGGCGGCATCGCCGGGTTCGTCAACATCAACAACATCGTCGAGGGCGCCTTCCAGTCCGGCGCCCTGGGGTACGGAGCCTTCGCGCACGCCGCCGGGCGCGGACTGATGCGCGAAGGGCTCGACCTGGTCGTGGGCCACGCCTTCGGCCCGATGGGGCTGCACCGCCTGGAGATCAACGTCCAGCCGCGCAACACCGCCTCGATCGCCCTGGCCCGGGCGTGCGGTTTCCGCCTGGAGGGCTTCTCGCCCGACATGCTGTACATCGACGGCGCCTGGCGGGACCACGAGCGGTGGGCGATCACCGCCGAGATGCGGAGGTGAGCCCCGCACGGGCCTTTGCGCAATCCTGACCGGCAGCGCCCCTGGTCAGCTCACCGGGGACCGGGTTCCATGGTCATCGTGACGACGATCCGACGTGAGGTACTGACGCTGCCCGCCGCCGAGTTGGGTCCGGACAATCCGCTGCCCCCGCTCAGGCCGCTCGACGAGGTGCACCACATCGAGGACCGGGACCGGCAGGACCTGCCCCGCGACATGGCCCGGCAGGTCGGGTACGCCCCCCTGCACAGCCTGCTCCCGGTGCGGATCCGCGACGGGTACGGCAGAACACGCGAACCCCGCCCGATCGACGCCCTGGTCCTGGAGAACGACCGGCTGCGCGCCACCGTCCTGCCGGGCCTCGGCGGCCGGGTCGCCTCCCTCGTCCACCGGCCGACCGGCCGCGAACTCCTCTACCGCAACCCGGTGTTGCAGCCGGCCAACTTCGCCCTCAACGGCGCCTGGTTCTCCGGCGGCATCGAGTGGAACATCGGCGCGACCGGCCACACCCCCCTCTCCTGCGCGCCCCTGCACGCGGCCCGCGTCCCCGCACCCGGCGGCGGGGACATGCTGCGCCTGTGGGAGTGGGACCGGCTGCGCGACCTGCCCTTCCAGATCGACCTGTGGCTGCCCGAGGGCTCGGACTTCCTCCTCGTCGGCGTCCGCGTCCGCAATCCGCACGAGCACCCGGTGCCCACCTACTGGTGGTCCAACATCGCCGTCCCCGAGGAGCGCCGGGTCCTCGCCCCCGCCACCGAGGCCTGGCTCCCCCACTGCCTGAACGGCGTGGGAGGTGCCCCCATCGGCTACGAACGCGGCCTGCGCCGAGTGCCGGTCCCCGTCTACGACGGCGTCGACCGCACGTACCCGCCGAACAGCACCTACGCCGCCGACTACTTCTACGAGGTGCCCGACGGGCGCCGCCGCTGGATCGCCGCGCTCGACGAGCACGGCGAGGGGCTGGTGCAGACGTCGACCGACGTGCTGCGCGGCCGCAAGCTGTTCGTCTGGGGCAGCGGCCCCGGCGGGCGGAGGTGGCAGCGCTGGCTCACCGAGCCCGGCACCGGCGGCTACTGCGAGATCCAGGCCGGCCTCGCCCGCACCCAGCTGGAACACGTCCGGCTGGAGGCGGAGAGCGAGGTGGCCTGGCTGGAGGCGTACGGGCCGCTCGCCGGGCCGCCGCCGGCCGGGGAGTGGGACACCGTCGTACGGCGGACCGAGGCGCGTCTCGAAGCCGTCCTGCCGCGCGCCGAGGTCGAGGCCGCCCACGAGGCGTGGCGGGCGCACGCCGACGCCGAACCCGGCGAGATCCTCGCCACCGGCTCCGGCTGGGGCGCGCTCGAAGTGCTGCACGGCGACCTGAAGCTGCCCGGCACCCCCTTCCCCGCCGCCACCCTCGGCGAGGCCCAGGCGCCCTGGCGGGAACTGCTGCGCACCGGGACCTTCCCGGAGCCGCGCCGGGCCGCTCCGCCCGGACAGACGCTCGTCGCCCCGCACTGGCGGGACATGCTGGAGACAGCGCCCGCCACCCCGCTCACCGAGTACCACCTCGGCGTGGCCCAGTGGCACGCCGGCGACCGGGCGCAGGCGGTGCGCAGCTGGGAGCGTGCCCTCGAACTCGCGCCCTCCCTCTGGCCGCTGCTGCGCTGCCTCGCCGTCGCCGACCAGGAGTCCGAGCACCACGAGCGCGCCGCGGAACGCTACGTCGAGGCCTTCGACGACCTGTGCGCCGAGCGGCGCGACGACGGCGAACGGTGGACGGCGGCCACCGCCGCGCTCGGCCGGGAGGCCATCGAGGCGCTGCTGCGGGTCGGGCGCCCCGCGGACGCGCGCGCCGTCTGGGAGCGGCTGCACCCCGCGACCCGGGCGCGCGGCCGGTTCCGGCTGATCGAGGCCGAGCTGCTGCTCGCCGAGGGCCGGCCCGAGCAGGCGCGGGCCGTCTTCGACGAGGGCTTCGAGGTCGCCGACCTGCGGGAGGGGGACGAGCGGATCGGCCGGGTGTGGGAGCGGGCCGGGGGCGGGGACCTGCCGGAGCGCTACGACTTCCGGATGCGCCCGTCCCCCCGAGGGGACGGGCACTGAGGGGGACTGACGGGGGAGCGGGCGCGCGGCGGCCGGGAGGAGCGGGCGCGCGGCCGCCGGGAGGGGCGGGCGCGCGGCCGCCGGGCAGGGGGGACCTCCGCCCGGCCCGGCCGATCGCCCGAAACGATCTCCTCCCCGGGCCGCCCGCAACTACTCTCGTCCGCATGGAGATTCTCGGAGCCACGCTGCGCGTCTGCGTCGACGATCTGGACACCGCGGTCCCCTTCTACGAACGTCTCGCGGGCGGCAGGGCGCTCCGCTTCGAGCGCGGCGGCGTGCAGGTGGCCGCGGTCGGCTGCTTCCTGCTGATGAGCGGCCCCGAGGCCGAGCTGGAGGTACTGCGCAAGGTGGCGGCGACGATCGCCGTGGAGGACGTCGACGAGGCCCACCGGGTGCTGACGGAGCTGGGCGCCCAGGTCGTCGCGGGCCCGGTCCCGACGCCCGTGGGCCGCAACCTGATCGCCATGCATCCGGACGGCGCGGTCTACGAGTACGTGGACCGCCGCTCCTGACGCAGCCGCCCCGCCCGGGCGCCCCGACGGCGTTACTCGCACATCTGTGCGGGTACGCGAAGGGTATGGAGCGCTCGGATCATCTGCAGCATCTCGACAAGCACCTGGTCGACCAGCTGGCGCAGGTGGCACGCGAGGCCGTGCGCGACGAGCTGAGCCGGCAGGCCCGTGAACGGCGCCGCTCGGCCACGCTGTACGCCGCGTCCGGCGCCGCCGCCCTCTACGCGGGCGCGGCCCTCGCACTGGCCGTCGGACTGGTCCTGGCCATCGGCCTGCCCGGCTGGGTGGCCGCCCTGATCACCGCGGCGATCCTGGCCGGCGTCGCCTACGCGCTGCGCAACGCCGCCCGGCCCTCCGCCGCCGGATACGCGTCCTCGGCGCCGGTCCCGGGGCCCGCCGAAACGGCGGCCGGAACGGCCGCCGGACCGGGCCGTGCCCCCGGCGCCACGGCACCGGGCGGACCGCACGGCGCGCCGGGCGGCGCGCCCGCCCCGCCGAAGCCGCCCGTCGCCCCCGGCGAGGCCGCCGTACGGCCGCCGCGCCCGGACGTCATCGACCCGGAGACACCGCACCACCGCGCGTGACGCCCAGCGCCTGGACCCGTGACGCCCAGCGCGTGGTGCGCGGCGCGTGACGGACCGGGCGCGACGCCATGCGCGCGACGCGCCGAAGCAAGGGGTGCGCCGGCGCGGGAGACGCAACCGTCGCGCCTGCCGCACCACCGCCCCTGCCGTACCGTCCCGCCCGCGCACCGGCGACGGAGCCGGCGCCCCGGGCGGGTGTCACGGCTCCTTTTCGCAGCCGGCGCCCCGCCGCTTCGTGTTTGCGCCCCCGGCCCCTGGGGACGCGGAAAGCTCCGACCAGGTACGCGACAGCGTGGGGAGGCGAACCGTGAGTCGACCCCGCATCGTGATCGTCGGTGCCGGTTTCGCCGGATACCGGACGGCCCGCACCCTGTCCCGGATGGCCCGGGGCAAGGCCGAGATCACCCTGCTCAACCCGACCGACTACTTCCTGTACCTGCCCCTGCTGCCCCAGGTCGCCGTGGGAATCCTGGAGCCGCGCCGGGTCACCGTCTCCCTGTCCGACACCCTGCGCCGCGTACGCATGGTCCTCGGTGAGGCCGACGGCATCGACCTCGACGCGCGGACCGTGCACTACACCGACCCCGAGGGCACCACCGGCACCCTGACGTACGACCGGCTGGTGCTCGCCGCGGGCAGCGTGAACAAGCTGCTGCCGATCCCCGGCGTCGCCGAGCACGCCCACGGTTTCCGGGGCCTGCCCGAGGCCCTCTACCTGCGCGACCACATCACCCGCCAGGTGGAGCTCGCCTCCTCGGCGGACGACCCCGGGACCTGCGCCGCACGGTGCACCTTCGTGGTGGTCGGGGCCGGGTACACGGGGACCGAAGTCGCCGCGCAGGGTCAGATGTTCACCGGCGAGCTGGTGTGCGGCCACCCGCTGCGGACCGGTCTGCGGCCCCGGTGGCTGCTGCTGGACATCGCCGGGCGCGTCCTGCCCGAACTGGACGAACGGCTCTCGCGCACCGCCGCCGACGTGCTGCGTCGCCGGGGCGTCGACGTGCGGACGGGCACCTCCGTGAAGGAGGCCACCTCCCGGGGGGTGCTGCTGACGGACGGCGAGTTCGTCGAAACCCGGACGCTGGTGTGGTGCGTGGGCGTGCGGCCCGACCCGCTCGCCGATTCCCTCGGGCTGCCGATGGAGCGCGGCCGGCTGCTCGTGGAACCCACGCTGCAGGTGCCGGGACGTCCCGAGGTGTTCGCCTGCGGTGACGCCGCGGCCGTGCCGGACCTGGAGAGGCCCGGCGAGTACACCCCGATGACGGCCCAGCACGCCTGGCGGCAGGGGAGGACGGCCGCGCACAACGTCGCTGCCTCACTCGGCGTGGGCGAGCCGCGGCCGTACCGCCATCGGGACCTGGGCTTCGTCGTGGACCTCGGCGGGGCGCAGGCCGCCGCCGACCCGTTCGGCGTGGTGCTGTCCGGCCCCCTGGCGGGCGCGGTCACCCGCGGATACCACCTCGCGGCCATGCCGGGCAACCGCGTGCGGGTGGCCGCAGACTGGCTGCTCAACGCCGTACTGCCGCGCCAGGCCGTCCAGTTGGGGCTCGTACGGTCCTGGTCGGTGCCGCTGGACACGGCCTCCCCGGAGCTGGCCCGCCTGCCGGGCCGGCACCCACCGGACCGACCGGACCCGCCGCGTGAGCCCGGCCCCGAAACCCCTGCCTCACCCCGACCTCGACCCCGAACCGCCGAAGGAGACTCATGAACACCGCCGAACTCGTCGAGCTGGGGCAGCAACTGCGCGTGGACAGCGTGCGGGCCGCCGCCGCGGCGGGCTCCGGGCACCCGACG
Organism: Streptomyces sp. NPDC014864; assembly: GCF_043081525.1. Lineage (NCBI taxonomy): Bacteria > Bacillati > Actinomycetota > Actinomycetes > Kitasatosporales > Streptomycetaceae > Streptomyces > Streptomyces sp. NPDC014864. Next base: position 264,070 of record NZ_JBIBWT010000005.1, read on the forward strand.
TCCTCCATGTCCGCCGCGGACCTGGTGGCCGTCCTGCTGGCCAACCACCTCCGCTACGACTTCGGCCGCCCCGACCACCCGGGCAACGACCGCTTCGTCCTGTCCAAGGGACACGCCTCGCCCCTGCTCTACTCCGCCTACAAGGCGGCCGGCGCCATCGACGACGAGGAACTGCTGACCTTCCGCAAGCTTGGCAGCCGCCTCGAAGGCCACCCCACGCCCCAGCGGCTCCCGTGGGTGGAGACGGCGACCGGCTCCCTCGGACAGGGCCTGCCGATCGGCGTCGGCATCGCGCTGGCGGGCAAACGGCTGGACCACGCCGACTACCGGGTGTGGGTGCTGTGCGGCGACAGCGAGATGGCCGAGGGCTCGATCTGGGAAGCCGCCGAGCACGCCGGTCACGAGCGGCTGGACAACCTGACCGTGATCGTCGACGTCAACCGGCTCGGGCAGCGCGGCCCCACCCGGCACGGCCACGACCTCGACGCCTACGCCCGCCGTTTCCGCGCCTTCGACTGGCACACGATCGAGATCGACGGGCACGACGTGGACGCCATCGACCGCGCCTACGGCGAGGCGATCTCCACCACCGGCCAGCCCACCGCGATCCTCGCCCGCACCCTCAAGGGCAAGGGCGTCGCGGCCACCGAGGACCGTGAGGGACTGCACGGCAAGCCGCTGAAGGACGCCGACGAGGCGATCGAGGAGCTCGGCGGCGAGCGCGACCTGCGCGTCACGGTGCACGGGCCGCCGTCGGTGCGGTCGCTGCACGCGGTCGGCGACGGCAGTCTGGAGCTGCCGCGCTGGGAGAAGGGCGAGGAGGTCGCCACCCGCAACGCCTACGGCCAGGCGCTCGCCGCGCTCGGTACCGCGCGCGGCGACGTCGTCGCGCTCGACGGCGAGGTCGGTGACTCCACGCGCACGGAGTTCTTCGAGAAGGAACACCCCCAGCGCTACTTCGAGTGCTACATCGCCGAGCAGCAGATGGTCGCGGCGGCGGTGGGAATCGCGACGCGCGGCTGGGTGCCGTACGCCTCCACGTTCGCCGCCTTCCTGACCCGCGCCTACGACTTCGTGCGCATGGCCTCGGTCAGCGGCTCCGGCATCAACCTGAACGGCTCCCACGCGGGCGTCGCCATCGGGCAGGACGGCCCCAGCCAGATGGGCCTGGAGGACCTGGCGATGATGCGCACGATCCACGGCTCGACCGTGCTGTACCCGTGCGACGCCAACCAGACCGCGCGGCTGGTCGCCGCCATGGCCGACCTGGACGGCATCCGCTACCTGCGCACCTCGCGCGGCGAGAGCCCGGTGCTCTACGGCCCGGACGAGGAGTTCCCCGTCGGCGGCAGCAAGGTGCTGCGCTCCTCCGACCGGGACCGGCTGACGATCGTCGCCGCCGGCGTGACCGTCTTCGAGGCGCTCGCGGCCGCGGACGCCCTCGCCCGGGAGGACATCCCGGTCCGGGTGATCGACCTGTACTCGGTCAAGCCGGTCGACCGCGCCACGCTCCGGCGGGCCGCGGAGGAGACCGGCGGTCTGCTCACCGTCGAGGACCACCGCGAGGAGGGCGGCCTGGGCGACGCGGTGCTCGACGCCTTCCTGGACGGGCGCCCGGTTCCGCGTCTGGTGCGGCTCGCGGTCCGTACGATGCCGGGCTCGGCCACGCCCGCGGAGCAGTTGCACGCCGCGGGCATCGACGCCGAGTCGATCGCCGCTTCCGTAAGGCTGCTGGTGGAGCAGGCGATGGTGCCGTGAGCGGCGACGAGCGGACCGTCCGGGCCGGCCGCCGCACGGTGACCGTGCACCGGCCGGACAAGGTGCTCTTCCCCGGCGACGGCAACGGCGAGGGCGACGGCGAGGGGAGCATCAGCGGGGGCGGTGAGCGCGGCGGCCGTACCGGCGAGGCCAGGGAGTACACCAAGGCCGACCTGGTCGACTACTACCGGTCCGTCGCGCCGTTCCTGCTGCCGCACCTGCGCGGCCGCCCGCTCATGCTGGAGCGGCACCCGGACGGCCTCGGCGGCCCGACGTTCATGCAGAAGAACACCCCGGAGCACTACCCGGACTGGATCACCCGCACCGAGGTCGCCAAGGAGGGCGGCACGGTCGTGCACACCGTCTGCGACGACACGGCCACCCTCGTGTACCTCGCCGACCAGGCGTGCCTCACCCTGCACCGCTGGCTGTCCCGGTCCGGCCGCGCCGAACGGCCGGACCGGATGGTCTTCGACCTCGATCCGGCCGGCGACGACTTCGCACCGGTGCGTGAGGCGGCCCGGCAGGTGACCGAGCTGCTCGACCGGCTGAGGCTCCCGGCGGCGCTGATGACGACGGGCTCGCGCGGTCTGCACGTGGTCGTGCCGCTCGACGGGCGCGACGACTTCGACACGGTGCGCGACTTCGCCCGGGACGTCGCCGAGGTGCTCGCCGCGGACTCTCCCGACCGGCTCACCACCGCCGTCCGCAAGCAGGAGCGCGGCGGCCGCCTCTACCTCGACGTGCAGCGCAACGCGTACGCGCAGACCGCCGTCGCCCCCTTCACGGTCCGCGCGCTGCCCGGCGCGCCGGTCGCGGTGCCGATCTCCCGGGACCAGCTCGACGACCCGGACCTCGGCCCGCGCCGCTGGACCGTCGAGAACGCCGTCGACCAGGCCCGGGCCCGACCCTGGGCCGGCCTCATGAGCCGGGGGCGTGCCCTGGGCCCGGCGCGGCGCCGGCTCGACGCGCTGCGCGGCCGGTGATCGCCCGCCCGAGACCGGGGCGCCGGCGACCGATCTGAAAGACGCCTGCACCCGTGGATGTTTGGCCAACGAACCTGCGGCCACACGGAAGGGAGAGGTGGTCATGTCGAACACAGACAACACGGAAGAATCGCAAGATTCACCGAAGGAACAGAAGTCCCAGGGTTCGGGTACACGGACCCGCAAGTCCGCGGCCCCCCGTCCGCCGCGGCCCATGGAGGTGCTGCGCGAGGCACGTGCCCAGCTCGCCGAGCTGACCGGCATGACCGCCGAGTCCGTCTCGTCGTTCGAGCGGACGGAGGACGGCTGGTCGCTGGAGGTCGAGGTCCTGGAGCTCGAGCGCGTGCCCGACACGATGAGCCTGATGGCGACCTACCAGGTCGAACTCGACTCAGAGGGAATGCTCACCGGCTACCGGCGGGTCCGCAGATACGAGCGGGGGCGTGCCGACACACGCCGGTAGGAGACCCGGTCCCGGCACCCGCGCGGCGGCGGCCGCGCGCACAGATATTTCCGTACACAGACAAGGAGGCACGGTCGGCATGACCGTTGTTCCGGCACAGACGTCCGGCGGTGGAGGCGGCAGCAGCGGCCTCTACGACGTACTCGAACTCGTCCTCGACAGGGGGCTCGTGATCGACGCGTTCGTCAGGGTTTCCCTGGTCGGTATCGAGATTCTCAAGATCGACGTGCGAGTGGTCGTCGCCAGCGTGGACACGTATCTGCGCTTCGCCGAGGCCTGCAACCGGCTGGACCTGGAGTCCGGCCCGAACAAGAGCCCGGGCCTGCCCGAGATCGTCGGCGAGGTCACCGAGTCCGGCGCGCGCGGCAAGTCCAAGGGGGCGCTGTCCGGCGCCGCCCAGACGATCTCCGACGCCTTCAGCCAGGGACGTGAGGAGAGCTCTGGCGAGTCCCGGCCGCGCGCCCGCAAGAGCACGTCCTCCCGGCGGAAGGAGGAGCAGGAGTGAGCACCTACGTCTACGGGATCACCTCGGCATCGCACCCCTCCCTGCCCGAGGACATGGGGGGAGTGGGTGACCCGCCGCGTCCGGTCCGCGTCCTGAAGGCGGCCGGGCTGGCGGCGATCGTCAGCGACGCTCCGGAGGGGCTGCGCCCCAAGCGCAGGGACCTGCTCGCCCACCAGACCGTGCTCACCGAGGCGGAGGGCGCCGGCTGCGTGCTGCCGATGCGGTTCGGCAGCGTCGCCCCGGACGACGACACGGTCACCGGTGTGCTCGGCGAGCGCGCCGAGCACTACCAGGAGCGCCTGCGGGCGCTCGACGGCAAGGTCGAGTACAACGTCAAGGGCAGCCACCTGGAAGACGCGGTGCTGCACCGCGTGATGGCCGAGAACCCGGAGCTGCGCGCCCAGGTCGAGGCCAACCGGCAGGCGGGCGGCGGCGGTTACGACGACAAGATCCGGCTCGGCGAGCTGGTCGCCAACGCGGTGAAGGCCCGGGAGGCCGCGGACGCCGCCGAGGTGCTCCGTGTCCTGGAGCCGGCCGCGGCCGCCCTCAGCGAGGGGCCGGAGTCCACGGGCTGGCTGGTCAACGCCTCGTTCCTGGTGGACCGGGCCACGGCGGAGGAGTTCCTGGCCGCCGTGGAGCAGGCCCGCAAGGACCTTCCACACGTCGAACTGCGCGTCAACGGGCCGCTGCCGCCCTACAGCTTCGTCGAGCCCGGTCCCGCCCAGCCCGCGGGCACCACGGTCGGCGCGGACGCGGACGCCGGAGCGGAGTAAAGCCATGGGGCTCATCTCGGAGGTGCTGCTGCTGCCGTTCGCTCCGGCGCGCGGCAGCGCCTGGGTGATCGGAAAGGTGCTTGAGGAGGCCGAGCGCCTCTACTACGACCCCGCTGCGGTCCGGGCCGAACTCGCCCGGCTGGAAGAGCAGTTGGATGCGGGGGAGATCACCGAGGAGGAGTTCGACCGCCGGGAGGACGAGCTGCTGGACCGGCTGGAGATCGGTATGCGCGGCGGCGCGGGAACAGGTGAGGGGACGGCACGATGAATCGAACGGGAATCGGCCTCGCAGTAGGGGCCGGATATCTCCTTGGACGCACGAAGAAGCTGAAACTCGCCTTCGCCGTGGGTTCCTTGGTTGCCGGCAAGAAGCTGAACCTCAGTCCGAGGATGGTGGGGGAGCTGCTGAACCAGCAGCTCAAGAACAACCCGCAGTTCAAGGAGATCGGGGATCAGCTGCGGCAGGACCTGCGGGGCGTCGGCAAGGCGGCGTCGGGCGCGATGGTCGAGCGCCAGATGAACGCGCTGGCCGACCGGCTGCACGGCCGGACGTCCAAGGTCCGCGACCAGCTCTCGGGCGTCGCGCCGGAGACCGGTGGCGAGGGGGAGGCCGAGGGCGAGCCCGAGGGCGAGTACGAGGACGAGTACGAGGACCGGGAGGGCCGCGAGGCCGCTCAGGAGTCGGAGGAGCCGGAGGAGCCGGAGGAGCCGGAGGAGGAGCACGAGGAGGCTCCTGCGAAGAAGGCGGCGGCGAAGAAGACCACGGCGCAGAAGGCCGCGAAGAAGGCACCGGCGCGCAAGGCTCCCGCGAAGAAGGCGGCGGCCAAGAAGGCCCCGGCCAAGAAGACTGCTGCGAAGAAGACTGCTGCGAAGAAGACGGCCGCGGCCGGGAGTGCCACGCGGTCCCGGCGGCAGAAGGGTGGCGGTGACCGATGACCGAGGCCCTCGGATCCGCGAAGTCCGCCGCCGGCAACGGCGCGGGCAAGGCGAACCCCCTGAGCGACCTGGCCCACAGTGAGGCCGCCGACCGGCTGAAGGCCGAGGCGCAGGAGTATCTCGCCGCCCAGGCCACCCGGCTGCTGACCGGCGCCGGCCGCAAACTCGGCGAGACCACAGGCAAGTTGACCGACATCGCCGAGGGCAACAGCCCCGGCTTCGCCAAGCTGGCCCTGGAGGGCGGCCGCAAGATCGCCGAAGGCAAGGGCCCGCTGCGCTCCGCCCTGGAGGTCGGGGCCTCCCGCGCCAAGGAGAACGTCATGGGTGCGCTGAAGAACCTCGGGGGCGGCAAGGGCAAGCGCAAGGGCCGCGGCGGCAACAAGCCCACCGTCATTCTGGAGTCCATCGACGTCGGCGTGCCGCTGCGCACGGCGTACGACCAGTGGACCCAGTACCAGGAATTCAGCACCTTCGCCAAGGGCGTCAAGAGCGCGAGCCGCGCCGACGACACGACCTCCGACTGGCAGCTGAAGGTCTTCTGGTCGAACCGCAGCTGGAAGGCCACGACCACCGAGCAGATACCCGACTACCGCATCCAGTGGCAGTCGGAGGGGGCCAAGGGCACCACGAAGGGCGTCGTCTCCTTCCATCCGCTCGGCGACAACCTGACCCGCGTCCTGCTGGTCATGGAGTACTACCCGAGCGGCCTGTTCGAGAAGACCGGCAACATCTGGCGCGCCCAGGGCCGTCGGGCCCGGCTCGACCTCAAGAACTTCTCCCGCTTCATCACCATGAAGGGCGAGGCGGAGGACGGCTGGCGCGGCGAGATCCGCGACGGCGAGGTCGTGCGCAGCCACGAGGAGGCGGTGGAGGAAGAGGAGCGCGAGCAGGAGGAGGGCGCCTCGGCCGAGGAGGAGCAGGAGGAGCCCGAGGAGGAGTACGAGGAGGGAGAGGAGCCCGAAGAGGAGGAAGAGGAGCCCGAAGAGGAGGAAGAGGGCGCCTACGAGGACGAGGAGTCCGAGCCCGAGGGCGAGTACGAGGACGAGGAGAACGCTGAGCCCGAGGAGGAGGACGGAGAGCCCGAGGACGAGTACGAGGAAGAGGAAGAGGAAGAGGGCGAGTACGCCGGGCACGGGAGCCGTCGATGACGACACCCGGTCGGCTGCCCGATCCGTACGGGTCGGGCAGCGGCGCCAACCTCGCCGACATCCTCGAACGCGTCCTCGACAAGGGCATCGTCATCGCGGGTGACATCCGCATCAACCTGCTCGACATCGAACTGCTCACGATCAAGCTCCGGCTGATCGTCGCCTCCGTCGACAAGGCGAAGGAGATGGGCATCGACTGGTGGGAGAGCGATCCCGCGCTCTCCTCGCGGGCCCGCCGGGACGAACTCTCCCGGGAGAACGCGGAGTTGCGTGAACGTCTGGCGCGGCTGGAGGAACTGGGCCTGGAACAGGGCCGCGTCCGTGAGGAGGAGGCACCATGACCGGACTGCGGTACGTCTACGCCGTCTGCCGCCCCCTCGGCGCGCCCCTCCAGGCGCAGTTGACGGGGGTGGCCGGCGCGCCGGCCAAGCTGCTCCACCACCACGGACTGGTCGCCGTCCTCAGCGAGGTGCCGGAACGGGACTTCGCCGAGGAGCCGCTGCGCGCCCATCTGGAGGACCTGGACTGGCTCGCCGCCACCGCGCGGGCCCACCAGGGGGTGATCGACGCGCTCACCGCCGTCGTCACCCCGCTGCCGCTGCGGCTCGCCACGGTCTTCCACGACGACAGCGGCGTCCGCAGCATGATCGAGGCCCGCGAGGAGCACTTCCTGCGCACTCTGGAGCGGCTGGAGGGGCGCGTGGAGTGGGGGGTCAAGGTCTTCCTGGAGGAGGAGGCGCGGGAGAGCGCGGAGCCCGCGCCGAAGGCCACGTCGGGCCGGGACTACCTGCGGCAGCGGCGGCAGCAGACCCGGGCACACGAGAGCCTGTGGCAGAAGGCCGAGCGGTTCGCCGCGCATCTGCACGAGACGCTCTCCGCGTTCGCCGAGGACTCCCGGCTGCACGCGCCGCAGAACGCGGCCCTGTCCGGCGCCTCGGGCAAGAACGTGCTGAACGCCGCCTACCTGGTCCCGCGCACCCACTCCGAGGAGTTCGTGGAGCTCGTCGACCGCACGAAGGACGACGTACCGGGGCTGCGCGTCGAACTCACCGGCCCCTGGGCCGCCTACTCCTTCGCCCAGGACACCGACCGGGAGGACACTCCTCCGTCCGTCGGGGTGTCCGTGAAGGAGGGGGAGTGACCGTCGTAGAACGGCGTGAGATCGCCCTGGTGGACCTGCTCGACCGGCTGCTGGCCGGGGGAGTGGTGATCAAGGGGGACATCACGCTGCGCATCGCGGACGTCGACCTCGTCCGCATCGACCTGAACGCGCTGATCAGCTCGGTCAACGAGCAAGTTCCCTCTCCCTGGGGTGATTGACGTGGCGTCACCGGCCCGGCACAACCGGCTGGACCTCGAACCCGACACGGTCGAACGCGACCTGGTCAAGCTTGTGCTGACCGTGGTGGAACTGCTGCGCCAGCTCATGGAACGGCAGGCGGTGCGCCGCTTCGACACCGGGGACCTGACGGAGGAGCAGGAGGAACGGATCGGGCTCACGCTCATGCTGCTGGAGGACCGCATGGCCGAACTGCGCGACCGCTACGGTCTGCGGCCCGAGGACCTGAACCTGGACCTGGGACCGCTGGGCCCCCTGCTTCCCCGCGACTGAGACCCGCCTCCCCACCCGGGCACGACCCGGGGGAGGCGGGTCGGACGTGTCAGGAGGGGCGGGTGAGCCCGCGTGCCGGGTCTCGGTGGCCGGACGGCGCGGCCTCCTTGCGGCACAGGATCTCGCCGTGCAGGACGGCGAACCAGCCGTCCTCCCGCCGCCCCCACTCGCGCCAGGCCTCCGACACCGCCCGCAACTCCCGCTCGGTCGCCCGGCCGCTCTCGACGGCGCGCTCCGCGTAGGCCGGCGCCAGGGTGCGTTCGGCCCACAGCTCGCTCCACCACTCCCGCTCCCGCGGGGTGGAGAAGGTCCAGGTGCCGGACGTGGCCGTCACGTCCGTCAGACCGGCGCTCAGCGCCCAGGACTTCAGCCGGCGCCCCGCGTCGGGCTCGCCGCCGTTGGCGCGGGCCACCCGCCGGTACAGCTCCAGCCAGGCGTCCATCCCCGGCACCTCGGGATACCAGGTCATCGCCGCGTAGTCCCCGTCGCGCGCGGCGACGAAGCCGCCCGGGCTCGTCACCCGCTTCATCTCGCGCAGCGCCTGCACGGGATCGCCCACGTGCTGCAGCACCTGGTGGGCGTGGACGACGCAGAACGTGTCGTCCGGGTAGTCCAGGGCGTGGACGTCCGCGACCGCGAAGTCGACGTTGGCCAGCCCCCGTTCGGATGCCGTGGCCCGGGCCCGCTCCAGGACGCCGGGTGCCCGGTCGACACCCGTGACGTGCCCGTCGGGGACCAGCTCCGCCAGATCGGCGGTGATGGTGCCCGGGCCGCAGCCGATGTCCAGGATCCGCATGTGGGGCTCGAGCGAACCGAGCAGGTATGCCGCCGAGTTGGCGGCGGTGCGCCAGGTGTGGGAACGCAGCACGGACGCGTGGTGCCCGTGCGTGTAGACGGCGGTCTCCCTCGGCTTGGGCATGGCTGTGCCCCTTCTGTCGTACCGGTCACCTGGTACCGGCCTTCGGGAGCCGGCAGGCCCCGGGACGGTGAGGATCACGGTACGCGGGTAAACCGTATTCTGAGACCCACGTTTCGTCATGTGGACTGACGTGGCATCAGGTAAGTGGGCGGTACACCTCCAGCGCCTCGGGCAGCTTCTCCAGCCACACCTCGTCCTCCACCTCCATGACCTCACCGTCGTAGGCGAGGAGCGTGCCCGGTGCGACGCCGGTCAGATGGAGCCTGCCCACGTGGACGGCCGCGTGCGCGGGGGAACGGGTGAGCGGGCCCGCGAAGGCCGCGGCGAGCAGCCGCAGGGCCGGCCTGCGGCCGCCGTGCACCACCCGCACGTCGAGCTTCCCGTCCGCCAGATCCTTGCGCCGGGCCGGAGCCAGGCCCATGCGGTGGTACGTGCCGTTGCCGGCGAACAGCAGCCACAGCGGCCGGCGCCGCCCCTCGAACTCGGCCTCCAGCGGATGCCGGTCCGCGCGCAGCACCCGCATCGCCGCCAGCACCCCGGCCGGCCAGCCGCCGATACGGTCCGACCAGCGCTCCCGCTCGCGCACCAGCTCCGGGTAGACGCCCAGGCTGAAGGTGTTCACGAAGACCCCGTGCTTGTGCCCGGAGGTGAAACGGCCGATGTCCACGCGGACCCCGTCGCCCTGCTCCAGGGCCCGGCACAGGTCCCGCACGTCCTCCACACCCAGGTCGTAGGCGAAGTGATTGAGGGTGCCGCCGGGCAGCACGGCGAGCGGCAGGTGGTGGCGCAGCGCGACCGCGGCGGCCGCGTTCACCGTGCCGTCGCCGCCGCACACCCCGAGCACCCGGGCGCGGGCCGCCGCCTTCTCCATCTCGGCCGCGATGTCCTCGGGCGCGCACTCGACGACCTCCGCCTTCGGCAGTGCGTCGCGCAGCGCGCGGGCCCGGTCCGCGGTGCCCGAGGCGGTGTTCGCCACCACCACCAGGCCCTCTCCCTCGGGCAGCGCCGGCAGGTCGGCGCGGGGCCGGGGCGGCGAGGCGACCTGGGCACGCGTGGGCACCATGCTCCGTACGGCGAACGCGGCGCCCGCGCCGAGGGCGGCGCCCGCCAGGACGTCGCTCGGGAAGTGGGCGCCGGTGTAGACGCGGGAGGCCGCCACCGAGAAGGCGATCGGCGCGACCACCGCGCCCCAGGCCGGGGACTCCAGGGCGACGCCGGTGGCGAAGGCGGCGGCGGAGGCCGCGTGACCGGACGGGAACGAGGTGGTGATCGGCTGCCGCTTCAGCCGGCGCATCAGCGGGACCGGGTCCAGCTCGGGCCGGGGACGGCGCACCGAGCGCTTGCCGAGCGTGTTGACGGTCAGGGAGGCCAGGCTCAGGGAGGCGAGGCCCCGGGCGGCGGCGCGCCGGGCCCGTGGCGTACGGCTGGCCGCGACGGCGGCCGCCGCCGCGAACCACAGCACCCCGTGGTTGGCGCTCCGGCTCAGCCGCGGCAGGACGGGCGCGGCGGCGGGCCAGTGCCGCTCGGCGGCGAACTCGAACAGGCGGCTGTCCAGGTCCAGCATCCGCTTGAGCGCGGCGTGGGCACCGTTCATCGGGGCGGTCAGGTCGATGTCTGGGCTCCTCATACAGGGACCGTTACCCGGAACTCGCCGTTCTTTGTGCGCCGCCCGGTCCCGGGCGGCATAAGGGTTTGCCCCGGGTGCGGTGGCGCACGCAGAATCTCGCCCCATGGGACATCTCGAAGCCGCGCATCTGGAGTACTTCCTCCCCGACGGGAGGGCGCTGCTCGGCGACGTCTCCTTCCGGGTGGGGGAAGGGGCCGTCGTGGCTCTCGTCGGACCCAACGGGGCCGGCAAGACGACCCTGCTGCGGCTGATCTCCGGCGAGCTGAAGCCGCACGGCGGCACGGTCACCGTCGGGGGCGGGCTGGGCGTGATGCGGCAGTTCGTGGGGTCGGTGCGCGACGAGACGACCGTACGGGACCTGCTCGTCTCGGTCGCGCCGCCGCGCATCCGGGAGGCGGCGCGGGCCGTCGACGCCGCCGAGCACGCCCTGATGACCGTCGACGACGAGGCCGCCCAGCTCGGCTACGCGCAGGCGCTCGCCGACTGGGCGGAGGCACGCGGCTACGAGGCCGAGACACTGTGGGACATCTGCACCACGGCCGCGCTCGGCGTGCCCTACGAGAAGGCGCAGTGGCGGCAGGTGCGGACCCTGTCGGGCGGTGAGCAGAAGCGGCTGGTCCTGGAGGCGCTGCTGCGCGGCACGGACGAGGTGCTGCTGCTCGACGAGCCGGACAACTACCTCGACGTGCCCGGCAAGCGCTGGCTGGAGGAGCGTCTGAAGGAGACCCGCAAGACCGTCCTCTTCGTCTCCCACGACCGCGAACTCCTCTCCCGCGCCGCCGAGAAGATCGTGTCGGTCGAACCCGGCCCGGCCGGCGCCGACGCCTGGGTGCACGGCGGCGGGTTCGCCACCTACCACGAGGCCCGGCGCGAGCGCTTCGCGCGCTTCGAGGAACTGCGCAGGCGCTGGGACGAGAAGCACGCCCAGCTGAAGAAGCTGGTGCTCAGCCTGCGCCAGGCCGCCAGCGTCAGCCACGAGATGGCGTCCCGCTACCAGGCCGCCCAGACCCGGCTGCGCAAGTTCGAGGAGGCCGGCCCGCCGCCGGAGCCGCCGCGCGAACAGGAGATCACCATGCGGCTGAAGGGCGGCCGCACCGGCGTCCGGGCCGTCACCTGCGCGGGGCTGGAACTCACCGGCCTCATGCGCCCGTTCGACCTCGAGGTCTTCTACGGCGAACGCGTCGCCGTCCTCGGCTCCAACGGCTCCGGCAAGTCGCACTTCCTGCGCCTGCTCGCCGGCGAGGACGTCGCGCACTCCGGCACGTGGAAGCTAGGGGCGCGCGTCGTGCCCGGACACTTCGCCCAGACCCATGCCCACCCCGAGCTCCAGGGCCGCACCCTGCTCGACATCCTGTGGCAGGAGCACGCACAGGACCGCGGGGCCGCCATGTCCCGGCTGCGCCGCTACGAGCTGACCGGCCAGGCCGAGCAGTGCTTCGACCGCCTCTCGGGCGGGCAGCAGGCCCGCTTCCAGATCCTGCTCCTCGAACTGGCGGGTGCCACGGCCCTGCTGCTGGACGAGCCGACCGACAACCTGGACCTGGAGTCCGCCGAGGCCCTCCAGGAGGCGCTGGAGGCCTTTGACGGCACGGTCCTCGCGGTCACCCACGACCGCTGGTTCGCCCGTGCCTTCGACCGCTTCCTGGTCTTCGGCAGCGACGGCCACGTCCGCGAGACCCCCGACCCGGTCTGGGACGAGCGGCGCGTGCAGCGGGCCCGCTAGGGGGCGGACGGCGCGAGGAGCGGGCGCGAGCCCGCGCCGGGCGGGCTCACCGGGGTGTCGGCGTCTTGCGGGCCGGTCGGGCTCGCCATGGCTTCGGGGCCCGCCGGACCCGGTTCACCTCCAGCGGAGGACGGCACCCAGTCCGCCGGCCGGCACGTCCTCCCCCGTCGCGGCCGTCACCGGGGCCGTGGACAGCGCCGTGGCGTCCGCGGCGGCCGCGCAACGGATCAGCGCGTCGTCGGCGCGGGCCGCCCAGGAGTGCTGCTCGCCGAGGATCCGCAGCTCCGTACGGCGCATCGCCAGCTGGTCCGGGTCCTCCCCGACCCACACCTCGCGGTGCAGGTCGGGGCCGTCCGGGCGGACCAGCAGCTCCTCGATCCGGTGCTCACGGGCCGCCGCCACCATGGCGGGCACGCCCTCGGCCGCCCCGGCCCGCCCCTCGGCGTCCGGCGCGCGGGCCGCCCGGAACCGGTCCAGCCCGGCCTCGACCCGGCGGCGGACGTGCGCGGCGCGGATCCGCTCCACGTCCTCGTCCAGCAGCCGGTTCCCCGCCCCGTGAGCGGCCTCCGCCACGCGGTCCTGCAGCCGCTTCGGCAGCCGCCCGCGCACCTCCCGCCGCTCCCGCTCGTCCCCGACGAGGACGAGCAGGTCGGCCGCGGCCTCGTCCTGGCTCACACTGAGCGCGTCGGCGATCTCGGCCGCGTTGTGCTCCCAGGCGTTCTCCACCTTGAGCTGGAAGTGCCGCTCCGACCAGTCGAGGCTGCTCGTGCGGCGGAGGGGCCATTGTTGCCGCACGACCGCGCCGGCCCGCTGGCGGACCGGCGCGCGGCGCAGTTCGAAGTCCGCGCCCCTGCGGTCGACGTACGCCACGATCGCGACCGGATCCTCGCCCGCCAGGTCCAGCAGCGGCGCCATGCGCGGCAGCGGAGCCCACACAGCCCGGCTGCCGCCCGGCGGACGCCGGGCCAGACACGGGTCGAGGACCACCTTTCCGGTCCGCGCGAACAGGGCCCGTCCGTGCGGATCGGGCGAGTGGCGCAGATCCTCGATCGCACTCTCCACGGCCCGGCAGGTGGCCTCGTCCGCACCCTGCCCCGACAGCTCACGGGCCATCGCCTGGGCCGTCAGACGCAGCTCGTGGGACGTGTCCTCGGCGTGCCGGGAGGTGTCGACGTACACGGAGGCCCAGGGGCCCGGGTGTTCGTACAGTGGATGCAGAAAGGCGAGATCCATGGCTCCCTCCCGGGTGCCGTCGGAGAAGTGCTTCCGGGCGGGTACCCGTACCGCATGGACGAACACGACGAGCGGGGCACCACGATGACCGGAGTCGACCCGGGCCGGCTGGACGATCAGCAGCTCATGAAGGAGCTGGAGACCATTCACCGCACCCGCCACGACACGCTGCTCTACGGCTCGAACGACGCGCTGCGGGCCCACAACCAGCGCATGGCCCAGCTCGAGGGCGAGTGGCTGCGCCGCAATCCGCGGCGGGCCGTCGCCTCGAGCCGCACCCGCGAAGGAGCCCGGGAACGCAGGTGCGGGGAGTCCGTGACTCCCCGCACCTGACACCTCTGCGCTGGCCGTCCGGCCGCCCACTCCGCCGGGCGTCGCCCGCCCGTGCCGTCGGACGCTCCGACCGGCCGGTCCGCCCGGTCGGCTCAGCCGGTCTGCGCCCCCTTCTCGGCGAACACTTCCAGGAAGGCCTCGCAGAACGCCTTCAGGTCGTCCGGCTTGCGGCTGGTGACCAGCTTGTTCGGGCCGTGGTCGCAGACCTTCACCTGCTCGTCAACCCAGGTGCCGCCCGCGTTGCGGATGTCCGTCCGCAGGCTCGGCCAGGAGGTGAGCACCCGGCCGCGTACGACGTCGGCCTCGACCAGCGTCCACGGCGCGTGGCAGATCGCGGCCACCGGACGGCCCTGCTCGAAGAAGTCCCGTACGAACGCCACGGCCTTCTCGTCCATCCGCAGGAAGTCCGGATTGGCCACGCCGCCCGGCAGGACGAGCCCGTCGAAGGAGTCGGCGGTGACGTCCGCGACGACCGCGTCGACGGGGAACGTGTCCGCCTTGTCCAGGTGGTGGAAGCCCTGGACCTTCCCGGGCTTCGTCGACACCAGCACGGGCTCGTGCCCGGCGTCGGTGGCCGCCTTCCAGGGCTCGGTCAGCTCGACCTGCTCGACACCCTCGGGTGCGGTCAGAAATGCGATGCGCATGATGATCCAGCGTCCTTTCTCTCCCGGGCCTTTCCCGGCGGGTCCCCGCCGCGGTGCGGCCGCGCGGTGCGAAGCGGCGGGTGTGGCGGTACGGCGGTGCGGAGGGCGGCGTCCGGCGTTCCCCCTGCCCCCCTTGCCCCGAGGGGGATCAGGTCCGGCCCTCTCGCGCGGGCCAGTCCAGCCGCTCGGGCGCGCCGTGCGTCAGCTCCCGGGCCAGCTCCTGGACGTTGGCCCAGCGCGCCTTGCGCGGCAGCCGCTCCACGGCCTCGATCAGGGCGTCCGGCGCGTTCTTCCGGCGCAGGGCGGGGACCAGGTCCCCCGGACCCGCCGGGAAGGAGCTGCGCCCGAGGAACCGGACCAGCTCCAGCCGGATGGTCTCCAGGGACGCGCGGGAACCGCCCGGTGCCACCGGCCCGCCCCAGACCTCCGGGTCGTCGTCGGCGGTCGGCTCCGGGTCGTGCCACTCCTCGCTCCGTGTGGGATGGCCGGACCTGAGCAGGCCCTGCAGTTCGTGCTTCATCTCGTCGTCACGGTGGACGCTCAGCCGGTCGCTGCCTCGCTGCATGGTGCTCCCTCCAGATCTCAAGGGTGGCCACCGCGTACCCGTGCAGGGGGAGCCGACACGGCCTTTCGGGGAGCGGGTCCTCCAGGGGTCTTCCCCCGCTCTTCCCTGGGGCTTCCCGCGTTCCTCCCGGGATCCTTGCCGGACAGCCGGTGCCCCGTGTCCTTCCCGGACATGACGGGGTGTTTGGACCCGCAGGCCCGGGGCAGGCGCACACTCAGTGCTTCGGACCGGAGGCACGCCCGTGGGAGCGGCACCGAGAGCCGTCACCTCTGCGTCCGGCCTGATCGCGTCGAATCTCCTGCGGTGACCGTCCACCCCCAGAGCACTCCGAGGGAGCTGCGACGCACCATGCGAACTCAAGCGAGCGCGAAGCACCCGCACGACGACGCCCCCGACACCGCGGAGGACTTCCGCAGGCTCGCCGCGCTGCCGGCGGGCCCCGAGCGCGACGCACTGCGCGAGGAGATCACCGAAGCCTGGCTGCCCATGGCCGAGCGGATCGCGGGCCGCTTCCGCAGCCGCGGCGAGAGCTACGACGACCTGCGCCAGGTCGCGGCTCTCGGCCTGGTCAAGGCGGTGGACCGCTACGACCCCGAACGCGGCCACGCCTTCGAGAGCTACGCCGTCCCCACCGTCACCGGTGAGATCAAGCGGCACTTCCGAGACCACATGTGGACCCTGCACGTGCCGCGCCGGGTGCAGGACCTGCGCAACCGCGTCCGGTTCGCCCGCCAGGAACTCTCGCAGACGATCCCGGGCCGGCAGCCCACGGTCGCCGAGATCGCACGGCACGCGGACCTGAGCGAGGAGGACGTCCGGGCAGGGCTGGAGGCGCTGGAGAGCTTCACGGCCCTCTCGCTCGACGCCGAACTGCCCGGCAGCGACGACGGATACTCGCTGAGCGACGCCCTCGGCTCGCCCGACCCGGCCCTGGACACCGTGGTGGACCGCGAGGCCGTCAAGCCCCGGCTCGCGGCCCTGCCGGAGCGCGAGCGGGCCATTCTCTACATGCGCTTCTTCGACGACATGACGCAGAGCCGGATCGCCGAGCAGATGGGCATCTCGCAGATGCACGTGTCCCGGCTGATCTCCCGGTGCTGCGACCGGCTGCGCGACCAGGTGATGCGGGACGGGGCGTAGCCGCCCGGCCCGGGGGGGCGATGGCCCTCGGGGTCACCCGACAGGCCGTTCGTGTCCCGCTAATGGGGCCCGGCGGCGCGCGGCCCGCGGCCCGAGCGGATGTGATGGCTGTGCACGGCACGAACGCCGTGCCGCCAGCCGCCGTCGGTCCAAGGAGACCCGCCCATGCGCCTCACCCCCCGTGCCCTGCCCGCCGTCGTCCTGGCGGGCGTCATAGCGGGCGCAGCAGCCCCGGCCGTGGCTGCCCCGTCCCCGGACCCGGCGGCCGGCGCGAGCAGCGTACGACCGGACACCCCCCGGGAGCCGACGCCCACATCGGAGCCGGCCTCGCGGGTGACGCGAGGCTCGCAGAGCCCCCGGTCCACGCATGGCACGACGGGCACGACGGGCTCGGTCGGCTCCCGGTCCGGGCACGGCTCGACCGGCTCGCAGAGCCGGGCAACGCACGAGCCGGCCGCACCGGGTACGGCCACGCGCGACGCGCAGGCCGCGCCGGACACGAGCGGCCTGCGGGCCACGCGGAACTCGACGCCCACGCAGGACGTGCAGAGCTCGGCGGACCCAGAGGGCTCGACGGGGGAGGATTCCCCGGCGCAGGACGAGGAACAGCCGGACTCCGAGGCGCAGGACACGGTGCCGCAGGACACGGTGCCGAAGGACGAGGGGGCGGACGGTCTCGCCCGTCCGCAGCAGTCGCAGGGCGCCGCCCCCGACTCGTCCCGCGACGAGACCGCCCGCGAGCCGTCGCGTCCCCCGGCCCCGTCGTCCTCGCAGGACTCCGCCCCTGACGCCTCCGACCAGGACGGCGGTAAGGAGGGCTCCTACGACCCGTCCCACGGCCAGGTGCCGGGCGGCGACCCCTCCAAGGGCACGGGCGGCCACGACTCCGGCCGTGACCAGGAGTCCGGCCGTGACCAGGGCTCCGGCGACGGCGGCATGATGGACCACGGTGTGCAGGCCGGGGAGGGCGGCACCTTCGCCCCGTCGCTGCCGGCCCTGGTCACCGGCGGGGTACTGATCGCGGCGGCGTTCGGCGCCGCGGGACACCGGCTGTGGAGGCGCGGACGAACGGACGCCCGATGAACGGACGGCTCACGCACGTACGTTCCACGCACGTACGACCCACGGGTGCACCGCCCGAAGGCGACGCGCCCGGCGCCCGGGGGGCGGGAGCCGACCTCCACCGCCGGGGGTGGGCTCCCGTGTGACTCGCGCAACCCGGGACACGGTCATGGGACGGCGCCCCGTGGGTACTCAGAGGCCGAGGGCTCCGCCCCGCGCCGCGGAGCGCGCACCAGCCCCTCACGGACCGCACGACCCGACAGCGACGGCGACGGCACACGGCAGCGCACGGCACGCACGGCACGGCACCCAGGGACTGCGCGGAGGTACCCATGCGGCGGACGGCCCCGGAAGGACACGGCCCCGTCCGCTACGGTCCGGGCCTCCCCGGCGAGGGCCTCCCGGTGCTCCCCGAACTGTCCGAGGCGGTCGCCGCGGCCGCGGGCCACACCACGGAGCGGCCGATCGGTGGCGGTCGGCCCCTCCTCGCCGCCGCCTGCGGCTACTGGACCCGGCGCGGGCTGCCCACCGAACCCGACCGCGTCGCGGCCGCGCCGGGCGCGCCCTCCCTGCTGCTCGCGCTGACCGCCGCGCTCGGCGGCGACGTCCTGGTGCCGCGCCCCTGCGCCGCCTGGTGGGCGCCCTACGCACGCCTGCTGGGACGGCCCGCCTTCCATGTGGCGACGCCGGCCGAGTGCGGCGGCGTTCCCGATCCCTACGCCCTGCTGGAGACCGTCCGCCGGGTCCGCGCCGAGGGCGGCGACCCCCGGCTGCTCGTCCTGTCGGTGGCCGACGACCCCACCGCCACCGTCGCGCCCCCGGAGGTGCTGCACGAGACCGTGGAGGCCGCGGCGGGCGAGGGCCTGCACCTGGTCAGTGACGAGACCTGGCGCGACACCGTGCACGCGCCGCACCGGACGGTGCTGCTCAGCCCCGCCGAGATGCTGCCCGGCCGGGTCACCGTCGTCACCGACCTCGCCGGCGCGCTCATGCCGACCGGGTGGCCCGCCGCCGTGGCCCGTTTCCCCGCCGGCGGCACGGGCGACGACCTGCACGCGCGGGTGCTCGACGTGCTCACCGCGCTCGACGCCCGCGTCGCCGACCCGGTCGCCGCCGCGGCGGCCTACGCCCTCGACGAACCCGGCCCGGTCACCGCACGCCTGACCGCCTCCGTCGGCCTGCACGCGCGCTTGGCGCAGGCCGTGTACGCCGCCGTGGTCGCCGGGGGCGCGCTGGCCCGGCCGCCCCAGGCGGGCCGGCACCTGTACGCCGACCTCGGCCCGCTGCGCTCCGCGCTCGCCGCCCGCGACATCGGGGACGCGCAGGAACTGGAGGACTTCCTCGGCGCCCGCCTCCGGATGCCCGCGCCGGGCGGCCACCGCTTCGGCGACGACCTCGGCGCGCTGCGCGTGCGGCTGTCCACCGGCGACCTGCTGGGCCGCACCGACGAGGAGCGCGCGGAATGCCTCACGTCACCCGTGCCGTTGGAACTGCCACACGTGCAACGCGCGTTGAACCTCTTGAGGTCGGTCTTCGACGATCTCCGCGACGACGCTCAGCGATGGGAGCCTCCTCGATGACGCAGCAGTCCGAGCCGCCCACGTCCACGACCTCGCCCGGGTCCTCGTCCGCGTCCGCGCCCTCGACCGCCTCCGCCACCAGAGCCGTGAGGGCGGCCGCGCCCGTCCGCAACACCGGCGACCCGGCGCCCGCGTCCCGGCCCGCCCCCTCCGTCCCGCCGCTCGCCGCGCCGCGCCCGCTGGGCGAACGCCGGGTGTGGCCGCGGTCCTTCCACGACCGGCTCACCGCCCCGCTGCCCGGACTCAAGGCCCTCGCCCGGTTCGCCCGCGAGGGCGCCGTCCGCCCGGGCAAGGAGGGCCTCGCCGACATCCCGCTGCTGCCCTACGAACCCGGTCCGCTGCCCCGTGTCGACGCCGGGACCGTCGCCGTCACCTGGGCGGGACACGCCAGCTGGATCGTCCGGATCGGCGGGCTCACCGTGCTGACCGATCCGGTGTGGTCCCGCCGCATCATCGGCACCCCGGCCCGCATCACGCCCGTCGGCGTCCCCTGGGAGGCCCTGCCGCGCGTCGACGCGGTCGTCATCAGCCACAACCACTACGACCACCTGGACGCTCCGACGCTGCGCCGGCTGCCGCGCGACACACCGGTGTTCGTGCCGGCCGGGCTCGGCCGCTGGTTCGAGCGCCGCCGGTTCACCCGCGTCACCGAGCTCGACTGGTGGGAGGCGGCGGCACTGGGCGGGGTCCGGTTCGACTTCGTACCCGCCCACCACTGGTCCAAGCGCACCCTCACCGACACCTGCCGCAGCCTGTGGGGCGGCTGGGTGCTCACCGCTCCCGACGGGCGGCGCGTCTACTTCGCCGGGGACACGGGCTACGGCCACTGGTTCACCCGCATCGGCCGCCGCTACCCGGACATCGACCTCGCCCTGCTCCCCATCGGCGCCTACGACCCCCGGTGGTGGCTCAGCGACGTGCACTGCGACCCGGAGGAGGCCGTGCGGGCCACCCTCGACCTCGGCGCCCGCCGCCTGGCCCCTATGCACTGGGGCACGTTCGTCCTCTCCGCCGAGCCCGTGCTCGAACCGCTCACCCGGGTGCGCGCGGCCTGGGAGAAGGCCGGCCTGCCCCGGGAAGACCTGTGGGACCTGCCGGTCGGGGCCTCCCGGGTGCTGGACCAGCCCTCCGGCCGGGCTCGCGCGGGGGCGGGCGGGTCAGCCCGAGCGCTCGGCCGGTGACGTCCGCCGGATCCGGCGCCACACGCTGGGGGCCGCGCCGATCAGCACCGTCAGCACGACCGCCGCGAGCACGCCCTCCCACGGCTCGGGGAAGAGCGACCCGCCGAGGACGCCGATCAGCTCGTACGTCAGCGCCCAGGCCAGGCAGGCCGGGAGATTGCCGCGGGCGAAGCGGCGCAGCGGCCACTTCGCCAGCAGACAGGCCAGCATCACCGGGATGCGCCCGGCCGGGACCAGCCGGGACAGCACCAGCACCGCCACCCCGTGCCCGGCGAGCTTGTCCTGCGCCTGCCGGAGCCGGTCCTCCGGCGCCCGGCCCCGTATGGCCGCCAGCCATCGCGAGCCGTTCTTCGAGCGCATCCCGCGCCGGCCCAGCCAGTACAGCGCCCCGTCCCCGCAGAACGCGGCCGTCGACGCGGTGGCGAACACCAGCGCCATCGAGAACGGCGCCGTCTGGTGGAAGGCCACCACCGCCGCCGAACTGACCAGCGCACCCGTCGGCACCACCGGAACCAGCGCCCCGATCAGCACCAGCAGGAACAGCGACGGATAGCCGATGGCCCGCTGGGTCGACTCCGGTGGCACGAGCGTCACCAGCGCGGCGAGCCGTGTCACCGGGCGACCTCCAGGCGCACGCTCTCCCCGTGCCCGAGCCGGTGCACCGCCACCCGGGGCGCGCGCCGCGCCGCCAGGCGCACGAATTCGTCGCCCGGCGCGTGGAACTCATGGGGGCGCACGGCGTCCAGCCCGATCGGCCAGTACGTGCCGTAGTGCACCGGCACCGCCGTGCGCGGCGCCAGCCGGGCCACCGCCTGGGCCGCCCGGCCCGCGTCCAGGTGCCCCGCACCGAGGTACGGCCCCCAGCCGCCCACCGGCAGCAGCGCCGCGTCGACCTGCCCGACCTCCTCGGCCATGCCGTCGAACAGCCCGGTGTCCCCGGCGAAGTACGTCCGTGCCCGGCCCTCGACGACGTAGCCGAGGGCGGGGGAGTGATGCTTGCCGAACGGCAGCCGGCGCCCGTCGTGGTGCGCGGGGACCGCGCGGACGACGACCCCGCCGACCTCGACGCGGTCGCCGTGCGCCACCTCGGTGATCCGCAGATGGCCGAGCCGGCGCAGCCCCGGCACCGCGCGGGGCGCGCCCCGGGGCACGAGCAGGCGCGTGCCCGGGGCCAGCCGGGTCAGCGACGGGAGATGGAGGTGGTCGGCGTGCAGATGCGAGACCAGCGCCACGTCCGCGTGCCAGGCGCCCGGCGGCGGCAGCGCGCCGCGCCGGCGCCGCAGGTGCGCGAGCCGGCGTGCGAACAGCGGATCGGTGAGCACACGCACGTTCGAGTCCTCGATGGTGCACGTCGCGTGACCCCACCAGGTGATCTGCACCGGCACCTTCTTTGCCTCCTTCGCGCGACTCCCCAGAGCCTACGTGCAGGAGTAGGGTCGGCGGCGAAAACCCGGAGGTGAGGGGGGACTCCATGGGAAACGTGCGGGACGCCTCCGGCGCCGCCGCCGCGGTGCCGGTCCGGGTCACGGCCATCGCGAGCCTGACCCCCCTGGAAGAGCTCAACGACGAACCCTTCCTGGTGGACTCCCGCAGCCAGCACGCCATGTGCGCGCGCTGGGCGGCGGAGCACGGGTACGTGGTCGCGCGCGAGCTCCTCGTGCGCGGGCTGCGTACCGACCACTCGGCCCTGTGGGACGGGGTGCGGCCCGGCGTGGACCTGTTCGTCGCCCCCAGCCGGCGCGTCCTGGAGCGGGCGCTGTCCTCCGTCGAGGAGTTCACCGCCGAGTGCGCGCGGCGGGGCGTGCGGGTGGAGACGGTGGGCCGGGCCGAGCCGTCGTACGACGCGCAGATGAAGGCGCACGTGCACCGTCGGCTGTCCATGCCGACCGCCGGTTACGACGGGCGTTAGGACCTGTCCGGCCGATCATGGACAGGTCCTGGGCGGCCGGCCGTACCGGCTGGTGAGGCGGGGGCGGCTTGTGTGACAAGCTGAGTTCGGGCCCGTGTGCGACCGGGCCGGGACGTGAGGTGCGCGGCGTGCGTGGCGGGCGGTGGCGGCGGGTCGCCAGTCAGGTCGGACGGAGCATCACGGTGTGGGCCGTCAGCACGGTCACCCTGCTGGCGCTCGCGGGGATCCTGCCGGACTTCCAGTTGCAGTCGCCCGCCGGTGACAGCGCCACCAGCATCGCCGTGACCGCAGCGCTCGGGGCCGGCGCCTTCGGTCTGCTCTCCGCCGTCGTCTGGCCCCTGCTCGTGCGGGCGCTGCTGCTGGTGCCGGCGCTCGTACTGGGGCTGCTGGTGTTCTTCCTCAACGGCTCACTGCTCCTCCTCGCGCTGCGCATCAACCCCTCCGGGGAGCCGGAGGCGGCGCCCGAGACCGCCGTCGTCGTGGCCGCCGTGATGTCCGCGGTCGCCTCGGCCACCGGCGCCGCGCTCGCCGTCCGCGACGACGACGCCTACCGGCGCCGGCTGTACCGGCTCGCCGACCGCCGCCGCAGACGGCTCCCGCCCGGCCCGACCACGCCGGGCACCGTCGTCGTACAGCTCGACGGCGTCGGGCACGACGTCCTGCTGGACGCGGTCGGCCGGGGCCTGATGCCGACCGTGGCCCGCTGGCTCGGCACCGGAACGGAGAACCCGGGGCCGCGGGCCACCCACCGGCTCACCCCCTGGCGCACCGACTGGTCCAGTCAGACCGGCGCCAGCCAGCTCGGCATCCTGCACGGCTCCAACCACGACGTCCCCGCCTTCCGCTGGTACGAGAAGGACACCGGGGAGATCGTGGTCTGCAACCGCCCGACCAGCGCCGCCGAGCTCCAGCGCCGCGCAGTCGAGCGCACCGGCGACGGCGGGCTGCTCACCCTCGACGGCGCCAGCCGCGGCAACCTGTTCAGCGGCGGCGCCGAGGAACTCGCCCTCGTCCTGTCCGTGTCGGCCCGCCGCGGCCCCGGCAACCGCTCCCGCGCAGGCTACTTCGCCTACTTCTCCGATCCCGCCAACGCCGTCCGCACCGCCCTGTCCTTCGTCGCCGACGCGGGCCGCGAGATCGGCCAGGCGGTCCGCGCCCGGCTCCGCGAACAGCGCCCGCGGGTCGGCCGCGGCGGCCTCTACCCCTTCGTCCGCGCCTTCGCGACCGTCGTCGAACGCGACGTCGTCGTCGCCGCGGTGATGGGCGACCTGCTCGGCGGACGCGCCGCCGTCTACGCCGACCTGGTCGCCTACGACGAGGTGGCCCACCACTCCGGGCCGCTCAGCCGGGACGCGCAGCAGGTCCTGCACCGGCTGGACCGCGCGCTCGCGCTGATCGAGAAGGCCGCCGAGCACGCCCCGCGCCCGTACCGGATCGTCGTCCTGTCCGACCACGGACAGAGCCCCGGCGAGACCTTCCGCTCCCGCTACGGCCTCACCCTGGCCGACCTGGTGCGGGCCGGCTGCGGACTGCCCGTGCCGCGCCGGGCGGAGCGCACCCGCAGCGGCGCCGAGGCGCGGGCGGCGGTCCGGGCGGCCCTGCACCGGCCGGTCGAGGAGTTCCCGGAGCGCGACCGGCCCGCCGGGCGCGCCACGGAGCCGGTCGTGCTGGCCTCCGGCAACCTGGGCCTGGTGTCCTTCCCCGACGTGCCGCACCGGATGAGCCGGGAGGAGATCGACGCCCGCCACCCGGGGCTGCTGACCACGCTCGCCAACCACCCCGGCGTCGGCTTCGTGCTCGTCCGCAGCGAGGAGCACGGCGGCCTCGTGCTCGGCGCGCGCGGCGCGCAGATCCCGCTCGGCGACCTCGACGAGAACCCCGGCCCGCTCGCCGGCTTCGGTCCCGGCGCCGCCGACGCGGTCCGCCGCACGCACTCCTTCCCGCACGCCGCCGACATCATGGTCAACTCCTGCCACGACCCGGCCGACGGCGAGGTCCTCGCCTTCGAGGAGCAGATCGGCTCCCACGGCGGGCTCGGCGGGGCCCAGGGCCGCCCGTTCCTGCTGTCGCCGCTGACCCTCTCGCCGCCCGCCGGGGAGCAGGAGGGCGAGGTCGTCGGCGCGGAGCACGTCCACCGGGTGCTGCGCCGCTGGCTGAGCGAGGCGCACGGCCCGCACGTGCCGCTCGACGAGCAGGAGGACGAGCGGGCCGCGTGACCCCTCGCCCGTACCCCGGCGCCCGTGCGACCGGCGCCCGTGCGACCGGCGCCCGCGCGGCCGCCGGCCGCGGCGGATGTCAGACCTGGGGCCAGAACCCCGACCGGACCCGGCCGAAGTCGTTCATCGCCATGACCGCGGACGCGGCGCCCGGACCGTGGGCCGTGTCGCTGAACGACACCACCGTGTCCAGCGCGCTGGTCAGCGTGATCAGCTTCTGCAGGGTCACCTGGTCGTCGCGGAACTCCCGGGCCGGCAGCTTG
Organism: Streptomyces sp. NPDC014864; assembly: GCF_043081525.1. Taxonomy (NCBI): domain Bacteria; kingdom Bacillati; phylum Actinomycetota; class Actinomycetes; order Kitasatosporales; family Streptomycetaceae; genus Streptomyces; species Streptomyces sp. NPDC014864. The sequence continues at coordinate 288,646 of NZ_JBIBWT010000005.1, forward strand.
TCGTGGGCGGCCCGCAGCACCTGGATGTGGTGCGTCAGCCGCTTCGTCGCCGCGTCCCGGTCGCGGTCGTACAGGTCGTCGAGCGCGTAGAAGGTGACCTCGCTGGTCCACAGGCCGACCGCGTGCACCGTGACGGTCTCCTCGGCGAGGGTGAAGCCGGTGGACAGGTCGATGTCGTGCCGGTGTCCCGCGCGGGTGACGGTGTCGACGTACTGCACGGTGGCGCTGCCCGGCTCCGGCGCCCCGCGGCCCGGCGGCACGGCGAGTTCGAGGACGATCCAGTACGTCTCCCCGAAGGCGAGGTCCGGGGCGAAGATCCGGATGCCCTTCTCCTCGGTGATGAGGTCCGGGAGGGGCTGCGCGCCGTAGTCCGCGCGGGCCCGCTCCGCCGCCCGGCCCGCCTCCCGCAGCACCGCGGCCCTGGCCCGGGGATCGGTGACCAGGTCGTGCCCGTACAGGTGCCGGATCTCCACGTCGGGCGCGATGTCCAGCCGGAGCTGGATGTCGATAGCGGCCAGGTGGTCGCGCCGGTTCAGGTCGGCGAGCAGGTCCGTGCCCACCTGCTCGGGCCGGGTGACGAAGGTCGAGTGGCCGCCCGCGAGCCCGGCCAGCGCGGCCAGTTCCGGCATCCGGGCGTCGGAGCCGAAGCCGAAGCAGGACAGGGTGAGGTCACCGCGGAGTTTGGCCGCGATGTTGGTCCGGATCCTGATCCAGTCCCGTTCGCCGGACGTCGGGGAGCCGTCGGAGAAGACGTACAGGCAGTTGACCATGTGCCTGCCGAGGGCGTTGCGGCCGATCTCGTCGATGCCGTACTGCACGCCGAGGTTGATGTCCGTGCCTCCGCCCGCGCTCAGCCCGGACACCACCTGGGCGAAGCGCTCGGACGGCAGGTCCTGCCGGGCGGTGGCGGCCAGCGCGGTACGGACGTGGTGGTCGAAGGTGATGATGCCCAGGCAGTCCGTGGGCCGCAGCCTGTCGTACAGCGCCTGCAGGGCCGCCTTGACGCAGTCGAGTTTCTCGCCGTGCATCGAGCCGCTGGTGTCCACGACGAAGACGAAGTTGACGGGGAGCGGTTCGGCGGGGGCGTCCCCGGGATGCGCCTCGCCCGCCTTGAGCGTGATCTCAAGGAAGTGGGTGGTCGCCTCGTCCGCGCGGAAGTCCCCCTGCACGGCGGTCAGCCCGTGGCTGACGCCGACGGCCCGGCCGGGCGGGGGGCCGGGCACCTGCTCGGTGCGCGCCGCCACGAAGTCGTCGAAGCGGATCTGTTCCTGACCGATGATCACGCCCTGCTCGATGAGGTCCCGGACGCCGAGCGGGGAGCGGGTGCCGAAGGCGTTGTTGCGGCGGATGAAGAGGCCGTCGTGAGGAAGCGGCTCGCCGGAGCGCCGGAACAGGGCCGGGCGCCGGCCGGGCGGGGCGCCGTGGCTGACGCGGGCCGAGGCCGCGGAACGGGCCCCGGCGGCCGATCTGCGCCGGTGGCTGCGCTCGGACTGGACGTCGAGGGCCATCTCGTCGGCGGCGTAACTGCCCAGGTCCATCTCCTCGCCGACCTCGTAGCGGTACCTCGCGGCGCGTCGTCCGATGGGCGCGTCGTCCGGGAACCCGGGGGGCTCGATCTCGGCACCGGCCCTGTCCAGGGACCCGAGGTCGAGCTCTTGGCGGTGTCGCTCCTCCGGCGGCTGGTCCATCACACGTCGCGCCGACAGCTCCCCCTCCCGCGCCTCCTGCCACGCGATCCGCCGGAACCGCTCCTGCCGTGTGACGGGCCCGGCCCCGGGCCTGATCTCCCGCCCGGCGAGCAGCCACCGCCACAGCACCCCGTCCGGGGTGTCCGGGGCGGGCGGGGTGATCTCCGGGTGGACGAGGGCCGTCAACGGGCGGGACCGCATCAGGGCCCGTCCCAGTTCCAGCGCCCAGACGCGTCCATGGTCCGCGAGCACCGGGCCGGGTGAAAGGCCGAGCCGTGCGGCGAAGCCCCGGCATTCGGCCTCGCGCCGCGCCCGCCGGCCCGTATCGGCGTCCGCCGGCGTGCCCTTCGCGCCACCCTCCCACGCGCCACCCTCCCACGCCCCGCCCTCCCACGCCCCGTCCGCCGGCGCGCCTGCCGGGCCGCCCTCCGCCCCACCGTCCGGCGCACGGTCCGGCGCGCCTGCCGGGCCGCCCCACGAGCCGCTCTCCCGAGGCAGATCGACCACCAGGAGGGCCACCCCGCCCCCGGACACCGGAGCCGGCTCGACCGCGGGTGGACCGGCCGGGCCGGACGGGCTCGGCTCCGCCCCGGCGGGCTCGCACAGCCGTAACGCCACCCCGCACGTCAGCAGGTCCCACAGCCGGTTCCTCCGGCCGTTTCCGGCGGCGTCCGGGGCGGCACCGGGATGGACCACGAGCACCGCGTCCGGATGCTCCGCGAGCAGGGCCTCGGCCTCCGCCACCGTCCTCGCCACCCGGGGCAGCGGGACCAGGCCGGCCCGCTCCGCCTGCCGCAGCGCCACCCGCGCCGCCGGCCGGTCCGCCGCGTCGTCCCCGCCGGCGCCGGCGGGGGAGCCGACGTACACGACGGCCGCGCGCGCCCCACCGCCGCTGTTCCGCTCACTCGGCATGTGCATCCTCCGTGGTACGGGTGGGCAGCGGGCACCGTGCCTCGAACTGCGTGCGGGTGCGCACCCCACCGCCGAACATTCCCTCGGCCCTCAACTGCCTGAGCCATGCGTCGAGTTCGCCGCTCAGTCCCGTGCTCTCCACGGACAGCCGCGCGGCCCGGTCACGCCGGTCCGGGTCGTTGGCCAGCAACAGCAGCTCGATCTTGAGCGCGATGCTGTACGGATCCCGGCCGTCGAGCTTCAGCGCCTCCTCGACGTATCCGGCCGCCACGTCCAGATTGCCGCGGGTCAGCGCGATCCTCGCCTTCCAGTACCAGAAGGCCGAGGAGTCCCGGGCCGAGCCGGACGCCTCCAGGGCGCGCTCAGCCTGATCCGGTTCGTCGCTCTCCACGTGCCTGCGGACCGCGGCCAGCGAGCGCTCGACGCCGTTCCTCCCGCTGCCCCTGGCCCGGGCCGACGGGCCGGTGACCGTGCGCACCGCGATCAGCAGCACGGCCAGCAGGAAGAGCAGCAACATGCCCACCAGCACCACGAACTGCCGTACGCCCTTGCTCTCGGCGAGCGTGGCGAAGATGCCGAGGATCGCCACGGCGAAGGCGAGCACCACGACGGTGCCGAACAGGGCGGTCGCCTGGGCCGCGGTGAGCGTCCGGAACATCCGCCGGCGGATGATGTCGCGTACGAGATCTCGGTAGAGCAGGTACAGGACGCCGAGGGCGACCCCGCCAAATCCCGCGATTCCCCCGAGGACTTGGAACACTTCGACCATGAATCGGACTGTAGGCCCTCGCCCGGCCGCACGGCAGGCGATTGGCGGACCTTCTCCGGCAGGTCGCGGGCAGTTCCACGGGTCCGGGCGGTGCGGATGTGATCGGATGGGGGGTACGCGGAACCCGTACGGAATCCCGGCGACGGGAAACTTGGCGAAAGGTATGGATCCACCGTGGCAACCACGCGCACCGCACACACCGTCTGGGAAGGCAACCTGCTCGAGGGCAACGGCGTCGTCACCTTCGACTCCTCCGGCATCGGCCAGCAGCCGGTGTCGTGGCCGTCGCGCGCGGAGCAGGCGAACGGGAAGACCAGCCCCGAGGAGCTGATCGCCGCCGCCCACTCCAGCTGCTTCTCCATGGCGCTCTCGCACGGCCTGGCGGGCGCCGGCACTCCGCCCACCAAGCTGGAGACGAAGGCCGACGTGACTTTCCAGCCGGGTGAGGGCATCACGGGCATCCACCTCACCGTCGAGGGCACCGTCCCCGGCGTCGACAACGACGCCTTCGTCGCCGCCGCCGAGGACGCCAAGAAGAACTGCCCGGTCAGCCAGGCCCTGGCCGGTACGACGATCACCCTGTCGGCCAAGCTGGCCTGACCGGCCCGTACGTCCCCGGTGCCGCGCCCCGACTCCCCGGGGCGCGGCACCGTCGTCTCCGCGCCGCGCGCACCACCACGCGGGATCCGCGCGGGATTGACAACCGACCACTGGAGTTCTGTGCTGGAGAACGGGACGCGCCCTGGTGGAAGGGGACGGAGATGGCACGTGCGGTCGGGATCGATCTCGGGACGACGAACTCGGTGGTGGCCGTCCTGGAGGGCGGTGAGCCCACCGTCGTCGCCAACGCGGAGGGCGCGCGCACCACGCCGTCGGTCGTGGCCTTCGCCAAGAACGGCGAGGTGCTCGTCGGCGAGGTGGCCAAGCGGCAGGCAGTGACGAACGTGGAGCGTACCGCCCGTTCGGTCAAGCGGCACATGGGCGACTCCGTGTGGCGGTTCCCGGACCAGGGGACCGTGGACGGCACCCGCTACCGGGCGCAGGAGCTGTCGGCCCGCGTGCTGCAGAAGCTGAAGCGGGATGCGGAGTCCTACCTCGGCGAGGACGTCACCGACGCGGTGATCACCGTCCCCGCCTACTTCGACGACGCCCAGCGGCAGGCCACCAAGGAGGCCGGGGAGATCGCCGGGCTCAAAGTCCTGCGGATCATCAACGAGCCGACGGCCGCGGCCCTCGCCTACGGCCTCGACCGGGGCGAGGAGCAGACCGTCCTCGTCTTCGATCTCGGCGGCGGCACCTTCGACGTCTCCCTGCTGGAGATCGGCGACGGCGTCATCGAGGTCAAGGCCACCAACGGCGACACACACCTCGGCGGCGACGACTGGGACCAGCGGATCGTCGAGCACCTCGTCAAGCGCTTCAAGGGGCAGTACGGCGTCGACCTCGGCAAGGACAAGATGGCGCTGCAGCGGCTGCGCGAGGGCGCCGAGAAGGCCAAGATCGAGCTGTCCTCGTCCTCCGAGACGACGATCAACCTGCCCTACATCACCGCCTCGGCCGAGGGCCCGCTCCACCTCGACGAGAAGCTCACGCGCGCCCAGTTCCAGGAGCTCACGGCCGACCTGCTGGAGCGCTGCAAGAAGCCCTTCCACCAGGCGGTCAAGGACGCCGGGGTGGACCTGTCCCGGATCGACCACGTGATCCTCGTCGGCGGCTCCACCCGGATGCCCGCGGTCACCGACCTGGTGCGGGACCTCACCGGCAAGGACCCGCACAAGGGCGTCAACCCCGACGAGGTGGTGGCGGTGGGCGCCGCGCTCCAGGCGGGTGTCATCCGCGGCGACGTCAAGGACGTCCTGCTCCTCGACGTCACCCCGCTGTCCCTGGGCATCGAGACCAAGGGCGGCATCATGACCAGGCTCATCGAGCGCAACACGACGATCCCCACCCGCCGTTCGGAGATCTTCACGACCGCCACCGACAACCAGCCCTCGGTCGGCATCCAGGTCTACCAGGGCGAACGGGAGATCGCCGCCTACAACAAGAAGCTCGGCGTCTTCGACCTCACCGGCCTGCCGCCCGCCCCGCGCGGGGTGCCGCAGATCGAGGTCGCCTTCGACATCGACGCCAACGGGATCATGCACGTCTCCGCGAAGGACCTGGCGACCGGCCGCGAGCAGAAGATGACGGTCACCGGCGGCTCGGCACTGCCGAAGGACGACATCGACCGCATGATGCGGGAGGCCGAGCAGTACGCGGAGGAGGACCGTGCGCGCCGGGAGGCCGCGGAGACCCGCAACCAGGCCGAGCAACTCGTGTACCAGACGGAGAAGTTCCTTCGCGAGAACACCGACCGGATTCCCGCCGAGACCAGGTCCGAGGTCGAGGCGGCGACCGCGGAGGTGAAGACCCTGCTGGAGCAGAACGCCGACACCGCCGCCCTGCGCACCGGCACGGAGAAGCTCGCCACCGTCAGCCAGAAGATGGGCCAGGCGATGTACGCCCAGGCCCAGCAGGCCTCGGCGGAGGGCGCCGAGCAGCACACGCCGCCGCACCACGACGAGGAGGGCGTGGTGGACGCGGAGATCGTCGACGAGGAGCGGGACACCAAGGGCCCGGCCGCCTGAGCGTCCGCCGCCCCGGACGGGCGGCCGCGCGAGCGTCCGCCCGTCCGCCCCGGCCTCCCTGCCCGCTCGCGCCGGCGCCCGACGCCGACCGCCCGGGTCACCTCACCCGGGCGGCCCCACGGGCGCCCTCACGGACCCGTGCCGGAGGCACCGGCCGTCGGTACGGCCGCGCACACCGCGTCCAGCACGGAGGCGTACGGCGTGCCGAGGCCGCTGAGCCGGGAGCGCAGCCGCTCCAGGCCCCCGCGGTGGCACACGAGCAGTTCCGTGTCGCCGGTGCGGGCGGTGAACTCCAGCACCGCGGGCAGGAAGTCGGGCGGCTCCTGGCCGGCGAGCTCCAGGCCGTGGACGCGGTACGGCTCCTCGAACCGCGCGGCCGCCGTCCCGTCCCACCGCGAGCCCTCGTCGCCCCACCGGCTCAGGTACAGCCCGTACCGGTCCCCGGCGTCCTCGGACGCGAAGACCGCCACGTAGTGCGCGGCCAGCTCCACCAGCGGGGTCACGGCCGCGTGGTCGGCGAACGTCCTCAGCTGCGGCGCGGCTTCGCGCAGCAGCGGCAGCCGGGCGCACAGGGCCTGGTCGGGGTACGTCAGGCAGAGCGCCGCCGCCTGGTACAGCACGGCATCCGAGGGCATGAGGCCTCCTCCGGTTCGTCCACGCCGTCCACGGCGTGCACCGGGGTCCTGGACGGCTGTCCGCGCGGCGGCACGCGGTCGCGTGCGGCTTCCTCGCCGGCCCGTGGTCCGAATCTAGGTGCGGGCGGGGGAGCGCACCCGTCCACGGCACCCGTCCGGGTCAGGCGGGTGCCGCGGGCCGCCCCCCTCGCCCCCGCGGACCGGGTCAGACCTTGCGGGCCACCCCCGCGTACACCGGCACCGCGCCCTCCGCCCGCGCCGCCGTGTCCTCCGCCTCCGGCCGCCAGTCGAGGACCGGCACCACGCCCGGCTCCAGCAGCTCCAGACCGTGGAAGAACCGGGAGAAGGCGGCACGGCCGCGCGGATGGAAGGGCGTGCCGCTGCGCCGGAACAGCTCCGCCGCCTGGTTCACACCCTCGGGTCTGATGTCCCCCGTGACCTGCGACAGGATCACATGGCTGCCGGGGGCGAGGGCGGCGACGTACCGTTCCAGCAGGCCGTGGACGTCGTCGGTGTCGTCCGACAGGTAGTGGGTCAGCGCCACCAGGGACAGCGCGACGGGCCGGTCGAAGTCCAGGGTCCGGCCGGCCAGGCGCAGGATGGTGTCCGGGTCCCGCACGTCGGCGTGCACGTAGTCGGTGCTGCCCTGCGGCGACCCGTGCAGCAGCGCCTCCGCGTGCCGCAGCACGATCGGGTCGTTGTCCGCGTACACCACCCGCGCCCCGGGAGCTTCCCCCTGGGCCACCTGGTGCAGATTGGGCTCGGTGGGGATGCCGGTGCCCACGTCCAGGAACTGCCGGGTCCCGGACCGGGCCACGGCGCGCACCGCGCGGTGCATGAACCGGCGGTTGGCCCGCGCCCCGCGCACCACGGTGCCGTCCGCGGCCAGGATCCGGCGGGCCAGTTCCTCGTCCACCGGGTAGTTGTCCTTGCCGCCCAGCCACCAGTCGTAGACCCGGGCCGGATGCGGCCGGCCGGTGTCGACGCGGGTGGGCGTGTCGGATCTGCTCATGCGGTGTCTGCTCCTCGGCTCGGTCGGGGCTTTGGACATGGACGGGAAGATGCTGCTCAGTGCCTCCCCGCCCGCGCCGGAACCCGCCGGCAGTGTGTCCTGTGGGGCGGCACCGCGCACGGGCGTGGCGCACACCCGACGGCATGTCAACCCGCCAGGGAATGAAGGTATTTGACGGTCGCCGGGTCGGCCGGCAGGAACGTCTCGATCGCCAACTCGGCGACGGTCACGTCCATCGGCGTGTTGAACGTGGAGATCGAGGAGACGAACGACAGCAGCCGCCCCTCGTGCTCGACCCGCATCGGCAGCGCGAAGTACGGCACCTCCTCGGCCGGTTCCTCCACCCCGCCGCACTCCTCCGGCACCGGGTACGCCGCCACCTCCTCGTACAGCGCCCGCAGCGCCGGCGAGCGGTGCAGCGCGATCTGCCGCTCCATCTGCGCCAGCAGATGGCCGCGCCACGCGCGCAGGTTGCGGATGCGCGGTGCCAGGCCCCCGGGGTGCAGGGTCAGCCGCATCGCGTTCAGCGGCGGCGCCAGCAGCGACTCGGACACCCCCGCCAGCAGCATCGTGACGCCGCGGTTGGCCGCCACCACGTCGTACGTGGCGTCCACCACCAGCGCCGGGTACGGCTCGTAGCCCTGGATCAGCCGCTCCAGACCGTCGCGCAGCGCGTCCAGCGCCGGGGCGTCGAGCGGGGTCTCCGGATAGCACGGGGCGTAACCGGCCGCCATCAGCAGCGCGTTGCGCTCGCGCACCGGCACGTCCAGGTGCTCCGCCAGCCGCAGCACCATCTCCTCGCTCGGCCGGGACCGGCCCGTTTCGATGAAACTGATGTGCCGGGCCGAGGAGTCGGCGCGCAGCGCCAGCTCCAGCTGACTGACGCGTCGACGCTCCCGCCAGGCCCGCAGCAGCGGGCCCGCGCCCTTCTGGGCGGAGGCGGTGGACGGGGCGGCGGGACCGGACGCGACAATGGCCATACCGACGACCGTAGTCGAACCGCAGCCGAGGAGAGGGCACATGATCGAGTCGTGGAAGCTGTCCTGGGAGGCGACGGCGGTCTACCGCGCCCGGGTGCGCGGCTGCCTCCTGGGCGGCGCCGTCGGCGACGCCCTCGGCTACCCGGTCGAGTTCGACTCCCTGGACCGGATCCGCGCCGCGCACGGCCCGCGCGGCCTCACCCGCCCGGTGCCCGACGGCGACGGGGTGACCGGCCGCATCAGCGACGACACCCAGATGACCCTGTTCACCGTCGAGGGCATCCACCGCGCCCACGAGCGGGAACGGCTCAAGGGCATCGGCGGGGGCTGGGCCCTCCTGCTGCGCCGGTCCTACGGGCACTGGCTGGAGACCCAGAGCAGGCCCGGCCCCGCCGCGCGCGAGGAGGCCCCGCCGGGCGGCTTCTCCTCGGAGGCTCCGCGCGGCGGCCTGGTCGAGGAATCCTGGCTGTACGCCCGCCGCGCCCCCGGGAACGCCTGCCTGTCCGGGCTGGCCCACGACTTCGTCCCGGAGCCGTGGGCCGAACTCGGCCCGCCCGGCCCGGTCAACCCCGACTCCAAGGGCTGTGGCGCGGTGATGCGCTCGGCACCCTTCGGCCTCACCCGCGCCGGCACCGCCGACGCCTTCGGCATGGCCGCGCGCTGCGCCCAGATGACCCACGGCCACCCCACCGGCTACTACGCGGCCGGGGCGCTCGCCGCGATCGTGTCGTACCTCGTGGCCGGGGACTCCGTCGAGGGCGCGGTCCTGCGCACCCTGCGTCTGCTCGCCCGTCACCCCGGGCACGAGGAGACCACCGCCGCGCTGGGGCGGGCCCTCGACCTCGCCGCCGAGGGCGCGCCCACCGCCGAGAAGGTCGAGCGGATCGGCGCCGGCTGGGTGGCCGAGGAGGCCCTGGCCGTCGGCGTCTACGCCGCGCTCGCCGCGCCCGGCGTGGAGGACGCCCTGCTGCTGTCCGTCAACCACTCCGGCGACAGCGACTCCACCGGCTCCGTCTGCGGCAACATCCTGGGCGCCCGGTACGGCGACCACGGTCTGCCCCACGAGTGGGTCGAGCGGGTGGAGGGACGGGCCAGGATCGCTGCGCTGGCGGACGATCTGGCGGCCGAGTGCCTGCGCGGCTGACCCCCCGGCGCCCCTCCCGGACCGGCCACACCGCGGTCTCCCGGGCCGGCCGCCGTGCCGCGACTCCGCGGGCGGGCTTCTCACGGCCTCCTGACCAGGGACGCAGCGGCCTTCCTGTGGCAGTCTGAAGTCAGTGACGTCACCCAGGAGTCGGTGGCGAAACCCAGGAAGGGAACGAACCCATGCCCGTCGAACCGCTGTCGCAGAAGGAGATCGAGGACCGGCTCGCCGAACTGCCCGGCTGGTCCCTCGACGGCGACCGCCTCACCCGCTCCTTCCGGCTGGGCTCGCACTTCGCGGCGGCGGCGATGGTCCTCCACATCGCCCAGGTCCAGGAGGAGCTCGACCACCACTCCGACCTCACCCTGGGCTACCACTCGGTCTCCCTCGCCGTGACCACGCACAGCGCGGGCGGCGCGGTGACCGAGAAGGACTTCGAGCTGGCCCGCCGCGTCCAGGACCTCGCGCCGGGCCACGGCGCCGACTGACCCACGAGCCACGGCCGAGAACCACGCGCCACGAAAACCGGGGGAGCAGGGGGAAGGGGCGGAGCGTGCCGCACCGCCGGACCACGACGACGGGGGGAGCCACGTGCTGGACTACGACGAGGAAGCCGAGCGGTACGACGCCTCGCGCGGCGGCGAACCCAGGGCGGCGGCGGCCGCCGAGGCCGTGCTCGGTCTGCTCCCGCCGGGCACCCGCCGCCTACTGGACGTCGGCTGCGGCACCGGCATCGTCACCCGCCGGCTCGCGGCCGGCCGCGACGGCCTGCGTGTGACCGGCGTGGACCGGGCGTCCGCGATGGCCCGGCAGGCCGCCGCCCGCGTGCCCGGTGCCGTGGTGCTCGCCGACGGCCGCCGCCTGCCCTTCCGGACCGGGCGGTTCGGCGCCGTGACCAGCGTCTGGCTGCTCCACCTGGCGCCGAGTGAAGAGGACGCCGGCGCCGTCGTCGCCGAGTGCGCCCGGGTGCTCGTCCCCGGCGGTGTGTACGTGACCACGGTCGACAAGGCCGCCTCCCACAACGTCGGCAGCGACATCGACGCCGTGCTCGCCGCGCGGCCGCCCAGCCCGGTCCGGGACAGCGCGGACCTGGTCGAGCGGTACGCCACCGGACACGGCCTGGTGCCGGTCGGCGAGGCCCGCTTCCCCGGCCACGGGCAGGGCCGTAGCCCCCGCCGCACCATCGCCGACCTGCGCCGTGGCTGGTTCGTCACCCTCCCGCCGGGCGACCCGCTCACCGAGGAGTTCGCCGCCCGGCTCGCCCGCCTGCCCGACCAGGACCGCCCGCGCCCGGACCCGGTCTTCGCGCTGCGGGCGTTCCGCAAGCCGGCGGACCCGCGGCCCGCGTGATCCGCCCGCTCCCCGCGGGTTTTTGCCGCCACGGCAACAGGAGTGGCTGTGGCGCGGTGCGTCGGCGCAGGCTGGACGCACCGACAGGAGAGGCTGACCACCATGGCGCACGAGCAGCACGCGACCCACGACAACCATGAGCAGCACCACCCGCACCACCACGGCCACACCGACATCGACTGGGCGGCGATGGCCCCGCTGCTGGAGGCGCAGGCCGAGCTGTTCACCCCCCTGTACGAGCGGGCCATGGCGTGGCTGGCGAAGGAGGTGACCGAGCCCGGTCTGATCGTCGACACCGGAAGCGGGCCGGGGGTCGTCGCGTGCCGGTTCGCCGAGACCTTCCCGGGCGCGCGGGTGGTCGCCGTGGACGGCTCCGAGGAGCTGCTGGAGCGGGCCCGCGCCCGGGCCGCCCGTCTCGGTGTCGGCGATCGCTTCGGCACCCTCGCCGGGGAACTCCCGGACGTTCTGGAGGAGTTGGACTACCCGGCCGACCTGCTGTGGGCCGGCAACAGCCTGCACCATCTGGGCGACCAGCGGGCCGCCCTCGCCGCGTTCGCCGCGCGACTGGCCCCCGGCGGCACGCTCGCCCTGCTCGAGGGTGGGCTGCCCGCGCGGTTCCTGCCCCGCGACATCGGGATGGGCCGCCCCGGCCTCCAGGCCCGGCTCGACGCCGTGGAGGCGGACTGGTTCGCCCGGATGCGCGCCGAACTCCCCGGCTCCGTCCGCGAGACCGAGGACTGGCCGGCGCTGCTGACCGCCGCGGGCCTGAAGCACACCGGCACGCGCAGTTTCCTGCTGGACCTGCCCGCGCCGGTGAGCGACCGGGCCCGCGCCTACGCCGTCGCCTCCCTGACCCGGTTGCGCGAGGCGCTGGAGGACGGCGTCGAGGCGGAGGACCGCGCCACCCTGGACCGGCTGCTGGACCCCGACGACGAGGCGAGCGTGCACCGGCGCGGCGACGTCTTCGTCCTCAAGGCGCACACCGTGTACACGGGCGTCCGCACCACCTGACGGGCTCGCCCCGCGTCCGCCCCGGAGCCCTTGACCTCAAGAGCGCTCGAAGCGGTGGACTCGGCGGCGTTCGCAGGACGAAGGGGGTTCCCATGACCGACTCTCCGGTCGCACTGATCACCGGTGGTGGCAGCGGCATTGGTGCCGCGGTCGCGCGGCGCCTGCTGGACACCGGGCACCGGGTGGCCGTCACCGGCCGCGGTGCCGCCGGTCAGGACATGTTGAACTCCGCCGGGTCCGGGCCGAGCCGCCGCTCCTCGTCGAGCGCGCCGATCGCGGCCAGGTCCTCGTCGTCCAGGCTGAAGTCGAACACCTGGATGTTCTCCTCGATCCGGGCGGGCGTCACCGACTTCGGGATCACGATGTTGCCGAGCTGGAGGTGCCAGCGCAGCACGACCTGGGCCGGGGTGCGGCCGTGCTTGCGGGCGATGGCGACGATCGCCGGGACCTCCAGCAGGCCCTTGCCCTGGCCGAGCGGCGACCAGGCCTCGGTGGCGATGCCCCGCTCCGCGTGGAACGCGCGGGCGGTGTGCTGCTGAAGACGCGGGTGCAGCTCGATCTGGTTGACCGCCGGGACGATCGACGTCCGCTCGATCAGGCGCTCCAGGTGCTCCGGCAGGAAGTTCGACACGCCGATCGCCCGGGTGCGGCCGTCCGCGAGCAGCTTCTCGAACGCCTTGTACGTGTCGACGTAGGCGTCCTTGGCCGGGACCGGCCAGTGGATCAGGTACAGGTCCACGTACTCCAGGCCGAGCTTGTCCAGGGACGCGTCGAAGGCGCGCAGCGTGGAGTCGTAACCCTGTTCGCTGTTCCAGAGCTTGGTGGTGACGAAGACGTCCTCGCGAGAGAGGCCGGAGGCGGCGATGGCCTTCCCGGTGCCCTCCTCGTTGCCGTAGATCGCCGCTGTGTCGATGCTGCGGTACCCGGCCTCCAGCGCGGTGCCGACGGCCCGCTCCGCCTCGTCGTCCGGCACCTGCCAGACCCCGAAGCCCAGCTGGGGCATCTCCACGCCGTTGTTGAGGATGATCGGGGGGACCTTGCTGCTCACGAGCTCTTGATCCTTCGGTTGTCGTCAAGTGGTACTCGACATCGTCAACGATCACGAGCCGTGATGCATTCCTGACCGGCGGATCCGCCCGGAACTGATCGGATGCCCACCCCGGAGGGCAGGATTGGCCGGAATCACACCCCGCGGACCTCGGCGGTGCGTGCCCGGGCCGGGCGCGGTCAGGCCTGGTACAGCGCGTCCACCTCGTTCACGTACGCGTTCTCGATGGCCTTGCGCTTCAGCTTCAGGGACGGGGTGAGCAGGCCGTGCTCCTCGGTGAACGGCTGGGCGAGGATGCGGAAGGTGCGGATCGACTCGGCCTGGGAGACCAGGGTGTTCGCGGCGACCACGGCGCGCCGGACCTCGGTCTCCAGGTCGGCGTCGCGCACGAGCTGGGCCGGGGACATCCGCGGTTTGGCGCGCATCTGCAGCCAGTGCTCGACGGCCTCCTGGTCGAGGGTGACCAGAGCGGCGATGTACGGGCGGTCGTTGCCGACGACGATGCACTGGGACACCAGCGGGTGGTCGCGCACCCGCTCCTCCAGCACACCCGGCGCCACGCTCTTGCCGCCGGAGGTCACCAGGATCTCCTTCTTGCGGCCGGTGATGGTCAGGTAGCCGTCCTCGTCGAGGGAGCCGAGGTCACCGGTGGCCAGCCAGCCGTCGTGCAGGCTCTCGTCGGTGGCCTTCGGGTTGTTGAGGTAGCCCTGGAAGACGTTGCCGCCGTGCAGCCAGACCTCGCCGTCGTCGGCTATGTGCACGGTGACGCCGGGAATGGGCTGCCCGACGGTGCCGTACCGGGTGAGCTCGGGCGGGTTGGCGGTGGCGGCGGCGGTGGACTCGGTCAGTCCGTAGCCCTCGTAGATCTGCACGCCGGCGCCCGCGAAGAACAGGCCGAGCCGGCGGTCCATCGCCGAGCCGCCGGACATCGCGTTCCGGATCCGGCCGCCCATCGCGGCGCGCACCTTGGAGTACACGAGCTTGTCGAAGAACTGGTGCTGCATGCGCAGCCCGGCGGTGGGACCGGGGCCGATGCCCCACGCCTTCGCCTCGATCGCGTCCGCGTACTTCACGGCCACGTCGACGGCCTTCTCGAACGGCCCGGACTTGCCGTCCTTCTCGGCCTTGCGCCGGGCGGAGTTGAACACCTTCTCGAAGATGTACGGCACCGCGAGGATGAAGGTCGGTTTGAAGGCCTGCAGGTCGGGGAGAAGGGCCGCGGCGTTCAGCTGCGGCTGGTGGCCCAGGCGCACCTTCGCCCGGATCGTGGCGACCTCCACCATGCGCCCGAAGACGTGGGCGAGCGGCAGGAACAGCAGGGTGGCCGCCTCGTCGCCCTTCTTGGTGTGGAACACCGGCTCCCAGCGCTGCATGACCGTGTCGGTCTCGTACATGAAGTTGCCGTGCGACAGCACGCAGCCCTTGGGGCGGCCGGTGGTGCCGGAGGTGTAGATGATCGTCGCGATCGAGTCGGGGGTGACCGCCTCACGGTGCCGGTGCACCACCTGGTCGTCGATGTGGGCGCCCGCGTCGTAGAGCTCCCGGACGGCGCCGGCGTCCAGCTGCCACAGCTCACGCAGGTGCGGCAGCCGGTCGATGACCGTGGCGATCGTCATCGCGTGGTCCTCGTGCTCGACGATCGCGGCCGTGACCTCCGCGTCGTACAGCGTCCAGAAGCACTGCTCGGCCGAGGAGGTGGGATAGATGGGCACCACCTGGGCGCCGACCGTCCACAGCGCGAAGTCGAAGAGGGTCCACTCGTAGCGGGTGCGGGACATGATCGCGACCCGGTCGCCGAAGCGGACGCCCCGGGCGAGCAGCCCCTTGGCGAGGGCCAGGACCTCGTCGCGGAACTCGGCGGCGGTGACGTCCCGCCACTGGCCGGCCGCGTCCTTGCGGCCGAGTGCGACATGCAGCGGGTCCTCCTGGGCATGCCGGAAGACCGCGTCGGCCAGTCCGCCCACCGGCGGTGCCGACGTCAACGGAGGGCTGGTGAACTCGCGCAAACCCCGCTCCCGCTCCCTTGTGACGCTCCGCACAGCGCGGTGAAAGCTACCCCACCTCGGGAGAGGGCGGGAGGGGCTTCGACGGGGGCGGAGGCCGGGCGCGAGCGGGTCAGCGTCGGAAAAACCCCTCACATGGGGAGAGGCCGGACGAAAATCCTTACGGATCAGTAAGTTTCGGTGCCTTGATCTCCACCGATCTCCACCGAATCTGTACTACCCGATTACCGTCCCGCGGGTCCCGGACGCGTGCTACGGAACGGCCCGCGCGGCCGCGGACACCCCCGCGACGTGCGCTCGTCACCTCTGACGGCGTCGCCGGGCGGCATTACGTCACCCCTACCGCCGGTGCAGCCGGTCCCCGCCCGCCAGGATCGCGGTCGCCAGCGCGTCGGCGGCGTGCTGGGCGGAGGGGCGGCGCCGGCCGTGCACCAGGACGAAGTCGACCTTCCCCAGCTCCGGCAGTCCCGCCCGCTCGGGCACCCGCACCAGCCCCGGCGGTACCAGCCCGCGCGAGTGGGCCATCACGCCGAGCCCCGCCCGCGCGGCGGCGATGAGCCCGTTGAGGCTGCCGCTGGTGCACGCGACGCGCCACGGCCGCCCCTGCCGCTCCAGGGCCTCGAAGGCGAGCGCCCGGGAGATGCCCGGCGGCGGGTAGACGATCAGCGGCACGGGACGGTCGGGGTCGAGCCGGAACCGCTCCGCGCCGATCCACACCAGCCGGTCGTGCCAGACGAGCTCACCGCGGGGGTCCTCCGGACGGCGCTTGGCAAGCACCAGGTCGAGCCCGCCGGCGGCGAGCTGCTCGTGCAGCGTGCCCGAGAGCTCCACCGTGAGCTCCAGGTCGACCTCCGGGTGCTCGTAGCGGAAGCCCTCCAGGATCTCCGGCAGCCGGGTCAGCACGAAGTCCTCCGAGGCGCCGAACCGCAGCCGCCCGCGCACCCGGGTGCCCGTGAAGAAGGCCGCCGCCTGCTCGTGCACCTGGAGGATCCGGCGCGCGAAGCCGAGCATCGCCTCACCGTCCTCGGTCAGCTCCACGGAATGGGTGTCCCGCGCGAACAGCGTCCGCCCGGTGGCGTCCTCCAGGCGGCGCACGTGCTGGCTGACGGTCGACTGGCGCAGCCCCAGCCGCCGCGCGGCCCGGGTGAAGCTCAGGGTCTGAGCCACCGCGAGGAAGGTGCGCAGATGGGCGGGCTCGTACACGCCCCCAGGTTATCGTGATGCGCGATGACAGTCAGAGCGGTATGACGGATTCCCGATCACGGGAGTGAGGAGGACGATGGAGAGGGGACCCGTCGGTCCCGCACTGAGAGAACGAGCAGAACGAGCAAGTGGAGCACCGTGAAACGCCTGGGCGCGCCGAGTTGGATGCCGATCGACCCGTACATCCTGCTGCTGCTCGGGACGGTGGGGCTGGCCGCGCTGTTCCCGGCCCGCGGCACCGCCGCCGACGTGGCCTCCGGCGCCTCCACCGCCGCGATCGCCTGCCTGTTCTTCCTCTACGGCGCCCGGCTGTCCACCCGTGAGGCGCTCGACGGGCTGCGGCACTGGCGGCTGCACGGCGCGGTCCTGGTCTGCACCTTCGTGATCTTCCCGCTGCTCGGCCTCGGGGCCGGAGGCCTCGTCCCGGTGCTGCTGACCCAGCCGCTCTACCAGGGCCTGCTCTTCCTCACCCTCGTCCCGTCGACCATCCAGTCCTCGATCGCCTTCACCTCCATCGCCCGCGGCAACGTGCCCGCCGCGATCTGCGCCGGCTCCTTCTCCTCGCTGGCCGGCATCGTTCTCACCCCGCTGCTCGCGGCCATGCTGCTCGGCGGCAGCGGGGGCGGCTTCTCCGCGCACTCCCTGGTCACGATCGTGTTCCAGCTGCTCGTGCCCTTCCTCGCCGGGCAGGCGCTGCGCCCGTGGATCGGCGGCTTCGTCGCCCGGCACCGGAAGGTCCTCGGCCTGGTGGACCGCGGCTCGATCCTGCTGGTCGTCTACGCCGCCTTCAGCGAAGGCATGGTGCGGGGCATCTGGCACCAGGTCAGCCCGGTCCGGCTGGGCGCGCTGCTCGTCGTGGAGGCCGTGCTGCTCGGGGTGATGCTGGGCCTGACCTGGTACGGCGCCAAGGCGCTGCGGTTCGGGCGGGGAGACCGGATCGCCATCCAGTTCGCCGGTTCGAAGAAGTCCCTCGCCGCGGGGCTGCCCATGGCGAGCGTCCTGTTCGGCGCGCACGCCTCGCTCGCGGTGCTGCCGCTGATGCTCTTCCACCAGATGCAGCTCATGGTGTGCGCGGTGATCGCCAAGCGCCGCGCGCACGAGGTCCGGGACCAGGAGACCACCCCGCCCCCGCCGCCGCCCCCCGCGGCCCCACGCACCCCGGCCGTCACCGCGACCCGTCCGCGCTGACGGCCCCGCAAGGGCGGGGCCCCGGCGGCGCAGGGGGCGCTCCCCGCCGGTCGGGTCCCCGCCGTCGTGCCGCGGGGAGCCGGTCAGCCCTGGGCGGCCGCGGTCCGCAGGGCGACGCGGTCCTCGCCCGCGTACACGTTCATGGAGCTGCCCCGCAGGAAGCCCACCAGCGTCAGCCCCGTCTCCGCCGCCAGGTCCACCGCCAGTGAGGAGGGCGCCGACACCGCCGCCAGCACCGGTATGCCCGCCATCACCGCCTTCTGCGCCAGCTCGAAGGAGGCCCGGCCGGAGACCAGCAGGAGGGAGCGGGACAGGGGCAGGTCGCCGTTCTGCAGGGCGCGGCCGACCAGTTTGTCCACCGCGTTGTGCCGGCCCACGTCCTCCCGCACGTCCACCAGCTTGCCGTCCTCGGCGAACAGGGCGGCCGCGTGCAGGCCCCCGGTCCGGTCGAAGACCCGCTGGGCCGCGCGCAGCCGGTCGGGGAGGCTCGCGAGGAGCCCGGGCTCGACCCGGACCGGGGGCGTGTCGGCGATCGGCCAGCGCGCCGTCGTACGGACCGCGTCCAGGCTCGCCTTGCCGCACAGGCCGCACGAGGACGTCGTGTAGACGTTCCGTTCCAGGGTGATGTCCGGGAGGGCGACGTCCGGGGCGGTCTTCACATCGACGACGTTGTACGTGTTCGAGCCGTCGGCGGTCGCCCCGGCGCAGTAGACGATGTTCAGCAGGTCCGACGCGGACGCCAGGACGCCCTCGCTCACCAGGAAGCCGGCGGCCAGGGCGAAGTCGTCACCGGGCGTGCGCATGGTGATCGCGAGCGGCTTGCCGTTCAGCCGGATCTCCAGCGGCTCCTCCGCCACCAGGGTGTCCGGACGGGACGAGACGGCCCCGTCCCGGATGCGGATCACCTTGCGTCGTTCCGTGACTCGTCCCATGTCCTGATCAGCCCCGGTTCTGTACGTGCTGGCAGCCGAAACGGCCCTTGATGCGGAGGTTGCCGTGGGCCACCGGGTTGTCGTGCGGCGAGGTGACCTCGACCATCTCATTGTCCTGTACGCGCGGAGCCAGGTCGCGGCCCACTCCTCGGTACGCGCGGACCGCGGTGGTCCCGGTCTGCGCCGACTCGTCCCAGGTACCCGCCGCAGGCGTGTCGAACTCCGACTTGACCAACGGGAGCACTCCGTTCGGTTTGGGGGATGCCGCGAAGATGGTGTCGGCGAATATTGTCTACAGTATGTAGTTGCGGCCGACAAGGGAGCCGGCAACGACCGTTCGTCGCGCCGCGCATACCGCTCACCGCATACGGTCGACCGGGTTGCTTCCGACCCCCCGCATCCGTCCCTACCGTGCGGCTCATGAGCCCACCGGTCGCACGCCCGGGATGGAGCCGCTGGCTCGTTCCGCCCGCCGCCCTCTCCGTCCATCTCGCCATCGGCCAGGCCTACGCCTGGAGCGTCTTCAAGCCACCCCTCGAATCCGCCCTGCACCTGAACGGCACCGAGAGCGCGCTGCCCTTCCAGTTCGCCATCGTCATGCTCGGCCTGTCGGCGGCGTTCGGCGGCACGCTCGTCGAGCGCCGCGGACCGCGCTGGGCCATGACCGTGGCCCTCGTCTGCTTCTCCTCCGGCTTCCTGATCTCCGCGCTGGGCGCGTGGACCGGCCAGTTCTGGCTGATCGTCCTCGGCTACGGCGTCGTTGGCGGGATCGGCCTCGGCGTCGGCTACATCTCGCCCGTCTCCACCCTGATCAAGTGGTTCCCGGACCGGCCCGGCATGGCCACCGGCATCGCGATCATGGGGTTCGGCGGCGGCGCGCTCATCGCCTCGCCCTGGTCGGCGCAGATGCTGGAGTCGTTCGGCGCCGACCGCACCGGAATCGCGCTGGCGTTCGTCGTCCATGGGCTCTCGTACGCGGTCTTCATGTCGCTCGGCGTGCTCCTCGTGCGGGTCCCGCGCACCGAGACGCCCGTCGCCGGCGCTCCGAGCACCGTCTCCGGCGCGCAGGTCTCGGCCCGCAGCGCCGTGCGCACCCCGCAGTTCTGGTGCCTGTGGCTGGTGCTGTGCACCAACGTGACCGCCGGCATCGGCATCCTGGAGAAGGCCGCCCCGATGATCACGGACTTCTTCGCCGGCTCCACCACCCCCGTCTCGGCCTCCGCGGCGGCCGGTTTCGTCGCCCTGCTGTCGGCGGCGAACATGGCGGGCCGCATCGGCTGGTCCTCCACCTCCGACCTGATCGGACGCAAGAACGTCTACCGCGTCTACCTGGGCGTCGGCGCGCTGATGTACCTGCTGATCGCGCTGTTCGGAGACGGCTCCAAGCCGCTGTTCGTGCTGTGCGCGCTGGTGATCCTCTCCTTCTACGGCGGCGGCTTCGCCACCGTCCCCGCCTATCTGAAGGACCTCTTCGGCACCTACCAGGTCGGCGCGATCCACGGTCGGCTGCTCACCGCCTGGTCCACGGCCGGCGTGCTCGGCCCGCTGATCGTCAACTGGATCGCCGACCGCCAGGAGGCCGCCGGCCGGCACGGCTCCTCCCTCTACGGCCTGTCCTTCGCCATCATGATCGGGCTGCTCGTCGTCGGCTTCGCCGCCAACGAGTTCATCCGGCCCGTCCACCCCCGCCACAACGTCCCCGCGCCCAGGAAGGACGCCGATGTCGCACGACAGCAGCCCGAGTCCGCCTGACCCCGCCGCCCCCGGGTCCGCGGGTTCCGGGGCGGGCACGCCCACGGCCCTGATCGCCGTCGCCTGGCTGTGGGTGGGTGCGCCCCTCGCGTACGGGCTGTACGAGCTCGTCCGGAAGGCGACGCAGTTGTTCACGGGCTGAGGGGGCGGCAGGTGAATGCTCGGGCGTCCGAGGGTCTGACGGAAGCCGACAAGCCGGGCGCCCGATTCCTGTGGCATCACCTGCCGTCGTACCCGTGAGTCACTGATCAGACTGGTGGATCCCGCTACCCACGGCATCGAGGGGGACCACCCAATGAACGGCTCGCGCATCGCCGCCGTCGGCCATTACCAGCCCGCCAGAGTGCTCACCAACGAGGACCTGGCGGGCCTCGTCGACACCAGCGACGAATGGATCAGGTCCCGGGTGGGCATCCGGACGCGCCACATCGCCGGCCCCGACGAGCCGGTCGACGAACTGGCCGCGCACGCCGCCGCCAAGGCGCTCGCGGCGGCGGGCCTCACGCCCGGCGACATCGACCTGGTGCTGGTCGCCACCTCCACCGCCGTCGACCGCTCCCCGAACACCGCCGCGCGCGTCGCGGCCCGGCTCGGCGTGCCCCGGCCGGCCGCGATGGACGTCAACGTCGTCTGCGCCGGTTTCACCCACGCCCTGGCCACCGCCGACCACACAGTGCGCGCCGGGGCCGCGACCCGGGCCCTGGTCGTCGGCGCCGACAAGATGTCCGAGGTGACCGACTGGACCGACCGGACCACCTGTGTGCTCGTCGGCGACGGGGCGGGGGCCGCCGTGGTGGAGGCGTGCGCGCCGGGGGAGGAGCCCGGCATCGGGCCGGTGCTGTGGGGCTCGGTGCCGGAGATGGGGCACGCGGTGCGGATCGAGGGCACGCCGCCGCGGTTCGCGCAGGAGGGGCAGAGCGTCTACCGCTGGGCCACCAACCAGCTGCCGCCGCTGGCCCGGCAGGCCTGCGAGCGGGCCGGTCTCGCGCCCGCCGACCTCGCCGCCGTCGTGCTGCACCAGGCCAACCTGCGGATCATCGAGCCGCTGGCCGAGAAGCTCGGCGCCGTGAACGCCGTGGTGGCCCGGGACGTCTCCGAGTCCGGCAACACCTCCGCCGCCAGCATCCCGCTGGCCTTCTCCAAGCTCATCGAGCGGGGCGCCGTGTCCACGGGCGACCCGGTGCTGCTGTTCGGGTTCGGCGGGAACCTGTCGTACGCGGGGCAGGTCGTGCGCTGCCCGTGAGGCGGCGCCAGGTCGTGCGCTGCCTTTCAGCCGGCAGCGGGTCGTGCGCTGCCCGTGAGGCGGCGCCAGGTCGTGCGCTGCCTTTCAGCCGGCAGCGGGTCGTGCGCTGCCCGTGAGGCGGCGACGAATCGTGCGCTGCCCGTCAGCCGGCGGCAGGTGGTGCGCCGGGTGAGCCGGCGGCAGGAGGGCCGGGACCGCGGTCACACGTCGACGTGATACGGCCGACATTCCCTTCCGTCGGCCACGGTGCGCCGTAGACTGTAGACGAAAGACAATCGCTACGGGCCCCCGGTGACCAGGCTTCCCGCCTGCTGTCCCGCGGCCCGGCCGAGGAGGGGGACCGCGATGTTGTCGACGGGACTGCCGCAGGGAGCGGTGCCCAAGCTCGAACGCCCCGGACCGCTGCGCGACCGCGTCTACGAGGCGCTGCTCGAACTCATCACCACCCGCGCCCTCCAGCCCGGCCAGCACCTCGTCGAGAGCGAACTCGCCGGGCACCTCGGGGTCTCCCGGCAGCCCGTGCGCGAGGCGCTGCAGCGTCTGAACACCGAGGGGTGGGTCGATCTGCGGCCCGCGCAGGGCGCGTTCGTGCACGAGCCGACGGAGGAGGAGGCCGACCAGCTGCTGACCGTGCGCACACTGCTGGAGGCGGAGGCCGCCCGGCTGGCCGCCGCGCACGCGGACGGCGCCGGGATCGAGGCCCTGGAGGAGCTGCTGGCCCAGGGCATGGCGGCCGTCGCCTCCGACGACGTGGACGCCGCGGTGGCTTTGAACGCCCGCTTCCACACGAAGATCATCGAGCTGGCCGGCAACGCCGTCCTCGCCGAACTCGCCGCCCAGGTCGACCGCCGGGTGCGCTGGTACTACACGCCCGTGGCCCGGCAGCGCGGAAACCAGTCCTGGATCGAGCATCGCGACCTGATCGCCGCGATCGCCGGGCACGACGAGCAGCTGGCCACCCGGCTGATGCGCGAGCACACCGAGCACACCCGCCGGTCCTACCACGAGCGGCCGAAGGCCTGAGGTCCGTCCGCCTCCTCGAGCCGGTCGACGCCCGCCGCCCGGTGGCGACGTGAGGAGGCCTTCCCCGCACCAGGGGAAGGCCTCCTCACGCGCGCGGGACGCCGCACTCCGGCCCTCACGTCACCGCCCGTTCCGGGAGGGCCTCCTCACGCGCGCGGGACGCCGTTCAGCCCATGGTCCGCGCCCCCGGAGCCGCCGCCTCCCGCCCGGTCCGCCCCGGCTGGCGCAGCAGCAGCGCGAGCGCCGCCGCCACCATCGACACGCCGCCCGCCAGGGTGTACGCGCCGTTGTAGCCCCACGCCGCGACGACCATGGATCCCAGGCCGCCGCCGAACAGACCGCTGACCAGCTTGCCGCTGTACACCAGCCCGTAGTTGGTGGCGTTGTAGTTCTCGCCGAAGTAGTCCGGGGTCAGCGCGGCGAACATCGGGTAGAAGGCGCCGCCGCCGAATCCGGAGAGGAAGGCGAAGAACAGGAACAGCCACTCGTTCTTCACGTCGCCGGCCCAGATGACACCGAACTGGGCCAGTCCCAGGACCACGATGACGAACACCAGGGTCGTCTTGCGCCCCCACAGGTCCGACAGCCAGCCCACCACCGCGCGGCCCACACCGTTGATGACGGCCATCACACCCATCGAGGAGGCCGCGACCAGAGGACCGAAGCCGATCTCCTTGGCGAAGTCGACCTGGAAGGAGATCCCGAAGATCGACACGCCGGCGGTCATCACGATCGTGAGCCACATCAGCGGCAGCATCCCCGTCCTGATGGCCTCCTTGGGCGTGAACTGCCGGACGGCGGGCGGGTTCTTGGCCAGACTCGCGGCGCTCTTGCCGGTGCCGGAGGGCGAGAGGGGGTCGACGTGGGCCGGCCACCAGTTCTTCGGCGGGTCCTTGAAGAAGAACGCGCAGACCGCGACCACGACCAGCACGTACACGCCGATCAGGTCGAGCACCTCGTCGTAGTTCCCGGTGTCGAAGGCGTAGTTGAAGATGAAGATGAACGGCAGGGAGCCGTAGGCGAAGCCGCCGTTGACGAAGCCGGTCTTGGCGCCGCGCCGCTCCGGGAACCACTTGCCGACCATGTTGATGCAGGTGGCGTAGATCAGTCCGGAGCCGACACCGCCCACCACGCCGAAGCCGACGATGGCCAGCAGGACGTTGTCGAGGTGGGACAGGGCCAGGAAGCCGAGCAGACACATGGCCGCGCCGGTGTACATGGCGCGGCGCGCGGTGAGGACGCCCCGCTCGCGCAGCCAGCCGGCCGGGAAGGCGATGCCCGCCTGGAAGAACACCCAGACGCTCAGGATCCAGAAGGTGTTGCTCTGGGTCCACCCGTGCGCCTTGGACAGGGTGTCCTCCGCGGAACCGTAGGCGTACTCCGAGACGCTGATGGCCATCATGGATATCCACGGCAGGTACACCATGAACTTGCGTGAATGGCCGAGGATGTCACGGTCCGTCTCGCCGACGCGGTAGACCCGCCCCCGGGAGTCGGTCACTTCGCGGTACGCGGGGCTCGCCGTGCCGGGATCGGCCGACGTGTTCCGTGTTGCCATGGGATCAGCCGTCATGTCAGGCCATCTCCTCGCCGAGTGGGTGGGGATTGGGGACGAGGCGCCGGGCACTGGGACGGCCCGGAGCCTTGAAAGACAGCGCCAGAACGGCGCAGGCGGGCGAGACACGGCCCGCCAGGGCGAACACTCGGTGGGGGGTTGGGGCGCCGGCCGGGCCGGCTCCCGTCATGGGGCCGGCCGGCGCGGCGACGGCCGGCGGGAGGGGCGGGGACGAGGCGAGCAGTCCGTACGTGCTCGCGCTGCGGTTCTCGCCGAAGTGCGCGGTTCAGGGACCCCGTCCTGTGCTGGGTGGGGGCTCCCTGGCCGCCGATCAGCAGCTCCTTCGTCCTGGTCGCGGCTGTCGTCAGGCATGGCGAGGGCCTGTTTCCCTTCGTAGGGGTGGGAACGCTCTCTGGGTGCATTGCATACAGTCGACGAATACTGTATGAAGCTCGTTTATCCCGCATCCGGTGGCGGGTGTCCAGGGGGCGTGCGGCATTTTCCGGGGTCGGGGGTCGCTCCCCAGGTGGTGCAGGCGCTGGGGGCGACGCGGTCATCGCCGACAGCCCGAATGACGGCGGTGCCGTCCGCCTTCCGCCCGACCAGCTCGCGGAGACGATCGACCACGGCGCCGCCCGCCCGCCCCCGCGCCGGAGCTCATGGCACAGATACGCAGGTGAAAGGCATCCCGAAATCTTGGTATTGTTGTCGTCGTCGCCGCGGGGAGCACCCCGGCCGGGCGGCACACACCTGGTCCGGGTGGCGGAATGGCAGACGCGCTAGCTTGAGGTGCTAGTGCCCTTTATCGGGCGTGGGGGTTCAAGTCCCCCCTCGGACACCAGCAACCAGCATTGAGATGCGGAGACAAGGGCCTCGACCTAACCGTCGAGGCCCTTGTCTATGGTTGGCCCCATGAGCCGTTGGAAAGAGTTGACTGGGGGGACGTCCGGGCAGGACTACGCCGCACGGTTCGCTGCCCTCGCCCGGAGCGGCAAGGACATGCACGGCGAGGCGCGGTTCTGCGCGGCGCTCGTGCCTGCCGGAGCGCGGATACTGGACGCCGGGTGCGGTACCGGGCGGGTCATGATCCGGCTCGCGGAGCTCGGGCACGACTGCGTCGGTGTGGACCTCGACGCGTCGATGCTGGCGGTGGCGCGGGAGCAGGCGCCGGGGCTGCCCTGGTACCAGGCGGACCTGGCCGGGTTCGAGCCGGACGTCCTGGGCGTCGCGGCGGACTTCGATCTCGTGGTCGCCGCGGGCAACATCTTTCCGCTGCTCGCCGCCGGCACCGAGGCCAGGGTGGTCGAGCGCCTCACCGCGGCCCTGCGCCCGGGCGGTCTGATGGTCGCCGGCTTCGGCCTGGACGAAGCCCATCTGCCCGTGCCGCCCGGCATTACCCTGCCGGAGTACGACGACTGCTGCACCGCGGCCGGCCTCACTCTCGTCGACCGCTTCGCCACCTGGGACGCCGACCCGTACGACGGCGGCGGCTATGCCGTCAGCGTCCACCGCCGGTGAGGAGCTCCACGACTTCGCGGACCGACCGTGGCGCGTCATTGACCCGCTTCGGGCACCCGCCGGGGGGGAAAGCCTACGGATGACGCACCGTCAGGAAAGACCAGGTCCCTCGGTCGGCGGGAGAACGCCGGCCAGGCCCTGGTGGACGGGTGGCCTGTTCCAAGGAGAGCCGGACCGCCTCTTCAGGTGCCGGCAGCCCGTACGGCTGACATAGTGCAGATCGAACATCCGCAGCGCGTCCATGCGGCGCAACAGCACCGCCATCAGTAGCGCGGGCCGCGCCTACGGCCTCGGCTCGGCCGCCGGTGGTCGCCGCGGCAGTTCCATGCGGAGCAGCGAGCCGCCCGGCCGCTCGGACACCACGGCGAGACCTCCGCCATGACGCTCGACGACGGCCCGGACGATGGCCAGGCCGAGCCCGGTGCCGGGGCGAGCCGAGGGCTGCGGCCGGCCGCTCCCGTCGTCGGCCCGCGAACGGGCGAAGCCGATGCCGGCGTCCTCCACGTCGACCACGGCGCCGTCGCGGGTGGCCCGGCAGCGCAGGGCGATGGCGTCCCCCTCCGCGGTGAACTTCACGGCGTTCTCCACCAGGGCGTCGAGGGCGGCCTCGAGCCGGGACTCGTCGCCGTCGACCAGGACGGACGGCGCGTCCAGGAGCCAGTCCCGGTCCGAGGCCGGCCGCCACCGCTGGGCGGTTCGCCGCAGGAGCGAGCCGAGGTCGACGGGGCCCCAGTCGAACTCGGTGGACTCGTAGGCGTCGGCCAGCGCGAGGAGGCGGCCGGAGAGGCGGCCGAGCTTGTCCAGCTCGTCCAGCACGACGTCGAGGTCCTCCTTGCTCTGTGGGCTCGGCAGCTCGTTCTGGACCATCTCCGCGTAGCAGCGGGCCACCGTGATCGGCGTCCGCATCTCGTGCGAGCAGGTGCGGACGAACAGCTCCTTGAGCTCCTGGGCGCGACGCTCCCGCTCGACGAGGCTGCGGGTCTCCGCGAGGGCGGTCGCCCGCCGGCGTACGTGCCAGACCATGGCGAGGAACACCAGCGCCATCAGCGGCACCTCGGCGAGTTCGTCCCAGCCGGCGTGCCCTCCGCGACGAACTCGCTCAGCGTCGTCCCCGTGACCAGGGTGACCACGGCCAGCACGACGGCCGTGCGCCGGGGCGACCAGCTCTGGACGCCGTACACGATGGACATGCTGATCCACACCAGGTGGAAGGCCACGGCCTCGAGGGCGGGCACCACGAACAGCAGCAGCTGGCTGCACGCGGCGAAAAGCACCCAGCCGACGAAGACGAGACGCGGCCGCTCAGCCGGCACTGAACGCGTACCCGACATTGCGCACCGTCTCGATGACCGGCCGGGGCACCTTGCCGCGGATCCGGCGGACCGTCACGTCGACCACGTTGCTTCCGGGGTCGTCGGCGTAGCCCCAGACGCTCGCGAGGAGCTCACGCCGGCCGCACACCTGTCCCGCTCGCCGCATGAGATGGCCGAGCAGCATGAACTCCCGGTGCGACAGGGGTACGTCCCTCCCGCCGAGACTGAGGATCTGCCGCTCGAGGTCGAGGACGGCCTCCCCGATCCGGAGCCACCGTTGGGACACGCTGGTCGACGCCGTACGGAGCCTGGTGCGGACCCGCTCCACCAACTCCGCCGTCGCGAAGGGCTTGCCGAGGAAGTCGATGGCCCCGATCTGCAGGCAGCGGACCCGCGTCGCGATGTCCATCATGGCGGACAGGACGAGGACCCGCTGGTCGGGTCGTCGGTCGAAGGCACGCTGCATCACCTCGAAACCGTCGAACCCCGGCAGCATGAGGTCCAGCACGACCAGGTCGAACTCGCCGTCGCGCAGGCGGCGGACGGCGTCCGGACCGGACCTCGCGCTGTCGACGAGATGACCGTCCGCCCCAAGTGTGCGGGTGCAGTGGATGGGCCCGATCATCGCCGCGATCAAGGACCGGCCGGTGCGGGTCGTGTTCCGCAACCTGCTCCCGAAGGGGCGCCGAAGGCGATCTCTTCCTGCCGGTCGACAGCACCGGCATGGGCTCCGGCATGGGCCCGATGGCGATGCCCGCGCCGAAGAACGACGCCACCGTCACCGACGAGGTGCGCAACCCGGAGTGCACCAACGACAAGACCAACTGCTTCAAGGACAACCGGGCCACGCTGCACCTGCACGGCGGCATCAAACCGTGGATCAGTGACGGCACCCCGCACCAGTGGATCACCCCGGCCGGTGAGAACACGGACTGGCCGCAGGGCGTCAGCGTCCGCAACGCGCCGGCCATGAAGGACGGTGGCGGGGCGGAGCTCTGCGCCGCGAAGGACGACGGCTGCTCGACGTTCTACTACACCAACCAGCAGAGCGCGCGGCTGATGTTCTACCACGACCACTCCTACGGCATCACCCGGCTGAACGTGTACGCCGGTGAGGCCGCCGGCTACACCATCACCGACGACACCGAGAAGTCGCTGGTCGGCAGCGGCACCATTCCCGACGCGGATTCGACGCTCCCGCTGCTCGTCCAGGACCGCACCTTCGTGCCCGACGACGCGCAGCTCAAGGACCAGAAGGACGCGAACGGCAAGACGGTGTCCTACGGCCAGGACCCGACCTGGAACACCCAACGCTGGGGCACCAAGGGCAGTTTCTGGTACCACCACGTCTACATGCCCGCGCAGAACCCGGGCGATCCGTCGGGCATGAGCTCGTACGGGCGCTGGATGTACGGGCCGTGGTTCTGGCCGCCGGCCCGCGACACCAAGTACGGGCCGATAGCGAACCCGTACTACGACCCGAAGTGCAAGCTCGACGACGAGTCGACCTGGCAGTACCAGGACGCCCCCTATTGCGAGCCGGAGCAGATCCCCGGCACGCCGAACATCTCGATGGGCATGGAGCAGTTCAACGACACGCCCATCGTGAACGGGGTCGCCTATCCGAAGGTGACGCTTCAGCCGAAGACCTACCGGATGCGGCTGCTCAACGCCGCCAACGACCGGTTCTTCAACTTCCAGTGGTACACCGCCGACCCGAAGCAGGGAGACGGCACGACCGAGGTGGCGCTGAAGCCGAACGAGCTGGAGGCCGCGCAGACCGACCCCAACGTGTCGCCCACGCCGGTGGACGCCGGCAACGACGCCGCCGGACCGGACTGGATCCAGATCGCCAACGAGGGTGGCTTCCTGTCGGCGCCGGCCGTCATCGACGGTCAGCAGCCGACGACCTGGATCACCGACCCGACCCGCTTCGACGTCGGCAACGTGGACAAGCACTCGCTGGCCCTCGCGTCGGCCGAGCGGGCCGACGTCCTGGTGGACTTCTCGAAGTTCGCCGGCAAGACCCTCATCCTCTACAACGACGCTCCCGCGGCCTAGCCGGCGCGCGTCGCGTCGTACGACTACTACACGGGCGCACCCGACCTCAGCCCGGTCGGCGCACCCGGGATCATGCCGGGATACGGTCCCAACACCCGCACCGTGATGCAGGTGACCATCGCGGACGCCGCCCCGGCCCCGGCGTTCGACCTGACCAAGCTGCAGGCCGCCTTCAAGCACCACGCGGACGGCTCCGGCGTCTTCGAGTCGGGGCAGACCCGGTGATCGTCGGGCAGGCGGCCTACAACTCGGCCTACGGCACGAACTTCGCCGCCAGCAGCAACTGCAACGTCACCAACACGACGGTGAACACCTGCGACGGCCTGGTCCGCGTGAACGACACCTCGAAGTTCAGCTTCAACACACTCAAGTCACCGGCCGCCAAGTCGACGATGCCACTCCAACCGAAGGCCATCCATGACGAGATGAACGCGACGACGTTCGACGACTTCGGCCGCATGCAGGCCACGCTCGGCGTCGAGGCGCAACCACCCACCCCGGGCGCGCAGAACGTGACGCTGTACCCGTACGTCAACCCACAGACCGAGCTGATCGACGGCACCGATCTCCCCAAGGGGGACATGAAGGTGACGCCCATCGGATCCACCGCGGACGGGACGCAGATCTGGCGGTTCACCCACAACGGGGTGGACACGCACCCGCTGCACTTCCATCTCTACGACGTCCAACTCCTCAACCGGGTGACCTGGGACAACATCGTCATCAAACCGGACGCCAATGAGCTGGGCTGGAAGGACACGGTGCGGATGAGCCCGCTGGAGGACACGATCGTCGCGCTGCGGCCGGTCGTGCCGACGACACCCTTCGAGGTGCCGAACTCCGTCAGACCGCTGAACCCGGCGATGCCGGACGGTGACACGTCGATATTCAACAACGTCGATCCGCAGGGCAATCCGACGGCGGCCATCACGAACAAGCTGGTGAACTTCGGCTGGGAGTACGTCATCCACTGTCACATCCTCAGCCACGAGGAGATGGACATGATGCGTCCCGAGTCGCTGCCGCCGCTGAAGGCGAGCGGGCTCACGTCCACCGTCGTGGGCAACGGCTCCAAGGCCCGCAACCAGTTGCAGTGGCAGGACAACTCGATCAACGAGACGTCGTTCGTCGTCCAGCGCTCGACGGACGGCACCACATGGGACGACGTTGGCACGGTCGACTCCCCGCTGAACCAGCCGAACACCCATGGGAGCCGCACCTTCGTCGACCCGACGGGCTCCGTGAAGACGTCGTACGTCTACCGGATCACCGCGCTCAACACGGTCGGATACGGCAGCGAGTTCCCGAGCATGACGGTGAAGTCCGTCTCGGATCAGCTCCGGATGGCCGTGGCGCTGCGCGGGGCGGTGAAGGGGAAGGATCCCGCACGTCTCTGAGTGACCTACGCCGGGCTTCCCGCCGCCGGCCGGCGGCGGGAAGCCCGGTTGGTGCACCAGACGGAGTCAGCCGCCGTGGACTGCGCTGACGAGGTCGGGCAGGAGCTTCGCCGCGTTCGGTGTGCCCAGCCCCGTGACGGGGTCCCATCCTGTGGTGGCCGGGTAGCCCGGGACGGAGGCCTCGGCGGTGTTGTTGCCCATGGTGACGTCGTTGAAGTCCGTACCGTAGGTGGCCGGGTTCGACGCGAGCTTGTACAGCGCCGGGTTGATCAGTCCGAGTCCTCCGCGGTTGATCTGGTCGGCGATGGCGACCAGGCCCGCCCACTCGGGACATGCCAGTGACGTGCCGCCGATGTCGTACCAGCCCGTGCTGCACGGTGTGCCGCCGCACTTCAGCCCGCCCTGGCCGTCGGGCGGGAGGGACAGGTACACCAGCGCTCCGGTCGACGGGCTCGCCTGGAGGGAGATGTCCGGGACGCCGCGCATCGCGCCCATGGAGGTGCTGCCGGCCGGTAGCGTGCCTGACTGGTAGTCCGGCTTGGCGAAGACGCTACTGTAGCCGCCGCCGGAGCCGATCCAGCCGATCTCCGACTGCCCGGGGGCCTTCTGGCAGACCCCCGGCGGGGAGGCGCTGTCGACGACCCTGCCGCTGGTAGCGGTCGGGTCGGTGCACAGGTACGTGCCGCCGACCCCGGTGACCAGCGGGTCGGACGCGGGCCACTCGACGGCGGGTTCGGAGAGGGTCGAGCCGCCTTGGCCCACCGGCGTCTTGAGCGAGCCGACGCTTCCGTCGTCACCCGACGAGCCGAGGACGGTGACACCGTTCTGTGCCGCCGCCTTGTAGGCGTAGCGCAGGTTCTCGAGCGATTGGGCGGTGTGGAAGGCGCCCTCCGCGGAGGCGAACGACTGGGAGATGACGGTCGCGAGGTGGTGCTCGACGACGTACTGCTCGGCAGCCATCATCTGGGGGAAGCCCTGTACCCCGAGGGTCTCGGCGGTGGGGGTGCTGACCAGCAGGATGTTGGCGCCGGGTGCCATGGCGTGGGCGGTCTCGACGTCGAGAGCCACCTCCAGCGCCCACGCGCTCTTGTCCTCCTGTCCGGGGGAGTTGCTCGTGGACGGGGGTGCCTTGGTGGCGGGTGAGCCCTGCAGATGAAGCTCGCTGAAGGTCGGCATGCCGGGCGCGCAGGTGACGCCCTCTTCCCCGCACATGGATGCGATGCCGAACGCCTTGTCGAAGACGTGCAGGTCGTGGGCCATGGTGTCGCTGCCGTAGGAGTCGACGACGGCGATCGTCTGACCGCGGCCGTCG
The DNA here is from genome assembly GCF_043081525.1 of Streptomyces sp. NPDC014864. Classification (NCBI taxonomy): domain Bacteria; kingdom Bacillati; phylum Actinomycetota; class Actinomycetes; order Kitasatosporales; family Streptomycetaceae; genus Streptomyces; species Streptomyces sp. NPDC014864. Next base: position 320,322 of record NZ_JBIBWT010000005.1, read on the forward strand.
TCTCCGGCTGAGTGCAGCGGGCCTACGTTGTAGGCCGCCTGGATGGCCTGGGGGGTGAAGCAGCGGCGTCCCACCGACGCGCACTGGGACTGGGTCGGTGGGGTCTGGCTGTTCGTCAACTGCGTGTAGTCGGCGACGGTCGGCCGAACTTGCGGATAGGTTGCCTGGTGGGCAGCGCTCGTCGCGGGTACGGCGCCCGCCGTTGCGAGGCCGAGTGTGCCCACCCCCGCGAGCAGCCACCGTCTGATGGTGCGTGCCATCAGAGTCCTTCCTTCAGATGGAAAGGGGACTTGCGTGTCCGCCCCCTCAGGTGGGGGGTGGTGGCACAGGGGGTGCGGACGCGGCGAGGCTATCCCTCGGTATTGCCGCGCCGATAGGCTCGTCCTGTCAACAACGATCAAAGAAACGGCGCCCCGGGTCAGGGGGCGCCGAGTCGGGCCGAGATGTCACTTCACCCCGCGGCCACGGGATCACACGTCCCGTCAGGGAGTGGCGGGCGGCGTGTCCACGACCATCCAGTCGAGCGCCGGTGTGCTCTGCAGGTAGACCAGCACGCACATGAAGAGCATGAAGACCACGCTCCACACGATGACCCGGCGGAAGAGGATCCCCTCACGGCCCTCGAAACCGACCGCGGCCGCGGCGATGGCGAGGTTCTGCGGGGAGATCATCTTGCCGAGCACGCCACCGGAGGAGTTGGCCGCGGCCATGAGGGTGGGCGACAGGCCGGCCTGGTGGGCGGCGGTGATCTGGAGGGCGCCGAACAGGGAGTTGGAGGAGGTGTCGGAGCCGGTGACGGCGACGCCCAGCCAGCCGAGGATCGGTGAGAGGAAGGCGAAGGCCCCGCCGGCCCCGGCCACCCACAGACCCAGCGTGGTGGTCTCACCGGACTCGTTCATGATGTAGCCGAGCCCGATCACCAGCATGACGGTGAGCACCGCGAACTTCAGCTGGTCCAGGGTGCGTCCGTAGGCGCGCAGGGCGCGGCGCGGGCCGACCTGGAGCAGCGCCATGCTGAGCAGCCCGGCTATCAGCAGCAGAGTTCCGGCCGCCGAGAGGTAGTTGAGCTTGAAGGTGGTGGCGACCGGGTCGCCGTTCGCCTTGAGGATGTGCAGTCCCGGCCAGTTGACGATGCGGGTCACCGAATCGAGACCGGTACCGGTCTCGCCGACCTTGGTCGGTGCCTTGCCGGTGATCGCCGGTACACGGGTGGCCAGAACGAACACCACGATGATGGCCAGGTAGGGCGCGTAGGCCTTGAAGACCTCCCGCGGTGAGTCGTGCGTGTCCCGGCCGGCGTCCGCGCGCGCCCGGGTCAGTACCCGGGAGTCCACGAACTCCTCGCCGCCCACGACCGCTTCGCCCCCGGAGGCCGGAGGCCGGCGGGAGCCGCCGGCACCTTCGGCGCCGCCGTCCTCGTCGCTCTCCTGGTACGTCTCCTCGGCGTGCCACACCCGAGTGAACACCAGGACCGCCAGCGCGGAGGCAAGCGCGGCGACGATGTCGGCGAGCGGCACGGACCAGAAGTTCGCGGACAGGAACTGGAAGACCGCGAAGGACACACCGCACACCACCGCCGGCGGCCAGGTCTGCCGCAGCCCCCTCCGGCCGTCCACGATGAACACCAAAGCCAGCGGCACGAACAGCGCCAGGATCGGCGTCTGCCGGCCGACCATGGCGCCGAGGTCCTCCACGGGCAGGCCGGTGACGCCCGCCAGGGTGGTGATCGGCACGGCTATCGCGCCGAACGCCACGGGCGCGGTGTTGGCGACCAGGGCGACGGTGGCCGCCTTGAGCGGCTTGAAGCCCAGGGCGATCAGCATGACCGCACTGATCGCGACGGGCGTGCCGAATCCCGCCAGCGCCTCCAGCAGGGCGCCGAAGGAGAAGGCGATGATGATCGCCTGCACCCGCTGATCGTCGCTGATCGACGCGAACGACCGGCGCAGCACGTCGAAGTGACCGGTCTCGACGGTGAGGTTGTAGATCCAGATCGCGTTGATGACGATCCACATGATCGGGAAGAATCCGAACGCGGCACCCAGCAGCCCGCTGTCGAGCGCGTCACCGAGCGGCATCGAGTACACGGTCACCGCGAGCACCACGGCGACGGCGAGGGAGATCAGCGAGGCGAGCCACGCCTTCATCCGCACCACGCCGAGCAGTACGAACAGGACCAGCAGCGGGAGGATCGCGACGATGGACGACAGTCCGAGCGAATGGCCCACCGGACTGTAGTTCTGCTGGTAGTTGGCAAGAATCATGTAGCACCCTTTTCTGGCGCCTGCACGGTGTGGGCGAGGGGCATCCTGCGGGGCTCCGAGGAGTGGGCGGGGGAGAGGATTCCACCACTCGGTAGACACCAACCGAATGGTGGAAGAGGGGCCGGAGCTGTGTCAAGGGTCACACGTGGCTCGAGTTGCAGGCGAAGTCCCGTCGCTCGGTGCCCACATGACGGAGCGGCGGCCGGCGGGCCGCCGCTCGGAAGAGGAGGGCTCAGCCGCCGACGCCGTCGCCGACGTCCACGCCGATGCCGCTTCCGCCGGCAGCCGGGACGCAGGTGCCGGGCCGGGCTCCGCCGTGGGCCTGGAGGAAAGCCAGGAGGTCGCAGACGGACCGGCCCAGGACCTGGTTGTGGCCCGCACCGGGGTAGGTGCGGTAGACCAGCGCGGGGGAGCCCGGACGACGCAGGTGGGCCACGACTTCGTCGGTCCAGGCGGGCGGCACGTCCTCGTCGGCGCCGCCCTGGGCGACCAGCGTGGGGACGGTGACGGCGGCGCGGTCCGCATCGCCGTAGGCGCCCATCCGCGCGCTCATCCGCCGCAACTGGTCCCCTTGCAGCGGCAGCATCTCCTCGGTGTTCACCCCCTTGAGCGCGGGGTCGCTGTCCGTCACGCAGTCGGCGATGACCCGGGAGGCCGTGGCGGCTGCCGAGGGCCCCAGGAGCGAACGCAGATCCACCGCACGGCCACCGGGTTCGGTGGCCGCGAGGCCGACGAGCGAGTAGAAGGCGAAGGACAGCTCGCTGGGCACGTGGGAGGCCTTCACTCCCGCGAGCATCGCCTCCAGGTGGCTCGCGGGGGCGAGGGCCGCCACCGCGCCGAGGCGCTGGGCGCCCGTCGTCCGGCGCCCGGCATGGGCGGCGAACAGGGCGGCCTGCCCTCCTTGAGAGTGCCCGACCGCGAACCACACCGGCGCCAGGACGGGCACGAGCCGGTGAGCCGCGGTGACGATGTCGGCCACGGCGTTGCCCTCGTCCGCGCCGACCAGATAGGTGTGCGGGCCCGGGGTGCCCAGTCCGGGGTAGTCCGAGGCGGCGACCGCGTACCCGGCGCGAAGGAGTGCGCGCAGCTCTTGGGCGAAGACGTCCAGGCCCAGGTTCGGCGACTGGGAGGGGGCGCAGGCGTCGGCCACACCGGTGGTTCCGTGCGCCCAGGACACCACCGGCCAACCCCGCCGGGGAGGGGGCCCCGACGGAAGCAGTACGGTGCCGCTGACCGCGATGTTCGCGCCGCGTGCGTTGGTGGAGTGGTACAGCACCGTATAGCGCCGCGCGCCCTCCAGCCCTGCGTCGGGGCCGTGGTCCGTGGCCGCGATCAGCGTGCCCGGCTCCGCGGCGGGCAGCGGATCGGGGACCTGGTAGGTGTGGTTCACGCTGGTCACGGCCGGTGTCATCCGCCGGTCCGTCGCGACGTGGGACGTCGCGGTACGGCTCGCCGGGCCGGATACGGAGCAGCCCGTCGCCGCCGCGGCGAGCGCGAGCGTGACCGCCGCGGCGCGCAGCCGGGGGCGCCCTGGCCGGCGCGGCCCTCGGTCTGTGCCCGTCCCCAGGAAGCGATGCAGGCTCGCGATCCCCACGGGCGGACGCTCCCTTCGACAGGCATCTCCTGTCCCACCTTGGCGTCGCCATGAGCGGCAGGCACGCGGAAGTACGCCGTCCGGTCCGCCTGCCTTTCGTGCGGGCCGTACGAGGCAGGCCGCCCCGCCGGGCCGTCAGTGACGGCCCGGCGGGGCGGCCGGGGCGGCCGGGTCAGCTCATCGTGAAGGAGTCCAGGCGGAACAGGTCCGCGCTGCCGCCCTTGAAGACGAAGTACAGCTTGTGCGTCCCGCCCGGGTCGGTCACCGGTGTACCGACCGTCGTGTAGGCGCCGGAGGTGTCGCCGACCGTCGCCGTGCCGGCCAGCGGGCCGTCGGGAGCGTCGGTGTGGACCTCGATCGTGCCGCCGGCACCGCTCGACGCGGCCCGGAAGTCGATCTTGCTCACACCCTGGAGGTCGTACGGGTCGAACTCGATCCAGTCACCGTTGTCGATCGACGTGACCGCCGCGTTGCCCTGGGCATTGGCGTCGGAACTCGTCTGCACGCCGGACTGCGTGCGGTAGAACTCGGCCTGCCGGGCCTTGGGCTGCAGGACGATCTGTACCGTGCCGGTGAGATCGGGTACGCCGGCGGTCGGGGAGGCGTCCGTGTAGCTCGCCGAGAAGATGCCGTAGAAGTCGTCGGCGTCGGTGTGGCCCGCCGCGGTCATGGAGAACGTACCGCCGCACCCCGTCGCCTGCGCGAGGTTGTGGGAGTGCATGGCATGGCCGAGGGAGTAGCTGACCTGGACCTTGGAGCAGTCCACCGGGGTGCCGTCCGGGTCGGTCACGTCGACCTTCCACGCGATCTGGTCCCCGTCCTTGAACGTGAGCCCGTTCGGCGGCTGGGAGAACGACAGCACCGGTGCGGTGTTGCCCACCGTGACCACGACTGCGGCGACGCCCGTCCTGCCGCTCGGGTCGCTCACCGTGAGCTTGGCGTGGTACTGGCCGTTCGCGGTGTAGGTGAACGTCGGGTCGGCACTCGTGGAGTCGGTCGTGCCGTCGTTGTCGAAGTCCCACGCGTAGGTCAGCTTGTCGTTCTCCGGGTCGGTCGAGCCCGTACCGTCGAACTTGACCGCCAGCGGCGCCTTGCCCGACGAGGTGTCGGTCTTGATCACCGCGGTCGGCGCCTTGTCGCCCGGCGCGTACTCGATCTTGTAGAGCCCGGCGTCAAGAGAGCCGCCGAACCACGCGCTGCCGTAGTCGAGCACGTACAGCGATCCGTCCGGCCCGAACTCGGTGTCGATGGGCTCCACGAGGTGGGCCCAGTCCCTGCCGTTGGTCAGCGTGTCGATCGACTGGATCTTTCCGCTGCTGTCGGAGGAGATCGGCTTGATCCAGTGCTTGCTGAACTCGTAGGCGAGGAACTGGCCGTCATAGCTCTTGGGGAACTTGACCGCCGACTTCAGCCCCGACTCGTAGTTGTAGACGGGGCCGCCCATCGGCGCGCCCTGGCCGCCGAGTTCGGGGAACTTCGGGTTGCCCGCGTAGTGGTTCCAGATCCAGGCCGGCTGGGCCGGCGGCAGGTTCTTCAGACCGGTGTTCAGGGGAGCGTCGTTCACCGGGTGGGCGCAGTCGAAGGGCTGACCGGACGTCTTCGTGGCGAAGTCGTACTGGACGTAAGGCGTGTTGTCGCCGATGCAGTACGGCCATCCGAAGTAACCGGCCTTGGTGATCCGGTTGTACTCGACGGTGTTCTCCGGCCCGCGCTGCGGGTTCGCGCTGCCGGCGTCCGGGCCGTAGTCGGCCAGGTAGACGACGCCGGTCTTCTTGTCGACGTTGAACCGGAAGGGGTTGCGGAAGCCCATCGCGTAGATCTCGGGGCGGGTCTTCGCGGTGCCCTTCGGGAACAGGTTGCCGTCCGGGACCGTGTACGTGCCGTCGTCGTGCACCTTGATCCGCAGCAGCTTGCCCCGCAGATCGTCGGTGTTGGACGTCGAACGCTCCGCGTCGTAGACGGGGTTGCGGTCGGGCCGCCGGTCGATGGGGTCGTAGCCGTCGGAGGCGAACGGGTTGGAGTCGTCGCCGGTGCTCAGCAGCAGGTTGCCGTCGCCGTCGAAGTGCATGTCGCCCGCCACGTGGCAGCACTGCCCGCGATCGGTGCCGACCTGGAGGATCTTCTTCTCGCTCGACAGGTCGAGCCTGCCGTCGGCGAAGGTGAACCGGGAGAGCTGGTTGTAGCCCTTGTAGGGCGCGAAGTCGGCGGCCGTTCCGTTGTCCGGGGCGTTGGACGTGGGAGTGTCGAGCCTCGGCGCGTAGTACGCGTAGACCCAGTGGTTCTTGGCGAAGTGCGGGTCGATCGCGATGGTCTGCAGACCATCCTCGTCATGGGTGTAGACCGACAGCTTCGCCGCCACGTCGGTGAGCCCGTCGAGGGTCGTGTAGTAGACGGTGCCTGCACGGGAGGTGTGCAGAGCGCTGCCGTCGGGCAGCACCGCCAAGCCCATGGGCTCACCCACCTGGTCCGGTCCCTTGGCGAGGGTGACCTGCTGGAAGTCGGACGCCGCGGCCGCGGTGGAGGCCGCGGCCGTTCTGCCTGATGCCTGGGTCCGCGCGTGAGCGGACGTCGATCCGGCCACCGCGGCCCCCACGCTGAGCGCTGCGCTCAGCGTGGCGGCGAGTAGTCGGCTTGCTGGTGTACGCACGTGGCTGCCTACCTCTCTCGGAGCACTGCGATGGACGTCGTGCGAGCGCCTTCGTCGCGCGGGATCGCGGGACGGTTCCGGATGTCCGTGCCGGCACGTGCCGGTTCGCCGGTGGAGTGGACAGGGGCCCTGGTGTTCACGCCGCCGGCAACCGGTCTCCGGGGGGCGTGCGACTGGACGGAGGCGGATGTGGTCGCGCGGTCCGGGGTGGGACGTGGAGTGAGGGCCCGGCGGGGTTCGCGGCCCCCTGAAGAAGCGTCATGAGCGTGTGGGCCATGACCATGGACTGTCAAGGATGTACTGCTCAGTAGCCGCGTTTCGTGGCCTGAAGTGGCCACATCTTTTGCTGGTCTAGTGAAAAGTCACGACGGTTCGTGGTGAACTATCGGCGGTCTCAGGCGTTCATCGTCCTTTGAGGATTCGTCGAGGCCGTCCCGTCGCCGTCGCGCGGTCCCCGGTGAGAACGCGCGGGGGCAGCCGTACCGCCCTCGCTCACCACGCGTGACTTCGTCGCCCCGCCAGCCGTTCCGCCGACCGCCAGTCCGCCAGGCGTTCCAGGCCGACGAACGCCCCCTACGACCACCCCGCCCGGACGCCGGGCGAGGGCGTCTCCCCCTGACGGCCCCCGCCGCGGCCCACCGCGGCTCGGTGTTCCACAACGAAGGAGTGATGATGGGTCAGTTCGCCCATGACTTCGACCGCAGAGGCTTCCTGCGCGCGGCAGCCGCAGGCACCGTGGCCATCGGTGCGGCGACCTTCGCCGGCGCGCTGCCCGCCGCCGCCCAGACGCCCGGCCCCGGTGCCCAGCAGCACGGCGCCAGCCTGAGCATCCCCAAGGACGCCATCGGCATCCAGCTCTACAGCGTCCGTGACAAGGTCTACCAACTCGGCTTCCGCGTCGTCTTCGAGGAACTGTCGCGGATGGGTTTCAAGGAGGTCGAGTTCGCCGGCTACACCCAGGACCCGTCCATCCTCGGCCGGCAGATCACCCTCCAGGAGATCCGCACGCTGCTCGACGACAACGGCCTGCGGGCCATCGGCAGCCACGTCGGCATCGGCAGCTTCCGCAGCAACCTGCAGCAGGAGCTCGACCACGCCCAGACCCTCGGCATGCCGAACATCGGGACCCCGAACGCCCCTTCGGACACCGCCACGGTCGCCGGTTACCAGGCGGCCGCGGAGGACTTCAACCGATGGGGCGTGGCGGCGTCGGCGCGTGGACTCAAGCTCTACCAGCACAACCACTGGGCGGAGTTCGCCTTCGCCTCGGACCAGCCGGCGGTGCGTCTGTACGACGTCTTCCTGGAGAACACCGACCCCGCCCACGTATACCTCGAGATGGACGTGTACTGGGCGTTCGTCGGCCAGTACCGCTACCCCGGCTTCGACCCCGCCGCGTACGTGCGCGAGCACCCCTACCGCTACACGCTGTTCCACATGAAGGACGGCAAGTCCGACCCCAACGTCGGCGACGGTTACGACATGACCGAATTCGGCGCCGGCGACATGCCCTACGAGCGGTTCATCCACGCGATCGGCCCCTTCGGCAACCACCATGGCATCTGGGAGCAGGACACCGCCCCCGGCACCCAGCCCAACCCGCCCGGCTCGTTCGGAGCGGCGCAGCGCAGTTACACGGCGCTGGCGGACCTGCTCTCCTGACCTGCCGTCACCGCCCCGTTCCACCGCTTCCCCGGCTCGTGCCGGAGCCGGCGGCGGAACGGGGCGGACGCCTCTCACGCCCTCGTCGGCCCGGACCACGTGACCCGGCGAGCAGTGCCTTCCACCAGGAGGTGAGCGAAGTGAGCGTCCAGTACGGTCTGCTCGCCCTGCTGCGCGACCACGGGCCGCAGTCCCGCGCCCGGTTGGCCGGCCTGCTCAAGGTGCCGCGACCGCGTGTGCTGGCCGAGCTCGACCGCCTGACGGCGGCGGGGACGATCGTGGAGGCGGGTCCGACGGCCTCCCGCGGCGGACGCCGCTCCGCCCTCGTGAAACTGCACCCCGGCCTGCGCTTCGCCGCGATCGACCTCGACGCCCGCTCGGTCGGCGTCGAAGTCACCGACGGCTGCCTGCGGGCGGTGGCGTCGCACGGCGAGCACTGCGACATCCGCACCGGTCCGGAGGCCGTCCTGGGACGGGTGACGCAGATCCTGGACAAGATCCGTGCCGAGGGCCACTTCACGCGGCTGGACGCCATCGGGATCGGCCTGCCCGGACCGGTGAGTTTCCGCGAGGGCGTCCCCGTCTCCCCGCCGATCATGCCGGGATGGGACCGCCATCCGGTCCGCGAGGTGCTCTCCGGCGAGCACGGCTGCCCCGTCGCCGTCGACAACGACGTCAACGTGATGACCCTGGGCGAGCGGCACAGCGGCGTCGCCCGGACCGTCGACAACCTGATCTTCGTCAAGATCGGCAGCGGCATCGGCTGCGGAGTACAGATCGACGGCCGCGTCTACCGTGGCGCCACGGGCTGCGCCGGGGACATCGGCCACATCCAGGTCGACGCGGACGGCCCGGTCTGCTTATGCGGGAACGTGGGTTGCCTGGAGGCGCACTTCAGCCGGGAGGCGCTGGCGCGCCACGCCGAGTCCGCCGCGGACGGGGGGTCCCCGGTGCTGGCGGAGCGTCTGGCGGCCAGGGGCTCCCTCACCGCCCGCGACGTCGCCGACGGCGCGGCGGCCGGTGACGCCGTCTGCATCGGCATCGTCCGGGCCGGGGGGCGGCGGGTCGGCCAGGTGCTCGCCGGGCTGGTGAGCTTCATGAACCCGTCCATGATCGTCATCGGCGGCGATCTCGCCGATCTCGGGCACATCCTCCTGGCGGAGCTCCGCAGCGTCGTCTACCAGCGGTCGCTGCCGCTGGCCACCGGCGACCTCCCGATCGTGCTGTCCGAACTGGGCGCTCGCGCCGGGGTGGTCGGCGCCGCCGTGCTGGCGAGTGAGCTGGCCTACGGCGGCCCCCCGGGCTGAGCTCTCGGTCGCTCGAGTGCGCGGCGCCCCGGCGGCCGCGCCCGGCCGGCCGGACCCGTACGCGCCCTGCCGCGCCCCCGAGGGGCGCGGCAGCGTGGGGGACCTTCGGGGTTCTCAGGGGCGGGTTCAGATCAGGCCGCGCCGCGCCGCCCACGCGACGGCCTCGATGACGCTGCTGACGCCGATCTTGTCGCACACGCCTCGGCAGCGTCGCCGCACCGTACGGGGGCAGACATGGAGCCGTCGGGCGACGGACTCGACCGGCAGACCGGTTGCCAGAAGCGACAGCAGGTGCACCTCGTCGCCGCGCAAGGCATCGTTGTCAGGCTCGGGGTGCCGGTCCGTCTCGTAGCTGAGCGTGGACACTTTCGTCCTCCTTCGCCGAGTGCGGCCGGCAGGGAACGCGGGGAAGGCCGCCGCCCGGACAGGAGGCCAGAACCCGTGATCGACCGCGGGGTGTCAATCGCCTATGAACGTTTCGCCTGGGTAACTGCTGTAGCTTGGGTAACTGTTCGCGTGCGCAGGGTCAAGGGTGGCGCCGCTGCATGGGTCCGGGTTTGGTGTGCTCTACACGAAAACTTCCGCCGGATCGAACGCTTCGGCCCGGCGGCCGAACGGCTCGGCGCCGGCGCGTGGATGCACACCGACTCGCAGTGGAGCCGGACTCGGGAACGCCGCCCCGAGCCCGGCACCGAACGCTCCTGTGCTTACAGGTCCCGCTCCCGGATGTTGCGGAACTCGATCAGGTCGTTGTCACTGTGGTTCTGCAACCCCACGTAACCGCTGAGGAACTGACGCAGGTCCGTGGGCGGATCGCCCGCACGCGACGACGACTTGCCGGGCGTGTTGTCGAACTCGTTGATCACCACGCCGTTGCGGATGATCGTGTAGTGCTGCCCGACGACCCGGATCTCGTAGTCGTTCCACTGGTCCTTCGGGGTGACCTTCGCCTGGTCCAGGCCGAGCGGATCGAAGTTGTAGACCGAGCCGGTCTTCTGCGGTTCGCCGGTGTCACCGTCGTAGATCTGGATCTCGTTGCCGCAGTAGATCGCCACCCACTCCGGAGCGGTGCGAGCCGATCCCTGAGTGCCGCAGCTGCCGGCCGGCCGCTGGTCCAGTGGCGTCCGCGGGTCGGGGAATCTCACGAAGACACCGCTGTTGGCCCGGTGGCCGTCCGGAGCGACGTCCCGGAACTGCAGCCGGATCGAGTAGTCCTTGAACTCCCGCTTGCTGTACCAGAGCATGCCCATGCCGCCGGAGCTGCGCATGGTGCCGTCCGGCAGGAGCGAGAACTCCCCTGCGCCCGCCTGGCTCCAATCGGCGAGGCTCGCCGCCGATCCGTCGAAGACGGACTTGTATCCGGGCGTCTTGCCGATCGGCGACTGGGCGGCGGCCTTGCTGAGGGTCGCCGCCTCGTGGTTGTCGAGGACACCGTCCTTGCGCCACTGGTCCACCAGGTCGTTGACGTTGCTGACGAACGCGCCGTGGTTCGCCCAGGTGCCCTCGTCGTCGATCAGGTCGTTGACCGTGCACCCGCCGCCGGCCTTGTGGTTGGCCACGCCGGTGTCGCTGTCGAGCAGCCAGACAGTGGAACGGGCGTCGGGCGCCGTGCAGCCCGCCCTCACGTCGATCTTCCCGGTGGACTTCTCGCCGTCGGCGTAGGTCACCTTGAGTGTGGCGTGGTAGGTGCCGTAAGAGGCGTAGGTGTGCGTGGGGTTGGGCTCGTGCGACGGCTGACTGCCGTCACCGAAGTCCCACTCCCAGGCGATGCCACCCGCCTTGGCGGCCGAGAACTGGATCGTCCGCGGCTTGCTCTGCGCGACCGGACGGCCCGAGGCGTCGCTCGGGTTCGGCGTGGCCGGGCCGCCGTGGTAGGCGACGCGGACCAGCTTCTGGTTCGGGTCCAGGCTGAAGAAGCCGCCGGCGTAGTCGAGCATGTAGAGCGCGCCGTCCGGGCCGAACTTGGCGTCCATCCAGCTCTGGACCTTGTTGTCCCCGCTGCCGCCGGGGAGGATCTTGCGCAGGTCCTCGCCGAAGACCGGCGGGCCCTGGTCCTTCACCTTGTCCTGGTCGACGGTGACCGCGACGCGGTTGTTGGCGTTGGACTCGTCACCGATGAACCACTTGCCGTCCCAGTAGGAGGGCCAGGCGACACCGCTGCCCGTGTCCACCTCGGAGCGGTGGTAGGTCGGGCCGTCCATGATGGCCTGGCCGCCGCCCTTGAGGTAGGGCTCGGTGTACTTCTCGTCGCTCTGCACGTACGTGGGCAGCCCGCTGCCGTCACTGCGCTCGGGGTAGACCACGCCGCCGCCCTGCGGCGAGTACCAGATCATGTTGTCGCGGGCCGGCGGGATGTCCACCAGACCGGTGTTGCGGGGCGAGGTGTTCTTCAGGTGGTCGCAGTCGTACCAACCGGTCAGCACACTGGCGTCGGTGTTGCTGCGGTCGCGGTACGGCTGCTTGTCGCCCATGCAGTACGGCCAGCCCTGGTTGCCCGCGGAGGTGATGATGGTCGCGGTCTCGTACTTGGCCGGGCCGAGCTCCGGGTCGGGTGTCGGCGCGTCGGGGCCGACCCATGCCGCGGTCAGCCAGTTGTTCGTCTTGTCCCAGGCGATCCGCGCGATGTTGCGGACACCCATGACGTAGATCTCCGGGCGGGTCTTGCCGCCGCCTTCCTCCTGGCCGGTGAACAGGTTGCCCTTGGGGATCGTGTAGGTGCCGTCGGCTTCGGGGTGGATCCTCAGGATCTTGCCGTTGAGGTCGTTGGTGTTGCCGGCCGTACGGCGCGCGTCCTGGAAGGACAGGCCCTTGTAGTCCTGGGTCCAGTTGTTCCCGGAGTAGCCGGCCCCGGCACCCTGCGAGGAGTTGTCGTCACCGACGCCGACGTAGAGATTGCCGTCGTTGTCGAAGGTCATGCCTCCGCCGGTGTGGCAGCAGCTGTGGATCTGAGCGGTCCAGTGCAGCAGGTCCTTGCGGGTGCTCTTGTCGATCGACTGGTCCTTGAAGTCGTAGGTCAGCCGCGAGACGGTGCGCCGGCCCGTCTGCTTGTCCCGGTCGACCGACTCGTGCGGCATCCAGTAGACGTAGATCCAGCCGTTCTGCTCGAACTTGGGGTCGAGCGTGATGCCGACCAGGCCCTCCTCGTTCTTGACCAGTTCGCTGCCGCTGCCCCGGTTGCCCATCACGTCGAGCGTGGTGAGCAGCTTGACCTGCTTGGTCTTGGGGTCCCACTGGTGGATCGTGCCGCAGCCCAGGCCCACCTCGGGGTCGTTCCAGTCGGGGACCGGGCCGCTCGGGCAGGCCGCCTTGCCGATGTAGAAGACCTTGCCGTCGGGGGCGATCGTCAGACCGTGCGGCTCGCCGATCTGGTCGAGTTGGCCCGGCTGGTTCTTGCCCGTCAGCCGCTCGACCGAGTAGTTCGACGCGATGGTCGCCTGGCAGTCGCCTCGGACCATGCCGGTCGTCCACTCGATGGCGCCGAGCAGATGGCTCTGGAACCTGGTGTCCGAGGTGTAGCTGTCCTCGGTGCGGCCCATGCCGGTGTAGAACGACCGGCCGCCGTCGTAGTCCCGGCACCAGGAGATCGGGTGGAACGGGCCGTTGCCCGCGGGCCCCGCGTCGTAGGAGTGCTCCTCGACCTGGGCGACCGTCTGGACCTTGCCGTCCGGGTTCGGGTCCCAGTTCATCCACTGGTCGGACCGGGTCCACTTCAGCGGCAGGCCCTTGTTCGCCGGGTGCCGGCGGTCGGTGAGGTCCACGACCGCCTGCTGCACCTTGGTCTCCGGCGCGGGGGCCGGGTCGGCCCCGAACAGCCGCAGCTCGGCCAACTGGATCAGCGGCTCACCGGAGTTGGCGGTGACGTTCAGCCGGTAGTACTGGTAGGCCGTGGTGTTGGCGAACTTGTACTGCTTGGTCTCGAAGCGGTCCGGGAAGTTCTGGCCGGTCTGGGTGTCCAGCGTCTTCCAGGTGTTCCCGTCCTGCGAGCCCTGGAGGTTCCAGTCCTTGGGGTCCCGGCCCGGATAGTCGTTGGCCGACGTCAGCGCGTACTGGGCCACCGCGACCGCGTGGTCCATCTTCGCCGTGACCCAGCCGGTCGGCTGGTGAGCCAGCCACTTGGTGGTGTTGCTGCCGTCGAACAGTTTGTCCTTCGTCTCGTTGGGCGGGTTGTCGTCGCTCGCCGTGACCCCGGCCACCTTCTCGGATGCGGAAAGGCTGGAGGCCGGGCGCGTGCCGATCAGTCCGGTGAACCAGTTGGAGTCGGCGTCCGCCCGCGCCGCGTCGTGGACGCCGACGAAGCCGCCGCCGCCCTTGACGTAGGCCTGGAACGCGGACTCCTCCTCGGAGGTGAGGGTCACGCCCTTGGCCGACAGGAAGACCACGCCGCGGTAGCGGGCGAGGTGGTCGGCGGTGAAGACGCCCGGATCCTCCGACTCGTCCACGGAGAAGCCGTTCTTCTGCCCCAGTTCCTTGACCGCCGAGGCGGCGGTCGCGACCGGGTCGTCCTGCTGGGCGGCCGGTCCGTGGAAGACCAGAACGCGCACCGGCGCTTCGGTGCCGGCGCCCTGGTCCTGGCCCTGTCCGGACTGTGGCCGCGCTTGTGCCTGCACCGCCGGAAGCGCGGACAGTCCCAGTGCCAGCGCCGAGCTGGACAGCAGGACGACCGCGCGTCGCCAGGGCGAGGCCTGGCGGGGGATCCGCGCGGGACGCGACGGCGGTGCTCCGCTTCGTCGTGACAGCGCGTACCGGTCTCTTCGGCCCATGGTTGCTCCTTGACTCGATCCGACAACGGGAAGGTGGCCAGGGGGTGGAGCGAGGGCTGCCGCACGGGCCTCGCCCGGAACACGCCGGGCGAGGGGATTCGGATCGGCCGTGGGGACGTCCGGAGACGGCCGGGGCGCCGGAACCCTGGGGGTCGCGGACGCCCCGAGTCTTCACGCCGGGACCGAGCGGCGGCAGGGTGGTACACGCCCGTCAGACCGTCCGGTCAGGTGTGACGGGCGTGGCTCAGAGGGCGGGGGAGGGGACGGGCGGCGCCGGCCGCCCCGGCTACATGGGGTGCGGGTCTCCGGGGACCGTGCCGTCGGCATCGGTCACCATGAAGACCCCGGACATCCCCATGTCCGAGTGGCTCTGGACGTGGCAGTGGTACATCCAGGCCCCGGGTCCGACCCGTTCGCCGGCGATCACCTGGAACCCGAAGGAGTCCGCGGGGCCGGTGGTCCTGGTGTCGATGACCCGGCTGACGTCCTGAGGCCCCTGCCAGATCCCGGTGCGGTTGTCCGTCCAGCGGTGGCCGTGCACGTGGAAGGTGTGGAAGAAGTCGCCGTGGGTGATCACGACGAACTCCACCCGCTCGCCCCGGACGGCCTTGAAGGTGGGGGTGTCGGGAGCGACCCTGTTGTTGATCGTCATGTTGTTGAACACGACCGTGAACTGCTTGTCGGGCAGCACATCGCCCTTGCGCCGTACCACCACGGCGCCGTACAGCCCCTTCCGGATGCCCTCGGTGCCGTGCTCGGTGCCCACGTTGTGGTCGTGGTAGTGCCAGTAGCCGGCGCTTCCGGCCTCCCACGTCCCGTCGTGGCGTCGGGTCGGCGCGTGTGTGCGCCAGACGTAGGTCCGCCGCGCGCCCGGCTGGACGACGCTGTCGTTCATCCTGGTGCCGTCGCTCGCGGTTTCGTAGTCCAGGCCGTGCACATGGAGGCTGGCGGCGACGTCGAGGTTGTTGACCACCTCGATGTTCATGGTGTCGCCCTCGGTCAGCTCGATGAGCGGGCCCGGAATCGTCGCCTGACCGAGGCGCAGGCCGTAGCCCATCTCCCCGTTCGGCAGCTTCTCCATGTACAGCGTCAGGTTGCGGACCTCGCCGTCGCCTCCCGCGGTGGGCTGGTCCTTGGGCGGCGCGGCGGCGGCGCTGCCGAGCACCGCGGGGACGACGGCGGCCGCCGCGGCTCCGGTGGCGAAGGACCGCCGGGACAAGAGGCGTCGCGTGCCTACGCCTGAGTCGGTCATCGCTCTCCAATCCTCGACAGGCGTGGGTGCCTGAAGGCGTTTCGTGGTCATGAGGTGCGATGCGCGTCAGATGCGCCGGTACGGCCGAGACCGGCTCGGCTCGGGGAGGCGGAGTGCGCCTCGGAACGGCCTCACCGTAACGGCGCCTCACCAGTTTTTCCAGACTCAGGTCAAAGTTGGTTGGGTTGTGGTCATAGACCTTGGCGGTCCATCAAAAGACCGCTAACTTCGCATCGTTGCCGCTCTCCAGGAGAGCGATCACCCGCAGTTCCTCTCGGCCGCCTTGAGCTCGAGGCGCCCAGGTGACGGACTGTGCGCCACCGCCGCCCCGGACCGAGCTCGGCGCGGCACCCGGCCGGACGGGCCCCTACGCGGTCGTCCGGGCGGCTGGTCGTCCACCCGGCGGGACCGCGGATCCGTGCGCGGCACCGCAACCAGCGATTCCCGAAAGGTGCAGCGGTGTTCAGAAGACTGCTCCATGCCCAGACGGATCCGCCCCCCGCGAAGTCCGCGCCACGGGGCCGGTTCAGCCCCCGTCCGGCGTTGGTGACGTTGGTGGCCGTGCTGCTCACGGCGTTCTCGTTGGCCGCGCCGGCCGCCTACGCGGAGAGGAGCCGCGACGCCGCCGCGGCGGACGCCCAGGTGCTCACCTGGACGGCCGGCGACGGATACATGGGCTATACGTCCGCCCCCACCACCGCGGTGGCCGGCCCGGCGACGATCGTGTTCGAAAACAGCGCGGCGACCGGCAACACGACCGGCATGCCGCACACGTTGACGTTCGACACCTCCAACCCCGACTACAACACCGACGTCGACCTCAACATCCAGGCGAGCCCCTCGGACTCCAGCGGAGGCCGGCACACGGCCCAGGTCACCCTGAGCCCCGGCGTCTACCACTTCTACTGCGCGATGCCCGGCCACATGATGTCGGGTGAGCTGACCGTCACCGCGGCCCCCGGGAACGACACCACCGCGCCGGAGACGTCGGCGTCGGTGTCGGGGACGAAGGACGCTTCGGGGAATTACGTCGGCAGTGCGACGGTGACGGTGTCGGCTTCGGATGCGGAGTCGGGTGTGGCCGCGGTGGAGTACGCGCTCGATGGTGGGGCGTATGCGGCTTATTCGGCGCCGGTGCAGGTGAGTGGTGTGGGTGAGCACACGGTGTCGTACCGGGCGACGGACAAGGCGGGTAATACGTCGGCGGTGAAGTCGGTGTCGTTCACGGTGGTGGCGGCTCCGCCGCAGGACACCACCGCGCCGGAGACGTCGGCGTCGGTGTCGGGGACGAAGGACGCTTCCGGGAACTATGTCGGCAGTGCGACGGTGACGGTGTCGGCTTCGGATGCGGAGTCGGGTGTGGCCGCGGTGGAGTACGCGCTCGATGGTGGGGCGTATGCGGCTTATTCGGCGCCGGTGCAGGTGAGTGGTGTGGGTGAGCACACGGTGTCGTACCGGGCGACGGACAAGGCGGGTAACGCGTCGGCGGTGAAGTCGGTGTCGTTCACGGTGGTGGCGGCTCCGCCGCAGGACACCACCGCGCCGGAGACGTCGGCGTCGGTGTCGGGGACGAAGGACGCTTCCGGGAACTATGTCGGCAGTGCGACGGTGACGGTGACGGCATCCGACTCCGGTTCGGGCGTGGCCGGTATCGAGTACTCGCTCGACGGCGGCCCCTACCTGCCGTACTCCGCGCCGGTGGCCGTGAACAGAGCGGGGAGTCACACCTTCCTGTACCGGGCCACCGACAAGGCCGGCAACACGTCCACGGCGAAGTCGCTGTCCCTCACCGTCGTCGACAGCGAGCCGCCCACCGACTGCCCCGAGAGGGACGACCGTTCCACGGTGTTCACCGGCTCGGTCAACACGGGCATCCCCAACCGCGTGACGACGAACGGCTGCACGATCAACGAGCTGATCGAGGACCACCGGGCCTGGAGCAGCCACGGCGCGTTCGTCTCACACGTCGAGAAGATCGTCGCGACCCTCCGGAGCGAGGGCGTCGTCGATCAGCGGGAGGCGGGCCAGATCAAGAAGGCCGCCGGCCGCTGCGACGTCGGCAAGCCGCCCACCGCTCGTACGGAACAGTGAGGTGACGGCGGGCGCCGCGATACCTGCCTGACCCCTGGGGGTTCGGGGGTTCGGCGGAGCACTCGCCGAAGCGCCCCGCATACCTCGACCGCACGGCAACAAGGCCCGATGGAGTGGAGCCGGCCGGCTCCCCTCTATCGGGCCCGCCCCTTTGTCGCGTCCGCCAGGACCCCGCCGCCGGGTCGGCGCGCGGACGCGGGTCCTGGCAGGCGCCTGCCCGTCGGGGACTTCAAACCGGCTTTGTCCATTGCGAGATGAAAGTACATCGGACTGCTGCACAAGTTCTTTCGTGTTCGGCACCACGGTGCTACGGTCCTCTTGAAAGTCGCGCCCCGAAGTGCCGGGTGTGCGTACGACTCCGGCGACGACGGGAGGGGCGGCGTGAGGCGTATGACGGCTCGACCGGCCAATGTCCATCAGGCCAGGCTGCTCCGTCTGCTGCGCGACCTCGGTCCGCAGTCCCGGGTCGCCCTGGGCGACCGGGTCGACCTGTCGCGATCCAAGCTCGCGGTCGAGATCGACCGGCTGCTGGAGACGGGCCTCGTCGTCCAGGACGGTCTCGCCGCCTCCCGCGGCGGCCGCCGCTCGCACAACGTCCGGATCGCCCCCTCGCTGCGGTTCCTCGGCGTGGACATCGGTGCCACCTCCGTGGACGCCGCGGTCACCAACGCGGAGCTGGACGTCCTCGGCCACTTGTCCGAGCCGCTGGACGTGCGTGAGGGCCCGGTCGCCGTGTTCGAGCGGGTGCTCGCCCTGGCCGCCAAGCTGCGCGAGGCCGGGCTGGCGGAGCACTTCGACGGCGCCGGGATCGGCGTGCCGGGGCCCGTCCGGTTCCCCGAGGGGGTCCCCGTCGCACCGCCGATCATGCCTGGCTGGGACGGCTTCCCCGTCCGCGAGGCGCTGAGCCAGGAGCTCGGCTGCCCCGTCCTCGTCGACAACGACGTGAACCTGATGGCCCTCGGCGAGCAGCAGGCCGGTGTCGCCCGGTCCGTACGCGACTTCCTGTGCGTCAAGATCGGGACCGGTATCGGCTGCGGCATCGTGGTCGGCGGCGAGGTCCACCGCGGGGTCACCGGCAGTGCCGGCGACATCGGCCACATCCAGGTGGACCCGGACGGGCCACCGTGCGCCTGCGGCAACATCGGTTGTCTGGAGGCGCACTTCGGCGGCAACGCCCTGGTGCGCGACGCGACCACGATGGCCGAGGCGGGCCGTTCGGCGGAGCTGGCCGGGCGGCTCGAGGCGGCAGGACGGCTGACCCCTGAGGACGTGTCGGCGGCCGCCGGCGCCGGGGACGCCGCGGCCCTCGAACTGATCCGCATGGGCGGAAGCCGCACCGGTCAGGTCATCGCGGGCCTGGTCAGCTTCTTCAACCCCGGCCTGGTGGTCATCGGGGGAGGGCTCACCGGGCTGGGGCACACCCTCCTGGCCAGCATCCGCACTCAGGTCTACCGGCAGTCCCTGCCGTTGGCGACCGGCAACCTGCCGATCGTCCTCGGCGAGCTCGGCCAGATCGCCGGTGTCGTCGGCGCCACGCGACTGATCAGCGACCACATCTTCTCACCGGCCTGACGCGCCCCCGCGCGGCCGGAATCCGTGCCCGGTGAACGGGCGTGTTCCCGCGTCCGTCGCCCGCGCCCACAAGCATCCCAGGAGCGCCTATGGACAGTCAGAACGGCTCGCCCACCATCGGGGTGGGCATGGTCGGATACGCCTTCATGGGCCGCGCGCACTCACATGCCTGGCGTACCGCCGCCTGCGCCTTCGATCTGCCCATGCGCCCGGTCATGGCCGCCCTCGCCGGACGCGAGCAAGCCGCCTTGGAGGAGGCTGCCCGGCGCCAGGTCTGGGCCGCGACCGAGACCGACTGGCGGGCCCTGATCGCCCGCCCCGACGTTCAGCTGGTGGACATCTGCACCCCCGGCTCCAGCCATGCCGAGATCGCGATCGCGGCGCTGGAGGCCGGGAAGCACGTGCTGTGCGAGAAACCGCTCGCCAACACCGTCGAGGAGGCGGAGGCGATGGCCGCCGCCGCGGCCGTCGCCTCACGTCGCGGCGTGCGCTCCATGGTGGGGTTCAGCTACCGGCGCACACCGGCTCTCGCCCTCGCCCGGCGACTGATCGCCGGAGGCCGCCTCGGCAGCCTGCGGCACGTACGGGCACAGTATCTCCAGGACTGGATCGTGGATCCGGAGTTCCCCCTGGTGTGGCGGCTGCAGCGCGAGCACGCCGGCTCCGGCGCGCTGGGCGACCTCGGCGCCCACATCGTCGACCTCGCCCAGTTCCTCGCCGGGGAGCGGCTGTCGGGGGTCTCCGCCCTCACCGAGACGTTCGTCCGCGAACGCCCGCTGCCCACGGCTTCGTCGGGGCTCGCGGCCGTCGCCGACGGGACGGCGCCGCGCGGCCCCGTCACGGTGGACGACGCCGCGCTGTTCACCGCACGGTTCCCTTCGGGCGCCGTCGCGTCCTTCGAGGCCACGCGGGTCGCCGCCGGCCGGAAGAACGCCCTGCGCATCGAGATCAACGGCGACCGGGGCAGCATCGCCTTCGATCTGGAGCGTCTCAACGAACTGGATTTCCACGACCACACCGAGCCGGCCACGACGGCGGGCTTCCGGCGGATCCTGGTCACCGAGCCCGACCACCCCTATCTCGAGGGCTGGTGGCCGGCGGGTCACGGACTCGGCTACGACCACACCTTCGTGCACCAGGCGCGCGACCTGCTGCACGCCATCGCCGAGGGCCGCGACCCCGAGCCGTCCTTCGACGACGGGCTGCAGGTGCAACGGGTGCTGGCCGCCGTGGAGCACAGCGCCGCGAACGGCAGCGTATGGACGCCCGTCGCGCACGGGGGAGTTCCGCAGGGGAGCCCACCGATGCCGTCGGGGACCGCCGCCCCCGTGGTGGTCGTGCCCTGACCGTACTCCGCGACGCCGGCCGCCCCCGTGGCCCGGCCGGCGCCGCGCACCGTGCACGGCCGAACGCCGGCAACCGATCCGCGCACTGCGCCCACAAAGGAGGATTTCAAGGAAACTCCGGACGGAAATCCGATCCGTCGAACAGTTTTCAGTCGCCGGTCGAAAAGGCCCGTCGCGACTCACCGGTGTGAACGGCCGTAGGGCAGGCATCGGTGAAATTCCGGGCATGGTCGGCCATGCACTCCGGAAATAGCCGCCTGCCTCCTCACGAGCTTCGTGCGCCATTGCCGTGAGGAGTTCCGCGTGTCCTCTGGGGTGCGGCGCGCCGGACCTCGCCGATCCGCGGTTCTCCCAGGCAGGCGGGCCGGTGACCAGGGCGCGTCGCGTCCCGCCACCTCGGCACACGGCGGGAAATCCCTCGTATTGCGAACGTACCCCGATGCCGGTTGCTCAATGCGTTAAACAGAAGTTGCCGCTTCTGGCCACGAAGGGCTCGGAAGGTTCGCGAACCCTTCTCAAACAACGTCGCGAGAACTACCTTCCTCTCAGCCCGACGGGCGACAGGGAAAGCCCGGCCGGAACCACCCGAGTCCCCTCAGGGGCCTCCTCGCCGAGGGCTTCCGTGAGGGAAGTAACGGATCAGCGCCATCGCCAAGTTGACGTACCGTCATGTGCCTTCGAGGGCCGGCGGACATCGCATCAGAGGGAGACCCATGAGTGCCCCGCTGCTCGAGATGCAAGGCGTCGTCAAGGAGTTCCCCGGCGTCCGGGCCCTCGACGGCGTGGACCTCGACGTGGTCGCCGGAGAAGTGCACTGCCTGCTGGGCCAGAACGGGGCCGGCAAGTCCACGCTCATCAAGGTCCTCTCCGGAGCCCACCAGCCCGACGAGGGGCGCATCGCCTGGGAGGGCGAACCGGTGACGCTCCCGACCCCGACGGCCGCCATGCGCCACGGGATCGCCACCATCTACCAGGAACTCGACCTGGCCGACGGCCTGTCCGTGGCGGAGAACATCTACCTGGGACACGAGCAGTCCCGGCTGGGGTTCGCCCAGCGCTCGCGGATGCACGACGCCGCACGGCGACTCCTGCGCAGGCTCGGGCATCCGGAGATCCCCGTCACGCGTGAGGTGGGTGAGCTGTCCGCGGCCGGCAAGCAGCTCGTGTCCATGGCTCGTGCCCTCTCGCACGAGGCGAGGCTCATCATCATGGACGAGCCGTCCGCCGTCCTCGCCCACGACGAGGTCGACAACCTCTTCCGCGTCATCGGCGACCTCACCGCGGCCGGCGTGGCGGTCGTCTACATCTCCCACCGCATGGAGGAGATCCGCCGGATCGGGGACCGCGTCACCGTCCTCAAGGACGGCCGCACGGTCGCCCGGGGACTGCCGGCGCGAAGCACACCCACCGCCGAGCTGGTCTCGCTGATGACCGGCCGCACCGTCGAGTACGCCTTCCCGCCGAGGGCCCAACGCCCCGACCCGGACGAGCGGCCGGTGCTTCTGGAGGTCGAACACATCAGCCGCCCGGGGGAGTTCCACGACATCTCCTTCGACGTCCGGGCCGGCGAGATCGTCGGGCTGGCGGGCCTGGTCGGCTCCGGCCGCTCGGAGATCCTCGAAACGGTCTACGGAGCCCGGCGTCCGGCCTCCGGGCGCATCCGCGTGGCCGGATCCGCCCTGCGGCCCGGCAGCATCACCGCCGCCGTCCGGGCGGGCCTCGGACTCGCCCCGGAGGAGCGCAAGAGCCAGGCGCTGTTCCTGCACTCCTCCATCGCCCACAACGTTTCCATGTCCTCGCTGCGACGGTTCGCCCGCGCCGGTTTCGTCGACGCCCGCACCGAATTGAGCGCCACGACGGACGCGGTCCGCAGGCTCGACCTGCGGCCCCCCGACCCGACCCGGCCGGTGCGCACCCTTTCCGGCGGCAACCAGCAGAAGGCCGTCGTCGCCCGCTGGCTGCTCACCGACTGCCGTCTGCTGCTGCTCGACGAGCCCACCCGCGGAGTGGACGTCGGAGCGCGGGCGGAGCTCTACGCGCTCATCCGGCGGCTCGCCGATTCGGGAGTCGGTGTGCTCCTCGTCTCCAGCGAGGTGCCCGAGGTCCTCGGCCTCGCCGACCGCGTCCTCGTCATGCGCGAAGGGCGGGTGGTCCGCGAGGCCGGCGCCCTGGACCTCGACGAATCGAAAGTGCTCGACCTCGTCATGGAAGGGAGCTCCGTGTGAGCCAGCAGACCAGTCCCCCCGGCGGGAGCGGTCCGCTGCCCGCCACCGGCCAGGGATCCCCGGCCGGACCCGTCCGGCAGACCGGCTCGTCCCCGGGCAAGGGCAGCAGCGGACCCGCCCTCCTCGGGCACATGGGCCGGGTGCGCAACCTCGGCCTGTTCGTCGTCCTCGTCCTGCTGTGCGTCGTCGGCGCGCTGACCTCGGACAACTTCGCGACCAGCCAGAACGCCCTGGTCATCCTCACCAGCGCGGCCGTCATCGGGGTCATCACGATCGGTCAGACCTTCGTCATCATCGGCGGCGGCATCGACCTGTCCGTCGGCGCGATCGTGGCGCTCGGCTCCGTGTGGTGCACCACCGTGGCCACCCAGTCCTTCGGACTCGGCGGCATGGTCTTCTGCGCGCTCGCCGTGGGCGCGGTCGTCGGCCTCGTCAACGGCCTGATCATCGCCTACGGCAACATCGTGGCGTTCATCGTCACGATCGCCATGATGGCGAGCGCCCGCGGACTGGCCGAGCGGATCTCCGACCGGCAGTCCCAGGTGGTCACGGTCGAGTCGTTCAACTCCATCGCCTCCACCCGGTTCCTCGGCATTCCGCTGCTGGTCTACATCCTGGCGGTGGCCGTGCTCTTCGGCTGGGTGCTGCTCAACCGCACCACCTTCGGCCGCCGGACGTTCGCCATCGGCGGCAACCAGGAGGCCGCGCGCCTCGCCGGCCTCGACGTGCGCCGTCACACCGTGCTGCTCTACGTCCTGTCGGGCCTGTGCTGCGGCATCGCCGCGATCATGCTGACCGCGCGGACCACCTCCGGGGCCAGCAACCTCGGCGACCTGTACGAACTGGACTCGATCGCCGCGGTGATCATCGGCGGCACCCTGCTGACCGGCGGCCGCGGCTCGCTCGTCGGCTCGATCCTGGGCGTCCTCGTGTTCACCACGATCACCAACATCTTCGTGCTGAACAACCTCACCACCGACATCCAGCAGATCGCCAAGGGCCTGATCATCGTCGCCGCCGTGCTGATCCAGCGGCGCGGCCGGAGAACCGCCGCCCCGTAGCGGCGGCGCGGACGGCGGACCCGGCCCCGCTGCCGCCGCCCGCGCCGCCCCCGGCCCCCCCGCGCGGCACGTCCGCATCGACCACGGCAGGCACGACCCAGGCAGGACCCCGTGACTGGAAGGACTTACGAGATGGACAAGCGCGGACTCGGCGGACTGGACCGCAGAAGGCTCCTCCTCGGCGGCGCCGTACTCGGTGGCGGAGCCTTGATCGCCGGCTGCACCAGCAACCAGAGCGACGCCTCCACCAGCGACGTGAACGCGGCGGGCAAGGCCGGTACCGACAACGACAAGTCGGGCAAGCAGGTGTCGATCGGCTTCTCGGCCCCGGCAGCCGACCACGGCTGGATGGCCGCCATCACCAAGAACGCCATGGCGCAGGCGAAGCAGTACTCCGACGTGCACTTCGAGGCCGTCGAGGGCACCAACGACGTCAACGCGCAGATCAGCCAGGTCCAGACGCTGATCGGCAAGAAGGTGGACGCCCTGGTCATCCTGCCCTTCGACGGCAAGGCGCTGACCGCCGTGGCCCAGCAGGCGATGGACGCGGGCATCCCCGTCATCAACGTCGACCGGGTCTTCGACTCTCCCCTCGCGTACCGGGCGTGGGTCGGCGGCGACAACTTCGGCATGGGTCTCAACGCCGGCCTCTACATCGGCAGGACCCTCAAGGCCAAAGGTGCCTCCGCGCCCGTGATCGGCGAGATCGCCGGCATCGACAACCTCGAACTCACCAAGCAGCGCAGCGCCGGGTTCAAGCGGGGCCTGGCCAAGTACGGCTTCCACGTGGGGATCCGGCAGGCCGCAAACTTCACCGCGGACTCGGGTCAGCAGGTGATGAGCAACGTACTTCAGGCACGCTCGCACCTCGACGCGGTGTGGAACCACGACGACGACCAGGGCATCGGCGTCGAGGCGGCCATCAAGCAGGCGAACCGGAGCGAGTTCTTCATGGTCGGCGGCGCCGGCTCCAAGCACGCCATGCAGGAGATCAAGGCCGACGACTCCGTGCTCAAGGCCACGGTCGTCTACCCGTCCAACATGTCCGCCTCGGCGGTCAAGCTCGCCCGGCTCGTCGCCCAGCACAAGGGCATGAGCGACCTCGTCGGGCAGGACCTGCCGTCCTCACTCACCCTGTTCTCCGCCACCGTGACCAAGGAGAACGTCGACCAGTACCTTCCCGGCGCCTTCAGCTGAGCCGGCATCCACCGTCCCCGAGATCAGGTCACGAAAGGTTGATGATGTCCCGCAGAGGTATCGTTGCGCTGCTGTCGGCGGCCGCTCTGGCCCTGCCGCTCGCGGCCACCAGCGCCACCACCGCGCACGCCGCCGCACCCGCCTTCAGAGTGCTGGTGTTTTCCAAGACCACCGGCTACCGGCACGCCTCCATCCCCGACGGGATCGCGGCGATCGAGAAGCTCGGCCAGGAGCACGGCTTCGCGGTCGACGCGACCGAGGACGCCACACGGTTCAACGACACCGACCTGGCGAAGTACCAGGCGGTCGTCTTCCTCTCCACCACGGGCGACCCGCTGGACCAACAGTCCGAGAAGGACGCCTTCCAGCGCTACATCGAGCACGGCGGCGGCTTCGTCGGCATCCACGCCGCCGCCGACTCCGGCTACACCTGGGCCTGGTACGGCGGCCTGGTCGGCGCGTACTTCAGGGACCACCCGGCGATCCAGCAGGCGACCGTGAACGTCGTGGGCCAGGGCACCGCGGCCACGAAGGATCTGCCGAACCGCTGGACCCGCACCGACGAGTGGTACAACTACCGCTCCGATCCCCGGCCGGACGTGCGTGTCCTGGCCACGCTGGACGAGAGGACGTACAACCCGGTCGGTTACACGGGCGGCTCGATGGGCGCGGACCACCCCATCTCGTGGTGCCACCCGTACGACGGCGGCCGGTCCTTCTACACCGGCATGGGTCATACGTCGGAGAGTTACACCGACCCGCTGTTCCTGTCGCACATCCTCGGCGGCATCGAGATGACGGCCGGTACGGCGAAGTTCAACTGCGACCCGGAAAGCACCGACTGACCGGCGTCCACGTGCCCCAGCGCGCCCGCCGTCCGAGGGAGGCGCGGGGCCCCGGTTCCTCTCCGTGCCCGGACGACGGGCACGGAGGGGACCAAAAGCAGCCGACAGGGGGCAGCGACATCGACAGCGAGGAACGAGCCAGCGGGGCGCGACCGCGCCCGGCCGACGGAGGTGACGAGATGCCAGATCAGCGCAGTCGCACGGGTGTCTGGTTGGCGGGGGCGCGTGGATCGGTGGCCACCACGGTCGTCGCCGGCACGGCCGCTCTGCGGGCGGGGCTGGCCGGGCCGACCGGATGCGTCACCGAGCAGCCGGGGTTCCCCGATGCCGGCCTGCCCGCCATGTCGGACCTGGTCTTCGGCGGGCACGATGTGGCCTGCACGCCGCTGCCGAAGCGGGCCGAGCAGCTGGTCGCGGCCGGGGTCCTGCCCCACGGGCTGCCCGCTCTCGTCCACGGCGACCTGGCCGCCGCCGACGCCGAGATACGCCCGGCCCCGCTCCCGGACGGCGACTTGAGCCAGTCGGACGCCGCCGGGGCGATACGCGCCGACATCGACGCCTTCCGCGAGCGGCACGGCCTGGCACGGGTGGTCGTCGTCAACGTGACCTCGACCGAACCGGTCGTGCCGGAGCATCCGGCGCACGTCTCGGCCGAAGCCCTGCGTGCCGCGCTGGCCGCCGGTGAGAACGTGCTGCCGCCCAGCTCCCTGTACGCCCTGGCCGCGATCGACGCCGGGTGCGCCCACGTCGACTTCACGCCGTCCGCCGGCATGCGGATCCCCGCTCTGGAGGAACTGGCCGGGAAAGCCGGCCTGCCGTACGCCGGGAACGACGGCAAGACCGGGGAGACCCTGCTCAAGGCGACCCTCGGGCCCATGTTCGCCGCCCGGGGCCTGCGGGTGCGGACCTGGTCCGGCACGAACCTGCTCGGCGGCGGTGACGGCGAGACGCTCGCCGATCCGGCCGCGATGGCCAGCAAGGCGGTCTCCAAGCAGCGGGTGCTCGCGGAGACGCTGGGGCACCCGGTCGAGGGCGAGGTACACATCGACTACGTGCCCTCCCTCGGCGACTGGAAGACCGCCTGGGACCACGTGACGTTCGAGGGGTTCCTCGGGGTGCGGATGAATCTGCAGTTCACCTGGGCCGGTTGTGACTCGGCACTGGCCGCGCCGCTGGTACTCGACCTGGCCCGGCTGGCGGCCCGGGCTCATGAGCGGGGGATCTTCGGTCCCCTCGGCGAGCTGGCCTTCTTCTTCAAGGATCCCGTCGGCAGCGATGAGCACGCCGTGATGAGCCAGTACGAGACACTGCGTACCTTCGCCGCCGGGCTCGGGGGCCGGCGGTGATCCGCCCCTCCGCGCTCCGGTTCGGCCCACGCGCGGTCCGGCGGGCGGGCGGTGACGCCGGGTCCCACAACGGCCCGCCCGGGGCCCCGCGTCCGGGATCCGCGGCCCTCGCGTCCGCTCCGGCCGTGACACCGCCGCCGGGCCGACGCCTGCGGGACCTGGCCGAACTGGTACGTGCCCCGGCCGCGTTCACCGTGCCGGGAGACGTCCTGGCGGGAGCGGCCGCCGCGGGCCGTCGCCCCGACGTGGCCGTCGCCGGTCTGGCCGCCTCCTCGGTCTGCCTGTACTGGGCCGGGATGGCGCTCAACGACTGGGCCGACCGCGACCTGGACGCCGTCGAACGTCCCGAGCGGCCCATCCCCTCGGGCCGCGTGAGCGCACCAGTCGCCCTGGGCACCGCCGTGACCCTGACCGCGGTCGCCCTCGGCCTGGCCGCGGCCGCCGAGGGCCGTCGCGCGCTGACGGTCGCCGTGCCCCTCGCGGCGACCGTCTGGGGCTACGACCTGTGGGCCAAGTCCCGGCCGTCGGGTCCCGCGGTGATGGCGACGGCCCGGGGACTCGACGTGCTGCTCGGCGCCCGCGGAGGCCGGATACGGCCCGCCCTCCCGGCGGCCGCGACCGTTGCCGGGCACACCCTCGCCGTCACCGCGCTCAGCCGCGCCGAGGTCACGGGAGCGGAACCGTGGCTGCCCCGGATGACACTCGCCGCCACCGGAGCCGTGGCGGCCGCGGCCGCCACGGCGCTCCGCGACGGTCCGGCGCGGCAGGGCAGGGGCCGCGGACACCGCCTGGCGGTCGCGGGCGGGCTCGTCGCGTACGGCGCGACGGCGGGCCGCGCCCAGGCGCGGGCCGTCGCGGATCCCTCGCCGGGAAGGGTCCGCGGGGCCGTGGGCGCGGGGATCCTCGGCCTGATCCCGCTCCAGGCCGCGCTCACCGCGGGCGCGGGCTCGGTCCGTTCCGCGCTTCCGCTCGTCGCGGTCTTCCCGTTGGCCCGGGCCCTGTCCAGGCGGGTGTCCGCGACATGATCGAACCACGTCTGCGCGACAGCACGCCGGCCGAGCCCGTCCTGCGATACGGGTTCGGCACCAACGGCTTCTCCAACCACCGGCTGGAGGACGCGCTCGCCGTCATCGCGGACCTGGGCTACGACGGTGTGGCGCTCACCCTCGACCACCACCACCTCGATCCGTTCGCGCCCGGCCTGGCCGCGCGTACGGCGGCCCTCGCCAAGCGTCTCGACGGTCTCGGGCTCAGTGTGGTGATCGAGACCGGAGCCCGTTACCTGCTCGATCCCTGGCACAAGCACGAGCCCACCCTGCTCGCGGCCGAAGGACGGGAACGCAGGGTGGACTTCCTGCGCCGGGCCGTGGCCGTCGGTGCCGACCTCGGGGCCCAGGCCGTCTCCTTCTGGGCCGGCGTCAGGCCCGCGGCACTCGGCCCGCGGGCGGCCTGGGACCGTCTGGTCGCCGGATGCGCCGAGGTCGTCGAGGCGGCGGAGGAGGCGGGCGTCCTCCTCGGCTTCGAACCCGAACCGGGGATGCTGGTGGAGTCCGTCGACGAGTACACCAGGCTGGCCGCGGCGCTCGGCGACCCTGCGCCGTTCGGCCTGACCCTCGACATCGGCCACTGCCGCTGCCTGGAGCCGTACCCCGTGCCCGAGTGCGTGCGCCGGGCCGGGAACCGGCTGGTCAACGTGCAGATCGACGACATGCGCCGGGGCACGCACGAGCATCTGGAGTTCGGCAGCGGCGAGATCGACTTCCCGCCCGTCCTCGACGCCCTCGACGAGGTCGGCTATCGCGGGCTGGTCGCCGTCGAACTGCCCCGGCACAGCCATGACGCACCGGGCGTGGCCCGCCGCTCCCTGGACTTCCTGCGGTCGTGCGACCCAGCGGTCCGCCGTGAGGAGGAGATGGCATGACACCCGACCGCCTCAGAGACGCCCTGACCGGCCGGACGACCGAGGAGGGCCGGGACTGGCTCGCCGGCGCGTGCGCCTCGGTCACCGCGGAACCCGGAGTCGTCCGCGGCCTGTTCCCCCTGGCCGGACGGCGATGCGGACGTGGCCCGCTGGACCCCGCCGATCCGTACGGGTGGAGGGTGGACGACGCGGCCCGGGCCCTGCTGCTGGCCGCGATCCCGTTGACCGGCACCCCGTTGCTGGAGGAGATCGGGGAGCTCTACCGCAGCGGTGACGCGGCCGAACGGCGCGCCGTGCTGCGCGCCCTGCCGCTGCTGCCCGTCGGCGACGGCGCGCTGCCCCTGGTGCGCGACGCGCTGCGCACCAACGACACACGGCTGATCGCGGCGGCCCTCGGCGACTACGCGACCGACCACCTGGACCCGGAAACCTACCGCCAAGGCGTGCTCAAGTGCGTCTTCACCGGAATCCCGCTGACCGCCCTGCCGGGCCTGCCCGGCAGAGCGGACAGCGAACTGGCCCGAATGATGGCCGCGTTCGCCCGGGAGCGGACCGCCGCGGGACGGGACGTGCCCACCGACATCGTGCCGCTCCTCGCGCGCTTCCCGGACGCCGCGCTGACCGGCCACGGGGAACTCGCGGACGTCCCCACCGCGACCACCGACCGTCCCAGCCCCCGGGAGGCGTGATGCGTATCTTCGACCCGCACATCCACATGACCTCGCGCACCACCGACGACTACGAGGCGATGCACTCGGCCGGCGTACGCGCCCTGGTGGAGCCCGCGTTCTGGCTCGGCCAGCCACGCACCTCCGTGGGCAGCTTCCTGGACTACTTCGACTCCCTCATCGGCTGGGAACCCTTCCGCGCCGCCCAGTTCGGTGTCCGGCACCACTGCACGATCGCCCTCAACCCCAAGGAGGCCAACGACCCGCGCTGCGCGGAGGTTCTCCGGCACCTGCCGCGCTATCTGCTCAAGGACGGCGTGGTCGCCGTCGGTGAGATCGGCTACGACTCGATGACACCCGAGGAGGACGAGGCGTTCGCCGCCCAGCTGCAACTCGCTCTCACCCACGGTCTGCCGGCGCTGGTCCACACGCCGCACCGCGACAAGGCCGCGGGAGTCGAGCGCACCCTCGCCGTGGTGAAGGAGTCGGGAATCGCCCCGGAGCGCGTGGTCGTCGATCACCTGAATGAGGTGACGGTACGTCAGGTAGTCGATTCGGGCTGCTGGATGGGGTTCTCCATCTATCCCGACACCAAGATGGACGAGCGCCGCATGGTCGCCGTGCTGCGCGAATACGGCACGGACCGGATGCTCGTCAACTCGGCCGCGGACTGGGGGCGCAGCGACCCCCTGAAGACCCGGAAGACCGGGGACGCCATGCTCGCCGCCGGGTTCTCCACCGACGACGTGGACAAGATCCTGTGGCGCAATCCCGTCTCCTTCTACGGCCAGAGCGGCAAGCTGGAACTCGACGACTCCGAAGCGCCCGGGTCAGGCGCCACTTTCGAGGGCAACTCCGTTCTGCGCGGCGTCCGGGCGGAGGTGTAGCCGTGCGGCTGCTCCACCCCGACGGCACCGTCGTCCACCTCGCGTACTGCACCAACGTCCACCCCGCCGAGGACCTCGACGGAGTTCTCGCCCAACTGGGCCGGCACGCCGAGCCGGTGCGTGAGCGGCTGGGTGTGCCCGTCCTCGGCCTGGGCCTGTGGCTGGCCCGCGACGCCGCGGCGGCCCTCGCCGCGGACGACGGCCAGGTCGCAAGACTCCGCCGGGAGCTGACCGCCCGCGGCCTGGAGGTCGTCACCCTCAACGGCTTCCCCTACCGCGGCTTCCACGACCCCGTCGTCAAGCACGCCGTCTACCGGCCGGACTGGACCACGCCCGAGAGGTTGCACTACACCCTCGACCTCGCCCGGGTGCTCGCGGCACTGCTTCCCGACGACGCCGCGCACGGCAGCGTCTCCACCGTCCCGCTGGGCTGGCGGACCCCGTGGACGGCCGGTCGGGCGGACGAGGCCGCCCGTACGCTCGACTCGCTGGCCGGCGGTCTGGCCACCGTCGCCGCCGACACGGGCCGGACGATCAAGGTCGGCCTGGAACCCGAGCCGGGCTGCGTCGTCGAGACCACCGCTCAGGCCACCCGGAACCTCGCCGGCGTGGACACCGACCGCATCGGGGTCTGCCTGGACGCCTGCCATCTGGCGGTCGGCTTCGAGGAGCCGGCCGCCGCGCTCGCCCGCCTGGACGCGGCCGGACTCCAGGTGGTCAAGGCCCAGGCCTCCTGCGCCCTGCAGGCCGGCGATCCGGCCGACCCGGCGACGCGAGCGGCACTGGCCGCCTTCACCGAGCCGCGCTTCCTGCACCAGGTCCGGGAGCCAGTGCCCCGGCAGGCGACGTCTGCCGGGGAACCGGGCGCCCCGCCCCTGGCCGTGGACGACCTGGACGCCGCCCTGGCCGGGGGACTGCCCGGCCGGGGCCCCTGGCGAGTCCACTTCCACGTGCCGCTGCACGCCGACCCGGAGCCCCCGTTGAGCACGACGCGCCCCGAACTGGAGGCGACCCTCGCCGCCCTGCTCGGCGGCGACACCGCGCGCACAGCTCATGTGGAGGCCGAGACCTACACCTGGGGTGTGCTCCCCGAGGGTCGCCGGCCGCGGGGCCCCGGGGCCCTCGCCGACGGCATCGCCGCCGAACTGGCCTTCACCCGCGACCATCTGATCTCTCTCGGCCTGAAGGAGGTCGCCCCGTGAGCCCCGTCCCCCTGCTCGTCCTCGACGTGGTGGGCCTCACCCCCCGGCTGCTCGCCCACATGCCCCGGCTGCGCGCCCTGGGCGAGGCGGGCTTCACCGCACGCCTGGACACCGCGTTCCCCGCCGTCACCTGCACCGTGCAGTCCACCCTGCTCACCGGACAGCCCGCCACCGGCCACGGCATCGTCGGCAACGGCTGGTACTTCCGCGAACTCGGCGAGGTACTGCTGTGGCGGCAGCACAACGCGCTCGTCGGCGGGGAGAAGCTGTGGGACGCCGCGCGGCGCTCCCATCCCGGCTACCGCGTCGCCAACGTCTGCTGGTGGTACGCCATGGGAGCCGACGTCGACCTCACCGTCACCCCGCGGCCGGTCTACTACTCCGACGGCCGCAAGGAGCCAGACTGCTACACCCGCCCCCCGCAGCTGCACGACGAACTCACCGCCAAACTCGGCACCTTCCCGCTGTTCACCTACTGGGGGCCGACCGCCTCCATCACCTCCTCCCGATGGATCGTCGACGCCGCCCGGCACATCCTCGCCACCCAGGCCCCCGACCTCAGCCTCGTCTACGTCCCCCACCTCGACTACGACCTGCAGCGCTACGGGCCCGACGATCCCCGCGCCGCCGCGGCGGCGGCCGAGGTCGACCGGGTCCTCACCCCGCTGCTGGACGACGCCGCCGCACGCGAGATCACCGTGGTCGCCCTCTCCGAGTACGGCATCACCAACGTCTCCAGGGCGGTGGACGTCAACCGGGTGCTGCGCCGGGCCGGGCTGCTGAACGTCCACACCCAGGACGGCATGGAATACCTCGACCCGTGGACGTCGGCCGCCTTCGCCGTCGCCGACCACCAGGTCGCCCACGTCTACGTGGCCGACCCGGCCGACACCGAACGCGTCCGCGAACTGCTGGCCGGCACCGACGGCGTGGCCGAGGTGCTCACCGACGCCGGCAAGAAGGCGTACGGCGTCGACCACCCGCGTGCCGGGGACCTCGTCGCCGTCGCCGAGCCCGACTCGTGGTTCACCTACTACTACTGGCTCGACGACGACCGCGCCCCGGACTTCGCCCGTCTGGTCGAGATCCACCGCAAGCCGGGCTACGACCCGGCCGAGCTGTTCATGGACCCGAAGGACCCCAAGGTCAAACTGCGCGCCGCCGTTGCGCTCGCCCGCAAGAAGCTCGGCCTGCGCTACCGCATGAGCGTCGTCCCCCTCGACCCGTCCCCGGTACGCGGCAGCCACGGCCGCCTGCCCGGCCACCCGGACGACGGCCCCGTGCTCCTGTGTTCCCGACCCGGCGAGGTGCGCGACCACTACGACGCGACCGAGGTCAAGGACCTGCTGCTGCGTCTGGCCGGGATCACGCCGAGCGGCTCCCCGGCTCCATGACCCCCTGACCCCACGACCGCCCGGACCGACGAACCAACCGGAGGAACCGATGCCACGCCCGATCACCTTGTTCACCGGTCAGTGGGCCGACCTGCCGTTCGAGGAGGTGTGCCGGCTGGCGGCGAAGTGGGGGTACGACGGGTTGGAGATCGCCTGCTGGGGCGACCACTTCGAGGTCGACAAGGCACTGGCCGACGACGACTACATCCCGCGCCGCCGCGCCCTGCTGGAGAAGTACAACCTGCGCTGCTGGACGCTCTCCTGCCACCTCACGGGCCAGGCCGTCTGCGACCATCCCATCGACGAGCGCCACCGCGGCATCCTTCCCGCCCGCATCTGGGGCGACGGCGAGCCGGAAGGCGTCCGGCAGCGCGCCGCGCGGGAGATCAAGGACACCGCGCGCGCGGCCGCCGCGTTCGGGGTGAAGACCGTCGTCGGCTTCACGGGATCCTCGATCTGGCACACCGTGGCGATGTTCCCGCCGGTTCCGCCGGAGATGATCGAGCGCGGCTACGCGGACTTCGCCGAGCGCTGGAACCCCATCCTCGACGTCTTCGACGAGGTCGGCGTGCGCTTCGCCCACGAGGTCCACCCCTCCGAGATCGCCTACGACTACTGGACCACGGTGCGCACCCTGGAGGCGATCGGCCACCGGGAGGCGTTCGGGCTCAACTTCGACCCGTCCCACTTCGTCTGGCAGGACCTGGACCCGGTCGGCTTCCTGTGGGACTTCAAGGACCGCATCTATCACGTGGACTGCAAGGAGTCGGTCAAGAGGTTCAACGGGCGCAACGGCCGCCTCGGCTCCCATCTGCCGTGGGCGGATCCGCGCCGCGGCTGGGACTTCGTCTCCACCGGGCACGGGGACGTCCCCTGGGAGGCGTGCTTCCGGATGCTCAATTCCATCGGGTACGACGGGCCGATCTCGGTGGAGTGGGAGGACGCGGGCATGGACCGCATGGTCGGTGCCCCCGACGCCCTGCGGTTCATCCGCGCGCTCGGAGCGATCGAGCCCTCGGCCCAGTCCTTCGACTCGGCCTTCTCCTCCGGAGACTGACGCCTTCACGACCAGGACCTCGCCTCGCGGCCGGCCGACGACCGGTGGGGGCCGCCGGCCCGGCCGCGGCGGCCCCGGACGCGCGCGACCGGCCCGTGAGGACGGTTCGCGGGGGCGATCGTGCCGTGCTGTGAAGACATGAAGGACTTGGGACTGGGGTCTTGCCCGCGGAGATGACGCGCGATCAGGATGTGGCGCCAACTGACTGGTGAGTAACAAGCGCCGGTCGCAGCCGCCACCACAAGAGGGTCCTGCCATGGCTTCGTTCCCCCGTTCCGTCGCCGCGGGCCTGGTCGCACTGATGACGCTGACGCTCGGTGCGACGCCCGCCGACGCCGCTGGCGGCCCCGGCCCGGGCCCCGTCTCCGGCTACACCGACCCGGCGTTCGGGGCCGACTGCACCTTCCACCACTTCGGCGAGGGGGAGAGCCCCCCGCTGAGCCTGATCGGCACCGACCCGCTGTGCGTGGAGTACTCCAAACGGGACATCACCGTCAGCAACGGCGGTGCGCTGCGGTTCCTGCTGGCCGAGCCGGCGCGCTTCGCCGTCGCCGTCCCCGCCTGCCGCTACTGGCAGCTGGACCACTGGAGCGTGCAGGCGCGGCCGCACGGCGCCGAACTGGTGGGCTGGGACGGCAGCTACTGGTTCGACAAGAGCACGGCAAGCGCCGGCGCGCGGCTGCGCCACCTGACCGTGGCCGGATTGCCCGCCACACCCGCGCACGCGGCCCGGGTGCTGCGGCCGTACGATCCGCGGCTCGCCGACGCCGTCGCGCGTGCGGCCCTCGGCACGACGGTGCACCTTCCCGCCGGCCTGCCGTGCCCCGGCGCGCGGCCATGAGCGACCTCCTCACGCGGCGGCGGCTGATCGCCGGTCTGGCCGGGGCGCTCGCCGCGGTGACCACCGGCGCCCTCGCGCGCGCGGCGCCGTCCGCCGCCGCGGCGGCGGTGCCACTGAGCGGCGGCGTGGTCGCCACCCTGGAGGCGTTCGCCGACACCATGGTCCCGGGCGAGAAGCGGTACGCCGATGACCGGGCCGTCGCCGGGGCGGCGTCCGGCGCCGGCGCGGTACAGGCCGGTGCGATCGCCCTGCTGCGGCTGCCCGAACTCGAGCTGGGCCCGCTCCTGCCCGAACTGGCGGTACTGCTGAACACGCGAGCCACGGCCTACGCGCTCGCCAGGGGGCGCGTGCTGCCGCCCACCCGGCCCGCCTTCACGGCACTGGACTTCGCCGACCGCACCGAACTGGCCGCCACGCTGCTGCGCCCCGCCGAGACGGACCAGAAGATCTGGGTCCTGCTGGCCCTGTTCAGCGCGGCCGCCTTCGACACCGCGGCCCACCTGCACACCACGGAGGCGATCGGCGAGCGCCACCCCGGCCTGGCCTGGCTGCGCTTCCCGGCACCGGACCCGGACGGGCTCTGGCGCTTCCCGCAGTACTCGTACGGCAGACGGCTCGCGTGGGAACACCCACGAACCACCACGGGAGGCAGCCCGGCATGACCGTCACCGAACGTACGGACGTGCTGGTCGTAGGCAGCGGATTCGGCGGCTCCATCCCCGCCTACCACCTGGCCGCCGGCGGAGCGCGGGTCGTCGTCCTCGAACGCGGGCCACACCTGCGGTCCGCGGACTTCGCCCACGACCTGCGCATGGGAAGCTACACCCGCACGGTGGACCTGGTGCAGGGCGACGGCATCACCGTGGTCGCCGGCAACTGCGTCGGCGGCTCCAGCGTGGTGTACTTCGCCGCCTCACTGCGCGCGCCCGGATTCGTCTTCGACCGCCGGGGCGGCCTCGGCCACCGGCTGTGGCCCGCCTCGCTCACCCGCGCGTCGCTGGATCCCTGGTACGACCGGGTGGAGGAGACCCTCCCGGTCGCCCTGCCCCGATGGGACCAAGTCCCTTACCCAGGAGGCCTGTTCGCTGCCGCGTGCACCCGCGCCGGACGCACCTGCAATCCGGTCCCGGTCGCCGTCGACCTGGACCGCTGCACCAACTGCAACTGGATGCTGAGCGGCTGCCACTTCGACGCCAAGCGCTCGATGCTGCTCAACTACCTTCCGGCCGCCACCGCGGCGGGCGCCGAGATCCGGGCCCTGCACGAGGTGCAGACGATCGCCCCGGCCACCACGCCCGGCTACCGCTACCGGGTCGCCTACACCGTCCTCGACGCGGACGACTACCGGGTGCCGGTGGCCGCCGGCACCATCGAGACCAAGGTGCTGGTGCTCGCCGGCGGCGCCCTGGGCACGCCCGTGCTGCTGCGGCGCTCGGCCGCGCTGCTCGGTGGGGTGCCGGGCGCGGTCGGCCGGTACTTCTCCGGAAACGGCGACCGGGTCTCCATCGCCGACGTCGACGAGTCCAAGGTCCGCGATCTGCTGGGCCTGGAGCGGGCACCCGGCACACCCTACGAGGCCTTTCCCGTGGGCAAGCCGATCGGGTCGATGTCGTTCGACCGACTCGACCCGAGGGCACCGGAGTTCACCCGCTTCTCCCTGCAGCAGATCTACTTCCCCGGAATCACCAACATCCTGGCGCAGGCCACCGATCATCCGGACTCCAGCTGGTTCGGGGTGCAGAAGAAGGAGTTGCGGGCCCGGTGGCGGTCCTGGCTTTCGGTGCTGGCCATGACCGAGGACGACAACGAGGGTGTCTTCGGTGCGCCACCCGCCACCGGAAGTTTCACCCGCGTCGCGTCCTCGGTGGGCCTGTCCAGCCTTCGTTACCGGCCCTCCGCCAACACCCTGCGCGGCTGGGCCGCCGCCGACACCGAGGCGCGAGCGGTACTGGAGCGGGACCGGCTCGCCCGGGTACGCCCGTGGAACGAGGTGGTCGGCTCGCTGACCGCCCACCCGCTGTCCTCCTGCCGGATGGGTGACGACCCCGCGAGCTCCGCGCTGGACGACCACAACGAACTGCGCGGCCACCCCGGCCTGTTCGTCACCGACGCGGCCGCGGTGCCCACCTCGCTGTGCGTCAACCCGTCCCTGACCGTCGCCGCGCTGGCCGAACGTGCCTGCCCGCACATCGTGGCCCGCGCGGCCGAGGCGGGTGTGGCGGTCCGCTACGGGGCTCCGGCACCGGACGGGTCGACCGCCGGCCGCCGGGGCGTCCTGAAGAACGCGCTGGGAGAGAGCCGATGAAACGGAATCAGGACGACGTCGCCCGCCTCTACTCACCGCGGCTGCGGGGCCGGCCGGGCCGGCTGGAGGTCTGGTACGCGACGTTGACCGACCCACGGACCGGCACCGGGGTGTGGATCCACCACGAGGTGGTCACCCCGCCGGACGGTTCACCGGGCCCGGCCCGGGCTCACGGCTGGATCTCGGTCTTCCCTCCCGGCGGGCCCCCGGTGACCGAGCGGTTCACGGCCGACGCCGAGCCGGTCGGGGCCGCGCAGACCGACTCCGAGCCGCTCGACTCCGGGCAGACCGGCGCCGGGCAGATCGGCGCTGGGGCGGCAGGGGCGGCAGGCGCGCCCGGATCGAAGCAGACCGTGTCGGAGCAGGACGACTCCGGCGGGGTCTACT
The DNA here is from genome assembly GCF_043081525.1 of Streptomyces sp. NPDC014864. Classification (NCBI taxonomy): domain Bacteria; kingdom Bacillati; phylum Actinomycetota; class Actinomycetes; order Kitasatosporales; family Streptomycetaceae; genus Streptomyces; species Streptomyces sp. NPDC014864. Next base: position 358,153 of record NZ_JBIBWT010000005.1, read on the forward strand.
TCACGTCCGCGGACGTGCACGCCTCGCGGGCCCGCCTGTCGGGACGCGCGGGACGGATCCGATGGCGACTGGACGTCCACGAGGCAGGCGCCCCCCTGTACACGTTCCCTCGCTGGGCCTGGGAACGGGCGGTCCTGCCGGCGGCGCAGATCGTGCCCGCACCGGACGCGCGCTTCGACGGCTTCGTCGAAGTCGGCGCGGAGCGGCTGAAGTTGACGGGAGCCACGGGCGCGGTCGCCCGTATCGCGGGTCATGGCAACGCCCGGCGCTGGGCCTGGCTGCACGCCGGGCTCGGCGGTGGGGACGTCCTGGAGGTGGTCGCCGCCGTGGCGCGCCGTCCCGGAATGCGCCTGCTGCCACCCCTGCCCCTGCTCCGGCTACGCGTCGGCGGACGGGACTGGCCGGCCGATCCGCTGCTCGCCGCGCCGCTGTTCAAGGCCCGGATCGGCCTGCCGGAGTGGTCGGTGCGGGGCCGGGTCGGACGGCGCCGGCTGTCGATCGTGGTACGCCAGGACCCGGGCGACTGCGTGACGCTCGGCTACACCGATCCGGACGGAGCGACGGCCACCTGCACCAACAGCGAAAGGGCCTCGGCGGAGGTGGTGGTCGAACGACGCACCGGTTCCCGCTTCGAGATCGAGCACCGGTGGACCCTCGACCACACCGCACACGCCGAAGTCGGAACGCGCCCCTGACCCGTGCGCCGTCGCCGTCGGCGGCGGACGGTACGTTCGGGCTCGTGAACCTCCCTACGACGGCACGGGTCTCGCGTACGCCCGGGGCGGGAGGGGTAGGGGACCCGCGTGAGCGGGTCGGGGGGACGGGGACTGGAGGCGGCGCGCGTCGCCGAGATACTGGTCGGCCGGCACGGCGGACTGCCCGGCCGCCGGGGTTCCGGCTACCGGGTGGGCGGGTCCTTCGTGCTCACGGCGGCGCACGTCGTCACCGGCCCGGTGGCGGCGCTGCGGGTGCGCTTCGACGCCGACCAGCCGGGGGAGTGGAGTGCCGACGCCCACGTCGTAGTGCTGGCCGAGACGGCGGACGTGGCCCTGCTGGAGCTCGCGCACATGCCGCCCGGCGCTCCCGCCGCCGACCCGCCGCGCTGGGCCGCGGTGCCCGGCACGGACGTGGTGCTGCCCTTCACCGCGATGGGCTTCCCCCGTTTCAAACTCCGCCAGGACACCGCGCGTCCGCTCGACGACGGGTCGCCCAGCCAGTACCGGGACTCCTGCCACGTCTCCGGCACGGTCTCCGTGCTGTCCAACCGCCGCGAGGGCACCCTCGAACTGGCCGTGGCCGTACCGCCCGCCGACGTCGAACCGGAACGCTCCCCCTGGGAGGGGATGTCCGGCGCGGCCGTCTGGTGCGACGGAGCCGTGATCGGTGTGCTGAGCGCCCATCACCGCGCCGACGGCCTGGGAAGGCTCGCGGCCCGCCGGGTGGAACGCTGGTACGACTGGCTCTCCCCGGACGAACTGGAGCTGTTCCAGCAGCACGCCGGACTACCCGCACGCGACGCCCTCGCCCGCACCGACGGCGCGCACGACTCGCGCGACCCGAACAGCTCGCGCGGCCCGCGCGGCCCGCTTGATCCGCACAGCCCTCACGGCCTTCGCCGCCCGGTCCCCGTCCTCGCCTCGCTGCCTCCCGACGTCCCCCTGCGCGAACTGGTCACTCTCGTCGACGCGTTGACCGCACTCCCCACCCTGCGCAGCCCGAACGGCATGGCCCTCCTCCTGGAGAGCATCAGCGACCGGGTCGCGGCGAACAGCCCCCGCGACCCCCGGCTGCGGATGGACGTCTACGGCGTCGTGCGCACCTGTCTGCGCTATCCCGGCACCCTCGACCAACTCCTCGAAGCGGTGCGCCTGCTGGAGGGATCGTCGGCGGAAGCGGACCGTGTGGACGAGGCCGCCGCCCAACTGGCCCGGCTCTACAGCTGACTTGATCTCGCGGCGCGGCCGGGAAACGGGGTTTCGACTTGTGCCGCGCTGGGTCATCATGGATGAGGGCACCGACGGTGACGACTCGCGTGTACGGGAGGGGACTTGGCAGCCGTGGAACAGACGATGCCTGCCGTGGAGTCCGATCTCGTCGATCTCTCGGGGATCTCACTGGAAGCGCTGCGGTCCATGGACGGCCCGGCCTTCACCGAGTCGCTGGAGCAGTTGCTGCACCACATCGACGGCCCGCAGGCCATCACGCTGTCGTACAACCCGTCCCGCTTCGACTGACGCGATGAGGTGATCGGAACGGTGCAGTGGGGAATCCGTGGCTGCTGAGGCCACGCGACGGGGGGACCACGCACAGGGGCACCACGTACGGGACGACGGCGTACGGCGGGACCACCTGCCGTTCCACCGGCTCTCGGAAGCCGGTGTCCTCGCTCTCGCCCGCGGCGACGGCGACGGTGCGGTCGTCGCGGAACTCCTGAACGCCGAGCGCAGCCGCCGCCTCCTGCTGCTGCGCGCACTGGACGACGAACTGTCCCGGGGCGCCCCGCCCGCGCAGCGGGCGGACCCGGTCGGGTACGCGGAGGCCTGGACCCTGCTGACCCGCGCTCAGCACCGGTCGCCCGAGGCGTTCGAGGACGTCCTGATGTCCCCGAACACCGGGATGTGGGTGTCGCTCGCGGTGCGCCGGACCAGGGGGCGGTCCTACGAGGAGGCCCCGCGCTGGGTGGTCCTCGGGCATCTCGCGGCTCTGGCCGCCGCCGCGGCGGCCAGAGCCGGACTCGACTTCTCGATCACCGTTCCCGTGCGGGGCGGACTGGTGCCGCTGCCGACCCTGGGATGCGCGGTCCTGCCGGACGGGAAGGCGTGGAGCACCGCCCGCGTCGCGGGACACGAGGGCCACCTGCGGATCAGCGGCACGCGCGGCGAGGTGGAGGTCGCGCCGCCGTGGGACGTCCGCGTCCCCGACTGGCACCCGCGACGCCTGCTGACCCTGGGCTCGGGGGAGGGTGCGAAGACCCTGGTGCTGGAGGACCTCGATCCCTACCGGACGTTCCCCCGCCCGAGTGAGCCGCGCCCGCTGCCGGAGCCGGAGGCGGAGCTGTGGCGGTCGCTCCTCGCCGACGCGTGGGACACGGTCCTGCGTGACGACCCGGAGAGCGCCGAGGCCATGCGACGCGGGCTGATGTCGCTGACGCCCACCGCGTCGAGAGAACGTTTTCGGCCGCACAGCAGCACCGCCGGCGACGCCTTCGGCGCCCTCACGGCATCCCGGCCGGACGACGTCGCCCAGCTCGCCGCGACCCTCGTCCACGAGTTCCAGCACACCAAGCTCGGCGGCCTGATGCACCTGGAGGCACTGACCGTGCCACCGCCGGACCCGTCGTCCCCGGAACACCTGCTGTACGCCCCCTGGCGCGACGACCCGCGCCCCCTGGGCGGCCTGCTCCAGGGCATCTACGCCTTCCTCGGCGTGACCCGGTTCTGGCGGGCACACCGGCGGACCGCCGCCCCGGCCGACGCCCCGACCGCCCACTTCGAGTTCGCGCTGTGGCGCACCCAGGTGTGGTCCACCCTGAACGCGGTCCGCGGACACGAGCAGCTGACACCGCTCGGGCACCGCGTCGTCGAGAGCCTGCACGCACGGTGCGCCGAGTGGATGGCCGACGAGGTCCCGGCGGCCGAGCTGCGCCTGGCCCAGGAGGCCGCCGAGGACCACCTGGCCCGCTGGCGGGCGCACCACCTGCGGCCGCCGGCCGCCGCCGTCGACGAGGCGGTGCGCGCCTGGCGGCGCGGTGCCGCCCGCGCTCCGTCCTCCCTGGCCGCCGAACCGATCCTGGTGCCGGACACCGAGGCGCGCTTCCTGGACGGCGCGGCCGTCCTGGCCCGCCACCGCCTCGGCGAGCCGGACGGACCCTGGCGGTGCACCGCCGGCCGCCACGGCGGCGACGCCGGGGCAGTCGACGGCGCCGACCCGGCCGACGTCCTGCTGGCCCGCGGCGACAGCGCCGGAGCCCGCGCCGCCCACGTCGAGAGGCTGACCCGCAAGGGCGCGCCCGTGTCCGCCTGGGCGGGCCTGGGCCGGGCCCTGGCCGACGACCCCGCCCACCGCGCCGCGTCCCGGCTGCTGCTCCGTCACCCGGAGCGGGCCCGCGCCCTCCAGGACGCCCTGGAGGCCTCGACGGGCCGCCGCGCGGACCCCGTGCACCTGGCGGCCTGGCTGGCGTCCGGCGGGACGGCGGAGAGCTAGGGGCCGTTGCGCCTTCCACATGTCGCGCGGCCGCCCCGCGGGGCGGCCGCGCGGCCGGTCACAGCGGCAGCGGGTCGATGTCGCAGTTGGCCCGCTCTCGGTTCCTGAACTGCACGGTGGCCGCGTGCCGGGTGCCCGACTCGCTCTGCAGCCGGGGCACGTCGAGCACCCGCTCCATGCGCTCCAGGGTGTCCTCCCGCAGGGTGGCGGCCTGGGCCTCGGCCCCCACGGAGACGAGGTCGAGCGACAGATTGCCCGCACACGCCAGCGTGGTGGGATGGTCCTGCCCGAAGGTGACCCGGCACAGGGCCAGCGAGTCCTCGCTCCGGCGCCGCGCCTCCTCGTGCTCCCCGAGCGCGGCCAGGTCACTGGCCAGGTTGATGGCGCAGACGAGCGCGAGCGGGTGGCCCGCGCCGAGTCGGTCGGTGAGCGAGGCGAGCGCCGCCTCGTCGAGGCGCCGGGCCTCGTCGGGCCGGCCGAGCAGACGCAGGGTCACGGCGAGGTCGACGTCCGCGGACAGCGCGTGCGGGTGGTGCGGGTCGTAGATCTGACGGTAGCCCTCGCACACCTTGACGCCCCGTGTCCGGGCCGCCTCCAGATCGCCGTTCTGCCGCAGCGCCACCGACAGGGTCAGGGCCGCGGCCAGCGACTGGGGGTGGGTCTCGCCGTAGCGGCGGGTGAACTGCGCGTGCGCCTCGGTGGCCAGTTCCAGCGCCCGCACGTGGTCGCCCTCCTTGCGGCAGGCCTCACTGAGCTGGCGCATCGCCTCCACCGTCGCCGGGTTGCCCCGGCCGAACACGGTCCGGTAGCCGCTGAGCACCGACTCCTGCAGGGCGCGGGCTCCGATGTAGTCCCCCGTCTCCCGCACGTCGATCGCGACGTGCGTCTCCGAGTGCAGGGTCGTGCGGCCCTCGCGGCCGTACAGGCGCAGTTTCAGGGCGAGGGTCCGCCGGTCGAGCTCCAGGGCCTGCTGGAACTCGCCGATCAGACGCAGGCTCACGCTGAGGTTGTGGGCGGTGTTGAGCGTGGTGGGGTCGTCCTCGCCGAACGCCCGGTGCGCCCGTTCGTAGGCGATCCGGTCCAGTTCGGCTCCGGTGGCGAACCTGCCCTCCACCCGGCGCACGGCGGCTTCGAGCTGAAGGGCGTCGAGCGCGTCCTCCCGGGTGTCCTCTTGGTCCGCGGGGGCGGTGCGCTCGTAGACCTCTCTGAGGTGGCTCACCAGACGGGCCGCGTCGTCGAAGCGTCCGACCACCCAGTACAGGAAGCACAGCTTCTGCCCCATGAGCAGCGTCTGCTGGTCCTCCTCGCCGAAGATTTCCAGCCAGGCCTCCCACGCCTGCTCGGAGAAGTCGAGCGACACCTCGTGGTCACCCCACCAGTAGAGGTACTCGCCGACGTTCCTGACCAGCTGGCGCACCCAGGGCTGGTCGGACTTGATCGCCTCGGAGGCGATGACGTGGCTGTAGAGCTCGGAGTACCGGGGCCAACTCGCCGGGTCCTGGGGGGTCCTGGGGTCGGCGGCGGCCAGCAGGGTGTGTGCCCCGTGGCGCATACGGGACTGTTCCTCCAGGCTCATGCGGTTGTTGAGCACGAGCTGGACCAGCCGGTGCATCTCGATGGAGTTCGTACGGTGGTCGATGCGGGCGAGCGAGTAGCGGTTCACCTCCCTTATCGCGCGGGCCAGCCTCATCGGGTCGTTCAGCGCCGCGTCCAGCTCGGGGAAGATGCTGCTGTTGCCGAGGCCGGAGAAGATGGACCGGGAGATCGGGTCCGGGGCGAAGTAGGAGCACAGCTGCAACAGCCGCAGCGCGGCGGGACTTCGGGTCTCCAGATGGTCCAGGGAGACGTTCCACGCGGCGGCGACGGGGAGTTGGTAGTCCGGTGGCGGAGCCACCTCCAGCAGCTCCATGCGCTTGTTCTCGAACAGCCGCAGGTACTCGGAGGCGGGCATCCCGGTCTCCGCCCGCCAGGCCGCGGCCTGTTCCAGCGCCAGCGGCAGGTCGCCCAGAGCCTCGGCCAGCCGGTCCGCCTCGGCGTCGCTCAGCGGCGGCCCGGAGCGGCGCAGCAGCTCCTTGCTCTCCTCGCGGGTGAACACGTCCACTTCGAGGGATCCGCCGACCTGCCCCCACCGCCGGTTGCGGGAGGTGACGAGGATCGTGCCGTTGCCCCCCTGCGGGAAGTAGTGGCGGACCTGCTCCGGGTTGTCGGCGTTGTCGAAGATGAGGAGCCACCGCGAGTACGGCCGTCCCTCGCGCAGCGCCTCGCGGACGGCGGGGCCCGCGATGTTCGCCTCCGTGGTGGTCACCAGGCCCAGCCGCTGGGCCAGTTCCACCAGGGCCTGGCCGATCTGCCCCGGCCGCTCCGAGGGGATCCACCACACGACGTCGTACTCGGCCTGGTGCCGGTAGGCGTACTCGATCGCGAGCTGTGTCTTGCCGACGCCGCCCATGCCGTGGATCGCTTCCGGCAGCACCGTCGTCGTGCCTTCGCGCAGCCGCTGGGCGAGCAGTTCCAGAAGCTCGCTGCGGCCGGTGAAGTTCGGATTCCGGGGCGGCAGATTCCCCCAGACGCGCGGTTGTGTGGTGCGGTCCCCCTCCGCTGTCCGCTGGGGTGTTGTCGACATCTGAGAGGCTCCTTCGGAAGCGGTCCGGGGTTCAGTCGTAGCACCGTGTTCGACCACCGCCGGGGCCGAACCGGAGTGCGCGTGTCCCGAGGCGGTACGTGGTGATTTCTCCAGGCTCACCGCGTATCGCCGATCGTGCCAGCTCAGCACCTTCGCCAACATCGCGGCACGCTGGTCGTAGCGTCCCGACAGGGCCCGCAGAGCGGTCAGCTCCACGCGGAGGAAGGCGATGTTGCGCTGGTTGACGCGTGGCATCGCCAGGGTGTCGAGGGGTTCGTCGGGGGGCGGCAGGAGCGGGGGCGGCAGCGGGGAGCCGGCCGGCGTGTCCTCGGCCAGGACCGCGCGTACGTCGTGCAGGACCCGTGCGGTGGCGCTTCGGCGCCCCAGCGCCAGCAGTTCCTCCCGGACGTCGGGAGCGAAGATGAAGGCCACGTCCGCCGCGCCCTCCCCGCTCGTCCCGGTGGGCCGGACCAGACCGCTCATCAGGAGTTCGGAGACGTGCACCGGGCCCGCGTCCGGGGTCGTCGCGACGATCCGGTGGATGACGGGCAGGCTCAGCGGCGCGGCGGCGAGCCGGGTGGCGAGGGAGAAACCGGTCGGACTGGCCGCCGCCCGGAAGTCGGAGACCCGGACCGCGGCCGGCACCGTGCTGTGCGGGTCGGGCACGTCCTCCGCCCAGGGGACGGCGCGCGCCGCGTCGGGCCGGCTCTTCCACGCCTGCGCCCGGACGGCGGACAGATCCAGCCACTGGTGCTCCGGCTCGGCGACCAGACGGGTCAGCGCGCCGGCCCAGCGGCCGGTCAGGGCGAGCACGGGGACGATGACCGCATCCCTCCCGGCCTCACCCTCGGAGTCGTCGGCGCCGGGTAACCCGGCCGGGACCTCGCGCTCCTCCCATTCCCAGGCACGGTTGGCCGCCCAGGCCCGGGCGGCGCGGATGCGCACGCGGCTCACGTTCAGCCCGGTGCGGAACCACAGGTGCGGGGGCAGCAGGTGCAGTACGGCGACGGGGTCCGTGCGCCCCCAGGTGCGCAGCAGCGGCTGCACCGCGCCGAGCCGCCAGCCGGCCGCCAGACCGTCGGTGACCACCAGCACCACCCGGCGGGTGCCCGCCGGGGCCGCGCCGAGCGGCTCCTGGAGCCCCACCCGCGCCGGGTCCGTCTCGTCGGTCCCGAGCAGGGGCAGCACCCGCACCCGGGTGCGGTTCTCCGTCCGCTCCAGCTGGTCCACCAGGTCGCTGCGGACCGCCCGGTCCCACACCCGCATCGTCGGATGGGCGTCGACGACGAGAACCGCCTCCGCGGGGTGCGGTCCGTCCGACCGTCCGAGCCGGCTCAGAACCTGAGCGGCCTCACGGCGTGTCCGCGCGGCCTGTGCCGGCCGTAGCCCGTCGTCATCGTGCATGGGTGCCCTCAAGGCGTCGGAGTGACGGCCGACGTGGTGACGGCAGACGTCGAAGGGTCGGCGAGCATCGTAGTGACGGCAGGCGTGGATGTGGCGGCAGGCGTCGAAGTGACGGCGGGAGTGTCGCGGAGTCGCGCGGACTCCAGGCAGGCGTGACAGCCACGGGGAAAGCGTCGCAGCGCGTCCACCCCCCGAGCAAGTGCGCAGGGCGGTTCGCGCGAGGCGTGTGCAAGAGCATGCCGGAAGCAGGAGGGCCGGTGCGGCGCGGAAGCGGGCCGGCGGAGGCACGCTGGTTCATTGCGGGCACCTCCCCGCGCAGGCGGACGGTCCGTGCGCCCGTGACCCCGGCCGCCCCGGTCACGGGCGCACCGGCGCGTGGTGGGGGCCCGGCGGGCCCGGCCTGCGCTCCGGGTCGTCGAGCAGGATCGCCAGATGGCGTCCCACGTGGTTGTCCCACCCCTCCGGCCCCATGGCCAGCGCGTCCTTGCGCCATCTTCCGGCCCGCTCCAGCAGTCCGCCCAGTCCCCGGTCCTGCACGATGTCCGCCACCGCCTCCTTGAAGGCCGGATCGGAACAGTCGCCGCGATGCCAGATCATGGCGGGCACCCCGGCTCTGAGCCCCGCGAGGTACTCCTGGCGGCCGGTGGCGGACTCCGTACCGGGCGGCTCGCTGAGAACCAGGCATACGGCGTTCTCGTCCTCCTTCAGCTCCCGCTCCAGGTGGAAGTGCGAGTGGCCGGGCCGGTTCCAGTACGAGTGCGTGTCCGCCGGTCGGTCCTTGTACTGACGCCACTTGTTGTGCCACGGCCGGTGCCAGGCGGCCTTGCGCAGCCGCTCGAAACTGCGGACGAGGACCGTGTAGTCCATCACCAGCGGAGTGGGGGAGCCCGAGTCCGACTCCTTGTGCCACCACTCGACCGGTTCCCCCAGCAGCTCCCACGGCAGGATGAACTCGAGCACCACGGGCTGCCGCAGGTCGGACCAGCGCTCCTCGGTCTGCTCGATCAACGTCTCCACCTCGGTGGGCAGTTGGCTGCGGTGCAGGTGCAGCGTCTCGCCCGGGACCGGGTGCCAGCCCTCCGAGTCCGACTGCCGCCAGTGGGAGAGGTAGTACCGCTCGGGGTCCACACCGTCCGGCTCGAACTGGATCATCAGATACGCCGGCATCAGCGAGACGGCCGGCTCGGTGACACTGCCGCGCTGCCACTGGGCGAGCTGGTCCTCCAGCCGCCAGGCACGGGACTGCCGGCGGTTCCAGCGGCGCAGCAGTTCGGCCGCCTCCATCTGCCCGTCCTCGACGAACTGGTCGGCGGCCAGGGACAGGAACGCCATGCTCACGGGCAGTTCCTTCGCCGCCGCGTTGTCTCCGGCCAGCCGCAGGAAGACGGCCCAGCCCGTGTCGCACCACGAGGGCAGCTCCTGGGTGCGTGACCGGCTGGCCCGGCGTGCCATCGCCGCCAGCGCCGACGCCGAGCGCAGCTCCAGCAGGACCGGTCGCAGGGGATGCAGATCGGCGCCCTCGAAGAAGTCGACCGCCTCCCACTCGTCCACCAGGCGCCGCAGCGCCGTCACCCCGGCGGACCGCTGCTCCACGTATCCGAGGCAACGCACCAGGCAGGACAGCCCGTCGGGAACCCGCGCGCAGCTCTCGACGAGGTGCAGCAGCCACGGACGCAGCGTCTCCCCCCGTAACGGCTCCACCGGCGCGTCCAGTTCCTGGGCCAGCATGGTCACCAACAAGTCGGCGCTGGTCGTGTGCCGCATCGTGGCCGACTCCTGGAGCACGTCGACGACGCCGGCCACCAACTCATTGCGAACCCGCGCAGGACTGCGCCCTTCCACGCTTGTGACCTCCCCCGTCGTCACCAGCCGTCACCGAGTTCCCACTGCCCGTGCCGACCAGGGTACGGCCACACGTCCACACACGTCAGGGGGGCGAGAAGCCGGAACCACGGCTCTGGCGGCCCCGGCACGTCATCGCTCCCCGTCGGTCTCGTCTCCCGAGATCAGGACACCGCGCCGCGCTCCGTCCGGGGCGACCAGCCTCGGCTGCAGGGTGAGGCTGATCCGATGGGTCCGCGACCCCTCGAACTGGCCGTCCCCGCCGGCCTCCACGACCCAGAACCGCACCTTGCCGCCGGCCCCGCCCTTCCGCCCCACGGCGACGGTGGCCTCGATCTCCACCGGCCCGAGCTCGAACCGCACCGGGCCGGCCGGGCCGCCCGTCAGCGCCTCGTTCAGCTCATGCCTCAAGTCCCTGATGAGTTCGGCGAGTTCGACCACACCGCGGATCCTATCGGCGCGGCCCGCGATTGGTCCAAAGCGGAGGTGGCCACCTGCCGGCCCTCGGCCATCGAGAGGCGAACCCGCAGGGGCGCATGAGGGGCGCTCCGCGTGCGGCGCTTCGCGTTCGGCGTGTCGCGTGCCCGAAAGACGGCCGGGCCGGCGGCGGCCAGAATGGGGCAGGTGAAAGTGGTGAAACAAGGTAAACATGTTGAATGTCGTAATTGTTAAAGCTGAGTAATAAATGTCGGGATAATCCTGCATACTGGTTGCCATCTCGTACGCCCGTGCGGGGAGGGAGTGATCCAGTTGGCGGTCGGCTGGGACGACAGTGGCGGTCTCGCCGCTGTCTACGAACGGTTCCTCGCGGGAGAGCGGATCGAGGACACGGGGGGAATCGTCAGAACCCCGATCCTGACCTCCTGGCAGCGGTGCAGGTCGCTGGGGCTCATCCCCGACCAGCTCGTCCTCACATGCGAGCAGGACCTGGACCAGGACGGGCGGCTGCTGAGTGCCGCGGCCCCGGTCCTCGACCGGCTGGAGGCCGCGCTCGACTGGCCACCGGTGAGCGTCATCCTCACCGACGCACGGGCGCGCGTACTGTCGCGCCGGGGCGGCGGCCCGGAGCTGAACAGGCACCTGGACGCGGCACACGTCGTCCGGGGCTTCGGCTTCCCCGAGTCCAGCGCGGGCACCAATGCCGTCGGCACCGCACTGGCCGAACGGCGCCCTGTCTACGTCCTGGGCCGCGAGCACTTCGCCGACTGCATGCGCCTGCTGGCCTGCGCCGGCGCCCCCGTCCGTGATCCGCTCAGCGGCCGCGTCGAAGGGGTACTGGATCTCACCTGCCTCCGGCGGCATTCGGATCCGACGATGCTGCCCCTCGTGCAACAGGCCGCCGGAGAGATCGAGCAACGGCTGCTCGAACAGTCCTCGCGGCGGGAGCGCGAACTGCTCGCCGCGTTCCTCGGCACCCGCCGGGCCGCCGGTGGGCCCACCGGACCACTCGGCGGGCCCACCGGCGGCCCGGCCCCGGGCGAGGACCTGATCGGCCCCGCAGACCGGGCCGTCCTCCGGGAGAGAGCCCAGGAACTGATCGCCTCCCCGCACCAGGTGGCCACCGAGGTGACCCTGTCCGACGGCCGGACCGCGGTACTGCTGTGCCGCGAGGTGTGCGCGGCCTCCGGCGAGGCCGGAATCGTCGTGGAAGCCGCCATCGCCGCCGGCCCTCAGTGGCGTATCCCGGCGCCCGCGGGACCCGAGCCGTGCCACGCCCGCACGCCGGTGGCCGGGTCGTCGACGCCGTCACCGGCGGTCGCGGCGCCCCGGCGTCCCACCGCGGCGGTGGCGGCCGCGGGTCCGAGGGCACTGCTCGAGGAGGACCGGACCAGGATGGGGGACCAGGTCCGGGGCAGGCCCCGGCCATCGGCGCCACCGCCCGGCCGGGGGCCTGACCGGGGGCCCGGCCAGAGGCCGGTGGCGGATCAGGGCCGGAGCGTTCCCCCGGCGGATTACGACCGAACCGTGCCGCCGGCGGGGAGTGCCGTTCCCCCTGCGGACCGAAGTGAGACCGTCGCCCCGCCGCCCGCCGAGGCCACCGCCGCCCCGACGGCTGCCGGGGACGAGGTCCCCCACACCCATGTGGGACTGCTGCTCCTGGGTGAGCCGGGGGTCGGCCGACTCGCCCTGCTCGCCCGTAAACGACTGGAACTGCTGTACGACGCCAGCGTGGGCATCGGCCGGACCCTCGACGTGACCCGCACGGCGGAGGAACTGGTGGAGACGGCGGTGCCGGGATTCGCCGACTTCGTCACCGTCGACCTGCCCGACTCGGTCCTGAACGGCGAGGAACCCGTCGCCATCGGCGAGGGTCTGCGGCGCGTGGCGCTCGGGGCGGCACGCGCGGGCTCGCCGCTCTGCGCCGTCGGCAAGGAGGTCGGCTGGCTCCCCGCATCACCACAGGAACGCTGCCTGCAGACCGGGAACCCCGTGCTCGAACCCGATCTGAACCGGGCCGTGGACTGGGCGGCCAACGACCACGAGTGCAGCCGGAAGCTCCTCGCGTCCGGAATGCATTCCCTGATCACCGTGCCCATGCGGGCCCGCGGTGTCACCCTCGGCGTGGTCAGCTTCTTCCGTGCCGAGCACTCCGGCCCGTTCGAGGACGACGACCTGTGGCTCGCGGGCGAGCTGGTCGGCCGGGCCGCGGTCTGCATCGACAACGCCCGCCGCTTCACCCGCGAGCACACCATGGCCCTGGCGGTGCAGCGCAGCCTCCTCCCGCAGGGCATGCCCGTCCAGGACGCCGTCGAGGTCGCCCACCGCTACCTGCCCGCGCAGGCCGGCGTGGGCGGCGACTGGTTCGACATCATCCCGCTGTCCGGCTCCCGGGTGGCTCTCGTCGTGGGTGACGTCGTCGGCCACGGGGTGCACGCCGCCACCACCATGGGCCGGCTGCGCACCGCCGTACACAACTTCTCCGCCCTCGACCTGCCGCCCGAGGAACTCCTCACCCACCTCGACGACCTGGTCGGCCGCCTGGACGCCGACAGCGGCGGGAACGACGGGATCATCGGCGCCACCTGCCTGTACGCGGTGTACGACCCGGTGTCCCGGCGCTGCGCGTTCGCCCGGGCCGGCCACCCCCCTCCCGCCCTCGTGCTGCCCGACGGCACCGTCGACTTCGTGGACGTGCCCACGGGCCCGCCGCTGGGGCTGGGCGGACTGCCCTTCGAGCACTGCGAGATCGAGGTGCCCGAGGGCAGCCGGATCGTCCTCTACACCGACGGGCTCATCGAGCAACGCGGCCAGGACCTCGACATCGGGCTCAGTCTGCTGCGCCGCACCCTGGGTGCCACACGGCGGCTCGCCGATTCTCCGGAGGAGACCTGCCGGGCCGTCCTGGACGCCCTGCTGCCCGACCATCCCGGCGACGACATCGCCCTGCTCGTCGCCCGCACCCGTGCCCTGGACACGGAACGCACGGTGCACTGGGACGTGTCGGCCGACCCGGCCGAGGTCCCCCGGATCCGCGGGGCGGTGACCGAACAGCTCAAGAAGTGGGGCCTGTTCGAGCAGGTGCCCACCACCGAGCTGATCGTCAGCGAGCTGGTCACCAACGCCGTCCGGTACGGCGGTGCCCCGATCCGGCTGCAACTGATCCGCGATCACCGGTTGATCTGCGAGGTGACGGACGGCAGCAGCACATCCCCGCGTCTGCGGCGGGCCCGCACGACGGACGAGGGCGGACGCGGCCTCTTCCTCGTGGCCCAGCTCGCCGAACGCTGGGGCACGCGCTACACGGCCGAGGGCAAGGTCATCTGGACCGAGCAGCCGCTGCCCGCGGACGGCGCGGAGCGCTGCTACGACGGCTGAGACCGCTCTGCCGGCACGGCCTCACTGCGGCCCCGCCGTGCCCTCACCGCGGCTCACTGCCGTCCCCGGCCGAGGAAGCGCTCGACGACAAGGGTCAACTCCTCGATCCAGTCGTCCAGTTCGTCCTCGTTGCGTGTGGTGATACGGCAGGAACGCGTGGCTCCGTCGTGAAAGTGGAGGGTGACGGTGAGGGAGAGACCACGCCCCGACTCGCTGTGGGTGACGGCGCGGACGGCGGACCAGGGGAAGTCGACGGGGTGACCGTTGATTCCGAGCGAGATGCCGTGCGCGTCGGCGACGACGGCGTTCTTGTGGTCCATCGCCAGGAACTCCTGCCCGCCGGGCGCCCCCTGGCCCGCCGCGCCCCCGGCCGCCGGTGGTCCGAACCCCGGCGGCCCGAACCCCTGCGGCGCGGGCGGGGGCGGCGAGGCCGGGTACGGCGGATAGGGCGAAGGCGCGGAGACGGTGGGGAGGGACGCCGCGGCGGCCTGCGGTGGGGGTGTCGCCTGGCCGGGCCGAGGTGGAGGCGTCGCATGGCCGGGCTGCGGCGGGGGTGTCGCGTGGCCGGGCCGAGGTGGAGTCGCGGGGGTCGCGGGGGCGGGAGAGGGCGCGGCGCCGGCCGGCGGGGGAGTGGCCACGCCGTGCGCCGGCTGGGCCGACGGGGCGGCCGGTGCGTACGCGGTCGGCGTGTACGAGGGCAGAGTGTGCGCGGGCGGGGTGCTCCCCTGCGGAGGGGTGAGCAGGTCCAACAGCTCCCCGGCGCTGGGCCGTTGACCGGGATCCTTGGCCATGCACAGGGCCACTGTCGCCCGCAGCCCCGCCGGCACGGCCGACATGTCGGCGTCCTGGTGCACCGACCGGTACATCAGCATCATCGGCGTACCCTCGCCGAAGGCGCTGCCACCGGCCGCCGCGACGAGCACGGCGCCCAGCGCGAAGACGTCCGCGGCGGCGGTGACGGGCAGTCCCTCCGCCTGCTCCGGCGCGAGGAACCCGGGGGTCCCGAGCGCGGCGCCGGTGACGGTGAGCCGGGAGGCCTCGACGGCCCGGGCGATACCGAAGTCGACGACCCGGGGGCCGTCGTCCGCCATGATGATGTTGCCGGGCTTCAGATCGCGGTGCACCAGGCCACAGGCGTGGATGGCCTGGAGCGCCTCGGCGAGGGCGAGACCCAGTTGCCGCAGGGCGGCCGCGTCCATCGGCCCCCGGGAGGTGAGCAGATCGGCGAGGGTGGGCCCGGGAACGTAGGCGGTGGCCAGCCAGGGAGCCTCGGCGTCCGGATCCGCGTCCACGACCGGCGCGGTGTGGAACCCACCCACCGCACGGGCCGCGGTGATCTCGGCCCGGAACCGCTCACGAAACCCGGGATCCCGCGCCAGCTCCGGCTTGGCGACCTTCACGGCCACACTCCGTCCCCCGCGCGACCGCCCCAGATAGACGGTGCCCATCCCGCCCTCACCAAGCACCCGCTCGATCGTGTAGGCGCCGATCTGCTGCACGCCGAAACCTCCCCCTGTGCGCTGTCCGCGCCACCTTAGAGCAGGCCGGGAGCCGAGGGTGCGACAGGCCACCGACCAGCGCGAGCGTATCCGCCTGGGCAACACCTGGTTCCACAACGGCCCGCTCGGTCCGTCCGCGCAGTCGACAGACCGAGCGGGCCGTCACCGCCGGTGTGGATGGGCTTCGACCGCGAACCCGGGGGCACGTCGATCGGCCGTACGCCGGGCACCCGCCCGTGTCGTACGGCGTTGGTGCACAGTGTCCTACCGGGTGATGCCCCCGGCCCTGCTGATGGGGTGGCTCGCCACATCCACGAAGTCACCCGGCTTCCCGGAGGACCTCCGGGCCCTTCTGCTGGCGGGCCATCCCTCAGGGCGCGGCACGGCGAGGGATCATGGCCGCACCGTCCTCACGGGGGCGGTGAAGCAGGCCACCCCGTCACGGATACGACACCACCGTCGACGGCACGGTCGAACTTCCCGAGGTGGCCGCCCCCGTCTCGTTGATGACGTGCTCGTACTGGCCGTTGCCGCCGAGGGAGATCACCAGCAGGTCGTGGAAGCGCACGCCGGGACGGTTTGGCGCCGAGAAGCCGTGGTGCTGCACGATGGTGGGGTCGACGTTGTAGTAGCAGTAGCTGCCCAGGCCCCAGGCCTCGTGGGTGGTGACGTGGTCGCCGACCTTGTAGGCCGCGTACCCCTTCACCGGCCCGTTCTGGATCGCCGCCTGGTTCGGGGCGTCGTACGCCTTCTCGTTCTGGAAGAAGAGGGTGCGGCCGCGCTGGCCGTACCACTGGACGTCGTACTTGTTGAAGTGCTCCACGAACAGGCCCGTGGCCAGGACGTCGTCGCCGTTGACGACCAGGCCGTAGTCGGCCCGGTTGGTCTCCCAGCCGACGCCGGTGCCGTGGTCGGCGCGCCAGATCCAGGTGTGGTCGACGATCGTGTGACGGCTGTTGATCACCATGCTGGTGGTGGCCAGGCCTGCGCCCGCCCCGCCGATCCGCACGAACACGTCCTGCACCGTCGTCGGGTTGGCGGAGTGGTCCTTCGAGGCGCCCCGCGGTCCGACCTCCAGCAGGGTGGGGGAGTTCACGGACCCCGCGTCGATCAGGAACCCGGCGAGCCGTACACCGTCCACGTCGGCGACCTTCATCGCCGTGACGCCGTTGTCCGGGACGAGGGTCGCGTAACCCAGGCCGAGGACCACGGTGTTGGGCCGGTTCACCTGGATCGTCCGGTCCAGGTGGTAGACGCCCGGGGTCAGCAGCAGGTGAAGTCCCTGCGCCAGGGCCTGGTTGAGCGTCGCGGCGGTCACCCCCGGCCTGGCGACGTAGAACTGCGTGAGCGGCAGCGAGGTCCCCCGCGGGGTGCCGTTGCCCCAGGTGACGCCGCGGGCGTTCGTCCGCTTCGCCGGGAGGAAGACCCGGAATTGGTCACCGTTGACGTAGAGGAAGGGCTTCTCGCGGGAGACCGGGGTCGTGTCGAGGGTGGTGTACGGCGGGCTGGGGAAGCTCTGCACCGGGGCGCCCACGACGCCGGAGAACACCATGTTCCACACGCCGTTGAGCCAGCTGCCGATCACACTGTCGCGGGTGTACCACTGCTGCTGGGAGTACGGGCCGATCTGGCCGTCGATCAGGCTGTCGGCGATGTAGCCGCCGCTGGCCCAACCGTAGCCGGAGGGGGCGAGGTTGAGGCCGCCGCGCACGTGCATACGGCGGAAGGGGGCCGCCTGCGCGACCGCCCAGCGGTTGGTGCCGTTCGCGGGGACGAGGGCGAGGTTCTCGGCCGAACGCCAGAAGTTCTGCGTCGCGTTGCCGTTGAACCAGCCCGCGTCGACCGTCACGTCCCCGTTGATGGTCGTGTCGTCGGGGGACAGGCCCAGGCCGGCGACGGAGGTGTAGAAACCGAGCTGCGCGTTGAGGCCGTGATATGTGCCGGGCTTGAACAGCAGCGCGTAGCGGCCGGTGCCGAACTGGGCCGACTCCTGCTGCCGGAAGACCTCGTCCAGCTTCGCCTGGATGTCCGGCGTGGACGGGTCGAAGACCAGGACGTTGGGGCCGAGGTCGCCGCCGCCGGGCAGGGCGCACCGCTTCCCGCGCGAGGCGGGCGGCCGCCCGGCCGCCCCGCCCGCGGGCGAGGTCGAGGTCGCGGCCGCGGCCGGTGTCGCGGCCAGTCCGGCCAGGACGGGAGCGGCCGCCGCGGCGGCGCCGAGGACGGTTCTGCGGCCGACGGAGCGCGGCTGCCGGGCGGGGGTGTCCGGGGAGACAGGGGGCATGGGGCGGCTCTCCTGGTTCAGGAAGTGAACGAAGTGGGGGTGTGAGAGCGCTCTCTCGGTGCTGAATGCTTCATCCGCGTGAACGAAGCGTCAAGAGGTGCGACCACAAATTCGTTCAACTCGCGATGATGGGCCGTCAGTCGGCAGCCGCTGGCGCCCAGGGGGGTTCGCGGGGTGGGGGCGGGCCTTCGGGGATGTCGAGACCCAACCGTCGCCGAAGGGGCGTGCGGCCGTGCGCCGGCGGTGTCCGTCGCAGGTCACCCGGCCACCCGCGGCCGTATGCCGGCGACCGTGCCGCGGCGGCCGGCGCCACCTCCCGAACCGCCCTTGCCGCATCTCTTGACGGGCCACCTCCGCGAGGGTTAACTCACGTCCTAAATTAAGCCATGAGTACTTCGGAAGCCGAACGGGGCGGTGCCCGGGATCTCCCTCGGCGTTCTCGACTCGTTCTCGACTCCCGGAAGGGGACACCAGGAGCCATGCGCAGCATCCGAGCCGCGGCCGTAGGCGCCGTCACCCTGTCTCTCGCCCTCGCCGCCTCGGCCTGCGGGGGCGGTTCGGCCACGGGCGGCGGGTCCGGCGACTCGCCGAAGACGCTCACCTACTGGGCGTCCAACCAGGGCGCCGGCATCGAGATCGACAAGAAGGTCCTGCGGCCGGAGCTCGACAAGTTCGAGAAACAGACGGGCATCAAGGTGAAGCTGGAGGTCGTCCCCTGGCCGGACCTGCTGAACCGGATCCTCACCGCGACCACCTCCGGCCAGGGCCCCGACGTCCTCAACATCGGCAACACCTGGAGCGCTTCGCTGCAGTCCACGGGCGCGCTGCTGCCGTGGGACGCGAAGAACTTCGACCAGATCGGCGGGAAGGACCGCTTCGTCGACTCCGCGCTCGGCTCGACCGGCGCCCAGGGCAAGGATCCGGCCGCGGTGCCGCTGTACTCGATGGCGTACGCGCTCTACTACAACAAGCGGATCTTCGCCGACGCCGGCATAGCCAAGCCCCCGGCCACCTGGGACGAGCTGGTCACCGACGGCAGGAAGATCCGGGCGAAGGGCAAGCAGGTCCTCGGCGCGGAGGGATCGAACGTCTCGGAGAACATCCACCACGTCTTCGTCTTCGCCAAGCAGCACGGCGCCGACTTCTTCGCTCCCGACGGCAAGGCGGACTTCACCAACCCCGACGCCGTCGCCGCGGTCAAGAGTTACGTCGACCTGATGGCGAAGGACAAGGTCGTCCCGCCGGGCAACGCCGAGTACGCGCAGAACCAGTCGGTGAGCGACTTCGCCAAGGGCAGGACCGCGATGCTGCTGTGGCAGTCGGCCTCCGCCAACCTGAAGTCGCAGGGCATGAGCGAGGACGCCTACGGCATCGCCCCGGTGCCCGTGCGCTCCGGCACTCCCGGGCCCGGCACCCAGGTCAACTCCATGGTCGCCGGCATCAACATGGCCGTCTTCAAGAACACCCACAACCTCGACGGCGCCACGAAGTTCGTGAAGTTCATGACCAGCGACGCCGAGCAGAAGATCCTCAACAAGGCCTACAGCTCCATCCCGCCGGTGAAGAACGCCCAGTCCGACCCCGCGTTCACCGCCCCGGCCAACGCCGTCCTGAAGAACACCCTGGCCACCAGCGCCGCCGCGCTGCCGCAGGTCCCCGACGAGTCCCAGTTCGAGACGACGGTCGGTACGGCCGTCAAGGAGCTGTTCGCCGACGCCGCCGCCGGGCGCGCGGTGACCACCGAGTCGGTGAAGGCCAAGCTCGAGAAGGCCCAGCAGCAGATGCCGGCGCAGTGAGCACGGACACCGTCATGACGACCGCCCCCACCGGGGCAGGCGCGTCGGCCGCGCGTGAGAGCTCCCCCGGTGCGGCGCGCGGCCCACGCCGCACCGGGCGGATCCACCGCGCCGCACTGCCGTACCTGCTGCTCCTGCCCGCCCTGCTCCTCGAACTCCTGGTCCATCTGCTGCCGATGGTGATCGGCATCGTGATGAGCTTCAAGGAACTCACCCAGTTCTACATCCGCGACTGGGGCTCCGCCCCCTGGTCCGGCCTCGGCAACTACCGCGTCTCGGTGGACTTCGACGCCCCCGTCGGCCAGGCCCTGCTGCACTCCTTCCTCGTCACCGTCGGCTCCACCCTGCTCTCGGTCGGCCTGTGCTGGCTGATCGGCACGGCCGCCGCGATCTGCATGCAGGACACCTTCCGCGGCCGGGGCCTGCTGCGCGCGCTGTTCCTGGTGCCGTACGCGCTGCCCGTCTACGCGGCCGTGATCACCTGGGTGTTCATGTTCCAGCACGACAACGGACTGGTGAACCACGTCCTGCACGACCAGCTGCACCTCACCGGTAGTCCGTCCTTCTGGCTCATCGGCGACAACAGCTTCGTCGCCCTGCTCACCGTGTCGGTGTGGAAGGGCTGGCCGTTCGCCTTCCTCGTCGTCATGGCCGGCCTGCAGAACATCCCCACGGAGCTCTACGAGGCCGCCGCGCTGGACGGCGCCGGGCCGTGGCGGCAGCTCCGCCACATCACCCTGCCCTCGCTGCGGCCCGTCAACCAGGTGCTGGTCCTCGTGCTGTTCCTGTGGACCGTCAACGACTTCAACACGCCGTACGTGCTGTTCGGCAGGGCCGCCCCGCAGGCCGCGGACCTCATCTCGGTCCACATCTACCAGGCGTCCTTCGTCACCTGGAACTTCGGCACCGGCTCCGCCATGTCCGTCCTGCTGCTGCTCTTCCTGCTCGTCGTGACGGGCGGCTACCTGCTGCTGACCTCCCGGGGAAGGAGGGCGGCCGATGGCTAGCACCTCGCGCGCACCCCGCCTGCCGGGCACCGCGCAGGCCGCCTCGCGCTCGCGCACGGCGCCGCCCCACTCACCGATGGCACCCCCGCGCTCCTTCCTCTGGACCCGGCGCGTCCTCCTCACCCTGCTCACCGGTTTCGTCCTGGTGCCGGTGTACGTCATGGTCTCCAGCTCGCTGAAGCCGCTGCCGGACGTCACGGGCAAGTTCCGCTGGCTGCCGAGCGGGTTGACGATCCGCCCGTACATCGACATCTGGTCCACGGTCCCGCTGGCGCGGTACTTCGCCAACTCGCTGATCGTCGCGGGCGCGGCGACCGTCTGCTCGGTGGTCATCGCGGTCTTCTCCGCGTACGCCGTCAGCCGCTACGCCTTCCACGGCAAGCGCGTGTTCACGGTCACCGTCCTGTCCACGCAGATGTTCCCCGGCATCCTCTTCCTGCTGCCGCTGTTCCTGCTCTACGTCAACATCGGCAACGCCACCGGCATCGCGCTGTTCGGCTCGCGCGGCGGGCTCATCCTGACGTACCTCACCTTCTCGCTGCCGTTCTCGATCTGGATGCTGATCGGGTACTTCGACTCGGTGCCGCGCGACCTGGACGAGGCGGCACTGGTGGACGGCTGCGGCCCGCTGGGCGCCCTGTTCCGGGTGGTGGTGCCCGCCGCGATCCCCGGCATCGTCGCCGTCGCCGTCTACGCCTTCATGACCGCCTGGGGCGAGGTGCTCTTCGCCTCCGTCATGACCAACGACACCACCCGCACCCTCGCCGTCGGCCTGCAGGGCTACTCCACGCAGAACGACGTGTACTGGAACCAGATCATGGCCGCCTCGCTCGTCGTCAGCGTGCCCGTGGTCGCCGGCTTCCTGCTGCTGCAGCGCTATCTCGTCGCCGGGCTCACCGCCGGAGCGGTGAAGTGAACAACCCCCGCCATTCTGAGAGGACTTTTGTGTCCGACGCCATCGACCTCGCCGCGCTTCCCCACGACTTCCTCTGGGGGACGGCCACATCGGCGTACCAGATCGAGGGCGCCGTCGCCGAGGACGGCCGCACACCGTCGATCTGGGACACCTTCTCCCACACCCCCGGAAAGATCGACAACGACGACCACGGCGACGTCGCCTGCGACCACTACCACCGCTGGCGCGAGGACATCGACCTGATGCGGCAACTGGGCACGAACGCCTACCGGTTGTCGATCGCCTGGCCTCGCGTCATGCCGGGCGGCGACGGCTCGGTCAACCCTAAGGGCCTCGACTTCTACGACGCGTTGGTCGACGGTCTGCTGGAGGCGGGCATCACCCCGTCCGTCACCCTCTACCACTGGGACCTCCCACAGGCGCTCCAGGACCGGGGCGGCTGGCCCGAGCGGGCGACCGCCGAACACTTCGCCGCGTACGCCTCGGCCGTCGCCGAACGCCTCGGCGACCGCGTCTCCCACTGGGCCACCCTCAACGAACCCTCCTGCTCGGCCTGGATCGGCCACCTGGAGGGCACGATGGCCCCGGGCCTCACCGATCTGACCGCCGCCGTCCGCGCCTCCTACCACCTGCTCCTCGGCCACGGCCTCGCCACCCAGGCCGTCCGCGCCGCCGCGCCCGGCGCCGAGATCGGCATCGTCAACAACCTCTCCACCGTCTTCCCCGCCACCGACCGACCCGAGGACGTGGCGGCCGCCCGCCGCCACGACGGTCACATCAACCGCTGGTGGCTGGACCCGGTGCACGGCCGCGGCTTCCCTGCCGACATGCGGGAGGTCTACGGCGTCGAACTCCCGGCGCGGCCGGGAGACTTGAAGACGATCGCGGCCCCGCTGGACTGGCTGGGCCTGAACTACTACTTCCCGGCCACCGTCGCCGACGACCCCTCCGGACCCGCCCCCCGGGCCCGCGGCGTGCGCCGCCCAGGCGTGCCGCGCACCGGCATGGACTGGGAGATCGACGCGAGCGGCATCGAGGCCCTGCTGCTGCGCCTGACCCACGACTACGGCGCCCGCAGGATCCACGTCACCGAGAACGGCTCCGCCTTCCCGGACGTCGTACGCCCCGACGGCACGATCGACGACGTCGAGCGCCAGGACTACCTGGTACGGCACCTGGCCGCCTGCGCCTCCGCGGCCCGCAAGGGCGCACCGTTGGCCGGGTACTTCGCCTGGTCGCTGCTGGACAACTTCGAGTGGGCGTACGGCTACGACAAGCGGTTCGGGCTCGTCCACGTCGACTACCGCACGCAGGCCCGCACCATCAAGGGCAGCGGCCACCGGTACGCGGCGATCGCGCGGGCGCACGGGAGGCGGGCGCGGGACGCGGCCTGAGGGGCCGGCCCTGTCCGTCCGGTCTCGGACAGGGCGAGGGCGAGGACCTGGTCGTTCGGTCGCGTATGACCGAACGACCGTACGCCGGGCGGGGATCGGCCGGGATCTGCCCCGGGCTCCTGGTGCACCGGCCCCTAACGCGCGCGACGTCGGCGGCCGTTCCGGGATCGGCCGCGTATGACCGAACGACCGTACGCCGGACGTGGATCGGCCGGGATCTGCCCGGGCCCCTGATGCTCCCGGCCCCTAACGCGTGGGATGTCGGCGGCCGTTCGCCGGTGGCGTGGTACGGCGCGGTGCCCGTGCGCCGTACAGGGCCGCGAGGGCGAGGAAGAGGGTGAGGAACAGGGCGAGGGACAAGGGGAGAAGCACCCCCAGGAGGGTGGCCGGAGCGAGGTCCGCCACCCCACCCACGCCCCCGTCAGGCCCGGCCACGACGCGCAGCCCCGCGACGGCCGCCGCGGCGGCGACCCCACCGCCCACGACGGCGGCGACGACGTACCGGGAACGGCCCGCGCCGGCCGGGGCGGGGACGTGTCCGAGCCGCGCCCAGTGGCGCGCGGTCTCCCGCGCCTCACGCCTGCGCTGCACGGCGGCCCGCAGGTGGAGGGCGGTGGTGACGGCGGCCCCGACGAGGGCGGCGACGCCCGGCACCCACCACCCCTCGGCGACGAGCAGCAGCACGGCGAGGGCGCCGACGCCGGCCCAGCCCGTCACACAGGCCGCCGCGGCGCTGCGCCGGGAGTCGGGACGGTCGGCGCCGGCCCGCAGGTCGGCGAGGGCGGGCAGGTACCAGACGCACCCGGCGGCGTTCAGTGCCGCGGCTCCCAGCGCGGCGACGGCGTGCGACACGGTCTACCTCGCCGCCGCTTCCAGTCCGGGGGCCTGCGTGACTCCGGTCGCTCCGGCGATCTCCGGGTGATGCAGGTCGAAGGCCGGGGACTCGCTGCGGATCCGGGGCAGGGAGAGGAAGTTGTGCCGGGGCGGCGGGCAGGAGGTGGCCCACTCCAGCGAACGGCCGTAGCCCCAGGGGTCGTCGACCTCGATCCTCTTGCCGTACTTGGCCGTCTTCCAGACGTTGTAGAAGAACGGCAGGATCGACAGGCCCAGCAGGAACGCGCCGATCGTGGACAGGGTGTTGAGGGCGGTGAAGCCGTCGGCGGCGAGATAGTCGGCGTACCGGCGGGGCATGCCCTCGACGCCCAGCCAGTGCTGGACGAGGAAGGTCAGGTGGAAGCCGACGGTGAGCGTCCAGAAGGTGATCTTGCCGAGACGCTCGTCGAGCATCTTGCCGGTCATCTTCGGCCACCAGAAGTGGAACCCGGCGAACATCGCGTACACGACCGTGCCGAACACCGTGTAGTGGAAGTGCGCCACCACGAAGTAGGAGTCGGAGAGGTGGAAGTCCATCGGCGGGGACGCGAGGATCACGCCGGTCAGGCCGCCGAAGAGGAAGGTGATGAGGAAGCCCGTCGTCCACAGCATCGGGGTCTCGAAGGACAGGCTGCCCTTCCACATGGTGCCGATCCAGTTGAAGAACTTCACCCCGGTCGGCACCGCGATCAGGAACGTCATGAAGGAGAAGAACGGCAGCAGGACGCCACCGGTGACGTACATGTGGTGGGCCCACACCGTCACCGACAGACCCGCGATGGCGATGGTCGCGCCGATCAGTCCCATGTAGCCGAACATCGGCTTGCGGGAGAAGACAGGGATGACCTCGGAGACGATCCCGAAGAACGGCAGCGCCAGGATGTACACCTCGGGATGGCCGAAGAACCAGAACAGGTGCTGCCACAGCAGCGCCCCGCCGTTGGCGGCGTCGAAGACGTGGGCGCCGAACTTGCGGTCGCACTCCAGGGCGAACAGCGCCGCCGCCAGCACGGGGAACACGATCAGGACCAGGACCGCGGTCAGCAGCACGTTCCAGGTGAAGATCGGCATGCGGAACATGGTCATGCCGGGCGCGCCCATACAGACGATCGTGGTGATGAAGTTGACCGCGCCGAGGATGCTGCCGAAACCGGACAGGGCCACACCCATGATCCACAGGTCGGCGCCGAGCCCCGGCGAGTGGATCGCGTCCGACAGCGGCGCGTACAGGAACCAGCCGAAGTCGGCGGCCCCGCCCGGGGTCAGGAATCCGAACGCGGCGATCGAGGAGCCGAACAGGAACAGCCAGTACGCCAGCATGTTCAGCCGCGGGAAGGCGACGTCGGGGGCGCCGATCTGCAAGGGCATGATCCAGTTCGCGAAGCCGGTGAACAGCGGCATCGCGAACATCAGCAGCATGATCGAGCCGTGCATCGTGAACGCCTGGTTGAACTGCTCGTTCGACATGATCTGCAGTCCGGGCCGGGCGAGCTCGGCCCGCATCAGCAGCGCCATCACACCGCCGACGACGAAGAACACGAAGGCAGAGACGAGATAGAGCGTCCCGATCCGCTTGTGATCGGTGGTGGTCAGCCACTCCACCCAGGTGGGCCGCACGGCCCTGCGCTCCACCTGACCGCGCGCCTCACCGGACGCGACCTCGACCTCGGCGCCGACCCTGTCCTCCGGGTCTTCCGGGCCTTCCGGCCGCCCTGCCGGACCCTGCTGTATCTGCACCTCGTCCACCGGACGGTGCCCTCCCCATCTGCTCGGTTCATCGATTTGTCGATGCGTCGACGAGCCTGGAAGCGCACAGGTTGAGAAAACGGACCCGGCCCCTTCCGGCCGCCGCCCCATGATCGCCGGGGTGGTGCGGGGTGCGGATAGGGTCGAACGGTCCCTGAGCGGGACCGCCGAACGGGCCCAGGGGCCGGGACCTCTGTCCCCGGGGGTCGCCTGCTGGCCAACGTCCTCAACGAACTGCTCGGACTCCCCGCGTACACCGGCCAGACCGCTCACCAGGACGCCGACGAACTGCCCGCCGACGAGGAGGTGATCGCGGAGGCCCCCGCCGCGCCCAAGCTCGTCGGAGCGGAGGTCCAGCATCTCCGCACGGAGCAGGGCGTCGAGATTCACGCGATCTACGAAGGCCGACGTGTCAACGCCTACTGCGACCCGTCGTCCCGCAACCGTGACGATCCCCTCCGGCCCTGGCCGTGGCGAGTACGAGGCTCCCAGCGGGGCGGCAACTGCCGTGGTGCATGCCCTCAACCCGCATGTCAGCGCAATCGCAACGGCTGGTCGTTCTGGGTCGTCACCGCCACGGGCAAACTTCTGCAGAGCATCCGGTGGCGGGCGACCCGTTCCCGTGGCTCATGCTATTGGCCGCCCCGCTTGTGTGGCCTGACGTAAGTGTGTCCCTTCGGCAGTTTGTGGTTTCCTGCGAGGCCGGCCTTCCGGTGCGCCTCGGCGTAAGCGGCACTGGCCTCTTCGCTGGCCTCCTTACCCAAGTGGTCGATCTTCATCAGGTGCCACGGGGAAGTTGAGGATGCCGTCGGCCCCGCAGCTTCCGGTCTGCCACGTGAGGCGTTTGCGGCTGATGAGGCGGTTCACCGAGGCACGTACGGCGTCACCTGGGGACGGGGCGGAAGCGTCGGTCCCTCGGACGTTGCGCGTCAGGTTCTCCATCGGTAGGAGAGCGCGGCCCTTCTCGTCCAGGTAACAAGCTTGCGGATGGTCTCCTGCACCAGGGTGTCGAGTGAGGAGGCGTTGTTGACCTGATCCCGCGTCGGGCTTGTCGGAAGTTCACGAGCGATGATGCGTGGGTCGTACTCGAAGAGGAACTTCTTCCTGGCGATGAAGACGGGATGCTCCAGCGGGGTGAGGAACAGACGCAACCGGTTCCGGTCCAGCTCGGCTGTGACCCGCGTGCCGGGTTCCTCCCGGCGGCGGTCGCCGGCCTGGATGTGCCGGGCGCGTTCCACCTCCAGTTGCGTCGCGCGTTCGGCGACCTGATCCCACGTCTGGACTCCGAGCCGGTCCAGGCACTGGGTGAACCGCTCGGTGAGCTGCCAGATCTCCGCCCGTTCCGCACGGTTGACGGTGCGTCCGCGTCCGGCACGACGGGCACGGAAGTAGTCCGTGCGGGAGGTGACGGCCTGGCCGAGGATCACCTGCGTCCACTCGTCGTTCAGGAACTCCGCGTCCCAGCCGTCCTCGCCGAGCTCGTCCAGGAGCGAGCGCCATTCCCGGACCGCCTGCGCCTCGTCGACGATCCGCTTGCGGTTGCCCGGCTCCGCCTCCCGCAGGGTCCGCAGCGCGAGCTGGTCGACGTGGCTGATCTCCACGCGCGAGAGCAGCGCCTCGCCGCCCAGGGCGAGCAGCCGCGACCGCAGGTCCGCCGCGAGGTTCTTGTTGTACGTGGTCAGCAGCACCGGCTTGTTCCGGCCCGCCGGGAGCTGCTCCACCAGGTGCATGACCCGGTGCAGCGCCACGATCGTCTTGCCGGTGCCGGGCCCTCCGCCCACACGCGCCGGACCGCTGTAGTCCCGCGTGACCAGCTTGGCCGGGGTGGGGTGCAGGAACACCTTCCAGCGCCCGAAGTCCTCGCCCTCCAGAGCCTCCCCCAACGCGTCGTCGGTCGTGGTGACGATGGTGGCGGGACGTTCCACGGCAGCCTGGAAGTCCTCGACGTCCACCGGCTCCGGGGCCGCGACGGGAGCGGTGACCTGCTCCAGGACGTCGTCGTACTCCTTGCCGTCGTACAGCGCCAGCAGCACCTCGCCGGTCAGCTGCGGCGCGTACTTGACGAGCCCGAGGAGCTGGTCCTCCGTGGTCAGTGCGGCGAGGACTGGGATCAGGGACGGGGCCACACCCAGGTTGGTGAGCTGCTGTTCCGACCACTTCGCGAAGAGCGGTTCGGGCGCGGCCGACTCGGTGGGAGGCGCGGGTTCGCCGGGTACCGCGGGCTCGGTGGGTGCGGCGGTCCGCGGGGCCGCGGGACTGAGCACCTCCTGCTGGAGCCGGTGACCCGGTTGACCGAGTACGTGAGGCGATCGAGGTGTGCGTACACGTCCTTGCGGTGCTTGACCGAGACGATCAGCCAGTCGTCGTCCGCCAGGCGCAGGAGCAGCGCCCGGTACTCGTCGTTGACGCGTGCCGAGTACAGCTTGTCGTGGCCCTGCAACTGCTTGAGCCGCAGGCCCGCGGAGTCGGGGTTGGTCTTGAACTTGTGCTGGAAGTCGTAGATCGCTCCCTTGACCGGGCGGGGAAGCTTCAGGATCCCCCGGTCCGCCTTGTCGAGCAGGCGCAGCGTCGCGTTCTTGCCGGTCACGGCTGTTCGTTCTCCCCGGTGTCCGTGGTGGTGCCGTCTGGCTGGTTACGACCTTCAGCCGACAGCCGTCCGCCTCGGCGGCCAGCCGGACGTGGAAGTCCCGGCCGGGGACGCGTCCGTGCCGTACGGCGTTGGCGCACAGCTCGGCGGCGATCAGGGTCAGCGTCTCGTTGACGCCGCTGTCGTAGGGGTGGCCCCAGGAATCGAGGCACTGCGCGACGAACAACCGGGCGAGGTGGGCGCCTCGGGGTGTGGCGGTGAAGGAGATGGCGAATTCGGGCGTCGCCGTGGACGGGGTGGGCGGGCAGTGCCGGGACGAGGAGATGTGCATGCCGTCAGGGGTCGTGAAGGTGACCGGCGTGTCACCAGGGGCGACGCCTGTACGGGATGTTGCTGTACGTGACGGGGCCTCCGTACGTGGCAGAGGCGCCCTCGAGCGAGCACCCCGAAAACGGAAGCACGAGTTGAATCGAGTAGGAGGATCAACCCACCACGTGGGATGAGAAGGCGCTGTCCGGTCGGCGCGCATCGCGAGGGTGCTGCCCAGCGGTGCCAGGGCGTCCAGCGCCTGACCTGGTGTTCGTCCAGCCCGGCCAGGCCCTTGCTGATCTTTGTCGTCCCTTGGGGCCGCCCATACCTCCCGTATAACCGTTCTCCATAGTGTCTTGGGGTTGGCGAGTGCACAGAGTGAAGTTCGGGGGCGGGCGGCATGTCGGACCTGAAGAAGGAAGCCGTGTCGATGCACAAGACGGCGTCCGGGCTGCGTCGGGTGGGGCAGCACACGGCGAAGCCGTTGCAGCAGTTCCACGCGCAGTCCCATGACCTGGGCGCTCTCGGGGCACTCCTCAGCGCCACGGGCGAGATACGCGAGGGCATGACCATGCTCGCCAAGCCGGCCAAGCCGGGCCAGGAGTGGGAGGCGGAGGCGGAGCCGATAGCCGAGGTGTCCGAAGGCGTCGATCCGCTGGACGTGCTGATCGCGGCCGCGGCCCAGGCGAAGAAGGGCTGAGGCGCCGGATCATGGTGGATCTCAATCCGCTGCACTACCTCAACAAGTTCAACCACATGTTCGGCGACACTGTCGCCAGCGGTCTGGAGTTCCTGGGGATCTCGGATCCGGCGGTGGACCCGGACGGGGTGCGGGAGATCGCCAAGAAGTGGCGGCACCTGGCCACCGGCCTGGACGACGCCGCCGAGGCCGCGCGCAAGGCGCTCTCCGGAGTGGAGTGGGAGGGCAAGGCGGCCAAGGCCTTCGACAAGCGCTCCAAGGCCGCCCGCAAGAGCGCGACCGAGATGGCCCACTCACTGCGCGAGGGTGCCAAGGCGCTGGACGACTTCGCGGACAAGGCGCACGAGTTGCTGTCCGAGATCGGTGTGATCCTGGCGCAAGGTGCTGGGCAAGGCCTTGAAGGCGCTGGGTCCTGCCGCTCTGGCCAGGCTGAGCAAGAGCATGGGGCTGGACTGCGCCGCCTTCGAACGCCTGAAGCTGAACCCGGGCTTCGACAAGCTGCCCGCCTCGGTCCGCAACATGGTCAAGAAGTTCGTGCGGGACCCGATCGACGTGGCCACCGGCGACATGGCCCTCACCCGCACCGACGTCAGCCTGCCGGGCGTGCTGCCGCTGATCCTCACACGCACGCACATATCGTCCTACCCCCATGGCGGCTGGTTCGGTCCCAGTTGGGCCTCCATCCTCGACGAGCGCGTCCAGGCGGACGAGGATGGTTTCGTCTACGCGACCGCGGACGGCGCGCGTCTATGCTTCCCGGTCCCTGCCCCCGACACCGGCGAACCCGTCCGACCGGACACCCCCGGCTCGCGCCTGCTGTTGTCCTGGGACACCGAGATCGACGGCGGTATCCGCGTCCACGACCCCGACACGGGCCTGGACCACGTCTTCCACAGCCCTGTGCCTGCGGCCGGCGACACGGCCGTCGACCTTCCGTTGCAGTACATCCAGGACCGCAACGGCAACCGCATCACCATCGAGTACAAGACGGGCGACATCCCCGGAGCCGTCGTTCACTCCGGCGGCTACCGCATCGTTCTCGACCACAACCCCGCCCGGTCCCGTATCACCGGCCTGCGCCTGATCGACCCCGCCCACCCGGACCGGCCCGGCACCACCCTGGTCGCCTTCGGCTACGAGGATCACGGCCACCTCGTCGAGGAGACCAACTCCTCCGGCCTGCCGCTGCGTTACACCTACGACCCCGTAGGCCGCATCACCTCCTGGACCGACCGCAACGACACGACCTACTGGTACCAGTACGACGACCAAGGCCGCGTCACGGCCACCGGCGGCACCGGAGGCGCCCTTGCCTCCACCCTCGCGTACGACGAGGAATCACGCACGACCCGCGTCATCGACTCCCTCGGCCACGTCCGTACCTATGAGCACAACGAGGCGCTGCGTCTGATCCGCGAAACGGACCCGCTCGGCAACTCCACCTGCCAGGAGTGGGATGAAGACCTCCAGCTCGTATCGGTGACGGACCCGCTCGGCCGCACCATCCGCTACGAACGCGACGAGAACGGACGGATCGTCTCCGCCAACCGGCCGGACGGCCGGACGGCTCAAGTCGTCTACGGCGCACTCGGGCTGCCGGTCACCGTCATCACCACGGACGGCAGGCAGTGGGACTGTGCCTACGACGAGCGTGGAAATCTGACCTCTGCCACTGCTCCATCGGGAGCCGTGAGGAAGTCCGCCTACGACCGAGCCGGCCGCCTCACCAGCGTCACCGACGCACTCGGCCACACCACCCGCATCCAGTCCAACGCCGCGGGAGTTCCCGAGCACGTCACCGACCCGCTCGGCAACGTGACCCGATACACCCTGGACGCGTTCGGCCGCCCCGTCACACTCACCGCCCCGCTCGGCAACGTGACTCGCCTGGAGTGGACCATCGACGGGAAGCCGGTTCGCAGCACTTTCGCGGACGGCACCACCGAGTCGTGGACATACGACGCCGAGGGAAACCGCACCAGCCACACCGACGCCACGGGTGCCGTCTCCCGCTTCGAGTACACGCACTTCGACCGGCTGTCAGCGCGTACCGGCCCGGACGGCGTTCGGTACGCCTTCGCCTACGACACCGAGTTGCGCCTGATCAAGGTCACCAACCCTCAGGGTCTGACCTGGGAGTACGAATACGACGCCGCCGGACGGCTGCTCACGGAGACAGATTTCGACGGCCGCACGCTGACCTACACCTACGATGCCGCGGGCCAGCTCACCAGCCGCACCAACGTACTCGGTGAAGCGATCCGCTTCGAACGTGACGAACTGGGCCGGACAACCCTCAAGGACGTCGCGGGCCAGGAGACCACCTACGCCTACGACCTGACCGGTCAGCTTGCTCTGGCCACCGGTCCGGACGGCACGACCCTCACGCTGCTCAACGACCGCGACGGACGCCTGAGCTCGGAGACGGTCGACGGGCGCACTCAGACCTACACCTACGACATCCTGGGCCGTCGGACCGGCCGCACCACCCCCGTCGGCGCCACCACCACATGGTCCTACGACGCCACGGGCCGCCCCACCGGGATACAGGTCTCCGGCCGCGACATCGACTTCACCTACGACGAAGCAGGCCGGGAACTGAAGCGTCTCATCGGTGGGACGGTCACCCTTGAGAACGGCTTCGACGCGCTGGGCCGCTTGACCACCCAGTCGGTGACCCGAGCGGACGGCCGCACGCTACAACACCGGGCCTACACCTACCGCGCCGACGGCTATCTGACCGGCATCGACGATCAGCTCGACGGCACCCGCCACTTCGACGTCAACCCGACCGGCCGCGTCACCGCAGTCCACGCCCACGACTGGACCGAGACCTACGCCTACGACAACGCCGGCAACCAGACACACGCCACCTGGCCCGCCCAGCACCCCGGCCAGGAGGCCACGGGCGCCCGCGCCTACACCGGCACCCGGATCACCCGTGCGGGCAACGTCCGCTACGAACACGACGCTCTCGGCCGCATCACCCTGCGCCAGAAGACCCGCCTGTCCCGCAAACCCGACACCTGGCGCTACCAATGGGACGCGGAAGACCGCCTCGCCCAGGTCACCACCCCCGACGGCACCCAGTGGCGCTACACCTACGACCCCCTGGGCCGCCGCACCGCCAAACTCCGCCTCGCAGCGGACGGCGAGAGCGTCGTGGAGCGCGTCGACTTCACGTGGGACGGCGCGACACTCTGCGAACAGACCACGCGATCCGCCGACCTCCCGAACCCCGTCACCCTCACCTGGGATCACCTGGGCCTCAAACCCATCGCCCAGACCGAACGCATCACGGCGGCCGACGCACCTCAACAGGAGATCGACTCCCGTTTCTTCGCGATCGTCACGGACCTCGTGGGCTCTCCCCGCGAACTCGTCGACGAACAAGGGGACATCGCCTGGCGCGCCCGCAGCACCCTCTGGGGCGCCACCACCTGGATCAGCGATGCCACCACCTACACTCCCCTCCGCTTTCCCGGGCAGTACAACGATCCCGAAACCGGCCTCCACTACAACTACTTCCGCCACTACGACCCGGAAACCGCCCGCTACCTCACCCCTGACCCCCTCGGTCTCACCCCCGCCCCCAACCCCAACACCTATGTCCACAACCCGTACACCAGGACCGATCCGCTCGGTCTCGAAGAGTGCGGCGAGGACCTGGTCTCGGTCTACCGCAAACAGACCGACCACCCACTGAGTCAGCGGATTCACATCGGTGAGAACGGCGAGGTGACGATCACCGGTAAAGGCAAGCTCTATCTGAACATGAGCGGCGATATCAGGCACACCTTGGAATACCGGGGTGACGGCGGCCAGATCGTCTCCTTCAAGATCTCCGAAGACTACCTGGTGAAGGTCCGCAAATCCGCTCTGCCCCAGAACAAGGATGATCATCGTGACGGTCACGCCTTCACCCGCACGGAATGGAAGGGCCTGCTCCAGGAGTACCCGGAAATTTCCGACCCGACCAAGGGGAAGGATCTTTACGGAATCCCTGCCAAGCTCCTCGACGAACTCCGCGACAACATCATCAAGGGCTCCGGACGTGTCGAACAGGAAGGATAGGATCGTGCGATGATCCACAGCGAGGAGAGTGTCGCTGCCGAACTGGGCCGTGTCCGACAGCGTCCCGCGATCGAGTCGGCTCCGCCGGTTCTGGCCGCTTTCACCGTCGATGTGTGCGAGGGCACCCCCGAGGCGTACGCGCTACGCGTACGTCGCGTCCTGGCGGCCGCCCTCCACCTGGCCTGCGCGGCGGAGTTCGACGATGAGGACCTGCCGACGGACGAGTTCCCCGACTGGTTCACGGCTGCCTCCGCCCGGGACGGCGAGGTGCCGCCACCGGAATTCGTCCGACACGGCCGCACGGCGTACGCAGACCGTAGCGGTGGAGGCCCTTGGTCCTTGCAGAACTGGATCTACCGGTTCGATCCGGCCGAGGAATCTCGCGGCTGGGAGTTCTGGGACATCGTCCGGGTGGGGCCGTCGCGGCTCCGTGTCTGGGTCGACAGCTGGGGGGAATCCTTCTTCGGCTCCCTCGATCTCCTGTGGCTGCTGCACGTGGCCGGTGCCACACATGTCGAGGGACCGGAAGTGCATCGTGCGGGTACGTGGGCTTCCGAGGTGCGCGGCCGGTGACGGAGGCGGAGCAGGGGCGGATCGTGCGGGCGGAATACACCGACTCCACGATCGCGGTGTATCAGGCATACCCCCAGGAGATCGCGGCACCGGCTTTGCGCGCACGGACGTTCGTAGCGCCGTTCAAGCGCGAACGCATGACGTGGATCAAACCATCGTTCCTGTGGATGATGTATCGCTCCGGCTGGGCCCGGAAGCCGAACCAGGAAAGGATTCTGCGGATCGACATGGACCGGGCCGGGTTCGAGTGGGCGCTGGCCCACGCTGCCCTCAGCCACTTCGAGCCTGGTGTGCACGAGGACCGGGCCCAGTGGCGGGCGGAGGTTGCCGAGTGCCCGGTGCGTGTGCAGTGGGACCCGGACCGGTCGATCCATCTGGAACCGCAGCCATGGCGAGCCATTCAGGTCGGGCTGTCCGGTGAAGCCGTGGACCGTTATGTGGACGATTGGATCGTGGACATGGCGGATGTCACCGAACGGGCACGGTCGGTCCGAGCCGCTGTACTCGACGGCAGGATCGACGAGGCACTGAGCCATCTGCCGAACGAGCGCCCATATCCGCTTTCAGAGCACCTCCGACGGCGACTGGGTGCGGACGGATGACTGCTCCAGCGACCTCTGATCCGCGCTTGGCGTTCACCCCCAGGGTGCAGACTCCCGTGCGTCAGTGCTCCAGTCGAGCGGGAGAACCGGCACGGTGACGTCTGGCGCGCGGACAACACCGGCGGCGGCATTGGGCTGACGGACGACGGCACGCGGGAACCGGTGGACACCGGGCGACTGCAGAACGCGGCCCGCAGCAGCGTGCGGTAGCTTTTCAGCTCGCTCCCCGACCGGATGGACGGCCGCCGTGGTCCGTGCGCCCGACGGTATGGCCGCCGAGGGATGCACGACGGGTCAGACCCGGAGGCAGCGATCTCGGAGCTCGGAGATGACGGCCTTCTCCCGGGAGTTGACGTCACCGTCCACCGTGGCCACCCGTTCGGCCACGTCGAGGAGGCCGCTCAGATCCCCGGTCTCGGCGTCTATACGCTCCCACACCTCGGCGGGGTCGATGTCCACGAGGCCGGCGAGCCGTTCGTCGACCACCTGATGCCGCTCCCGGACCACCCTCACCAGATGCCGCATCAGCAGCGCCTCGTTGTCCGCGATCTTGGCCTTCGCGTTCGCCCTGAGCACGAGCCACGCGACCCACAGCATCAACTGCGGGTGGCGACTGCGCTCGCTGATCCCCTCGGCGATCTCGATCACCCGCGCCTCGTTCCGGAACACGGCCCGCGCGTGCCGGCCGGCGAGGAGCGTGGTGTAGCGGTTCAGCAGGACGGCGAGGGGGACGCCGACGAGTGGGATGCCGATCTTGATGACGTTGCGCTGCAGGAGGTGCTTCCCGACGACGGGGAGCGCCCTCCCGGCGGTGATTGCCGATCCCGAGTAGAAGCGCTTGACCAACGGTCGCACCAGGGCCGGTACCGCCTTGGCGACACCTTCGCGGGCAGCCTCCCCGCTCTTGATCGTGAAGGCCACGCGGATGAGCTTCCACAGGTCCTCGGGGTCGTGCACGTCGAGCGGGACCCGGTAGAGCACGGAGATGTCGTACGCCAGGCGAAGCTGGAGCTGGGTGAGGAAGGCGACGTCGACCATCATGGTCGCCACGGCGGCGGGGACGGTCGCCGGTGAGGCACCACCGAGGCTGCCGATGGTGGCGGCGACGGTCGCCGTGTAGGCCCCGGCGGAGAGCCCGCCTTCGAGCGCGGCGTACCGGGCCGCCATTTTGATCCGCTGATCCACGATGGCATCCGCGGGCACGCCCGCGTACCGGTCCTGGAAGTACTGCCAGTCGACCTTCTGGGTGTACGAGTTCATGGCGTGGGCGGCGAGCTTGGTGAACCAGTTGCCCGACTTGATGTCGTCCGCGCTCAGACCCTTGACGAAGCCCCTGATCTCGTCCTGCTCCTGCTCGACGATCTTCCGGTCGGCTGCGTCGTCCGCTTCGTCCGTGTCGGTGTCGGCAGCGTGCGTCGGAGCGTCTGTCATGGCGCGTTCCCCCCAGGCTGTTTCGCGGCCGGCTGAGCTGTGGGGCGCGGGTACCCCGGCTGTCGTCTCCGCGCCTCGATTCGGCGAGCGGCACGACTGCCGCTCTGTCCACCCCTTGTAAGGCGCAACTGTAGCCCGTGGTCGAGTGATTGGGGCCGTGGTGCGTCACGCGGGTCAGGGTGTACGGGCGGGTTTTGTACAGGGGAGGGCGGACGCCGGTACGCGGTACGGGGGAACAGGGCGAAGTGGGGTTACGGCGACGCTCCGTGTCTTTACAGTCTGCTGTAAATGACAGTCGGTGTGGTGCCTGCGGCGAGGCGTGGTGTGGGCGGGCGCCTTCCGGCGGGTGGGTGAGGTGAGGTCCCATGGCGGCGCACGGTGAGAGCGAGGCGGGCATTCTGCGGTGCTTCGGGCAGCAGGTGCGGTTGCTGAGGACGAGCCGGGGGCTGACGCGGGCGGAGTTGGGCGCGAGGCTCGGGTACGGCGAGGACATGATCACGTCGGTGGAGCTGGGGCGGCGCATCCCGAGGCCGGAGTTCATTGACCGGGCGGATGCGGTGTTGGAGGCCGGGGGTCTGCTGACGGTCATAAAGGAGGAGGTGGCCAGGGCTCGTTATCCCGCCTTCTTCCGGGATGCGGCGAAGTTGGAGGCGGAGGCGGTTGAGCTGCATGTGTACGCCAACCAGGCTGTGCCGGGGTTGTTGCAGACGGAGGAGTATGCGCGGGCGGTGTTCGGGGTGCTGTGGCCTCCGCTAGACGATGCCGTGGTTGACGAGCGGGTTGCCGCAAGGTTGGCACGTCAGGAGATCTTTCACCGCAAGCCTTCTCCGCTGATCAGCTTCGTCGTCGACGAGTCCGTGCTGCGTCGACCTCTCGGTGGACGTGCCGTGTTGCGTGGACAGTTGGAGCAGGTGTTGCTCATCAGTCACATGCGGCACGTCGAAGTTCAGGTCATGCCGCTGAATCGTGACGAGAACGCTGGGATGGCCGGTCCATTCACCTTGATCGAGACGAAAGGAGAGCGCAGGATCGCGTACGTGGAGGTACAGAACGTCAGCCGGGTCCACAGCGACCGTGAGCCCGTCCGGGCCTTGGAAGCCAAGTACGGGACGCTGCGCGCGCAGGCGCTGACGCCTCGAGAATCACTCGCGTACGTCGAGAAGTTGTTGGGAGAGCTGTGAGCACCGACAAGGCAAGGCCGGGAACGGGTGCCACCCTGCACTGGTTCAAGAGTAGCTACAGCAGTGAGGAAGGCGGGGAGTGCGTCGAAGTCGCCCTTACGACTGTCGGCGTGCATGTGCGTGACTCGAAGAGTGTGGCGCAGGGTGGACCTGTGCTCAGGGCCGGCTCGGCGGCGTGGTCGGCGTTGCTTGAAACGATGTGAGCGGCTGGCCGCGACAGTCGGCGCTTCTCCCAGGCAAGCGCCGACCGTCGTCATGAGAAACGGTACTCAGGCCTCGCGCTTCCCCAGAAGAGGTCAGTGGCCGGCGGCGATTTCCTTGTCGAGACGGGCTTGGAAGTGCGCGCGTGCACGGCCCGCATCTCGGCCCAGGCGCGAGAGCTGGTAGTTCGCCGACCACGCCATACGCGGAAGCATGAAGGGCTCTCTCGATGCCGAAATCCTGCCAGCAACCCCGGCACTTCCGGGCCGACCTCGATCGGTACGACCCCGTCACCGGCCTCAACGATCACCCCGAGGTGGTGGCGTTCCATCGGCTGGTGTTCATCACACCGAGCCTGGCGGGACGGCTCACGCGGTACCAACTCGAGGATGAGGAGGTGCTGACGCCCATGCCGACCCATCACGTCACGCCGAGAGACACGATCGACGGTATCCGCAGTCCGGTGCAATACCGCAGTAAGGGCGGGTACGGCTACTCAACGTAATCACGCAGGAGCTTGTTGAGATTACGGATCTTGTCCACGTCCGCCTTCGGTAGCGGGTCGCTGCTGTTGAAGTGCATGACGTTGTTGCGGATCTTCCGGACCTCCTCCAGCCAATCGACGAACGTCTTCCGGTGGAGGCGCCAGCCCAACTGCTCCCAGCACTCCGGGTTTTCGAGCACACGCAGGTAGTCGCCCACCGTGAGATCGCCGAAGGAGGTGACACGCTCGCCGTCCGGGTCGCAGAGGGCGCTGACCTCTTCCAGCGTGAAGGTGCTCGCGATAATCTGCCGGAGCCTGCGGTCCATCTCCCCGATCAGCAGGAAGTGGCTCGCCAGGTCTCCGTAGGCCTGGGCGACGTCGGCCGCCGTGACGATACCGGCGATCTTGTTGTGCTGGTCGCGTACGAGGACGAAGTCCGACTCGGCCAGCATGGGCAGCACGTCGATCAGGTCGTGGTCGTAGCGAACCACCTGAGGATCAAAGAGGGCGCGGGAGAACGGCGCGTCCGGGTCGGCGTGCCAGGCCTGTGCGACGGACTTCCAGGAGACCGCGCCGCGCAGATTGTGCGGGCTGGTGAGTACGGGTAGTTGTGAGAAGTCGTGGAGTGCCATGAGAGTGATCGCAGGCGGCGTGCCGGCGGCCGTGTGCGAACAGCCGCCGATGGCAACAGATCTCAGTCGGCCGGTTCGGCGCGGTAGCGGACGGGCCGGTCTTGCACCTTCACCAGCAGACCCTCGCTTGCAAGATCGCGGAATATCCTGCGCGTGTGCTTCTCCTGAGGTTCGTGTCCTGCATCGCGCAGTGCTCGCAGCCCGCGTTCGGTGTCCCAGAACCCGCCGTACGCACGCATCGCCCTTCCAGGTCGGCACGTTGGCTCGAAGAGGACTCGGTCATCGCTCCGATTCCGCCTGCTCTGCGACGGAGGGGTGGCTCTTCTTGAGATGGTTGGCGATGCTCGCCGGCGCGCCCGTGTAGGTGCACGAAGGGCACTTCCGCCAGACACCCTCGGACACGGCTCGCGCGCTCACCGAGTGTCCCGGGCCGTAACCGTGGCCGTGCAGCAACTGGGCGACGGACGAACCGTATTCGACCGCCAGCAGGGCGGCTTCCGCCACCTTGTCGTGCCCCGGGGCGAAGAACGAACCGGCTCCGACCGGCTTGGCGCAGCCGCACCAGCAGGTGCCGGTCGGAGTGAGGCGAGGAAGCGGCTTCGACGTCATGGCATCACCGTAGATCGGTGGACGTGTCTTGATGGGTGCTTTCGCGCGTTCGGCGGTAATCGGTAATCGGGAGCCGGGAGCCGGGAGCCGGGAGTCGGCGCTGAACTTCCGTCCTGTGGGTCATCGGATCGGCGTGCCGTCACACGATCAGATGGTGTCCGCCGGACCGGACACGCGCAGCGGAGACGCTTCGTTCGACGGTGTGACGGGAGCTTCCCCGTCACAGGAGTCGAAGGAGACGCGCATGGGACTGTCGTTCCGCCGCAACCCGGACGGCACGACGACGGGGCGCAACGAGGCGACGGGGTTCACCGTCACCCTCGCCGACGAGGAAGAGGTCAAGCGGCGGCTGTATGAGGACGCGGGGTCGGAGTACACGCCACCGCCGCCTCCCGTGCCGCCCGGGTACCACCGCTTCTTCCTCGCCCACGACGAGTTCGCAGGAGCCGGCTTCAAGGACGAGGCGTACGCGGGGCTGCGGGCCCATCCGCCCGAGGGGTGCGAACCCGTCGACTGGGGCTGCTTCGCCCTGAAGTGCGAGCGGCCGGGGAAGACCCTGCTGGACGCCGTCGCGAGTACGGTCGCGGAGAGCCGTCGCGTGCATGGCCTGGTCATGAACGACATGGGCATCAAGAAACCCCAGGAGTCGCTTGGTGACGACAAGAACGGCTACGCGGCGCAGATCGTGGGGCACCTGCTGCTGATGGCCGCTCACCGCGCCTCGCTGCTGGGGTACGGGCGCAAGGATCTGGTGCGTCTGCTCGACGCCGCGGGGGTGGAGTAGATGGGTTTCGGCCGAGGTCACGGTGAACCGGGCGACGTTGCCGGCCGTATCCCTCTTCCGTGGGAGGATCGCTCACCATGAGCGCGTCGGCGGCCGTGAGGAGTCTGCGTGCCGCCGTGTTCGCCGCGGTGTGCGTGCTGCTGGCCGCCGCCGGGCACGGGCTGGCCGTGGGGGACATGCCTCCGCTGTGGGCCGACGCGGGTGCCTTTCTGAGTGTG
Organism: Streptomyces sp. NPDC014864; assembly: GCF_043081525.1. Taxonomy (NCBI): domain Bacteria; kingdom Bacillati; phylum Actinomycetota; class Actinomycetes; order Kitasatosporales; family Streptomycetaceae; genus Streptomyces; species Streptomyces sp. NPDC014864. The sequence continues at coordinate 397,938 of NZ_JBIBWT010000005.1, forward strand.
TTCGCCGTCGGCTGGGCGCTCGGTGGGCGGGAGCGGTCGCTGGTCGGGATCGGGGCGGCCATGCTGGTCACCCAGGCCGGGCTGCACTTCGCCTTCGGCGCGGCTCACCGGGTCAACGGCTCCGGCGGGCGTATGGACGCCATGCACATGGCGTCCATGAACGGTCACACCATGACGGCGACGCACGCCCACTCCACGGCCGATTCCGCCACGGCCGCCCACCTTCTGGCCGCTCTCCTGGCCTCCTGGTGGCTGCGGCGGGGCGAGGCCGCCCTGTGGTCGCTGCTGCGGCGGGCGGCCGGGCTCGTGCCGGGGCTGGTCGCGTGGTGGCGGGGTGTTTCGCCGCCCTTTCCGTACGGACCTGCCGTGCGCGTCCCGGCCGGGCCCGACTCGCTCCGCCTGACCCTGCTGCTGCGGCATGCGGTGCACCGGCGGGGGCCTCCCGCCGCGATCCCGTACTCGGTCTGACCATCCGACACACATCACTCGTACGGAGATCCACTCAGTCATGTCCGTCTCACCAATGTCCATGAACATGTCGGCGACGCGTGTCGTCCTGCGCCGTGCCGCAGCCGTCACCGCTCTGACCGCCGCCGCAGTCCTCGCGACCGCCGGTGCCGCCTCCGCGCACGTCACCGTCCACCCGGAGAGCTATGAGAAGGGAGCCACCGACGGTGTGCTGACCTTCCGGGTGCCCAACGAGGAGGACAGCGCCTCCACCACCAAGGTGCAGGTCTTCCTGCCCACCGACCACCCCGTCCTCGGCGTCATGGTCCATCCGCAGGACGGCTGGACCGCCAAGGTGACCACCACGAAGCTGAAGACGCCGGTCAAGACCGACGACGGCACCATCACCGAGGCCGTCTCCGCCATCACCTGGACCGGCGGGAAGATCGGTGCCGGGCAGTACGAGGACTTCGACGTCGCCTTCGGGCAACTGCCGAAGAACGGCGACCAGTTGGTGTTCAAGACGCTGCAGACCTACTCCGACGGCAACGTCGCCCGCTGGATCGAGGCGCCCACCGGCGGGGACGAGCCGGAGAATCCGGCGCCAGTGCTGAAGCTCACGGCCGGTACGGCAGGTGACGACGGCTCCGCCGCTCCCGCCGCAGAGAAGAAGAGCACCGGCGCCGCGGCGACCGACGCGAGCGACTCCACGGCCCGCGGGCTCGGCATCGCCGGGCTGGTCGTCGGGGTCCTCGGCCTGGCGGCCGCCGGGTTCGCGATCGTGCGGAGCCGGGCCACACGGTCCTGACGGCACACCGGAGCATGCGAAGGGCCCGGCACCGGGCCGGGCCCTCCCCGCCGTCGGCGTACGCTCAGCGCGTCGCCAGCTCCAGTGCCGGCACCATCGGCTCCGCCACCGTCACCTCGGGCACCGCCTCGGTCATCGTCCCCTGCGACAGCAGTTCCTCCGGTGCCAACTCCTGCGACAACGGCCCCGCGGCGACCGTCCGCGCGTTGCGCCACAGCCACAGCACATCCCGGCCGAAGGACCACACCAGGGAGCCCAGCGCCAGCAGGACCACCGTCAGGTTCGCCGCCTGGGGCAGCAGCTCCGCGCCGGCCAGGAGCAGACAGATGCCCTGGAGGGCGGCGACCGTCTTGCGGGCGAACGAAGGGGGGAGCGGGGCGTTCAGCCAGGGGGCGACGCGTGCCGCGGCGACGAAGGCGTAGCGCATGCCCCCTGTCAGCAGCACCCAGGGGCCGAGCCGGGTGGACACGTACACGCTCAGGACGAGGATGAGGAACGCGTCGACCTCCATGTCGAAGCGGGCGCCCAGTGCGGTCGTGGTGCCGGTGCGGCGGGCCACCTTGCCGTCGACGCCGTCGAGTATCAGGGCCACCGCGGTCAGGCCGACCAGCAGCGACACCGGCGGCGAGCTCTCGAAGGAGTCCGCGACCAGCGCCGTCACACCACCGACGAGAGTGGCCCGGCCCAGGGTGACCCGGTTGGCCGCGCCGAAGGAGCGCAGCCGCGACCGGTGCAGTGCCCGGGAGAGCACCGCCCAGGTGGCGATCGCGAAGACCAGACCGGTCAGCCAGCCGGCCGGGCCCATCCCGATTGCCGTGCCGAGCAGGGCCAGCAACAGGATCTGCACGCCCGCTCCCACAGCGGTCTCCTGCTGGACCAGCCTCGCGTCGTAAGTGTTGTTCAGGGCCACCGCACACCCTCCGGCCGAGTGACAGAGTCGATCAACGCCGCGTACCTTGTCCGCGGCCTGTGCACATCTCCGTACGTGAACAACTTCCCGATCGTTCAGGAGGACGACGATGAACCGTTCCGCCCGCGCCTTCTGGCTCCGCTCGCCGGGCCATGGCGAGATACGTGACCTGCGGCTTCCCGACCCCGCCGAGGACGAGGTGGTGGTGCGCACGCTGTTCTCCGGAGTGAGCCGCGGCACGGAGACGCTGGTGTTCCGGGGCGGGGTGCCGGCCAGTCAGCACGGCGTGATGCGGGCGCCCTTCCAGGAGGGCGACTTCCCGGGGCCGGTGAAGTACGGCTACCTCAACGTGGGCGTGGTCGAGGAGGGCCCGGCGGAGCTGGCCGGCCGTACTGTCTTCTGCCTCTATCCGCACCAGACCCGCTACGTCGTCCCCGCGAGCGCCGTTACGCCGGTGCCCGAGGCCGTGCCCGCCGAGCGGGCCGTCCTCGCCGGCACCGTCGAGACCGCGGTGAACGCCCTGTGGGACGCGGCGCCCCTGGTCGGTGACCGCATCGCCGTGGTGGGCGGAGGCATGGTCGGCTGCTCGGTGGCCGCCCTGCTGGCCCGGTTCCCCGGCGTGCGCGTCCAGCTGGTGGACGCCGACCCCGGCCGTGCGAAGGTCGCCGAAGCCCTCGGCGTCGGCTTCGCCGCGCCCGAGGACGCCCTCGGCGACTGCGACCTCGTCGTGCACGCCAGCGCCACCGAACAGGGCTTGGCCCGTTCCCTGGAACTGCTCACCGCCGAGGGCACGGTCCTCGAACTGAGCTGGTACGGCGACCGGCGCGTCGCGCTCCCCCTCGGCGAGGCCTTCCACTCCGGTCGGCTGACCATCCGCAGCAGCCAGGTCGGTACGGTCTCCCCGGCCCGCCGCTCCAGCCGCGGCTACGCCGACCGGCTCGCTCTCGCCCTCGACCTGCTCGCCGATCCGGCCCTGGACGCGCTCGTCACGGGGGAGAGCGCCTTCGAGGAACTGCCGGAGGTCATGCCGAGGCTCGCGTCGGGGGAGATTCCCGCCCTGTGCCACCGCATCGCGTACGGCGGCTGACGTCCCGTCGGCCGCCCACGGCCCGACGCCCACGGCTCGACGCCCAGGGTCCGACGGACGCGGTCCGACGGAGACGGTCCGACGGACACCCGTGCGACGGACACGGTTCAGCGGACATGTTCCGACAAACACGGTCGGATGGACAGGGCCGGTTCGGAGGGGCGGGAGCGCCGCGGAGCACCGGCCCGACGCATGCGGAACAAGAGCGTCTGACCTGAGAAAAAGGGTGAGACACGGCTGAACAAGGGGAAGCGGAGAGCCGTACTACACGGCATCCCCCCGGCAGGGATCAACAGGGATCAGCCGGGGGACCAGACGCGCCGCACCTGGAGGGTCGTCCGTTGTTCAGCATCACCGTCCGCGATCACATCATGATCGCCCACAGCTTTCACGGCGAGGTGTTCGGGCCCGCGCAGCGGCTGCACGGAGCCACGTTCCTCGTGGACGCCACCTTCCGGCGCGAACAGCTGGACGACGACAACATCGTCGTCGACATCGGACTGGCCACCCAGGAACTGGGCGCGGTCGTGAGCGAACTGAACTACCGCAACCTCGACAACGAGCCCGACTTCGCCGGTGTCAACACCTCCACGGAGTTCCTGGCCAAGGTCATCGCCGACCGGCTCGCCGAGCAGATCCACAAGGGCGCCCTGGGCGAGGGCGCCAAGGGACTCGCGGGCCTCACCGTCACGCTCCACGAGTCGCACGTCGCCTGGGCGAGTTACGAGCGTGCCCTGTGACCGACACGACCATCGACCGGGCGCCCGCAGGAGGCGCGTCGCCCCTCGCCTTCGTGCCCGTCCAGCGTGCGGGCCTCGACCACGTCGGGATCATCCCCATGTCCCTGCGCACCGTGCACTTCATCCTGCCGGGCGGTGTCGACGATCCGGCCACACCGAGCGGCGGCAACGCCTACGACCGCCGGGTCAGCCTGGACCTGCCCGGCTTCGGCTGGCAGGTGCTGGGGCACCCGGTGGACGGCGACTGGCCCCGGCCGGACGCCGCCGCCCGCGCGGAACTCGCCCGTGTCCTGAGGGAGTTGCCGGACGGCGCGGTCGTCCTGCTCGACGGCATCGTGGCCTGCGGGGTTCCCGAGGTCGTCGTCCCGGAGGCCGAACGGTTGCACCTGGCCGTCCTGGTGCACCTCCCGCTCGGCGACGAGACCGGACTCGAACCGGCCGTCGCCGCCGAACTGGACGCCCGGGAACGCACCGTCCTGCGGGCGGTCCCAGCGGTGATCGCCACCAGCGACTGGGCGGTGCGCCGGCTCGTCTCCCACCACGGACTCGCCCCCGAGCGGGTCCATGTCGCCGCCCCCGGCGCCGACATCGCGCCCCTCGCCCCCGGCACCGACGGCGTCTCGCAGTTGCTGTGCGTCGCCGCAGTGACGCCGCGCAAGGGGCAGCACCGGCTGGTGGAGGCCCTCGCCACGGTGACCGACCTCCCGTGGAACTGCGTGTGCGTCGGCGGACTGACCCACGACCCCGAGTACGTCACCCATCTGCGCGACCTGATCGGGAAGTACGGCCTGCAGGACCGTTTCCAGCTGGCCGGGCCGAAGGCGGGCGCCGCCCTCGACGCCGCGTACGCCTCCGCCGACCTGATGGTCCTCGCCTCCTACGCGGAGACCTATGGCATGGCGATCACCGAGGCCCTGGCAAGGGGCGTTCCGGTGCTGGCCACCGACGTCGGCGGGGTCGGCGAGGCGGTGGGCCGCGCGCCCGACGGCGGGGTGCCGGGCATCCTCGTCCCCCCGGAGGATCCCGCGGCCCTCGCCGCCGAATTGCGGGGCTGGTTCGGCGAGGCCGACGTGCGGCGCCGTCTGAAGGCCGCCGCCCGCAGCCGCCGCGCAGCGCTCGGCGGCTGGGCGGCGACCGCCCGTGCCCTGGCCGGCGTGCTGGGCCGGCTGCCCGACGAGCCCCGGAGGGCGGCGTGAAGGAGACCATGAGGAAGACGACGACCACACCGGTCGGCACCGCCGACCTGCGGGGCGGGGGCGTACCGGCCCGGCCTGGTCTCTTCGACCACACGTCGTCTGTGGATGCCGTGGATGCTGTGGATGCCGTGCAGGGCTTGCATGCCGTGGATGCCGTGGACGTCGTGAGCGGCGGTGGGGGTGTGAACCTGGCGGCGGCCGGATCCGGCAGCGACGAGTCCGCGCCCGGGCCGGTGTCGGGGCCGGATTCGCTGGCCGGCCCCGATTCGGTGTCCGGGCCGGATTCGGTTGCTGGGCCCGGTTCGGTGCCGGGGCAGGACGGCGTGATCCCCGGTGCCGGTCCCGCGCCGCGTCCCGGTGAGCGGGCCACTGTCCGGCTTCGCGCGGACGGGCCGGAGGAGCCGGAGGAGCCGGAGGAGCCGGCCCGCTACGCCCCCGAGTGGCTGCAACTGCGGGAGGTGGCGGACGCTGCCGCGCGGGCCACGGAACTGCTGGAGCCGCTGCGGAGCCGGCTGGCCGACCCGCCCGGGCGGGACGGCGGGATCGTCGTGCACGACCTCGGCTGCGGCACCGGCTCGATGGGCCGCTGGCTCGCCCCCCGGATCGACGGCGCCCAGCACTGGATCCTCCACGACCGTGACCCGTACCTGCTGCACTTCGCCGCCGTCGCCTCCCCGCACGCGGCCGCCGACGGCAGCCGGGTCACCGTGGAGACGCGGCGCGGCGACGTGGCCCGGCTGACTCCGGACGCCCTCATCGGCGCGTCGCTGGTGACGGCGTCCGCCCTGCTGGACGTCCTCACCCATGACGAGATCGACACCCTCGCCGCCGCCTGCACAGGGGCCGGCTGCCCGGCCCTGCTCACGCTGTCGGTGGTCGGCCGTGTCGACATCACCCCCGCCGACCCGCTGGACGCCGAGATCGCGGAGGCGTTCAACGCCCATCAGCGCCGCACCGGCCTGCTCGGCCCGGACGCGCTCGCCGTGGCGTGCGAGTCCTTCGCCCGGCACGGCGCCGCCGTACGGGTGCACCCGAGCCCCTGGCGGCTCGGCGCCGACCAGCGGGAGCTGACCGCGCAGTGGCTGCGCGGCTGGGTCGGCGCGGCCGTCGAACAGCGCCCCGAGCTGAAGGCGCTCGCCGACCGCTACCTCACCGAGCGCCTCGCGGCCTGCGCGGCGGGGGAGTTGACGGTCGTCGTCCACCACAGCGACCTGCTGGCGCTGTCCCAGCCGGTGGGCGGTGCCTGATGAGCGTGGAGACGGTGGACCTCCCGGCGGTACGGAGGGACGCGCGCCCGGAGGCCGGGACGTCCGGGGGCGCGGGGAAGGCGGCGGACGCACGGCCGGGGGCCGGGCCGTCGGGGCACGCCGGGGAGGCGGCGGACGCGCCCCCGAAGACCGGGCCGTCCGGTGACGCGGTCACGGAGGAGACGGACGGTCGCCGCCGGGCCGGGCCGTCCGGCGGCGTACGCGCACGGGCCCGCTTTCTCACCTCACCCGCCCTGCGCACCCACCTCGGCACCGTCACCGGCGCCGTCATCCTCGTCGTCCTGCTGTGGCGCCTGGGCACCGGCGTCTTCCTGGACGGGCTGCGCCGGATCGACACGCCCACGCTGGCCGCCGCTCTCGCGATCGGGGCCGTCACCACCGCGTGCAGCGCCTGGCGCTGGCAACTGGTGGCCCGGGGCCTGCGCATCCGTCTGCCCCTCGGGCCGGCCGTCGCCGACTACTACCGCGCGCTCTTCCTGAACGCGGCCCTGCCCGGTGGCGTCCTGGGGGACGTGCACCGGGCGGTGCGGCACGGCCGGAACGCCGGCGACCTCGGGCGCGGCGTGCGGTCCGTGGTCTGGGAGCGGGTGGCCGGGCAGATCGCCCTCGCGGCCACCGGCGTCACGGTGCTCCTGACCCTGCCCTCGCCGGTCCGGGCCCAGGCCCGGCACCTGGGGGCGCCCGCGGCGCTCGCCGTCGTGGGAGCGCTCGCCGTGCTCCTCGCCCTGCGCCTGAACCGGGCGCCCTCCGCGCGGGGACGGGCCCTGCGCCGGACCCTGGACGAGGCGCGCGAGGCGCTGCTGTCCCGCCGCAACGGGCCCGGGGTCGCGCTCTCCTCCGCCGTCGTCCTGGCCGGGCACCTCGCGATGTTCGTCGTGGCCGCCCGGGTCGCCGGCTCCGCCGCCTCCGTCGCCGTCCTGCTGCCGCTGGCGATCCTCGCGCTGCTCGCCATGGGACTGCCGCTGAACGTCGGCGGCTTCGGACCCCGCGAGGGCGTCACTGCCTGGGCTTTCGGCGCCGCCGGACTGGGCGCGAGCACCGGACTGGGCGTCGCCGTGGTCTACGGGGTGCTCAGCTTCGTGGCCAGTCTGCCGGGCGCGCTCGTCCTCCTCGCCCGCTGGTACACCGGCCTGCGCGCCGGGCCCGGTGCCCCCGGGGCGGAACCCCTGAACGCCGGGCCGAGCGTTGCCGTGGCGGAACCCCCGAACGCCGGGCCGTGTCTCGCCGTAGCGGAACCCTCGTACGCCGGACCGGACTCCGCCATAGCGGAACCCCCGCACGCCGGGACCCGTGCCGCCGGGACGGAACCGGTCCCCGGCGGCACGGCCGACGGCGGCTATCCGGGCCGGCCCTCGCGCTCGCCCTCGTCCTCGCGCTCGCCCTCGTCCTCGCGCCCGCTTCCCGTATCAGCCGTGGGAATCGGCGAGTTCGCGGACGGGTCCGCGGAGGTGAGCAGCGAGAAATACGGTCCGAAGGAGGCGGCGAGGCCCGCCAGCAGTTCCTTCCCCTTTTCGGCGGATCCCAGGGAAGGACGGCCGATGACACCCGACGCGGTATAGGCGGACATTCCGACGGTGAGCAGATGACGCCGGTCGTCCGCGGTGAAATCGGCCGACTCGTAACCGGCCCGGACCATTTCGGGGTGAGCGTGCAGAAGAATGGAGGTCTCGATTTCCCCCGCGTGCATGTCGGTGAGCAGCGAAGTGCGCACCCCGGCCCGTTCCCGGGCCGTCTCCCAGTCCTCGGCGGCCGGGAAGAGGGCCATCCGCTCGCCCCGCGCGGTGGACTCCTGCACCACATTGCCCAGTACGTAGTTCCCGCCGTGCCCGTTGACCAGCACCAGCACGTCGACGCCCGACCGGCGGAGCGACGCCGCGACGTCCCGTACCACCGCATGAAGGGTCACGGAGGAAATGCTGACGGTCCCCGGCCAGGCCGCGTGCTCGTGCGAGCAGGAGATCGTCACGGGAGGAAGGAGGTGCACCGGGTACGCGTCGGCGATCTCCCGCGCGATGGCGCAGGCGACCAGCGTGTCGGTCGCCAACGGGAGGAACGGGCCGTGCTGTTCGAAGCTCCCCACCGGGAGGACCGCGATCTGCCGTGAGAGGTCCGCCCCCCGCGTCCGTACGTCTTGCGTGGTGTCCGCCGGCAACAGACCATATGCCGTCGGCCGCGTTCCCGAACCACTCATTGTTTTCCGGCCTTTCGTCTCTGCTTAGGATCCAGATCATGACAGAAAACCTCGGCGTACTCGGCAAGAAGTCCCCACGGCGCTCGGGCGTGGAACGCGTCGTGAATGCTCCACTGCCCACCGTGTACGGCAAATTCCAGGCGGTCGGCTACATGGACCACGACCGCGGTGACGAGCAAGTGGCCCTGGTCTACGGCGACATCGGCACGGAGGGTGTTCTCACCCGGCTGCACTCGGAATGCCTGACCGGCGACGCCTTCGGCTCCCAGCACTGCGAGTGCGGCGACCAACTCGACACCGCGCTGCGTGCCGTCGTCGCCGAAGGCAGCGGTGTCGTCGTCTACTTGAGAGGGCACGAGGGCCGGGGCATCGGCCTGCTCGCCAAGCTGCGGGCGATGGCCCTGCAGGCGGAGGGCCTGGACACGGTGGAGGCCAACCTCGCCCTCGGCCTGCCGGTGGACGCCCGCGACTACCGGGTCGCCGCGGAGATGCTGCGCGACCTGGGCGTGCGTTCGGTACGCCTGATGTCCAACAACCCGCGCAAACGCGAGGCGTTGCAGCAGTACGGCGTCCAGGTCGCCGAACAGGTGCCGCTGCTGATCCCGCCGTGCGAGAACAACATCACCTATCTGCGCACCAAGCGCGAACGGCTGGACCACCACCTGCCGCACCTGGACGCGGTGGCGCACCTGTCCTGACCGGAGGCGGGGAGCGAAGACAGGGAGCGCGGCCCGGACCGGGGCCGGGGCCGGAGCGGGGCCCCGGCCGGACCGGCTCGGACTCGGCCCACGACGACTCAGCCCACGACCGCCTCGTGCACCAGCCGCTTCAGCTCCGGGAAGATCCGCAGGGAGCGCTTCGGGCGCACCTGGGTCATGAACTGGAGCGTCAGATCGCGGCCGGGATCGACCCAGAACGTGGTCGTCGCCACCCCGCTCCAGCCGAACGTTCCCAGGCCCGAGGGCGCCTGGGTGCGCTCCGGGTCGATCACGACCGAGACTCCGAGTCCGAAGCCGACGCCGTCGTTGCCGGGTTCGTCATGGGCGGGGCGGCTGCCGAAGGACCGCAGGTCGGCGTTGCCGGGCAGGTGATTGCTCGTCATCAGGTCCACGGTGTCGGGGCTCAGGAGCCGGGTCCCGTCGAGTTCGCCGCGGCGGCGCAGCAGTTCCATGAAGCGGTGCACGTCGTGGGCGCTCGCCACCAGGCCTCCGCTGCCGGAGAGGAACCGGGGACGACCGTGCAGCGGAAGCCCCGCGATGGGCTCGATGCCGCCGTCGTCGGTCTGGCCGTACAACTCGGCCAGCCGCCCGGCCTGTTCGTCGTTCACGCAGAACCCGGCGTCGGTCATCCCGAGCGGCCGGAAGATCCGCTCGGCGAAGAACGTGTCCAGCGGCTGCCCGGACGCCACCTCGACGACCCGGCCCAGTACGTTGCTGGCGACCGAGTAGTTCCACTGCGTGCCGGGGTCGAACTGGAGCGGGAGGCTCGCGTACACCTCCATCGTCCGGGCGAGGTCGGCGCCCGCGGGCACGGACGACTCCAGGCCTGCCGCCCGGTAGAGGGCGTCGACCGGGTGGGAGTGGTAGAAGGCGAAGGTCATGCCCGCGGTGTGGGTGAGCAGGTGCCGGATCCGGATGGGGCCGGAGGCCGGGCGGGTGCGTACCTCGCCGCCGGAGCCGCCCTCGTACACCCGGGGTTCCGCGAAGACCGGGAGATGGCGTTCCAGCGGGTCGTCCAGCGACAGCCGTCCCTCCTCGACCAGCATCAGCGCGGCCACCGCGGTGACGGGCTTGGTCATCGAGTAGATCCGCCACACGGTGTCCGTGCCGACCGGCAGCCCGGCCGCCACGTCCCGCCGGCCGTACGTGGTGAGGTGGGCGATCCGGCCGCCCCGCGCGACGGACACGAGGAACCCGGGCAGCCGCCCTTCGTCGGCGAGGTGGGCGAGGTACCGGTCGAGGCGGCCCAGCGCCCTCGCGTCCAGCCCCACCCGGCCCGGGTCGACGTCCTGCCGCAACTGTCCCATCGCTCTCCTCCGGTTCGCCTCGCACGAGGACCGTCCCGGCCCCTCCGGGCCCGGACCTGCCCAGACCTCATCGTCGCGCAGGAACACGGAGACGGTCCCCCGGTTCGGGACGATCGGTGATCACCGAGCCGGAACGTTTCGGCAGAGCTCTCCCCAGCACCGCTCCCGTCACGGCCACCCCCGCGAGCACCATCAGGGGCAGCGCGTCGCCACGGTCCAGCCCTCTCAGCGTGGTGGCCGCCGCCACGCCCAGTGCCGGGCCGACGTTCATCGCGGTCTGCTGGAGCCCGCCCGCCACCCCGGCCCGCTCCACGGGGCTCTCCCGGACGACGACCTGTGTCGCCGCCACCATCACGGTGCCGAACCCGGCTCCGAGCAGCGCGAACCCGCCCCCCAGGGCGAGTGCTCCCGACGCCCGGGCGAGCACCAGGATGCCCAGCGCGAGCAGTCCCATCGCCCCCACCGTCGTACGACGGGCCCCGACCCGGCGCAGCAACAGCGGGCAGACGGGGGCGGCCAGGACCATGAGGACCGCGAGCGGCAGGCTGAGCAGGGCGCTGTGGAAGGGGTCCAGTCCGAGCGTGCCCTGCAGGAGGTACGTGCCGACGAAGAGTGCGCCGAACAGGGCCGAGGACGCGGCCACCAGCACCGCCAGTGCCGAGCCGACGGCCGCCGAGCCGATCACGTCCGGCGGCAGCAGCGGACTCGGGGTGCGGCGCTCGTGCCGGACGAAGGCGGTGCCGGCGACGACGGCCACGAGGGGCCCGGTCCATCCGGGCTCCGGAAGCGCGGCCAGCGTCTGCACCGCGCAGCCGAGGGCCACGGCCAGCAGCAGAGCCCCGGGCACGTCCAGACGGACCGCGGGATCGCCAGGCCCGGCCGGGGACGCCTCCGGCCTGCCCGGCGACGTGGCCGCTCGGACGCCGGGCTCGTCCAACCCGGCGGCGGGGGAGAGGCCGGGCCGTTCCGTTCCGCGTGTGGCGAGAGCCAGGACGCCGAAGAGGGCCGCCGGAAGGACATTGACGTAGAAGACGGACCGCCAGCCCAGGCCGGTCACCAGCGCTCCGCCCACCAGTGGACCGGCGGCGGCCGCCAGTCCGATGGCGCCCGTCCGGAGGGCGATGGCCGGGGCGAGCCGGTCGGGCGGGAACGCGGTGCGCACCATGCCCAGCGTGGCAGGCTGGAGCAGCGCCCCGCACACCCCCTGCGCCACGCGCAGCCCGATCACCCAGCCGATCCCGGGGGCCACGGCGATGCCCGCCGACGCCGCGCCGAAGCCGAGCATCCCGGCGGCGAAGAGGGGCCGGTGGCCGTAACGGTCGCCCAGCCGTCCGGCGAACACCAACAGGGCCGCCACCGCGACGAGATAGCCGGTGCTGGTCCACTGGACCTGCGCGGCCGACGCGGCCAGGTCGCGTTGCAGCGTGGGTTGCGCGACGGTGAGGACCGTGCCGTCCAGGGCGACGATCACGGCCCCGGCCACACTGCTCGCGAGCGTGGCCGCGCGGTGGTACGGGGTCACCGGCCGCCCTCCGGCCCGAGGTGCGCGTCGAGTGCCGTGCGCAGGAGGGGAGCGAAGTCCGCTGTGCCGGTGGCCAGTTGGAGGCTGCCCCAGCCCCACAGTTGGGCGATGCCGTGCAGGTTCGCCCACAGGGCCCCCGCAACGACGCGCGCGTCCTGCTCGGGGCGGGCCTCGGCCACCAGCTCCACCAGGGCTCTGAACAGTGGCAGGCTGCTGTCCCGCAGGCCCAGATGGCCGCTCTCCAACAGATCGTGACGGAACATCAGCTCGTACATGCCGCGGTTGCCCAGCGCGAAATCCAGGTAGACGCCGCCGAGCGCGCCCAGCCGGGTGCGCGGATCCGCCGCGGTGTCGTCGAGTATGGTCGCCGCCCGGACGGCGAGTTGTGCGAAGCCGCGGCGCGCGATGGCGGACAGCAGTTCCAGGTGGGTGGGGAAGTAGCGGCGCGGCGCCCCGTGGGAGACGCCCGCTCGTCGCGCGATCTCGCGCAGTGTCAGCGCCTGGGCCCCCTCCTCGGCCACCAGGTCCACCCCGACGTCCACCAGCCGTTCGCGCAGGCTCTTCCCGGACTCAGTCATAGACACTGTCTACCAGTCATGGGTAGACAGTGTCTACGAGGAATGCCCGGCGGTCCTCCGGGAGTTGTTCCTGATATGAGCCGAGACATGAGCGAGGGCGCCGCGCAGGATCCGGCGCGGGAGCGGTTGCTGCGGCTGCTCTCCGAAGGGCACGGCGGGGTGCTGGTCACGCTCAAGCGTGACGGGCGCCCCCAGCTGTCGAACGTCAGTCATGCCTACGACCCGGAGGAGCGGATCATCCGGGTCTCCGTCACCGACGACCGCGCCAAGACGCGCAACCTGCGGCGCGACCCGCGGGCGTCGTACCACGTCACCAGCCCGGACCGGTGGGCCTACACGGTCGCCGAGGGCACCGCCGACCTCTCACCCGTCGCGCGGGACCCGCACGACGAGACCGTCGAGGAACTGGTCCGGCTCTACCGCGCCGTCCTCGGCGAGCACCCCGACTGGGACGACTTCCGCGCCTCGATGGTCCGCGACCGCCGTCTGGTGCTGCGGCTCAGGGTGGAGCGGGCCTACGGGATTCCGCGGGCCGCCGACGGCGCCGAACACGGCTGAGGCGGGCGGACAACCGCCGTACACGCAGGCATCGTCTCCCTGCGATGCCGCCATGACGATCCACGGGGAGCAGCCGCTGATACGCGTGGTGCACGACGAGTCCCGCAGTGACCTGCGGGATCCGGCTCGCCCACGCCCCGTCCGTCTCTACCTGTGGGAGCCGGACCTTCCGCTTGCTCTCCCCGCCCCGCTGGTCGTCGTCTCGCACGGCACCGGGGGTTCGGGCAGCAGTATGGGGTGGCCGGCAGGACCGCTGCGCCAGGCAGGATTCCGCGTCGTGGCCCTGGACCACCACGGCAACAACTTCGTCGACGGCTACGAGCCGGAGGGCTTCCTGCACGTGTGGGAACGGCCCCGGGACGTCTCGTTCGCCCTCGACGCGCTCGCCTCCGAGCGGCCCCCGGCCCTGTCGGTGCGCCGGGGTTCTCCCTGGGCGGCTGCACGGCGGTGGCCCTCGCCGGTGCTCGTGTCGATCCGCGGATCGTCCGGGCGGTGATGACAGGGGCCGTCCCGTTGCCCGAGATCCCCGAATTCCCCGGCGCACTGGAGGCCCTCCGGAAGAAGTACCCGCTGGACGAGTCGTCAGGGCGTGCGCTGGACACCGCCGGGGCAGACCTCTCGGATCCCCGAGTTCGGGCGGTCTTCCAGGTGGCCCCAGGAGTGGGCGGGCTCGTGACCCCGGAGAGCCTGGCAGCCGTCCAGGTGCCCGTGGGCATCCGCTGGGGCGGAGCGGACACCGTCAACCCCTACGAAGTCGACACCCGGCCCTACCTGGAACACGTCCCCGGAGCGACCGGCTGCTCGGCCGGTCCCGACGTCCGCCACGAAGACTTCTTCACTCCGGAACCGGCGAACGCCGATGTCCGTGTCCGGGTGGGCAGGGAGGCGGCCGTCTTCTTCCAGCAGCGCCTCGGCCGAGTCCTGCGCGAGTTGTGAGACGTGCCCTGGCCGTGGCCGGCCCGGCCGTTCATGGAGTGGGCGCGGAGGCCGGGTCCTGGGGCCGGTCCTGTGGTGCCGTCGTCGTGCGGGCCTCGATCGCGCGCAGTACCGCCACCATGTCCTCGGTGCCGTGCCCCAGGGTCACCGTCTCCTCGAAGAGGGTGTGGCACACGTCCAGCAGTGGTGAGGCGATGCCGGCCGCGCGGGCGGCGTCGGCGATCAGCCGGTTGTTCTTCAGGACGTCGAGAGCCGCCGCCTGCACCGCGAAGTCCCCGGCCAGCAGCTTGGACGCCTTCATCCCGGAGACCGCGCTGGCCATCGGGCCCGCGCCCAGGACGTCGAGGAACAGGCCCGGGTCGAGCTTGTGCCGTTCGGCGAAGTGGAACGCCTCGGTCAGACCGGTCACCAGCGTGATCAGGAACAGGTTCACGGACAGTTTCATCAGCAGCGCGCCGGGCGTCGGCCCGCAGCCGAAGGTCTGGTGGCACAGGGGCGCGAGCAGCGGCCGTACGAGCTCCACCGCCGACTCGTCCCCGGCCAGCATCGCCACCAGCCGCCCGTTCTCCGCCGGGACGCGGGACCCGGAGACGGGCGCCTCGACGTAACGGCCGCCCGCCGCGCGGACGTCGGCCTCCAGGCCCTGCGAGTACGCGGGCGAGGTCGTGCCCATGTGGACCACCACCCGTCCGGAGACGCGCGCGGCGAAGGCGGGGGTGCCGCGGCCGAGGACGGCATCGGTCGCGGTGTCGTCGGCCAGCATCAGCAGGACCACGTCCGCGCGGACGAACACCTCGGCGGGGCCCGCCGCCACCTCGGCGCCGGCCGCGCGCAGCGGCGCGGTACGGGCGTCCGTGCGGTTCCAGACGATCAGGGGGGTACCGGCGCGGGCCAGCCGGAGCGCCATGGGCCGCCCCATGACTCCGAGGCCGAGGAAACCGACGTTCACGGGGGACCGCCCTCCGGACGCGACCGTTATGACACTGGTCATAGTAGCGGCGTTTATGACGGTGGTCATAGGCTGGAGCAGGGCAATGAGCAAGGAGGTCGGCGATGGCCGAGTCGCAGCGGGGGCCGCGCGAGCGGATGGTCTTCAGCGCTGCCCAGCTCATCCGGCGCGAGGGGGTCGGCGCCACGGGGATGCGGGACGTCGCCGCCCACGCGCGGGCCCCGCGCGGATCGCTGCAGCACTACTTCCCCGGCGGCAAGGAGCAACTGGTCAGCGAGGCGGTCGCCTGGGCCGGGCGGTACGCGGGAAAGCGCGTCGCCCGGTTCCTGGCCGGCCTGGACGAGCCGACGCCCAGCGGCCTGTTCGCCGCGATGGTGCGGCAGTGGACCGACGAGTGCGAGGCCGACGACTTCGCCACCGGCTGCCCCGTCGCCGCGGCGACCGTGGACCGTGCCGCCACCGGCGCCTCCACCCGGGAGGCCACGGCCGCGGCCTTCGCGGCCTGGCGGGAGGCGGTGGCCGAGGCCCTGACGGGCATGGGAGTGCCGGCCGCCCGGGCCGGGTCGCTCGCCACCCTGATGATCAGCGCGCTTGAGGGCGCGCTCCTCATGGCCCGCGCGGAGCGGGACGTGCGCCCCCTGACGACCGTGGCCCGCGAACTGGGCCCCCTCCTCGACGCGGCGGCGGTCCCGCCCTCCGGCCTCTGAGCCGGGGGAGCGGACGAGTGCCCTCCGGCCGCTGAACCGCAGGACGGGACAGACGGGACAGCGCTGTTGGGCGTGCTCTGGCGGACCGGGGGGAGGCACCCGGCCCGGCGGGCACGATCTGCTGACGGTCGGCCGGCCCGACGCCGAACGGCACCTGGAGCTCGTCCACGAACCTGCCCGCCTCGTCGAGCCCCGTCCCACCCAGGAGGACCTCCTCGTGGTCCACTTCGACGGTCCCGTGCCCGACGAACTGTTCGCCCGCCTCGCACGAGGCACGGCGCCCACGGGCAAGGAGATGTCTCCGGTCCGTGGGCGCCGTGCGTGTCGTGCGTGCCGTGCGTGCCGCGTGCGGCGGGTCAGGCCGACACCGTCTCCGGCCGGGACGCCGGCCGGCCGGTCCGTTCGCCGAGCAGTTCGGTCGGGACCCGGTGGGTCTCGCGGGCCGACAGCGCGGCGATCACCGGCGGGACGCACAGGGCCGCAGTGAACAGGGCCACCGACGACCAGTCGGTGCCGCCCGGGCCGGCGATCTCGGCGGCGAAGGTGACCGCGAACCCGGCGACCGCGAAGCCGATCTGCGTGCCGATCGCCATGCCCGACAGCCGGACCCGGGTGGAGAACATCTCGCCGTAGAAGGAGGGCCAGACGCCGTTCGCGGCGCTGTAGACGACACCGAAGGCGACGATGCCGAGGACGAGGGTCAGCGGGTAGGAGCCGGTGGAGATCGCCCACAGGTAGAGGAACATCGTCACCGCGCTGCCCGCCGCGCCGATCAGGTACACGGGACGCCGGCCGATCCGGTCCGACAGCATGGCCCACAGCGGGATGGCCCCGAGCGCGACGACGTTGGCGAGGGCGCCCACCCACAGCATCGACGAGCGGGACATGCCGACCGCGTCACTGGTCGCGTAGGCCAGCGCCCACACCGTGAAGATGGTGCTCACCGAGGCGACGAGCGCGCCCGCGACCACCCGCAGCACGTCCGCCCAGTGCTCGCGCAGCAGCACCGCCAGCGGCAGCCGGGCCACGCCCTCGACGGCGGCCTGCTGGGCGAACGCCGGGGTCTCCGCCAGCCTGCGGCGGATCAGGTAGCCGACGACGGCGACCGCGATGCTCAGCCAGAAGGGCAGCCGCCAGCCCCAGCTCAGCAACTGGTCCTCGGGCAGCGCGGCGACCGGGATGAACACGAGCGTGGCGATGAGCTGGCCGCCCTGGGTGCCGCTGAGGGTGAAACTGGTGAAGAAGCCGCGCCGGTCCGGCGGCGCGTGCTCCAGGCTCATGGAACTGGCGCTGGCCTGCTCGCCCGCCGCCGAGATGCCCTGCAGCACCCGGCACAGCACGAGCAGCACCGGGGCCGCACCGCCGACCTGGGCCCGGGTGGGCAGACAGCCGATCAGGAACGTCGACACGCCCATCAGGATCAGCGTGAAGACCATGATCTTCTTGCGGCCCAGCCGGTCGCCGAAGTGGCCGAGGAAGAACGCGCCGACCGGGCGGGCGGCGTAGGCGACGCCGAAGGTGGCGAGCGAAAGCAGGGTCGCGGTGGCCGGGTCGGAGGCGTCGAAGAAGACCTTCGGGAAGATCAGCGCGGCCGCGCTGCCGTAGATGAAGAAGTCGTAGTACTCCAGTGCGCTGCCGATCCAGGCGGCGGCCGCCGCCTTCTTCGGCTGGCCGGGCGGGGCGGTGGCGTCGTGGGGTACGGCGGGGACGGACACGGCGGGCTCCTTCGGGGGACTCCAACGTATGCGGAGAGAGCGGACGTCGAGAAGTGCCGGATCCCTGGGGTGACGGGCCGGGCACACCGGGTGCGCGTCCCGGTTAATTAACCCACTGGGTAGTTAGTAGCAGTTGGCCAGTGATGTTGCGCCCACGTTTCCCGGGTGTCAAGAGGTCCTGCCGCGGCCGTACGGAAACGCCGGCCGCGAAGGCTCGGCGCGGCTTCAGTCCGCGGCGCGGTCCGCCGTCAGATAGGCGATCACCATGTCGCCCAGCATGTTCCGGTAGTGCTCGCGCCGGGCCGGGTCGACGAGGTCGCGCCCGAACAGGGCGCCGAACGTACGCCGGTTGGCGACCCGGAAGAAGCAGAACGAGCTGATCATCGCGTGCAGGTCGACCGCGTCCACGTCCGCCGTGAACAGGCCCGACTCCTGGCCCGAGGTGAGGATCCGGCGGATCACGTCCAGCGCCGGCGAACCGATCCTGCCGAGCTTCTCCGAGGCGGCGATGTGCTCCGCCTCGTGGATGTTCTCGATGCTGACCAGGCGGATGAAGTCGGGGTGCTGCTCGTGGTGGTCGAAGGTCAGCTCGGCCAGCCGCCGGATGGCCGCGACCGGGTCCAGGTGGTCGACGTCGAGCTGCTGCTCGGCTTCGCGGATCACACCGTAG
The DNA here is from genome assembly GCF_043081525.1 of Streptomyces sp. NPDC014864. Taxonomy (NCBI): domain Bacteria; kingdom Bacillati; phylum Actinomycetota; class Actinomycetes; order Kitasatosporales; family Streptomycetaceae; genus Streptomyces; species Streptomyces sp. NPDC014864. The sequence continues at coordinate 416,246 of NZ_JBIBWT010000005.1, forward strand.
GCCCGCTCCAGCACGGCCGTGAACAGCTGCTCCTTGCCGCCGAAGTAGTAGTAGATCATCCGCTTCGTGGTGCGGGTGCGGGCGGCGATCTCGTCCACGCGGGCGCCGTCGTAGCCGGCCCGGGCGAACTCCTGCGTGGCCACGTCGAGGATCTCGGCCTGGGTGCGGGCGGCGTCGCGGATGCGCCCGTTCGGTCGTGCCGGTTCGTCGACGCTGGTCATCACGTTCCTTCGGCGTAGGTCCAGTGCCGGTGATTCTAGAAGCAGCGGGCGTCCCGGCCCTCGAGGGTCTTCCCGCGGGAGCCGGCGTGCTGATATAGCTAACGTACTAGTTCGTACATTAGGTGTCTGCCCAGGAGGTCAGCGGTGGCCAAGGACTCGTATCTCGTCGGTCTGATCGGTTCCGGCATCGGCCCGTCGCTCAGCCCGGCGCTGCACGAGCGGGAGGCGGACCGCCAGGGCCTGCGGCTGCTGTACCGGCTCCTGGACATCGACACCCTGGGTCTGCCGCCGCAGGCGGTGGGCGACCTGGTGCGCTCCGCCCGCACCCTGGGCTTCGACGGGCTCAACGTCACCCACCCGTGCAAGCAGCTCGTCATCGAGCACCTGGACGCCCTCGCCCCGCAGGCCGAGGCGCTGGGCGCGGTCAACACCGTCGTCTTCGAGGACGGCCGAGCGATCGGGCACAACACCGACGTCACCGGCTTCGCCGCGTCCTTCGCCCGCGGGCTGCCCGACGCGCCGCTGGAGCGGGTGGTCCAGCTCGGCGCGGGCGGAGCCGGCGCCGCCGTTGCCCACGCCACCCTGACGCTCGGCGCCGAGCGGGTCACCGTCGTCGACGCCCTGTCCGAGCGGGCCGCCGCACTCGCCGACTCCCTCGCCCGCCACTTCGGCGCGGGACGGGCCGCCGCCGCGGCCCCCGACGCCCTCGGGGAACTGCTGACGCACGCCGACGGCATCGTGCACGCCACCCCCACCGGCATGGCCGCCCACCCCGGTCTGCCCTTCCCGGCCGAGCTGCTCCACCCCGGCCTGTGGGTCGCCGAGGTCGTCTACCGCCCCCTGGAGACCGAGCTGCTGCGCACCGCCCGCGCACGCGGCTGCGCCACGCTCGACGGAGGCGGCATGGCCGTCTTCCAGGCCGTCGACGCCTTCCGGCTGTTCACCGGGCGGGAACCGGACGGCGCGCGGATGCTGGCGGACATCGCCGAGCTGGCGGGCGGCGCGGTGGGGGCCGGGAAGTAACGGGCGGCCGGAACACGAAAAGCTCGGAAGCCGAGGAGAGGTACTCAGGGTGCGTACGTCCATCGCCACCGTCTCGCTCAGCGGATCGCTCACCGAGAAACTCACGGCTGCGTCCCGGGCCGGCTTCGACGGCGTCGAGATCTTCGAGAACGACCTGCTCGCCAGCCCCCTCGCCCCCGAGGAGATCCGCGCGCGCTGCGCCGACCTCGGGCTGCGCATCGAGCTCTACCAGCCGATGCGCGACATCGAGGCCGTCCCCGCCGCGGAGTTCGCGCGCAACCTGCGTCGCGCCCGGCACAAGTTCGAGCTGATGCGCCGGCTCGACGCCGACACCGTCCTCGTCTGCTCCAGCGTCTCCCCGTCGGCCGTCGACGACGACGCCCTCGCCGCGGCCCAGCTGAGCGAACTCGCCGACCTGGCACAGGACTTCGGCATCCGGGTCGCCTACGAGGCGCTGGCCTGGGGCCGGCACGTCAGCACCTACGAACACGCCTGGCACATCGTCGAGACGGCGGGGCACCCGGCGCTGGGCACCTGCCTGGACAGCTTCCACATACTCTCCCGCGGCGGTGACCCCAAGGGCATCGAGGGCATCCCCGGGGAGAAGATCTTCTTCCTCCAGCTGGCGGACGCCCCGCAGCTCGCGATGGACGTGCTCCAGTGGAGCCGCCACTACCGCTGCTTCCCCGGGCAGGGCGGCTTCGACGTCGCCGGGCTCGTGCGGCACGTGCTGCGCACCGGATACGACGGCCCGCTCTCCCTGGAGGTCTTCAACGACGTCTTCCGGCAGGCCGAGGCGGGCCCCACCGCCGTCGACGCGCACCGCTCGCTGCTCCTGCTCCAGGAGGCCGTGGGCGTCGCGAACCTGCCCGCGCCCGTCGTCCCCACCGGCATCGCCTTCGCCGAGCTCCTGACCCCGGACGCCGAGCCGGTCGCCGCGGTCCTGGGTGCCCTCGGCTTCGCCCGCACGGCCCTGCCCCAAGCTCTCGACTTCGCTCGAGCAGGGCGGTCCCCCCATCACGGCAAGCCCGTCGACCTCTGGCAGCAGGGCGAGGCCCGCATCCTCGTCAACACGGCGGGGGCGGCACGCCGCGACGGCACGCAGCTCGCCGCGATCGGGCTGGAGTCGCCGGACCCGGCAGCCGCGGCCCGCCGTGCCGAGGCCCTGCTCGCCCCGGTGCTGCCGCGCCGCCGCGGCCCGCACGACGCACCGCTGGACGCGGTGGCCGCCCCCGACGGCACCGAACTCGTCTTCTGCGCCACCGGACACCCCGAACTGCCCGACTGGCGTGCCGACTTCGACACCCTCGGCGCCGGCCGGCCGGAGACGGGCGTGACGTCCTTCGACCACCTCGCGCTCACCCAGCCCTGGCACCACTTCGACGAGGCGGCCCTCTTCCACCGCAGCGTGCTCGGGCTCGACGCCCGGGAGAGCGTCGACGTCGCCGACCCCTACGGACTGCTGCGCAGCCGGGCCGTGGGCAACACCGACGGCAGCGTCCGCATCGCCCTCTCCGTCGGCGCGGCGCCCACCGACGACACCGTCCACGCCCAGCACATCGCGCTGGCCACCGACGACGTGGTCGCCGCCGCAAGCCGGTTCCGCGCGGCCGGCGGCCGACTGCTGCGCATCCCCGCCAACTACTACGACGACCTGGCGGCCCGGTTCGAGCTGCCCGAGGAGGAGCTGGCGGCCTACCGCGACCTCGGCATCCTCTACGACCGGGACTCCGGCGGCGCCTTCCGGCACTGCTACACCGAGACCGTCGGCCGGGTCTTCTTCGAACTCGTCCAGCGGGACCCCGGCCACCGCGGCTACGGCGCCCCGAACGCGTCCGTGCGGCTCGCCGCCCAGCACGCGCAGCGCCCGGCGCGGTGAGGCGTTCCCGCCCCGCCCGCGCCGGGCGCCCGTCCGGCCGGTGGGCCGACCGCCCCGGTCAGTCCTTCTTCGAGGACTCCACCGCGTGCCCGCCGAACTGGTTGCGCAGCGCGGCGATCATCTTCATCTGCGGGGAGTCGTCCTGGCGGGAGGCGAACCGCGCGAACAGGGACGCGGTGATCGCCGGCAGCGGCACCGCGTTGGCGACGGCCGCCTCGACGGTCCACCGGCCCTCGCCGGAGTCCTCGGCGTAGCCGCGCAGCTTCTCCAGGTGCTCGTCCTCGTCGAGGGCGTTGACCGCCAGGTCGAGCAGCCAGGAGCGGATGACGGTGCCCTCCTGCCAGGAACGGAAGACCTCGCGGACGTTCTCCACCGAGTCGACCTTCTCCAGCAGCTCCCAGCCCTCGGCGTAGGCCTGCATCATGGCGTACTCGATGCCGTTGTGGACCATCTTCGCGAAGTGGCCCGCGCCGACCCGGCCGGCGTGGACGTAGCCGTAGGGGCCCTCCGGCTTGAGCGCGTCGAAGACCGGCTGAAGGCGGTCGACGTGCTCCTTGTCGCCACCGACCATCAGCGCGTAGCCGTTCTCCAGGCCCCAGACGCCGCCGGAGACGCCGGCGTCGACGAAACCGATCCGCTTGATGCCCAGCTCGGCGGCGTGCTTCTCGTCGTCGGTCCAGCGGGAGTTGCCGCCGTCGACGACGGTGTCGCCCGGCTGGAGCAGGTCCCTGAGCTCGTCGACGACGGTCTGGGTGGCGGTGCCCGCCGGGACCATCACCCACACCACTCGAGGGGCCTCGAGCTTCTCGACCAGCTCGGCGAGGCTGCTGACGTCGGAGAGTTCGGGATTGCGGTCGTAGCCGACGACGGTGTGGCCGGCGTTGCGGAGACGCTCCCGCATGTTGCCGCCCATCTTGCCGAGGCCGATCAAACCCAGCTGCATGTCAGTTCACTTCCTAAGCGTGCGGTACGCGGCCACGAGGGCGGCGGTGGACGGGTCGAGGCCGGGCACGTCTGCGCCCTCGGTCAGGGCGGGCTCGACCCGCTTGGCGAGGACCTTGCCGAGCTCGACGCCCCACTGGTCGAAGGAGTCGATGTTCCACACGGCCCCCTGGACGAACACCTTGTGCTCGTACAGCGCGACCAACTGGCCGAGCACGGACGGGGTCAGCTCGGGGGCCAGGATCGTGGTGGTGGGCCGGCTGCCCCTGAAGACACGGTGCGGCACCTGCTCCTCGGGCACTCCCTCGGCGCGCACCTCCTCGGCGGTCTTGCCGAAGGCGAGTGCCTGTGTCTGGGCGAAGAAGTTGGCCATCAGCAGGTCGTGCTGCGCCTTGAGTTCACCGCTGAGCTCGTCGACGGGGTTGGCGAAGCCGATGAAGTCCGCCGGGATGAGCTTGGTGCCCTGGTGGATGAGCTGGTAGTAGGCGTGCTGCCCGTTGGTGCCGGGCGTGCCCCACACGACCGGGCCGGTCTGCCACTCCACGGGCTCCCCGTCGCGCTGCACCGACTTGCCGTTGGACTCCATGTCCAACTGCTGCAGGTAGGCGGTGAACTTGGACAGGTAGTGCGAGTACGGCAGGACCGCGTGCGTCTGCGCGTCGAAGAAGTTGTTGTACCAGATGCCCA
>NZ_JBIBWT010000006.1:0-416926 GCF_043081525.1 Streptomyces sp. NPDC014864
CGGCTGGCTGCACACCTACAATCACCACCGCGGACACACCGCGCTCAAGGGCCAACCACCCGCCAGCCGCGTCCCCAACCTCACAGGGCAATACACCTAGGGCGGTTCGCCCACGCCGGTCCGCGCGCCGGGGGAGCCGCCCCAGGCGCGCGGACCCTGGGATTCGGAGTGCCGGCACGGAGACCGACGGCGGGGTGGGACGGAGGGACGCCCGCGGAATGGGAAGCGTCGCCCGAAGGGGCACGGGAGGAAGGGCAGTTCGAGATCTCCCGTCGTCGGCCGGGGCGGCCGAGGGCCCGGTCGGCAAGCGCGGGCCGTGAGATCCGCAAATCTAGTGGCAGTGTGGAGAATTCCACCAAAACATGACAAGCGTGTTGCAAATGTGAAGGTGCCTTTTGGCCGAGATCACCCCTTTGGCGGCACAACTCCCCGGCACGCCAAGCGTTGACTAAGCGCCGGGCATCCGCCCGGGTGTTTTGCGTCAACCCCAAGGAGTACCTCTCGATGTCGCGTATCGCGAAGGGCCTGGTCCTTACCTCCGTCGCCGCCGCGGCCGTCGCCGGCGGTGCCGGCCTCGCCTCCGCCGACAGCGGGGCGACCGGTGCCGCTGCGCAGTCCCCGGGCGTGCTGTCGGGCAACGTGATCCAGGCCCCGATCCACGTCCCGGTCAACGTCTGCGGCAACACGGTCAACGTCATCGGCCTGCTGAACCCGGCGTCCGGCAACGCCTGCGCCAACACCTGACGTCCGCGCGTCCGCTGGGCCGGCCGTCCTCCTTCGGGTCCACCGTGGGAGGGCGGCCGGCCGCGTTCCCGACCCCGGTCGGGCCCAGGGGGCCGCGGCCGCCACCTCCTACGAAGTCATATGACGGCTTCGTATGACGACTCGGCCATCCGGCGCCCCGGGGTTTCCGTCCCCCGGAGGGCTCGTTAGGCACGGCGACGAAGACACCTCCGGTGACGCACGTCGCCGAAGAAAGGAACACGATGAAGTCCTTGAAGGCCGCCGCCGTCATCGCCGGGTCCCTGGTGGTCGCCGGCGCCGCCGCGCCCGCGTTCGCCCAGGGGTCCGCCGACCTCGCCCCCACCAGCCTCAAAGACGGCGTGAACACGCTCACCAAGGGCCCCATCGACGTGATGCCGCTGAAGCACCAGTCGGACGCGCTCGACACCGAGAACAAGGGCTCGGTGCTCAACACCGTGAAGGGCACCACCACCGACCTGAACCGCAACTCGCTCCTCGGCGGCCTGCCCCTGAAGGGTTGAGGCGGCTTGCCGACGCGCGCGGAGCCCCGAGCCCCGGGTGTCCGCCCCCGAACCCCTGACGATCGACCTCTGTGTACCTGAAAGGGACCGTAGCTGAGATGAAGTCGACCACCCGAGGAACCCTCGCCGCCGTCGTCACCGGCCTCGCGGCCGCCGTGGGAGCCGCGGCGACCCCCGCGTCCGCGGCGGGCGCGGTGCCCGTGACCGTGCCGCTGAACGGTGCGGAGAAGGCTCTCGGCACGGAACTGCCCGAGGTCGGTGGAGAGATCCCGCTGCCCGCGGCGGCCAGGCCGGAGGCCCCGCGCTTCGTCACCGGACGGCTGCTGCCGGAGCGGACGGTACCGCAGGTGCCGTTCAACGGCGGCCTGCCCGGTCTGGGCGCGCGGGCCCCGCTGGCCCACGTGCTCGGTGACGGTTTCGACCACGTCGGCGTCGCCGCGCCCGCCACGCCCCTGCGCACGCTGACGCCCGGCCTGTCCCTGGACGCCCCGCTGACCGCGCCGAACCCGGCCGGCTCCCACCTGCCGGACCTGAAGCAGCCGGAGATCGGCGTTCTCGCCCCCGTGCTGCGGACCGACCCCACGGCCGCCCTGACGGCGGGGACGGGCCGGTAACGGCCGCCACCGGGAGGCCCGTCCGGTAACGGCCGTCACCGGGACGCCCACCCGGTGATCCACGCCGGTCACCGTCCGTGCGGCGCGTGGGTGTCGGTGTGAGGCGTCCGGCGGTGACCGTGGGCGGCGTTCGGCGGTTACGTCTACGGACAACCGAACCGGACGAGGAGTCAAACCATGGACGTCAGCGTCGGCGGAGCACCGGTGGGAGCTGAAGCACCCCTGGACACGGCGGAGTCGGCGGGTGCACAGCCGCAGGTGCACGGGCGGATCCCGGCGGGCGCCGGGGTCGTACCGGTGGGCCCCGCGTCCCGCGCACGGGTGGTCCGGACCCGGCGGGACGTGACCCGCGGACTGCTCGCCTCCACCGTCGCCGTCGCCCTGGCGCCGGTCGTCACCGCCTCCCGGCCGCCGCGCCCGGAGACCGATCCCTGGGCCGGGCCGGGCGACCTCTCCTTCGGCGAGACCTACCGGGGCCGCCGTATCGAAGGCGTGTGGGTGCCCGAGCGCGGCACCCCCGGCGGCGGGCAGTGGCACGTCACCGTGGACGGACGCCCGCTGGACCTGATGCGCCGCGCCGACGGCACCTGGCTGAGCGTGGTCGACCACTACCAGTCGTACCGCACGCCCCTGGAGGCGGCCCGCGGCGCCGTCGACGAGCTAGGCCCCGGTGAGGAGCTGCGTGACGTGGCCCCCGGGCCGATTGCCCCCATGTCGGTGATTCCGGGACCACCTGCCGCACCCCGCACGCCGGTGGCGCCCGGCACGACGGGCACGGCCGGGGCGCGGGACGCGGGGCCGCCGCACGCGGGGGGCCTGCATGGCGTACACGCGTAGAGACGTCAGTACGCTCACGGCGAGCGGTTCCTGCGCTGGCAGCGCCGCCCCCGCGAGGCCCGCCACCTCCCCGCCTCCCCACCGGGACCGGGCAACGCCCAGCACGGCCGCATCCTCGCCCGGCACCGGAAACTGCCGCCGTGGGACGTGACCCCGGACGCCCTGGACGACGTCGGCCGGATCTACCGGTACGCGTGAGGCGTATCGGGGACCGAGATCCAAGGGCGAGCCACGGCGCCCTCGTTCGGGTCTCGGACCGGAAGACGGTGGGCAGAAGCCGTTCCTCGTGCCGGGCCGGTTCACCGCGGAGAATCCGGTGCGGGTTGTCGCGGATGCCCGTGCCGTGCCCGCGCGTGTGGTCGAGCGGACGGACGACTGGCCTGCCTTCGGGCGGTGGCCGCAGCAGCTGCCCGCCCGGTTCGTGCAGCGCTGCGCGCCGGAGCCCGCGGAGCCGGGTCCCGGCCTGTCGATCGGCGCTCCGGCCTTGCTGCGGAAGTGGCGGGCGAAGAAGCCCGAGTGGAAGGCGCTCTTCAGTAAAGAGCCCGCTGTACGGCGGCGATCGGAGGTCGGACCGTGTCCTTCAGGAGCGTGAGCGCCGTGCCGCCGTCACACGCGAGGGCGGCCGACGCGCCGGCCGACGTACTGCAACGCCCCACCGCAGATCAGCATGAGCAGGCTGCAGGCGAAGGCCGTAATGTCGCCAAGCCGGCTGCGCCGTCTCCTGACGTCGGTGCCACGGTCACGATCACTGCGTGGCGGGGTTGCTGTAGTCGTTGAGAAGGGGGCTGTGGCGTTCGGTGAGTGGGCCGACGCCGAGATCTTCACGCATGAGCGTGCGCATCTCGGCGGCTGCTGTGCCGCGTGCCTCCCAGCGTGCGCGATCCTCTGGGCTGCTGACAGCCGTGCCCTCGACGTAGCCGTCGCAGATGCTTCGCAGGCAGTGGAACACGTTGTTGGAGGCCCTGACGACGGGTTGGGGCGCGATGAGCCACATCCGTTCCGATGCGATGGCTATGCCTGAATCCCGAAAGGCTTGGCGCAGCGCGAGCGTCCGCTGGTCGTCGGAAGGGTGCTCTCGCTCGGCCAGGGCCCGCAGGCTTTCCCCGAGGACCTTCACGGTGGTGGTGTACTGCGTGTAGATGTCGAGCCGCAGCCGAAGAGCTTCTTTGGCGTCCTCGTGCTTCCACCGATTCCGATCGGCGATGAGAGTGGCGACGATGCCGATCGCGGCCCCGGCCAGGGTGGAGAGCAGTGGCAACCAGTCCATGCGGGCCAGCTTGGGCCATCCCACGACGGCGGCGCCAGGAGGGTTTCGAGGACGAATCAGTACCGCCGGTGCCGAGACCATCCGACGCTGACCCGTAACCAATCTCCCAAGACAGCACAACTGAGGCGGGGGAGCGAGTGTGATGACGGCCCCGGCGTGCTCGTAGGCCCTGGGCTCGCTTCTGATGGACTCCCTGAAATCCCCCAGTGCTCCCCGCCGGTCGCTGTCCGATCGTGCACGCCGAGGGCACACTCGGGGCCCTCCCACCTTGCCCTGGCTGCTCCGCGACCATCCAGCCAGGGTGACGCCGCGCAGAGGGAGAAGGCGGCGTGGTTCGTCGTTTCGTGCTCGTTGCTGCCACGCAGCCGAGCGTGACCGGCTGGGGCGAGCCGTCCGGATCGTGATCGGATCACCGCCACCGTGACGCGTCGGAGTTTCTTGACGCGTCGGATTCTTCCGACGCATACTGAGGTCATGCCTACCGACGTGTTCGGCGTGCTGGCAAACCCAGTGCGCCGCAGACTGCTTGAAAGCCTGCGCGAGGGGCCTCGCTCCACGGGGGAGCTGGCCGGCTTGTTCGAGCTCGGGAGGCCTGCGGTCTCCGAGCACCTGGCGGTGCTCCGGACCGCTGGACTGGTGCGTGAGGAGCCACGCGGCCGGCACCGCTTCTACCACCTCGAACCGGCCCGGCTGGCCGAGGTGAGTGAGTGGCTGCACCCGTTCGAGCACTACTGGCGACAGCGCATGGACGCGCTGTCCGATCTCCTGGACGAAGAAGAAGGAAACAGCAAATGACCCCGATCGACACGATCACCTGCGAGAAGTCCCTGCCCCACCCTCCGGCGGCGGTATGGAAGGCCCTGGCCGACCCCGCGCTGCACGCCCGCTGGTGGGCCGCAGGCGACGTCAAGCCGGTCGTCGGGCACCGCTTCACCCTCGACATGGGCACCTTCGGCCACCAGCCCTGCGAGGTGACGGCGGTCGAGTATGAGCGCCTCCTCGCGTACCGGTTCGCCGAGGGGACCCTCGACACCACCATCACCTGGACGCTCCACCCGCAGGGCGAGGGCACCCGACTCGTCCTCACCCACGCCGGCTTCGACCTCGACTCCCCGATGGGCCGACAGGCCTACGAGGGCATGGGGAAGGGCTGGCCCCACGTCTTGGAGCGCCTCGACGCGGCCCTGGCCGAGTCCGCCTGAGGTGCACGCGACCCGAGCATCCTCATCGGTTCCCCGTGCGCCCGGAGGGCACCGATCGCCCAGACGGCAACGGGCATCCCGGCTCCGACGACACCGCGGTGCGCTGCTGAGGGCCAAGCCCACCCGCTTCGCACCCGCCGCCGTGCGCACCGCTCTTCGTGAGCCGCGCGCACCGCTCTTCGTGAGTGGACGTTCAACGCGAACCGGCGTTCGCGTGCGCCCCGAGACGTGGTGCCGTCCTCAGATGGTCGAGCGGAACTCCCTGCCCGGCTCGGCCTGGGAGGACCCGGAGAAGGCCGACCAGGTCCTGCAGGCAGTCGACACCCGCCTCGACGGCCGGCACGCGGCGGTCTCCTGCCAAGGGATCCAGGCAGGAGCCGGACGCCGGAGGCCGAAGAGCCACCGTCTGGACGCCCACCCGAATAGTGATCATGCTGTGACCTTGTTGTATACACCTCAGAAGCCCTGACGAATACGGTCTCGCTGTGTCTAGCAACGAGCATCCACGTCCGTATCACCCCAGACCCGACGGCGACCAGTGGAACGCGGTGCGCAACGACCACTTCGTGCAGTGGGCCGGCATCAAGGAAGGCCCGGTTCCCGCCCGGAAGCGTGCGTGGCCCCGGAATACCGCGCTGGCCGTAGCGGCGGCCGCCGTGGTCACGGCCGCCCTCCTCGCAGTGAGTTGCACGACCTCGTCATCCCCCGAACGCGAAGCCGCCGCAGCCGCGACGACAACGGCCGCGCCCGCACCGCGAGCCTCAGCGACGGCCGCTCCCGCGGCGGAGCGGCCAACAATCCCCCTGGCCGAGGCGTTTCCGGTCCATGTGGCGGACGGCAACGGTGGCACCTTCACCAGGCTGGGCCGGGCCACGCTGAAGTCCTGCACCGAGCCCGACTCGGTCGGGTCGGCACTGGCCGCCGAGATCGACGCCGGCAGAGGGTGTCTCGGCGAGGAGATCGCTCTATACAAGGACACGCACAACAACCAGTTCAACCTGGCCGTCTTCACAATGCGGGACCCCCAGGAGACGGTGAAGCTGGTGACCCAACTGTCCATGAACTTCAACGACTACGAGGTCGCCGCGCAAGCCCCACCGCCCGGATCCGGCCTGCCGACCCTGCCGGCCAACAGCGGAATGGTGCAGGCCTTCACCGGACAGGGCCGCGCCATGGTGGCGGGACTTGGCCAGTGGTCGGACGGCCGGACGAGCGAGTATCAGAAGCTGGCAGATCGCTTGGAACCGCTGCTCAAAGCGGTCTCGAAGAACGTCGCTCGCTACGAGACCGCAAATTGAGCCTTTCGACGCACCACTTCCCCCACCTCTCGTCCCGTGTCCAACTTCCTCACCTCACCGAGCCGTCAGCGCTGCCTTCGCTGCCGTGCGACCACTGCATTTGGGCTGAATGCCGGCATCCTGGACCAGCTCCTCCTCCCACAACTGCTCGAGCAGCGGCAGGGCCACCTGTTCCTGACCTGCTCTCCAGGAAGCGTCGTGCCCGGGAAGAAGTTCCCTGCCGCGAAGACCGCAAGACGTACCTCCTGCGGTCACGGGCCTCTTCGTCCCGAAGCAAGTCGCCGGAGCGCCCTCCCATAGGTGGGGTACCTCTCACCTGCTGCGATGGTCCGCAGGCGTCCGCGCTCGTCGGCCCCCGCCTGTCGGCGCTGTCACGCAGTCAGGCACTCACCTGAGGCTTGCGCGTGTCTCCCGACGGGCCCTGCCCCCAGGGACCGAGCGGGCCAGCGCGCTGAGTACGAGGCAAGCGGTACCGAGGAGGAAGAACGCGCCCATGGCGATCACGGGGCCGCTCATCGCCCGCCATCGCCGCCTGCAACAATGCCGCGATGGGCGCTGGTCGCCCGCTCGCGGAGGGGAATGGCGTTGATCATTCGCGGCGTGATCGGTCTGCTCCTGCTGCTCGCAGTCAGCGCCTGCGCGGCGGTGGCATGCGGTTACCGCGGTGTTGACGTGTGGGTTTGGGACTGGGCAGACGCGCTGCGCACCCCGTACGGAAATACCTGGCGGAGCCTTACCACCATGCGGATCTCCTTCGGGATCCTGGGCGTCATGCTCCTGGCAGGACCTTTGCGAGCGCTGGTGAGCTGAACCCAGCCCGCCCCAGAATTCCTCGGGCACGCGCCGCACACTGGCTGACCGGCGTTCCGCCGGGTTGGGCACGAGAAGGGCACGGGCTGCCATCGACCACCCCTCTACGAGTTCGATCCGCGATAGCGCCAGCCCGGATCGCCACGGCTGTATGAGTGCACTACTCCGCCGAGAACCGCGGCGATCCGCTGGTGTCCGCCGTCGTTGATGTCAGGCGTGGATGTCAGCCTGCCGCACGATGCCTGCGGTCGCTCGTGGTGCTCGTTCGGGTGCGTACCTCGTGCACGTTCGAGCCCAGGTGTCCAGGCTTGACCTCAGTATGTGTCTTCTCGTGAAGGTGAAAGAACATGCCGACGTACGTCACCTTGATGACCTGGACCGATCAAGGGATCCGAAACTACAAGGACACCGCCAAGCGCGCCGGGACCTTCGATTCAGCACTACAGAAGCTCGGGGCGAAGCTCCTGAGTATCTACTGGACCGTCGGTCCGTACGACGTCGTGGCCATCGTCGAGGCGCCTGACGACGAAACTGCCGCCGCAGCACTCCTGCAGCTCGGTGGGGTGGGCAACGTCCGTTCCACGACGCTGCGGGCCTTCGGCCGAGAGGAGACGGAACGCATCATCGCCAAGACGGCTGGCTGACGACCACCACACACTGCAGGCGATGGCGTTCGGCGAGCCGGCTCCGCAGCCCGCTACGACCCTCCTGCCTACTGGCCGCAAGGTCAATGAGGGCTGGTGGGCCGGCCAGTCGGCCCGTGATGGGCATTTGTGGTTGGCTGCGGTCGTGGCGGTTGCTGTACTCCGCTGCCGTACCGCAACCGCTGATCCGACGTCCTGGCGGGACTTACGGTCCGTCTTTCGACGGCCTCGTTCACGTACCGACTCCGTCAACCATCACGGGCCATGCGCACGAAAGGGGTTCGGCAATCGGCGTGAGTGCCGAACCTCTTCCGGTTTACCGTCCGACGGTAAGCGCCCAGCGGACCTGGGAAGGGGCCGTCACGCTCACGGTGCCGTGATCACGGGCGCGCTTCAGGGCGAGTTGGTTGAAGGTACTGCTGACCTCCCCATCCACGCATTCGAGAGGGAAGCTCAGCCCGACCGGTTCCACGGTGACGGTCAGGGTTCCCTTGCCCTGGCAATTCACGAGGACTGACAGCGGTCCGGCCTTGATTCCGCCTCGGATCTCCAGCTCTCGATTGCCCGTAGCGTTCACGGCCTGCGCCACAACCTTCCCCTCAGGAAGCACCGGCGCTTTGGTCACAGTCTCCCCAGGAACGTTCTCAGCGCGCTCTGACGTCGGCGAGCTGGTCGGAGAGGTTGTGGACTGGGGCGGCGACGTATGAGGAGAAGGCGTGGCCTGGTCCTGATCGCTGGTGCAGCCCGCCAACGCGACCACCGCTGTGAGTCCCGCGATGGCCGTCAATTTTCTTAGCTTTCCCACAAGTACCACCCAACGCGATAGGGGGAGTAGCTGACGACCGTCTTCTCGGGGGAGACCGTGCAATTCGTGGGCATCTCAATCGCCTCGTTCGTCCGCAAGGGCGCCGTCGGTTGAAAACGCTGGTGCCGCCAAGAGCGCCACAGCAGGCGGCCCGCTCATCCTCGCAACGGGGTGAGCGGGCAACAGGTAGGGGGCTTGATCGTCCCGCGTTACTTCTTCTTGCCCTGGGTGTGGTCGGGGATCTTGGTGAGCTGGGTCTTTGATGGTCAGGGGCGGTGGGATCGTGCGCCTGATGGTCGTAGTTGGTCGTCATTGGCCACTGTTGAGCGGCCCCGGACGGCCCAGGGACGGCCCAGTCAGCAGGCCCTCGGGTCTCGTCATCTCGCGTTGTCGGTGGGGGCGGCTACTGTTCAGCCGCCGACGAGAGCCACAACCTGGGGAGGGGCTTTGGGAGCCAAGACGGGTTTTCTGGTGTACGCCGACGGCGACGTACCGGGGCTGCTGCGTGAAGCGGGCCCAGTGGACCTCGCACGCACGGCCAGCATGATGCGGCGGCTCTACCCGGGCTGGGAGATAGAGGAGAGCGAGGGCTCGACTCTCTGGGACGGCGTATACCCTCCGGAAGGGACGGCGTACGCGGCGAGCTGGCCCGGCCTCGAGATCATAGGCGACCAGAGGGTGATGATCGACTTTCCTTCCCAGCTTCCGGAACATCTCGTTGCGGCGAGCGTCGGCCGGCGGCTCGTGCTGCACACCATGCACAGCGTCGTGGACTGGCTCGCGTTCGCCGTGTGGGAGGACGGCCGACTCGTCCGCTCCCTGAGCCTGTCCCCGGACAGCGGCATCATCGAGAACATCGGCGAACCACTCTCCTTCGAGCTGCCCTACTGGGCCGGAGACCGCCCGGCCGACGTCATTCCCTGGCCGGACGAGGACGAAGACCCGTACCCACTGCCGTTCCACCCCTTGGAACTGGGCGAAGACGCACTGCGCGCACTCTGCGGCTTTGTGATGGAGAGCCGGCCCGAGCCTGACGACATCGATACGGACAGCATCCGACTGCACGGCTTCCGGGTCTTGGACCTGAACGGCCCTGGTCCCGCGGAGCGGGAAGCGGCGTTGCAGAGGGCCGCGGAGGCCATGGGCCCACCGCGCTTCTTCTCTCTTGGCCCCGACGGCTCACTCATCGAGCGCGACGGCCTCTAGCGCGGGACTTCTTCGTCCCGAAGCAACTTGGGCCGCATTGCTTCGGCGAGTGCCTGATGGACTGTTGCGAACGGCTGCCCCGCATGTGAGGTGCGAGTCCGGCTGACCGCCCGCTCGATCTTCGCGAGATGGGCCGCCACGATCGGCATCGCCTTGTCGTCCTCGCTGGGGTCCACGGCCATGGGCCAAGCCGATCAGCGCCGACTGATCGAGTCAAGTCCGGCACCGAGCCATCAGCTTGGGAAGCTTGGGTCATCTACGGCCGGTTGCGGCGATGACCTGTGGCGGAGTGGCTAGGGCACCTGACCGGCCGGCGACCTGGTCCCCGCCATTCCCCGTGGTTCCCCGCACGACCTGGCACAGTTCTGGCACGACCTGCACAGCGTCTGACCTGCGGCTGGCGACGCTGTGATCGAGCGGCTGGGCGGCTTCGACGTGCATTCGACAGAAGCCAGTGATTGCTCCGGGACGGGGGCTGGGCTATGTGCGGTGCGCCCGCGGCACCGCTGATGCGGACACTCCGGGCCGGACCTAGACTGACCAACGCATAGAAAGTTCCGAATTAGGGAGATGTGCACCGTGGCTAAACGAGGGAACAAGCGACGTGGCCGTAAGAAGAAGAAGGCCAATCACGGCAAGCGCCCCAACGCCTGAAAAGTCGTTCTCTTTCCGAACCTCGTGTGCGGATTCTGCCGGTCAGGCATGGGGTGGTGGCCGTCGCGGGAGCCTCGACTCGTTGATCAGACGAGTTGCCGTGGGGGTGTCGGATGCCGTCGATGCGGGCGGTTCTGGAAGCGCGGCGGAAGGCCGCGGTCGTGCGGGTGGAGGAGCTCGAAGCCGAACTCGAACGGGTTCGGGCGGACTTGGCGGACGCCGAAGAAGTCCTCAGGCACCGGGCGATCGGGCTCGAGCAGTATCTGGAGGCACTGGCCGAGGAGGAACAGCCTGCCGAGACGGTCGTCGGGGTGTCACAGAGGAAGCCGGTCGGGCCTCGACGCGCCGTGCCGCATCGGGAGAACGCGGCCGGACTCGAGGACCTGTCGGTGGACTATCAGGCGCTGATGGCTGTCGCCGCGGAGGCCGGAGCCGAGGGACTGGGTGCCAGGCGGGCGGCCGTGGTACTCGGCTGGGACAGCGCGTCCGCCTCGCGCGTCGAGGGGGCGAGGGCTCGCCTGAAGAGGCTGGTGGAACGGGGCTGGCTAGTGGAGGCGAAGCCGGGAAAGTTCACGATGCCGCCGTCCGAACAGGTTGATCATGTCGGGCGGCCAGACGGCGGTTCATGAGTGCGATCATCGACCAGCGGATGACGGCCTCGCTCGTGTCGGTGCGTCGTTCGTAGTCACGGACCAGGCGCCGGCTGCGCAGGAGCCAGGCGAAGGATCTCTCGACGACCCAGCGACGTGGCAGGACCTCAAAGCCGCTGGCATCGTCGCTGCGGCGGACGATGTCGAGGACGACTCCGAGATGCTGGCTGGTCCAGTCGATGAGGTGCCCGGTGTAGCCGCCGTCGGCCCAGACTCGCGCCAGTCGCCGGAAGTTCTTCTTCGCCGCGGGCAGAAGCGTCCGGGCGGCGTCCCGGTCGGTCGTGGAGGCCGGTGTGACCATCACGTCCAGCAGGAGTCCGAGCGTGTCGGTGAGCAGATGCCGCTTGCGCCCGTTGATCCTCTTGCCCGCGTCGAACCCGCGTGAGGCGTGGGCGACGGTGGCGTCCGCCTTCACCGACTGCGAGTCCACGACCGCGGCGCTGGGTTCCGGGCCGCGGCCCTCACCGGTGCGGACGGCCTCACGGAGCCGTTCGTGCAGCTCGGTCACGAGGCCCGCATCCCGCCAGCGGACGAAGAAGGAGTAGACACGCGGCCAGGGCGGGAAGTCGGACGGCATCGCCCGCCACTTGATGCCGTTGTCGACGAGATAGCGCACCGCGTCGATCATCTGCCGGTGGCAATAGCCCTCCGGCCGGCCACCCCGGCCCGCCAGCCAGCCCGGAACCGGCAGCAGATCCCGAACCAGAGCCCACTCGGAATCGCTCATGTCCGAGCCGTACCGGGGCCGGCGATCCGGCCGGTCGGCCGCGTTCCCGAACCTGTGGGCGAGACAGTCACACCCACGAGTGGACGAACTGGACTCGGCAACCGCGACCACGCGACACTTCGACAACAGGGCCTCTTGCTTCTCGCTGGACTCGACATCCGCGAGCTACCAAGAGGCCCTTCCTTCATGCCCTGACGTCAGCCAACTCACCCGATCAAGGAGCCCGTTCGAAGCAGACCGAGCACACGAGCGGATAGAGAACGGCCAGTGAGCCAGACGGCCGAGGGGGCCCATGTCTGCGCCGTCCGAATTGGGGTAAAGACTGGGATCCCGCAGCGGTGCGGGAGCACGGCAAAGAGCCGGACCGGACGAGACCGAGGCCGGCTCTTGGGCGACCTTGCAGAGTCGGGCGGTTCGAACCCGCGCGCACGGCTCCGAAGGGCCCTTCGGGCCGCTGAGGAAGTGCTGGTCAGGGCCTCGGAAGGGGTCAGAAGACCGAGATTCAGTCCACGGATGGTCCAGCGTCCAGTGGAGCCTGGTACCCAAGCGTCCCGCCGCACGGATGAACGGCGGAACGGAGGATTTCGCAGGGCTCGCCCAGAGTCGCCAAGGTTGCCACGTCAGGTGTGACCGGCAGGGTCTAGACCAATCCGGTAAGCCTCGCAACGGCCTACACGGCAACCAGCATGCCAGCGCACGCGACTCCCGTGATCATCAGAAACGCGAGGCGAAGTGTCCCGTCACCCGTTCGATCAAAGCCACGTTCTAGTGGGGAATCAGCCGCAGATTACGCATCTCGATGAAGGGCACGCAGCTGTCGTGGTGGCTGTCCTTACTGGGGATCCTCGCTTCTCGGGGGCGCTGCAACTTCCTCTCGATGAAGAGGCGGCGCATGATTCAGCAAGTAAGTGGACGCAGGCGTGGCGTGAGTGGAAGCGCGACGTAGAGAAAGCGATCAGAGAAATTCTCCCGAAAGCTGCGTAGGTTCGACGTAGAACCATGGTTGCTCGGGAACTGGAAGAAAGAGTGGGTCTTGTTCCTCGCGCGCCTCTACAGGATTAGGGCAGCCCAAGGCACGACGTTGAGGCCATTTTTTCGAGGGTCGCGCCAAATGGCTGCCCTCAAAGCCGCGGAGTTGGCCGCTCCAGCCACAGGGGGCCGGGTCTCGTGCGAGGTCCGCAGTCCCGGCCGGGTGCGCATGAGCTGCTGCTTCGCCGCCTCCCGGGCGGGAGCGATCCAGCGGGCCCGGGCCCGCGTCCTCACGGCCCGTCCGGCACGGCCGGCCTGAGGGCTTTTCCGGCGGGCCGCCGCCGGGCACCGCTCGTATCCGCGCCACAGCGCGAGGGCCACTTCCGGGAGCGCCCCGGAAGTGGCCCGTTCGCGGTGCGGGCGTGTCTACCAGGCCACCGGCAGCTCCAGCGGGAAGCGCCGGATCGTCTTCGTGTCCCAGCGCAGCTTCTCCGGTGGCACCGCGAGCCGCAGTCCGGGGAACCTCTCCATGAGCCGTCCGATGGCCACTTCGAGCTCGGCCATGGCCAGCGGCATGGCGATGCACCGGTGTCCGCCCCAGCCGAAGGTCATGTGCGGGGCCGTGGGCCGGTCCGGGTCGATGAGGTCCGGGTCCTGGTAGCGCTCCGGGTCGCGGTTGGCCGTCAGGTAGGACACGTGGACGAAGTCGCCGGCCCGGATGTGGGCGCCGTCCAGTTCGACGTCCTCCAGGGCCACCCGGGGGATGCCCACGCCCTTGCGGAACGGGATGCAGCGGAGCATCTCGTGCAGGACGTCGGTGAGGCCGTCGGGGCGCCGCCTGAGCCGGTCCATCAGCTCGGGTCGCGTCAGGAGCAGGTAGGTGATGTCGCTGATCTGGCAGGTCGCCGTGTCCTGGCCGCTGAGCGCCAGCCCCATCGTCATGACCGCCAGTTCCCGGTCGTCGAGCTGTTCCTCGCCGTCCCGGGCCGCAGCCATCACGCTGATCAGGTCGGGACCGGGCGTGCAGCGGCGCTGCTCGACGAGCTTGGCGAAGTAGGCCGTCAGATCGGCCTTGGCGCTCGCGGCGACCTCCTGGTTCTCCTCGCCGACGACGAGGAGCTGGTGCAGGGACTCCTGGATGCGGGGCCACTCCCCTCGTTCGATGCCCAGGAGGTCCAGGACGGTGTGCTGGGGCAGCGGGTCGGAGAGGTGCCGGACCAGATCGGCCGGCGGGCCCTGCTCCTCCATCTCGTCCAGCAGGTTGTCCGCGAGCCGGACGATCCGGGGCCGCATCGCCTCGACCTGCTGCTGCGTGAACGCCTGCGAGGCCAGGTGGCGGACGCGGTTGCTCTGCGGCGGGTCCATCACGTTGATCGACTCCGGCGAGACGATGGGCTCCGGCGTCATCCGCGGATAGTCCCGACCGATGATGCCCGCCCTGCTGAAGCGCTGGTCGGTCGTCACCTGCTTGACGGACTCGAAACGTGTGATCAGCCAGGCGTCCGCGTCGCCGTAGGGCAGCCGGATGCGGGCCGGGGATCCGCGGCGCATGAGGTCCGAGAGTGCGGGGTCGAACTCCAGGGCTTCGCTGTGGTCGAACGGGCAGGTGATCGGCTCGTCGTCCGCGGTCATGGGCTGGTTCCTCCGGGCATGGGTACGACGTCGGTGGTGTCCACGGCTCGGCGCAGGGCCATGGCGAGCGCGACGGCGTCGCCGACGGCCCAGTAGTGGACGAAGAACAGGCGCGGCTCGTCGGTCAGGTGGTGGTGGTGCAGCTCGACCAGTTCGATGCCGCCCCGCCGCAGGGCCACGAGCGCGGGCTGGACCTCGCCGGCGGTCATCACCAGGTCACCGCTGACGGCCGCCCTGCCCCCGCCCAGCGGCTGGAAGTTGACGGAAGTGGTGGAGCCGAGCCCCGGGGGCAGGATCAGATGACCGTCGGCGACGGTCTCGCGGCGCACGTAGGTGGACTTGTAGACCACGCCGTCGGGGACGCCCTTGACGCCCATGACGGCGTCGATGGCGGCGGTGTCCAGGTCGACCCGCGGCGCGGGGGCGGCCGGTTCGGGGGGCGGAGTGCCGGTGCGGTCGAACGCGGCGCGCAGGCCGCGGGCCACGGCGACCGGATCGTGCCCGTGGGCGTGCACGTGGAGCCACCAGACGTCCGGCTCGTGGGCGAGCAGGTGCTTGTGGATCGCGGTCTGCATGATGTCGTGCTGCTGCAGGACGTCGGTGACACACTGCAGTTCGTCCTCGGTGAGCACGACGTCGCCCATCAGGAGCGTGCTGCCGTCGGCGTACCGGACGAAGGACACGTGCGTACCCAGGGCCAGCGCGGGGTCGATCCGGACGCCGTGGGAGAACACCCTGAGATCCCGGCGCGGCAGACCCGTGTGGTACATGAACCGCCGCATGTCACCGGGCCGGCCCAGCGCCCTGCCCACGTCCACCCAGTCCGCCGGCGTGGTCATCACCGGCGCCACCTGGGCGCGGCCGTGCGGCCCTGACAGGGCCCGGGCGTCGGGGACCCCGGCGAGAACGGGGGCCACCACCGCCGCGGTCAGCAGCTTGCGCCGGGACGGGACGAGCGGGGGGCGGGTGCGGTGTGATCGGTCGTCAACCATGTCGTATGCCTCCTGGCCCGATCGAAGCACGCGAAAGCGCGCAGACCGGCGACCCGCACCGGCACACCCCGCCGGGTGGGCTAATGGGCCACCGCACAGCCGCTGTCCACACCTCAAACCCGCCTGGCGCGCCATCTGCACCTGTCAGCACGCCACGTGGTCGGCGTAGCGACTTTGGCCGGGAGTTTCAACGACCGAGTCAAGGCTGTGGCCGCCCTCCACCGGTGAGGGCGGCACCTCGTCCCGGGGGTCGTCTGTGCCTGAGCCGACGAAAGTCAGCCACGACGGTGGGCATGCCGACTGATCAGGTGCCCGTGTGTCTCGCTGCAGCCCCGCCGGCCTCGACCACGTTGTCTGTTTGGTGGCCTCGGGCTGAGTCAAGCCGTCTGCGCGGTGGGCGGGGTGGGGGATGAAGGCCCGGTCGTCGCGCAGGAGGGCCCACAGCACGCTGGTGCGGCGTCGTGCGAGGGCGATGAGATTTGCTCTTCCAGGGTGAGTGCGGCGGCATCCTCGCCGGTCCCGTCATCCGACGGGCGTGGCGCAGCGCGCGTAAGGCCGTACTGTCCCCGCACGTCTACGAGTCGCCCACCGGGCGGCGTGTGTACGACAACCGGAACACGCGCCCGACGAAGTGGCTCAACGACGGCATCCCGCCCGCGCAAGTGGCGGAGTGGGCTGGGAACAGCGTCGCCGTGCTCCCGGCCACATACGCACGCTGCATCGACGGCCGGCTGCCTGGTCCGAAACTGCGGCTGGAAGCCGCGGGCGACCTGCCACAGATGCCGGGCGCCGGCTGAACCCCGGCCGAGACTTCGACGTGTATTCGACACAGCCACCCGCGAAAACCCGGTGACAGCCGGACAGCCCCGGAACCTTCCCTTGATCGTCGAGGGAGTGCCCGGGGCTCAGCCGTGTCGAGTGCCACCCGTTCTGACCAGCAAAAAAGCCCTCCCGAGGGGAGGGCTCCCAGTGGCGCCCCCGGCAGGACTCGAACCTGCGGCCAAGCGCTTAGAAGATGCGGGCACGCCTTGGTGAGGCGATCGGCTCCTCCCTTGGGATCGCCGTGCCGGGCTGTCGGGTGCCGCTGCCGTCCGTCGTCGTTGCCGTCAGCGCTGCCGTCACTGCCGTCGGCCGCGGAGTCGTGTGACCACCGCTTTAGGAGAGCGGGTGGGGCGTCGGGCCGGTGACCTGCTGCTTCGGGGGGCGAGATGGCGGGCACGGATGCGCGCGCCAGTCACCCTTGTTGACCGCTGGTGACCCCTGCATCTGGCACGGCTGTGGCACGGCGACCTCTTCGTCCCGAACTACGGGCGCGGCTGTTGCTGAGGGCTGCTGAGGTGGTGAGGCGGCCGCCCCAAGCCGACAACGGTCGGCTTCAGTCACGTCGGTTGCTGTACTTCTGTGCTGTACCGGGCAGTCCGGAAGGGTCGGTCGCGCGTGGCCGGCCGGATCCGCGGTGGACGCTGGCCCGGGTGAGCACCGTGATCGAGCGGCGCTTCCACGTGGTGACGTGGCCCAGCTAGAAGATCAGCTCACGCGATACTTGCTGAGCACGTGTATCACCCCTCCCATCAGGAACTTTCCGCGGCCGCCCAACACCCCGTAGATCTCGACGAAGGCGTCTATCGAATCCGGCACTGCCGCGATCCGCACGGTGAACGTGCGTCGGCCGGTCAGCCGGTGGCTGTACCACGCATCACGCTCGACGTCCGTTCCCGACAAGGCCGCCTCGACGACCTCCCATTCGGAGTCCCCGAAGTCGTGCTCGGCGAAGTGCGCCAACACCTCGCATAGGGGCCGTAGGTTCTCGCCGTATATCCGCTGCTTGTCCATGGCGCGAGTCTCGCCAACCGAGTGGGGGTGGATACCGTCCCAGACTCCCAGGCGCACGAGGCGGCGCTGGCGGGCTCTTTCGAACCGGGCGAACAACGCAAACCATCCGCCGAGCAGCATGCCCACGCCCAACGCGGGCAGAACGTCGCCCTCGAAGACGAGGATGAAAGGGCCCCAGAGGAAGATCCCTGCCACAAGCCAGACGACGAGTGGCCGCCTCGCTGCGAACATCTGAGATCTGGTCGGAGGTCGTTGTCCTCCGAGGGCGCGGTCGAAAGCCCAGAACGCACGCGCCAGAGCCCCACCCTTGATCGCCATGTCGGGATGGTAGCCCGTCCCCCGCTACAGAAGTAGGCCCCGACCTCCGCATCGCATCGTTGTTCTACCCGAGCCGGAACTTAGCTGGTGAGACGGGGCAACAGCCATCCGATGCCACGAGCCCGAGGTGGCCTAGTCGGCGCTCACCGTCTCCCTCCTGGCGGAACCATGCCTCGCGGTCGGCGTAGCGACTTTGGCCGGGAGCTGCTTTGGCGCGAGTGATCATGGCCCCGTAAGCTTCCGGCGCGTCGGGCAGTCTGTGGACCTGCCCGGTAAAGCACGACGTTGGGGCCATGATCTTCGAGGCTCGCGCCAAAGTGGCTGGCTAAAGTCGCGGAGCCGACCGCCCCAGCCACGACGGGTTCTGTCCACTCTTCATGGCCGCGTCCGCCGTCCGGCCGGTGGCCCGGTGCGGGATCAACGGGCCGTACGTACGTCCGCGCATCTGGCAGCGTCGGCCCGCATGCCGCCGCCACCACGATCCGGCCTCTTGCGGTATCACAAAGCGTCTTTGACCTGCCCCGTTGGGGATCGCCGTTCGTCCTCCGTGCCCGTGTTGGAATGTGGCCGCTGCGGGCGGCGACGGGCGGGCGGCGACGTGCGCCGGTGGCGAAGACATGGAGGCGGCGCGGCGGCGACCGGCCGGCGCCGCCGCGCTTGGCGCGGCCCTCGGTTGATCCGACCTACTGGTGTGGGCAACCGGGTGGAAAGGGGCGTGACGTGGCCCCGGACGCGGGGCGTTGGGGTCGAGCTGCGGTTGCGTCTTTCCTCTCCTGAGGCCGGATCGTGGTGGCGGTGGTGTGCGGGCCAGCGCGGCCGTTGATGCGCTTGGGCGGAGTGTGCGGCGGTCGGGTTGGCGGTGATCGACGAGGAGCCGTCGGCCGCCGGACGAGCGAGCGCAGCGAGCCTTGATGAATGTAGGGAAAGTCTTATCCCGCTGGGATGAGCTGCCTGCCGTCGTGGCTCCTCACGTGGGGGCCGTTGCTGTCCAAGGCATCCAGGACTCTGATCGCGAAGACCTCCGACATGTGCTGGCGGATCTCGTCGGGCGTGCACCAGTCGACGGCAGTTGACTCACTGGATGTGCGCTCGGTGCCGGCCGCTGGCTTGCAACGGAAGACCAAGGCCACGACGCCGAGCTTCATGTTCTTGTAGACCCCGGTCAGTTGCTGGACCTCGACCTTGATGCCGGTCTCCTCGAAGACCTCGCGTATGACGCCTGCCTGTGGGGCTTCGTCCAGTTCCAGCACGCCGCCGGGTGGTTCCCAGGTGCCGTTGTCGGCTCGGCGGATGACGAGGATCCTGCCGTCTGCGCGCACGGTGATTCCGGCAACCGAGACCGAGTGTCGTGGGCTCTCGACCGGCACTCGCCCATCCTCCCGCTACGCCGCCATGTCGCCCGGCGCCTGGCCGTGCTCGAGGTACACCGGGGAGCTCTTGGCGCGGGCCTCGATCGCTGCCAGGATCCGGCGGGCCAGTCGTGGGATGGTGCGGTCTGGGATCTCGTGCGGGGGTACGAACCTGACGGCCTTCAGCTCGTCTGCCTGCGGGCGGATCCGCTCTACGGCCTCGGGGGTGAGCTGGCCCCCGTCGAAGAGGTAGAGCACCTTGTCGCCTTCGGTGGCGTTCGGTGCCCAGTCGACGGCCAGGAGGCGGCCGAGTGCGGGCGTGATACCCAGTTCCTCCTGGACTTCGCGGGTGGCAGCGTGGAGCGGTGATTCGCCGGTCTCGACGTAGCCCCCGGGGATGTCCCAGTAGTCCTTGTAGGTGGGCTCGACCATGAGGACGCGTCCGCCGGCATCAAAGAAGAGCGCACCCGCCGCCATGCGCGGATGCGCCATCTTCGCTTCGTGCTCGTTCGCTGCCATGCAGCCGAGCGTACCCAGTTAGACCACGTGCAGCCGGTCGGCGAGGCCTGCCATGGTCTGGCTCGGTCGTCCGCGGTGGTTGCGTACCCACGTGAGGACCAGTTCGCGTGCGAGGTAGTGGCTGCGTACCTGCTCAGGGGCCCAAGTCTCCGCTTCAAGGATCATCGCCAGGGCGTCGTCGACGCGGTTGTGGGCGCTGAGTGCGCGGGCTACCTCGATGTTGTGGCGTGTCCGCCGCTCCGTCGGCAGGCTGCTGGTGTCGATCCGCGGGCCCAGGTCGGCGGCGATCTGCATGTCGCCCAGCTCGGCCGCGGTGGCCACGCGGTGGATGGCGACGTTGGTCGGGCCAAAGGCTGTCCACATGTGGTTGGCGTCCCGTCCGAGCTTGCGGGCGGCCTGGTCGGCCTCGGCCAAGAACTCGCGGACCATCGCACGGTCGTCAGCACGGGCGGCTGCCATAGAGCCAGCAAGGAAGAGCGTCCCGTAGATGGAAAGGAACTCCGGGGTGGCGTCCGTCAGCCCTGGGCGGAGGTGGTCGGCGGCATCTCCGACGAGCTGTACGGCAGCGTCGAAGCGACCGGTCGACAGGAGGCAGTGAGCCACGGAGCGGAAGAGGGACCCGGTCACCGCCGGATTGCCGGACTGCTGCGCCGCTCCAAGGCCCCTGTCGGCGGCGATCCACGCTAGATCCACCTCGCCGACCTTGCCGAGGACCATGGCGGCGCTCTGGTACGTCATCGCCAACAACTCGTTGGCCTTCTCGCGGTCGGGGCCCTCGTACGACTGCGCCGCGATCAGCGCGTCTGCCAACACCAGGGGCAGACGGTGGGTCGCGAAGCCGTAGCGAGATGCCTGGTAGGCGTCCAGCACCTCGGCGACGCTTGTACGCAGTTCGTCCAGCGGGGTCGGACTGCCTTCGGTCGGCAGGCCCAACAGGGGCGTGAGCTGGCGATAGTTCATCAGTGCCGAACGGAGCGCCGGCACCGTGCGGTTCCCGCTGTCGGCTGTCCAGTCCATGAGCGTCGGCTCGGCGAGCAGGTCTCCAAGCGACACGTCGAGTGCGTCGGCCAGTGACTTGATGACCGAGAGTCTGTCCAGCTCCAAGCGGTTGTTCTCGGCCTTGCTCAGCCAGTCGACCGTCCGGCCGACGCGCCCGGCCAGGACCTCCTGGGAGATGCCGCGCCGACGGCGGTACCAGGCCACTCGCTCACCAATCGTCAGGTTCGTCGTCATTCCTCGCATGGGAAGAGCGTCCCCCCGTCTATCTCTACGGCCCCGGAAGGTTTTTCCGGGGTGGTGAGTCCGTCCAGTCCTAGCGTTGTTGACAGGCCGATGGGCTGTCAGATCGAGAGGGCAACGGAAGGGCCGAGACCGTGCTGACCCCGGCAGAGAAACGGGAACTGATCGACCAGATAAGGGGACTTGGTGAGGAGCTGGCAGACGTTGCGCGTCGTGCCGACGACCTGGTCAACGTCCTTGCGCCTGCTGCCGAACCAGGTTCTCCAGCTGGTCCATCCGCTCAGCGAGGCGGCGCACGTCCCGGCGAACCTCCGAGAGGTACTCCGTGATCTGCTCGAACTCGGGGCTGCGTTTCACGGGGCTGCCCTCACCCGGCATCGCGGCAAAACTTCCCTTGCCCTGGTGAGAGACCGCGAAGCCGTCCTCGCGCAGGCGTGCGATGGCCTGCCGGGCAACGGTGCGCGACACCGAGTGGTCCGCCATCAGTTTCGCCTCTGACGGCAGCTTCTCTCCCGGAGCGAGCTCCCCGTCGCGGATCCGGCGTTTGAACTCGTCCGCGATCTGCAAGTACGCGGCCCGCCCGGCAGTGAAGTCGGCCATAGCCCCTCTCCGTGGTTGTCGTACCTAGTGCAGCACATCGCGCCGACAGGCGTCGAGAGAACCACTTGACACACCAAGTAAGACAAGTCCATCCTCTAAGCCAAGCTGACGTACTAAGTACGTCAGGCTCATCGATCCAAGGAGCGCGTAATGCGTCAGATTCCCGTCGACACCTCCGGCGCGACCGTGATGGTCGCCAAGGCTCCGCAGCCGAAGGTCAAGGACCGCCGTACTGGTGAGATCGCCACCGACGTCGAGACCGGCGCGAAGATGATGACGGTGGACGTGATGTTCGCGGCGAACGACGAGGTGGAGATCCTGTCCATCGCCGTCCCGGAGCCCGGCATCTCCGGTGAGCTGGCCATGGGTACACCGGTCGCGCTGACCGGGCTGATCGCCCGGCCGTGGGAGAACGACTTCAACGGCCAGAAGCGGCACGGCATCGCCTTCCGCGCGGTTGCTGTGACCTCTCTGGCCGAGGCCGCTGCGACCTCTCAGGCGGCCTGATCATGACCGGTTTCACGGTCGCCCTGGTGGGGGTCGTCGCCGCTGCGGGTCTCCTGCGGTGGCGGCGCCCCGCCTGGTACTGGCTGACCTTCGGCGTCACCCTCGCCACTCTGCGGGTCCTGGTCCGCTACGCCACGGTCATGGACGCCTGCGGGCTCACGGTCTCGCCCTCGCGGTGGCGGCTGGCGTTAGCCCGGGCCACGAACCGGCCCGTGCCGGCCTCCCGTCCGCCGCGGATTCTGCGGCTGCGGCCAACGCGGACCGGCCTGGTCCTCAAGCTCAAGCTCCGGCCCGGTCAGGACGCCTTCGACGTCGCCGCCGCCTCGGACCGGCTCCGCCACTCGTTCTCGATGTACGGCGTCACCTCGCGTGAGGTCCGCTCGGGTGTGGTCGAGGTGCGGATGACCGGCTACGACGTGCTCAAGCGGGTGCAGATGC
Source organism: Streptomyces sp. NPDC014864 (assembly GCF_043081525.1). Classification (NCBI taxonomy): domain Bacteria; kingdom Bacillati; phylum Actinomycetota; class Actinomycetes; order Kitasatosporales; family Streptomycetaceae; genus Streptomyces; species Streptomyces sp. NPDC014864. The sequence continues at coordinate 22,376 of NZ_JBIBWT010000006.1, forward strand.
CCGCCAAGGTCGATGCTCGTCCGATGCGGGTTCCGGTCGCGCTGCGGGAGGACGGCTCGGTGCACTACCGCGACTACCGGGCGATACCCCACGGCCTCACCCTCGGAGCCACGGAGTCCGGGAAGTCGGTCTACCAGCGCAACCTCGTCGCCGGGCTCGCCTCACAGGACGTTGCCCTCGTCGGGATCGACTGCAAGCAAGGGGTCGAGCTGTTCCCGCTGGCTCGCCGGTTCTCCGCCCTGGCCGACAACCCCGACACCGCCGCCGAACTCCTCGATTCGCTCGTGGACCGGATGGAGGGCGTCTACCAGGTCATCCGCGCCGAGCAGCGCATCACCGCCGACGTGCCGGACGCGGAGATCGCCGCCGACATCTGGGACCTGCCCGACCACCTCCGGCCGACCCCGGTCGTGGTCCTGGTAGACGAGGTCGCCGAACTCGCCCTGTTCGCCTCCAAGGAGGAGGAGAAGCGGCGGGACCGCATCATCACCGCCCTGGTCCGCCTCGCCCAGCTCGGCCGCGCGGCCGGCATCTACCTGGAGATCTGCGGGCAGCGCTTCGGCTCCGAACTCGGCAAGGGCATCACCATGCTCCGCGCCCAGCTCACCGGCCGCACCGCCCACCGCGTCAACGACGAAACCAGCGCGAACATGGCCTTCGGCGACATCTCCCCGGACGCCGTCCTCGCCGCCATCCAGATCCCCGCCGAGATGCGCGGCGTCGCCGTAGCCGGAGACTCCACCGGCGGCTGGCACCGTATCCGCGCCCCGCACACCTCACTCCGCCAGGCCGTCAACACCTGCAACCGGCACGCCGACCTGACCCCGGAACTGCCCGAACTCGCAGCCTTCCGGCCCGCCCTGTCCGGTACCCCTGCGGCCCCGGTGCCACTGTCCAAGACGGCCCCGGCCACGGCCTGACCTTCCCCGCTCTCCGGTTGGCGTGACCGCCTTCGCGCCAGGTCCCTACCCCCGCCATGCCCGATGAAGGGAGAACCGGCATGTGCCCCGACTGCGAGGACTTCGCCCGCACCGTGCTCCTGCTCGGCCAACTCGCCCTCTACGCCGACACCACCGGCGCCGACCTCGACTTCGTCAACACCATCAGCCCGTCCCTCGCGGCCTCGCTGCCCGAGCCCCCGCCGGGCACCTTCCCGCCCGGCTACGACCCGAACGACGGCCCCGACTACCCCGGAGAGGGGCAGTGAAGATGTCAGAGTCGCTGACCGGCCTGGACGATCTCACCCCGGACGACTTCCTTCGCCGACTGGCCGCCCTGCGCGAGCAGCGGGACCAGCTCGACCGGCTCGTCCGCGCCTACCTCGCCTATGCGCGGGAGTTCACCGGTCCCCGGCCCTACACGCTGGCCTCGCTCGCGTCGGCGGCAGGACTGTCGATCTCCGGCGTCAGGACCGCCTACTCCGCCGCTGACTGCACGGTTGTGGCGCGCTGCCTGGGGCGTCCCCCGCGGGGGCAAGCATGACGAAGGCCAATCACCCCACCCGACCGGATGCCGTCCTGGTCCAGGCCGTCATCGCCGGAGCCCTCTCCTTCGCCCACCTCCACGACCTGGCCGCCGCTGCCGGACAGGACGGCTGGAAGGCCTGGGCCTACCCGGTCAGCGTCGACCTGCTCCTGGTCGCCGCCTGGCGACGCCTCCGCTGCGACGGCCCGTCCCGGCTCGCCTGGTGCTGGTTTCTGATCGCCCTGGTCGCCTCCCTCGGGGCGAACATCGCCACCGCCGGATTCCTCGACCTGGCCGACCCGCCCGGCCTGCTCCGCCTCGGCATCGCCGGATGGCCCGCCCTCGCCTTCCTCGGCGGCACCCTCCTCGCCCACTCCGCTCATCACACCGAGCCGGTCCCGCCGGCACCTGCCCCGATCCCGGAACACGAGCCCGGCGACGTGCCCGAGCCGGTCGCGGAACCGGAGCCGGAGCCGGAGGCCACACCGGCACCGGACACGGAGGAGTCCGCTCCTGTGGCCCCTCCTGCCCCTGCGCCTGCGGTTCCGGCGGTGCTGGTCGATCACGCCCGCAAGGTCGCCGACGACTACCGCACCCGCACCGGCTCCCCGATCGACACCGACACGCTCCGCGCCCGCCTCGGCGTCCCGCCGCACCTCGCCGACGCCATCGCCGCGCACCTCGCCTGACCAGGAAGACAGACCGATGACCCGTGACCCGGCCGACCTGACCGCCTCCGACTACCTCGACGGCGCCCGCGAGATGGCCGCCGCCGACCGGCCCTACCTCGCCCACCTGCTCGCCGAGGAAGCCGCCCGCCGCACCACCGACCCGGCCACCGCCGTCGGCATCCGCGCCAGCTTCCCCGACCCGATCGAGACCCGAGAGGAGACCGACTGACATGCCCGCCCGTGACCACTTCCACTCCGTGATGAGCATCGGCCCGGTGCAGATCGGCACCCACCGCGACCGCAACGGCCGCACCAAGCACGCCGCCGTGTGCACCGCCGACCGCTGCGGCTGGTCCGCCGACTACTCCAGCGCCTCCGCCGCCCAGCTCGCCGCCCGCACCCACCGCTGCCGCGTCCGCTAGGAGGAGTCGTGCAGGTCCCGCTCTGGCTCGCCCTCGCCGTCGTCGGCTACCTCGGCGTCAAGCTCATCCGCCCGCCCTGGTGGCTCGTCGCCGTCCTGCTCCTGGGCGGCTACCTCCTCGCCGACAGCCTCCTCGCCCCCGCCATCCACGCCGCGATCACCAAGTAGCCCGCCGCGAAGGGAGAAACGCCATGCTCCGCCCGAAGATCCCGACCATGCCCACCCCCACCCGGCACACCGCACCGCCCGCCGTCGTTGAGCCGACCGCCGTCGAGCAGTGCCCGACCCCAGCCGCTGTCCCCGCTCCGGTCCCGGTCCCGTCCCGGCCCACGGTGCAGCTCACTCCGGGCGCTCTGGTCGCCCTGGTCGGCGGCGGTACGGCCGTGGTCCTGGTCGTCGGCGCCGTTTTGGTCTCCATGCTCCTCGCGGTCGCCGTCACCGCCGCCTCGGTCGCCGTCTGCGCCGTCGTCCTGCGCTCGCTCCTCGCCTCCCAGCACCGCCGCTGAACGGCCTACCGGGGCGACGCACAAGTCGCCAAGCACGCCGTCGCCACCCGGACTGACTGACTGACTCGGCAAGCCAACCGCCATCGCCATAAGGGAGAACACCATGGACCCGCAGATAGCCGCCGCCATCGCGCCGTTACTCGGCTGGGCCGTGCACGGCGGCATCCTCACCCGCCGTCTCGCCACTGCCCGCCGCGACCCGCTCACCGGCCTGCACCCCCGCGCCGGATGGACCGCCCGCGCCGAACAGTGCATCCGCCGGCACCCGCACGCTGCCGTGCTCCTGGTCGACCTCGACCACTTCAAGACCCTCAACGACACCCACGGCCACGCCGCCGGGGACGCCGCCCTCGTCGCCACCGCCGACCGGCTCCGTACCTGGTGCGGACGCCATGGCACCGCAGGCCGCCTGGGCGGGGATGAGTTCGTGGCCGTCGTTCGGGACCTGGCCGCCGTCGACCTCGACGCTCTCACCGCTGCACTTCACCAGCCGCTCAACCACGGCGACTCGTCGGTGCCGCTGGCCGCCTCTGTCGGTGTCTGCCCGGTCGCGGAGCTGTCGGTCGCCGTGCTGTCCGATGCGTTCGCCGCTGCTGATGCGGCCATGTACGCGGCCAAGGGCCGTGGCCGTCGGGGCTCGCGCGTCTCTCGCTGAAAGGCCGCCGGGTGGCGCACAAGCCGCCAAGCACGCCGCCACCCGGGGCCGTTCCTTCCAACCGCAATCGAAAGGAACCACCATCATGGCCCACCCCACCCCGCCGCGGGCGCGCATCTGCCCGGCCTGCGACGGCTTCGCCTCCGCCGCCATCACCCTCGGCGGTCGCGACCCGCGCGGCCACCTGCGCACCATCACCGCCCACTGCCCGACCTGCCACGGCACCGGCACCGCCCCCGCCCGCCGCACCCGGGAGGGCGCCCGTGCCTGAGCAGCTGCTCGACCCGACCACCCTCGGCGACCTGCTGAGGGTGGCCTCGGCCGACGACTACCACCGCTGGGAAGACCAGATCCGCCGCACCGGCGGCTGCTCCGACCCCATCCACCTGACCGGCTGGGTCCTCCACAAAGACAAAACCACCGGCCAGATCCTGCACCACTACTCCACCGAGGGCGAGCCAGGCGGACGGCTCCGCCTTGCCTGCGGCAACCGCCGGGCCTCGCGCTGCCCCTCCTGCGCCTGGATCTACGCGGGCGACACCCACCACCTCATCCGGGCGGGCCTCGCCGGGGACGACCGCCGCGACATCCCCGCCACCGTCCGCGACCACCCCCGCGTGTTCGCCACCCTCACCGCCCCCTCCTTCGGCCCCGTCCACAACCGCCCCGACCGAGGCGTCTGCCGCTGCGGCACCCGCCACACCGTCGACGACCCGGCCCTCGGCACCGCCCTCGACCCGGAGACGTACGACTACGCGGGCGCCGTGCTCTTCAACAACCACGCGGGCAACCTGTGGCAGCGCTTCACCACCCGCCTGCGCCGCGAGATCGCCGCCCGCGCCGGCCTTTCGCGCCGCGAACTCCCCGAGCACGTCCGGGTCTCGTACGGCAAGGTCGCCGAGTTCCAGAAGCGCGGTGCCCTCCACTTCCACGCAGTCATCCGCCTCGACGGACCGAAAGGCCCCGACACCCCGCCGCCCGCCTGGGTCACCGTCGAACTCCTCGCCGACTCCATCCGCGCCGCCGCCGTGCACTCCTACACCTCGGTCTCTGTCCCGGCCGCCGAGGACCAACCGGCCCGCACCTTCCGCTGGGGCCGACAGCTCGACGTCCGACCCGTGAAGGCCTTCGGTGACGGCTCCGACATCACCGAACAGGCCGTCGCCTCCTATGTTGCCAAGTACGCCACCAAAGCCGCCGAGAACACCGGAACCCTCGACCGCCGCATCGGCGAACTCGCCGAACTCGACCGCCACCAGGTCCCCGATCACACCCGTCGGCTCATCGAAGCCTGTAAGACGCTCGATCCGCTCTACCCCGACCGCCGCCTATGGGCCTGGGCTCACATGCTCGGCTTCCGCGGCCACTTCTCCTCGAAGTCGCGCCGCTACTCCGTCACCCTCGGAGCCCTCCGCCAGGCGCGTGCCGACTACCGCGCCGCCCAGGAGCACGCCGCTCTCGGCCTGGAGGACGTCGAGCCGGACACCGTCCTCGTCCTGGCCGACTGGCAGTACGCCGGACACGGCCACACCCCCGGAGAATCCGCCCTCGCCGCCACCATCGCCCGCGACCTCCGTCTCAACCGCGAAACCGCCCGCGAGGCCCTACGCGACCAACTGGCCCTGGAAGGAGCCGCAGCATGACCACCGCTACCGCCGAACTGCTGACCGTGCCTGAAGTCATGGCGAGGCTCCGGCTCGGACGCTCCACGGTCTACGACCTGATCCGCTCCCGCCGCTTGGTCTCCATCACTGTTGGCCGCGCCCGCCGCATTCCTGCTGACGCCCTGCGTGACTTCATCGCCCACGAGATCGAGGAGGCTGCCTGATGGCCAAGCGGAATCCCAACGGGGAGGGCACCATCTACCGCCGCAAGGACGGGCGGTACGAAGGTGCGGGCTACGTCCTCATGCCGGACGGAACCCAGAAGCGCCGGCGCGTCTACGGCAAGTCGTGGGAAGAGGCTCGGAAGAAGCTGACCGAGATGCTCGCCAAGAGTGACCAGGGCATCCCGGCTGCCGACACGACCGAAAGCCTCGGCGCCTACCTCGCTTACTGGCTTGAGCACATCGTGAGCCACAAAGTGCGCCCCTCGACGGTCTACAGCTACAGCAAGTGCGTGAACGCCTACATCGTTCCTCGCCTCGGGAAGAAGAAGCTGGCTCGGCTGTCCGCCAAGGACGTGCGCCTCTTCCTCGACTGGGCTCGACAGGCATGCCAGTGCTGCGCTCAGGGCCGTGACGCCGCCCGTCCGGCAGACGTACGCCGCTGCTGCGCTGCCACCCCCAAACGGTGCTGTGAGCGTCGGTTGTCGCCCCGTATGGTCCAGTACCTTCACGCGGTGCTGCGGAACGCCCTCCAGCACGCGGTCCGTGAGGAGCTGGTGCAGCGCAACGTCGCCAAGCTCGTGCAGGTTCAGACTCCTCGGTACCGTGTCGGCCGCGGCCTGTCCGTCGCCGAAGCGAAGAAGCTCCTGGCCGACGTGCGGGACAATCGGCTCAGCGCGGCCTACGTGCTCGCGCTCTACCTGGGACTCCGGCGCGGTGAACTGCTGGGCCTCCACTGGTCGGACGTTGACCTGGACGGGGGATCTCTGGAGATCCGTACGGCCCTCCAACGGGTCAACGGGGAGCTGACGCTGACCGCCCCCAAGACCCGTCGTTCGGAACGGCCCGTCCCGCTCCCGGCCGTGTGTGTCGACGCACTCCGCCGGCACCGTGCGCACCAGGCCGAAGAGCGCCGGGCGGCGGGGGAGCAGTGGCAGGAAACCGGCTTGGTCTTCACCACCAGGCGGGGGACTCCGATCGAGCCGCGGAACCTGAACCGGCACTTTTACCCGATCCGTGAGCGGCTGGGCCTGGAGGTGCGCTTCCACGACCTGCGGCACACCTGCGTGACGCTGCTGCTGGGCCTCGGTATCCCGCCACACATCGTCCGCGACATCGTCGGGCACAGCGCGCTAGACGTGACCATGAACATCTACGCGCACGCCGACATGACCGAGAAGCGGGCCGCTCTGGATCGGCTCGGGGGTCTGCTGGCCGACGAGTGACGAGGTCGTTGCCGTCAGCGTTGCCGTCAGAGACACGAAACGCCCTGGAGGGAAGATCCCCTCCGGGGCGTTTTTGCTGGTGGCGGGTGGCGCCCCCGGCAGGACTCGAACCTGCGGCCAAGCGCTTAGAAGGGAGTCGCCTTCTCCGCCTGCGGTAGGCCGCTGACCTGGGATGCAGTCGATTGGCGTTGTACCGAGATGATTCACTTCACCGTGTATTCACCGGAGAGTGCAGCTTTGCCGGCGCTCGGCGTCTCGCACTTCGGTCAACTCTGGGATGCCTCCGCCGCGAGGCAGGCAACCGTCTCGGCGAACAGCCGTTGGTCGGCCGTGTAGTAACGGGCTCGGGTCCACCAGAATGCGAAGAAGTGGCGCTGCACCGGAGTGGTCAGCGCGATCAGCAGCTCTCGTTTGACAGCCTCGTCCCGCTCCGATAGCACCACACCCCGGGCGTTGGCTGCATAGGCAACGGCGAAGTCCTTGTGCCTCTGCAAGGGCCAACTACCGGCGTACGTGAAGACATTGTCGACCATCCATCGTGTGGCGTCGTCGAGCTGCTGCAGCCACCGCTCCCGCTCTCCCTTCACCCGGTCCCGCAGGGTGGGCGTCCAGTCGGGGTTGTCCACGGGGGTCTGCTCCAGGAGTGTGCAGGTCGCCAGGACCGTCATCAAGTGGGTCCCGAAGGTATCGCGGGCGGCATGGGCCTCACCGATCCGCTTCTTGCGGGCGTCCAGCCTTGGAGTGGCGACCAGGCCCACCGTGACGGCGGTGACCAGGGCGGTGATGGTGGCCACCAGGAGGGTCCACAGGAGGTTCATGACTCACATGCTCCTGCATCGGGCTGCGAACCGTGGGCGGTTGGCCCGGTGGTCGTTCGCCTGGCAACGAGTTCCACCGGGTCGAAGAACAACCGCCACGGAGGCACACGGTTCCGGAGTGATTGCGTCGATTACTCCGTATAGCTCTCTGACCTGCGGTGGAGCCCATCAAAGGGGATCAGCGACACAGACTGTGTCGGAGGTGTGTCGCGCATCGTCCCGAAGCTTGCCCTGTCTGTACCTGAGGCGGTGCCAGACCACTTCCGCGAGAAGCCGCCGTTCCAACCACCGTGACGTCAGGGCATTCTCAGGGTCTCTGGTGCAGCACCTGAGTTGAGCCAGGCCAAGCGCTTGGAAGGCGCTGGGACAGAGCACCGGAGAGCGGCGTGACGTGGCGCTTCTTTCGGAAGTTCGGCGCCTTCGGGGTGCATGCGACAGACGGGACTCACAGGTCGAACAGACTCTCCTGGAAGTTCTCGACGACATCCCGTCGCGGGTAGAACAGGCCCAGCAACAGAAACGTCTTGGGGCGAGCCGCGACGTTTCCGACGAAGCAGTGCACGGCCTTCTCCGGAGTGACCATCCGATCGAACCAGCGCTCGCGAAGCTTCTCCTCCACGGCGTCCTTCCCGTACTGACGAAGGAACTTGCGGTACGACTCGCCCGCCTCCCAGTCCCTCAGGCCCATGTCGTGACCGCCGCACTCCTGATCCGCACAGCGGAAGCTGTACCGGAACTCAAGGGGCACCCACTCCAGCTGGCGGAGGTCCTGCGCGAGTAGATCCAACTGATCCGCCAGGGCCGCCTTGGAAGCGGGCCAGGGCTCGGCAGGAGCAAGGCGGAAGCCAGTGAACTCCGCTGGGCGGAAGACTCCGAGCGACGTGCCCCGCACCTCCTGGTCCCGCTTTATGCAGCAGAGGGACGACGCCACGAGGGGCCGAACATGTGAGAAGCGTTGGCGCCAGCCGTCTGCTGTCCCGAGGCGCTCGATGACCTTGAGAGTCTGCAGATTGGGACGCAAGCTCTCGGGACGGCGGTCCCCATGGTGCCGCTGCACGTCGACCTCGACGATTGAGTACTTGGCGAACTGGCTTTCCTCGTTCAGTAGCCGGAACGGAACTGGGAAGAGCCGCACATGCTGGGGCGCCCCCTGGTCGAGCCGTATGCCAGCCACGCAGCTGGTCTCGTGGTACTTCGCGGACAGTTCCGGATAGGTCTTGACCGTGATCATGATCTGTGCGCGCTGCCAAGCTCTCGATCCCATGGTTGCCCCCTCCACTGATCTCCAGATCCGATTGGAGAAGAGGCATGCGCCACCGGCAAGAGCGCGTACAGGGGCGAGGGATGAAGTCAGGCCAGGGGAATTACGGGCACCGCAGCCCGTTTGCGGACTGTGTCCAGAACGACCTTCCGGTGGCAGCGACTCTCGTCCTTCTCGAAGCACAGCACCGCAACCCGGGACCGGCGGGCATGCTCGGCGAGGCGCTCAAGATCGGTCTGTGCCTCCTCGGACTGCATCACCCCACGGAACCGGGCCCGGCCGACGTCGAGGCGGCCCTCCCAGAACGGTGCCCGGTTGTCCTTGGGATTTCCCAGGCCACGTAGGTGCGTGTACTCGATGCCGGCCTCGGCAAGTGCCTCCCCGAGGCGGGTCTTGCTGAAGCCCTTCTTGCGGCTGATCGGCGTAAGCCGTACGTCCGCCACGACATCGATATGACTGTCGAGGAGCGAGGCGACGAAGGAGTCGATGTCCCGGCCCTCGTAGCCAGCGGACCAAAGGCCGGGAGTCACCTTGGTCTCCCGGAAAAGCTCATCGAGGGAGACCTCAAGAGCCTCGGCAACCGCTCCAACGGTGAGGAAGCTTGGCTGGATCGCGCCCTCGCTCTCCAGACGGGCAATCGTCCCAACGGCGAGGCCCGCCTCCTTGGCAAGCCGTTCACGCGTCCACTCGCGGGCCTCCCGCAACGCTCGTACCCGCTGGGCCAGGGCACGTACGTGGTCGTGGGGACGCGCTGAGTGATGACCTGCCATGGTCGTGATCCTAATGGGCTTTGAGGCGGCTGGGCATGGTGTTCCTGGTCAGCTGGAGGACGGGATTCGCGAAGGCCACTGCCCTGGTACGTCACTGTCGGGGTGGCGGGACTTGAACCTACGACATCTTCGTCCCGAAGTAACTTGGCCGGGTGCCCTACCTTGGGCTGGCGTGCTTGTCACCTGCGCTGATGGTCTGCAGGCGTCCGTGCGTGTCCGCCGCTGTCCGTCGGCGTTGCGCCGCAGTTCAACAGTCACTGCAGCGCAACGGCGAGGTACACGAGTACGTTCCAACGGCTTCCCTGCCACTTGGTGTGCACCGCATAGTGCAGGAGTGAAACTGGCGATCACCATCCTGACAGTAGCCAGCGGCGCACTGCCGGCGCTGGGGGTGTGGCTACTGTGGCGGCGAGTTGACGGCCGGAGAGAGCACCTCAGGCGCAAGCTCCGCAGGTACGAAGAGATCATGGGAGACCCTGGGCTCTCGGAGGAAGAGCGCGGGAGCAGGCTGGAACAGGAAGTGCCCAGTGAGAGCACCATGGGGGACCTCCTCCATATTCGAGAGCGCATTGAGCTGGTAAGCCTTGAGCAAGCACCGGAGGTCACAGCCCCCGCCGTTCTTGCTTCCATCGGCCTGATCTGCGCAACCGTCGCGGGCCTGCTGTCGACGTGGTTCGACTAACTTTCCCGTGGATCGAATGCGGGGCTTGCAGCCGCATGCGGGCTTCGATGGCGGGGAAGCCAACTTCGGCACAGGAACGCGTCCGGTCAGTTGGTTCGGCTCAATCGTAAACGGAGGCAGGCTTCCAGATGGTGACGTAATCTCACTCTCCTGATGAAACATCAAAGGATCTAGGGACGTTGACGTGGATCATGGGGGAAGGGAAGTTGTGGAGCCTGAGAATGGACTCGAGGGGACCGGTCACACGTCGAAGCGCGGAATTTTCGATTGTGAGGAAGCCTACCGAACGCTTACCCGATCCGACTATGAGCGTATTTTCGCTTCCTGCTTGATCGTGCTTGACGCTAATGTATTACTTAACCTTTATCGATCTAATGAGCGGACGAGGAGAGATACGCTTTCGGTACTCGGCAGGCTGCAGGAACGTCTATGGATCCCGCATCAGGTATTGACTGAATTCTGGAGAAATCGCAGCCTCCCGTCAGTCCGGGGACATCACCGCACCAAGGCCCAAGAAGCAAGCGCATCTTTGGATAAATCCTCGCGATCAATTAAAGACGCACTGGATAGATGGCTCAAAGACGTTCATCTCAATAGTGATGAAGAGGTGCGTCGACGGATCGAGTCTGCTAAGAGCTCACTGAACGGGGTGCTCGAAGGAGTTAAGTCACTAATTCGTGAGCAAGCGGAAATGGATGCAGTCGAAGGTACGGCAACTACCCATACTGATCCAATTCTCAAAGATCTCGAAGGTCTATTGCGTGGAAGAATTGGTGACCCCCTGTCGTCAGAGGAGTTCAACGAGGCCGTGCAGGAAGCGCAGCGCCGCGCAGACCGTGAGATACCTCCCGGATACGCTGACTTTCGGTCTAAGGAAGCTGAGCGGGCCGCAGGTGATTACATCCTCTGGGTACAGTTGCTTCGCGAAGCCGCAGAGCGCTGTCAAAATGTCCTGCTCGTTACCGGGGATATCAAAGAGGATTGGTGGGTTCGGCGCGACGGAGATATTCCGGCACGTCCCCGAAAGGAACTCGAACTAGAGTTGCGCCAGCAGGCAGGCGTAGACCTTTACATGCTGACCCCCAGTCAGCTACTCGCTGAGGCGAATGAAATTCTGGGATTGAAGGTCGATCAGCGCTCAGTAAGTGACTTGGCTACCTCGGAAAATGCAAGCTCCTCGACCTTCCCGCGAAGCTTCGTTCATGAATTTCCCAACCTTTTTCGACGTGCGCATCGTCGCGTACGGAGTGAAATCACGGCACTCACGAGCAGTGGATCGGACAGCCTCTATCCAGCAGCCCTGGCTAGCGTCCTGTTGGACGAGCTTGGTCAGGATGCGTTGAATCGCGGAGGCACGGTTCTTCCTCTGTTGGGACAGGACTATCCAGTTGTTGACGGCAGTGTAGTAATACCCTTGCGTTGCGGCGGGGATGAATTGGCGATGCGACACGCTCATGTAAGGGTAGGGTCCAGCGCGAAAGTTGCGCGAGCTATTAAATATTTGGAAGCCTGTACGGATGTGCGGAAGGGTGAGTTGCCGCCAAACTCGGAGGTATCCGTTTGGATCCAGACCCGAGTTAATGGGATCGTGGTAGTTCCCTTCGCTTCTAGCCTAAGAGAAGGTGTCAGGGAGATCCAGTGGGGAATTTTGGAACGAGGGCATCGCGGGCATATGACCTGGGTTCCCAGAGGCAGGGCTAAATTTGCTCATCCGTTGCGACTCGGACAGCGCCCCTGAAAAGCGGGCGGTGGATCGGCTTTGGCGCGAGTGATCATGGCTCAGTAAGCTTCGGCGTGCCCTTCTCTGACGCCAGGCGGCCTGTGCGCGCGGTATGGGTGCCGGCAGCCGGCCGGGCTGGAGCGGGGTGCAGGCACGAGCGCAGGCACAGCCAGGGGCTGGGCCGCGCGCGGTGAGCGGAGCGAGCTGCCTTGATCGAGGTGCGGAAAGTCCGTGTCGGCTACTCGTCCCTTGCGAGGCGGGCCAGATCGGAAGTCGCCTCCGGCTCCTGCGTCCATCGAAGAGATCGGCTCCGCCGACGGGCTGCAACACTGCCGGGGTGTTGCAGCCGTCTTGCCCGGACAGCCCGGACACCGGCATTTTGAGCTGTCCGGCCCGTTTCTGCAGGTGAGAGCCCATTGGCGGACAGCCGGACTGTCGGGACACCTTATGTGGATTCGCTCGGGACCCGGACAATCCGTCCGGGTCTCCTCCTTTTCAGTGCCCCACCCTGGCTACGGCGGTACGAGCTGAGCCCGCTTACCCGTTCTCCGCCACGTCGGTACCGTGAAAGACGCCCCTACTCAGCAGCGGGAGGCAACGCCCCATGCGTGGTCTTGGAGATCACCTCAGCATCGGTGAGCGCATCGCGTTCTATCGGAAGCGCCGTGGCTACACGCAAGAGGTGCTGGCCGGCCTGGTCGGTCGTAGCACTGACTGGCTCGCGAAGATCGAGACGGGACGCCGAAATCCACCCCGTATTGACATGCTCGCCGAGCTGTCGCGCACCCTGCGCGTGTCCCTCGGGGACCTCCTCGGTCAGACCGTGCTCATGGAAGACGAGCGACAGCAGGACGACGTCCCCGCCGTACGTGATGCACTCATGAGCCCGCGCCGGCTGTCGCGTCTGCTCTTTGGTCCCGAGGCTGAGGCCCAGCTCCCGACACCGGCCCTTGTGGCCGTACGTGTCGAGCAGGCGTGGAACGACTATCAGGATGGGCGACTCGGCAGTGTGATTGCAGCGCTGCCGGCGCTTCTCCAGACCGCACAGGAACTGGAGGATCGAGCGGCGCGCCGCGGGGGTGACCGGAGCGCCTGCTGGGCAGTGTCGGCCCGTACGCACCACCTCGCGGCTACGACTCTCGCGAAGATCGGCGAGTCTGACATCTCTTGGCTTGCCGCAGAGCGCGCCATGCGAGCCGCTGACGAGTCGGATGACCCGCTCGTGTTGGCGTCGGCTGCACGATCCGGCACGCATGCCTTGCTCGCCAACGGGCGCTATGTCGATGCGCTGGAGCTGGGGGACACAGCAGCTGCGTGGCTTTTTGCTCAGGTGACCGACAGCGACCCTGCGGCGCTCAGCCTGCTGGGCATGATCCACCTGCGGGCCGCTGTCGCGGCAGCCCGGCATCAAGATCGGCCTACCGCAACGGCGCTGTTGGGGCGTGCTGAAGAACTCGCGAATGACCTCGGGTCCGACGAGAACTACTGGCAGACCGGATTCGGGCCGACGAACGTGTTGCTCCATCGCCTGTCCATTGAGCTGGACCTCGACAACGTCTCGTACGTGGTGGAACACGGCCGGATCAACGTCGACCACATGCCGCAGGAGCGCAGCGTCTCGCACCGAATCGACTTCGCCCGCGCCCTGTCCCTCGCTGGACAGGGGGATGAAGCGTTCGCAGAGCTGCGCACTGCCGAGCGGACATCGCCGCAGCTCGTACGCAACAATCCGAGGGTGCGCGAGACGCTGCGTGATCTGGTCAAGCAGTCTCCTGTGACTGGTGGCTCGCGTTCGTCCGAGGTGTTCGTGATGGCTCAGCGGTGCAGGGCGGTGCAGTGAGTTCAGGCAAGCGCGGAGTGCTCGGTGTCGTCGGGTCGGCGGCCGGAGGCGTAGAGACGCTGCGTACCGGTCTTGTCGAGCCCGCGATTGACCGTGGATGGCAGGTGGCGGTCACGCTCACGCCGACCGCTGGTAGGTGGCTGCGGAGAAGCGGGGAGGTTGAGCAGCTGGAGAAGCTCACCGGTCTGCCCGTACGTGATGAACCGCGTCTCCCTGGAGAGGCCCAGCCGCATCCACCGGTTGACTGCTACGTTGTCGCGCCTGCCTCGGCCAACATGGTTGCCAAGCTCGCAACCGGCCTCATGGATAACCAGGCGCTTACTCAGGTCGGCGAGGCCATCGGCACTCGTGGTCTGGCGGTTGTGGTCTTCCCTCGGGTGAACGCGGCGCATGCTCGCCATCCCGCATGGCAAGGTCACATCGACACCCTTCGGGCTGGGGGAGTGCACGTCGTCTACGGCCCGGATGTCTGGCCACTATACGAGCCGCGGGAAGCACCGGCAGGGCGCGAACTCCCATGGGGGACAGTGCTGGATGCTGCCGAGGAGGCCTCTCGGTGACGAGCCGTCAACTGAGCTGATCTGCAAAGAAAGAGGACCCGGACAGTCTGTCCGGGTCCTCTTCCGTTTCCGGCCGCATGCTCGTTGGCATGTCAGGGATCAACGATCGAAGGGGCGAGTTGGGAGGTCTGGCTCCCGCGGAACTTGCCTTGGTCGAAGCGAGTTTGAGCGAGGCCCGCGCCACGGCTGAACGGTTGCTGAGGCGTGCGGACGAACTCACGGCGAGGGCGGAGTCTCGTCGCCTACGAGCCGTTCGAGGCGATCCAGTCGCTCACCAAGCATACGGAGAGCGTCATGAATCGAGCTGAGCTCCGCAGCCAGCGCTGTGAAGGCGGGGCTACTTCCCGGCTCGGTGCCGAGGGGCATCGATGGGTCACGGACGAACGTTCCGCGGCCCTGCTGGGTGAGAACCAACCCTTCGTCGCGGAGCTGGCCGTACGCGCTCTGCACGGTCATGAGTTGGACGCCCAGGTCTTTGGCGAGCTTGCGAGCCGCAGGGAGCTGGTCTCCCGGAGCGTACTCGCGGTTCGGACCCGCGATCTTCTCGCGGAATTCCGCGGCGATCTCTTTGGCCGCGGGCGTGCGCTTGGGCGCTTCTGGGCTCTGCTCCATGGATCCGAGAGTAGCCGGACCTAGGTCAATCTCTGCTCTTCCTTCGAACCTCCTTGACACACAGATTGACCTAGGTCAATCTGAAAAAACCGCGGCGCTGGGACTCCCCAGCAAGGTCGCCCGACGTCGTGGTTCTCCCTGCTCATTCGACTCAGGAGAACGTCCATGCGCACGTACATCGGCCATCAACAGGCCGTCTCCGCAGAGGACTTCGTGGAACTTGCCCTCGGTACGCCGGTTGAGCTGTGGCTCGGCGCTGAGGGCGAGACGGAAGAAGAGCGCGCGGCTCGTCTGGATGCGGCGCGCGACATCCTCGCCGACCTCGAGTACCGCAGCTTGCCGGACGAGGTGGCCCGCATCGCCGCTGAGGTGATCGAGGTACATGCCCCCGAGCTGTTCAACGTCGTTCCGCTGGCGCGTCCGCCCAGGCGCCGCCGGCCTCCCCGGAAGGGAGCGGCGGCATGAGCGACAGCACCAACTACCAGGACCGCATGTTCCTGGAGAGCGAGGCCGTCTATCAGCGGATCCTCGACGGTCAGGTCAACGATGTGGAAGCCGAACTCATGGAAGCCCAGCTCCGGGCTTCGGAGGAGGGGGACACGGCATGACCACCGCGACTGAGGTCACCAACCTGCCGGCGGTGCCGCCGCTGACGAAACCGGAGATGGGACTGGCCGGGCTGGGCGCACTCGCCGCGTCCGGAGTCGGCGCCCTGGGGCTCATCGCCTCATTCGACGCCGTCTCCGCTGCCGCTGCCCGCTGGGGGTTCGGTGAGCCGTGGATGCTGCCCGTCGGGATCGACGTGGCCATTCCGGTGTTCACCGTGGCCAACCTGCTGTTGATCCGGATGGACATGGCGTTGGCGTGGGTGCGGTTCGTGCCATGGGCGCTGACGCTCGTCACCTGCGGGCTGAACGTCGCGGCCGGGCACTCACTGTGGGCGAAGGTGGCACACGGCACGATGCCGCTGCTGTGGGTGGTGTTCTCCGAGATCGGCGCCCACGTCTACGCCGTACGGATCGGCGCCGCGACCGGCCGGCGGATGGAGAAGGTACGGGTCTCCCGCTGGATGCTCGCCCCGCTGTCGACGTTCGCCCTGTGGCGGCGGATGACGCTCTGGGAGATCACGTCCTACTCGGAGGCGCTGAAGCGGGAGCGTGAGCGGCAGTTGGCCCGCGCCCGGCTACGCGAGCGGCACGGGCGGCGGTGGCGGTCGAAGACGCCGCGCCCGGAACGCGTGCTCCTGAAGCTGGGCGAGCTGGCCCCGGCGAGCGAAGACACCCCGGCCGTGCCGCCGCAGCAGACGGAGAAGCCGAAGCTCGAGGCGCCCAAGACACAGCGCAAGCGCCCGGCCAGCAGCAAGAGCAAGGCCAAGACCGGCAAGACGCCCCGGACCCCGGCGGAACTGCTCGCCGAGGCCCGCGAGGCCACAGCCGACTGGGCCGATGACGCGATCAACGCAGAAGCCATCCGGACCACGCTGCACTGCTCGGCTGCCAACTCCCGTGTGCTGCGCGACCTGCTGCTGAACGAGCGGGCCGAGGGGCGGCGCCTGCGCTCCGTCGACGGCGAAGACGAGGGGACCGAGGAGGCGGCGGCATGAACACCTGGTTGACCATGGTGGCCGCGGCGGCTCCGGTCGCCTCCGGCTGGATGGCCCACACGCTGTGGCTGCGGCGGCGCCTGAACGTCGCCCGCCGGGACCCGCTGACCGGGTTACGGACGCGCGAGGCATTCACCCGCTGTGCCACCGCTGTGCTGCGGGACCCTCGCGCGGTCGTGGTGCTGGCCGATGTCGACCGTTTCAAGCAGATCAACGACGCCTTCGGCCACGCGGCCGGGGACGTGCTGCTGAAGGCGACCGCGGACCGCCTCGCCCGTCACGTCGGCCGCTCCGGGGTAGTCGGGCGGCTCGGGGGTGATGAGTTCGCCGCCGTCCTGATCGACGACCACGGAACTGCCGCCGACACGCTCGCCGCGCTGCACGGCGTGCTCGCCCGGCCGGTCGACGGCCAGGACTCGACCGTCCACACCACCGTTTCGCTGGGCTGGGTGCGCGCCGCCGACTTCCCCGGCGACGACCTGTCCGCGCTGTTGCGGCGGGCCGACGAGGCGATGTACGCGGCCAAGCAAGGGCGCGCGGGAACCCGCCGGGCGGTGCTGGGGCGGCTGTTCGCCACGGTCATCGGCCGGCGCGCCGGCCGCGCCGGAGCCCGGAGCGATGCGCCCGCGGTGGGGGTGGCCGCCTGATGTCCGCCTACGGCAAGTACTTCGACCCTTCCGGCTCCCGGTTCGGGGTCCCCACCTTCCCGTGGAGGTTCGCTCCGGACGGCTACGCCACCCGCCGCCAGCTGCGTGCCCGCGGGCTGCGCCCCGGCGGACAGCCGGTCGCCGCGCAGGTGCTGCGCCGCCACCGGGGCCGTAAGGCCGGGGTACAGGTCGCCTACCTCTACCGCGTCGACCGCGCGAAGCCGGTCCGGCCGATGACCTCCCGCAAGTGGGGCGCGCTCGCCCTGGCGATGCTCGCCCGCCGCACCTGCCCGCAGTGCCGGATCACCTACAGCTACTGCATCCCGACCTCGCTCGGAGTGTGCCTGCTCTGCGCCCATCCCGAGGAACAGCGCGCCGCCTGACCGAACGGGGCCCGGTCTCAACCGACCAAAGCAGCGGCCGGGCCCCGCATCCCTCTGAGAGAAGGAACCCTCAGTGAAGCATCCCGACGACGACAACGAACTCTTCAACCGGCTGGAAGCCGAGATGGCCAACGACTCGGACGGCGCCGTGGTCGACCTGGACAAGGCTCGGTCGGCCCGTACGGAGTCGGCCGACCGCGCGCCCGACCGGTCGGGCGACGCACAGCCGACCGAGTCGGCCGACCCGAAGATGGGGGAGTCGGACGACTCCGGCCCGACCCCGGTCGACCGTCAGACGCCGACTCAGTCGGGCCCCGGTCTGATCGACCGCGTCCGTGACGCCAAGCGGCTGGACGTTCTCCCGGCATGGGTGAAGGCGGGCCCGGAGTTCGCCGAGGCGATGCGGTGGCTGGCCGGGCACGTCTGGCACACCATGGCCTTCCACGCGGTCCGCGTGCCGTTCCTGTACGTGCCCAAGCTCATCTGGCGCTCCCCGCGCGGCCTCACCAACACCCTCGGCAGGATCAGCCGGTGGGCGGTAGACGCCGAGGGCGAGCCGCTGCGGCAGGCAGAGGCGCGGCGGGAGAACTCCGAGTTGTACCTGAAGCTGTCGCGGCAGCGCGACCGCCGGGTACGGCTGCGGATGATCCTGACCGTCCTCGGGGCCCTGTTCGTCCTGGGCATGAGCCTCTTCCTGGTCTACGGAGCCGAGCCGCGCACACAGGTCGTCGCCACCGTGCTCACCGTGCTCACGCTGGGCTGGTTGGGCGCGCCGGCGGATGCCCCGCTGGCCACCCGCGCGATCATCAAGACCGAGGTACAGAAACTGACCAGCGACATCGTGGTCAAGGCCATGGCCTCCATCGGCATCGGTCAGATCGCCAGTGCTGTGGCCAAGGGCCAGGACGGCATCAAGTTCGTCGCCCCGATCACCCGCGAGGGTCCGGGCTGGCGCGCGGACATCGACCTGCCGCTCGGGGTGACCGTCGCCGACGTGGCCGACCGGCGCGCCCGACTCGCCTCCGGCCTGCGCCGCCCTCTCGGCTGCGTATGGCCCGACGCCGACCCCAGCGAGCACGAGGGGCGTCTCATCCTGTGGGTCGGGGACCGCGACCTGTCCAAGACCGGCATGGTCAAGTGGCAGCTCGCCAACGCCCGCCGGCACGACATCTTCAAGCGGAACCCGTTCGGCATCGACCCGCGCGGCCGCGCTCAGTCCGTGCCGATGATCCAGCACAACATCCTGATCGGCTCCCTGCCCGGCCAGGGCAAGACGGCCTCCGTGCGCGTGCTGGCCTGCGGCGCCGCCCTGGACCCGTCCGTGGAACTGTGGCTGCACGAGAACAAGGGCACCGGCGACCTGGACTCCCTCGAATGCGTCTCGCACCGGTTCGTCTCCGGTATCGACGACGACTCGATCAAGTACGCGGCCGACTCCCTCAAGCTGCTGCGTGAGGAGGTCATGCGCCGCGCTGCGGCCATCAAGAAGCTGCCGCGGGACCTGTGCCCGGACAAGCGCATCACCCGGCAGATCGCCGACAAGCGCTCGCTCAAGCTGTGGCCGCTGGTTGGCGTGTTCGACGAGTGCCAGAACCTGTTCGGCCACCCCAAGTACGGCAAACAGGCAGGTGATGACGCCGAGTTCATCATCAAGCTCGGTCGCGCCCTCGGTGTCATCCTCATCCTGGCCACCCAGCGCCCGGACAAGGACTCACTCCCGACCGGCATCAGCGGCAACGTCTCGATCCGCTTCGCCCTCAAGGTCGCCGGGCAGGTCGAGAACGACATGATCCTCGGCACGTCGGCATACAAGAACGGCGTGCGCGCCACCTCCTTCCGCCCCGAGATCGACGCCGGTAACGGCTACCTCGCCGGAGCCACCGCGCTGCCGGTCGTGGTGCGCACCGCCTACCTGGACGACAACGCCACCCACGCCATCGCCCAGCGCGCCCACGCCCTGCGCAAGGCCGAGGGAACCCTGACCGGCCACGCGCTCGGAGAGGACCCCGCGGCCACGGCCGGCCCGTCGTACGACCTGCTCGCCGACGTCGCGGCGGTCGTGCCGCCGTCAGAAGAGCGGGTGTGGAACGAGCGGATCGCCGCCCGGCTCGCCGAACTGCGGCCGGAGGTCTACGGCGGCTGGAAGGGCGAGAACGTCACCAGCGCGCTCAAGCCGCACGGCATCAAGACCCGCGACGTGGCCGGCACCACCGACGACGGAACCCGCACCACCCGCCGAGGCATCGCTCGCACCGACCTCACAAAGGCAATTGCGGAGCGTGACGAAAATCGAGGCGTCGCCTAACCGCGCACGGTGCTACCGGTAGCACCTCGTCCTGCTACCGGTAGCACCCCCGCTAGCACCCCGTACAGCACTTGATCTGCGGTCTAGTGCATAGCACCCCACCTGCGAAAACCCCGGAAACCGACTGGAAGGGCCGCAGATGCCCCTCATCAGCCTTGCTATCGCATGCCTGCTCGCTGTCACTCTGGGTTATGTCGGAATGTGCGCGGCCAGCCCGTTCGGCACCTGCCGCAAGTGCAACGGCTTCGGCTTCGCCATGGACATCGACCGCAAGGGACGGCCCAAGCGCGGCAAGAGCTGCCGCCGCTGCAAGGCCACGGGCAAACGCATACGCGTCGGCCGCTGGCTCTTCAACCGCGCCCAGCGGATCTACCGCGAAGGCACCCACTGACCACCCACCCACACCATCCGAAGGGAGGTTCCGCGCGTGGCCGTCTCCATCTCGCTTGTGGCCCTGTTCGGACTCGTCCTCTTCTTCCTGCTGCGCTCCAAGTCCCTCGGCTACGGCGCCGCGTTCACCGCCGCCGGGTTCGGCTTCTTCCTCGCCTCCACAGGCGCTGCCGGCCCTATCAACCAGCTCGCCGCCGCCGTCGTCCACGCCATACCGCACCTGTGAGGAGCACCGCCGTGAACGAACCCACCTTGCCCGCGCTGATGCGTGACGTGCCCACTGAGCCGTACGCGCCCGCCCCGGCCGTGGTCGAACTGGCCGCAGAGCGCGGGCCGGTGGTGTGGGTGCCCGACGCCTACGGGCGCATGGTCCCCATGCCCAAGCACCTCGCCCCACCCCCGATGGTCCGCCCCGAGCCGCGCGACCTCACCCCGTTACCCCTGCTGGACCCCATTGCCCAGCGCTTGATCGGCGCCGGGATCGGCGGCGGCGTCCTGTCCGCCGGCATCGGATACGGCATCGGCGAGGCCGTCAACGCCATCGCCGGACTCGGCTCCGGCGCCCTGCTCTGGATCGCGCTCGCCGTGCTCGCCTGGCGCGCCCCCATCCGCGCCGTCGCCGGCGCCCGCGGCAGCACCGTCCACATCCGCAAGGCCGTCATCAAGCGCAGCCACTTCCACGGCTGAATCCCCCGAGAGGAGAGATGTGTTCGAGATCCGCGTCATCTGCGACCCGGCCGACACCGACCGGATCACCGCCGCACTCGGCGGCGCGTTCACCGCCGGCACCGTCCGCCGGTACCCCACCCGCGACGGCGAGCGCATCCGCCTGTACGTCACCGCCGACCACCGCCCCGAGCCCGGGCCGTGGCCCACGTCGAACGAGGCGTACGCGCTCGCCCCGAGCATCGTCCGCGAGATCGGATGGGCTGCCCAGACGGCCGCCGACAAGCCACTCGGCGAGCACCTGGGGCGGGAGTTCTGGCTTCGCAAAGCCGCGCTGCTGGACCGCATCGCGCTTCGGGACGAGGAGGACGGCCTCCGCGGCGACTCGGTGGAGGCGGCCACCGAAGCGGCGCATCGGCTCATCGAGCACGACCGGGAGGGCGAGGGCGACTACCACGGCGCCCCGTACTGGCCGGAGCACCCGGCCACCGCCGCCGACCCGCGCGGCTACGTCCGTCAGGAATACGCCCACTGGGCCAAGAACCACTAGCAACGCCGCGGCGGCGGGACTCCCCAGCAAGGTCGCCCGCCGCCGCGGTTCTCCCTGCCCATCCGCAGACAGAACAGGAGAACCCTCAGCATGCCGCACTCGGACGGCTCTGCCCAGCTCACCGCCGCGCTCGACGCAGCGTCGCATGACTGGCGCGTCTTCCCTCTCATCCCCGGCGACAAGCGCCCGGCCGTCTCCGACTGGGAGACCCGCGCCACCACCGACCCGGACCGCATTACACGCGCGTGGTCCGTCGCTGCCTTCAACGTCGGCATCGCCACTGGCCCGTCCGGCCTGGTCGTCATCGACCTTGACAAGCCCAAGCACCCCGGCGACAATCCGCCGGCCGCTTGGACCGAGCACGGCGTCACTGACGGCACCGACGTACTTGCCGTGCTCTGCGAGCGCCACGGCCAACCCTTCCCCGCCGACACCTACACGGTGCGCACCTGGAGCGGCGGCACCCACCTCTACTTCGCCGCCCCCGAGGGCGAACCCCTACGCAACACCGCCGGGGACAGCGCCCGCGGACTGGGCTGGAAGGTCGACACCCGCGCGTGGGGCGGACTCGTAGTCGGCGCGGGCAGCACCTTCGCCGGACACCCGTACGAGGTCACCCACGACGCCCCCGTGGCGCCCCTGCCGGGCTGGCTCGCCGAACTCCTGTGCCCCGCCCCGCTGCCACCGCAGACGCCCATCACGGTCGCCCTCACGGGCCACGGGCGGCGCTCCGCCTTCCTCCGCTCCGCCGTCAATGGGGAGGTGCAGCGGGTCACCGGCTCTGGCCCGCACGAGCACAACAACAGCCTCTACATCGCCTCCGTCGCCCTCGGACAGCTCGTCGCCGGAGGCGAGCTGAGCGAAGCCGACGTCACCGGCTGGCTCCTCACCGCCGCGCTCCAAGTCGGCCAGAGCGAGCGCGAGGCACGCCGCACCATCGCCTCCGGCCTGCGGGCCGGAGCACGACGCCCCAGGACGGTCGCGGCATGAGCACCAGCCCCATCCCGCCCCTGCACCTGTACTCCGTGCCCAGCGACCCCGAGACGACCCCCGAGGCGCCACCCAGGCGGGAGCGCCCACGGACCGCGTGGACGGCCGATCAGCTCATGGCCGCGCACTTTCCCGAGCCGAAATGGGCTGTGCCCGGCATCTTCGCCGAGGGTGTCAATGTGCTCGCGGGCCCGCCCAAGGTCGGCAAGTCCTGGCTCTCCCTTGGGCTGGGGCTGTCGGTCGCGGCCGGCGGCAACGCGTTCGACTCCGTGCCTGTCCATGGCGGCCCGGTGCTCTACCTCGCCCTGGAAGACACCCCGCGCCGTCTCCAGACCCGCATGGGCAAGCTCCTCGGAGGCCAGCCCGCGCCCGCCGGTCTGACCCTGGTCACCGAATGCCCGCCCTTCCCCCAGGGCGGCACCGAGGCTGTCGCTCAGTGGCTGGAGCGCAACCCCGACGCGCGCATGGTCGTCATCGACGTGTTCGCCAAGATGCGCGGCCAGGCCCCGGCCGGAGTGTCGGCGTACGACGCGGACTATGTCGCTGTCGGCTACGCCAAGCGGCTCGCCGACCACTACGGCGTGGCCGTCGTCCTCGTACACCACGTCCGCAAAGCAAGCTCCGAAGACTTCCTGACCGAGGTCTCCGGCACCAACGGCATCGCCGGAGCCGCTGACGCCACGCTCGTGCTGAAACGGGCCCGAGGGCAGGCGGACGGCATCCTGCACGTCACCGGCCGCGACGTGGACGAAGCCGAGTACGCCCTCAGCTTCCAACCCACCTCCGGCGCATGGCACCTGCTGGACGGCCCGGTCTCCGACCACACCGTCAGCGACACCCGCGCCACGATCCTGCGGTACGTCCGCGCCCACCCCGGAGCCAAGCCGAAGGACATGGCGAGTGCGCTGCCGAACGTCGACATCGACACGATCCGCCGCACCTGCAACCGCATGGCAGACGCCGGACAGCTCACCAAGGACCCCAGCGGCCGGTACTACCCGGACACCGAGACCCGGACACGGGGCGCCCAAGAGGTGTCCGCACTGTCCGGCTGTCCGGTGGCCACGTCTGACCAGCACGGACAGCCCGGACAGTCGGAATTGGAGCTGTCCGGCCTGTCCAGTGCGGATGAAGCCGAAGGGGGCGCGCGGTGACGGCAGTCCTACCGGGGTTCAGTGACGAAAAGCTCACGCTTGCCGAGATCTGTCAGGACCTGAAGATCTCGCGCTCAACCTTCTACGACTGGCGCGCGAAGGGGCGGGCCCCCCGTTGCATCAAGCTGCCCAATGGCGACATCCGGATCCGGCGCAGCGACTACGAGCACTGGCTTGACGAGCGGGAGGACAGCGCCTGATGGATGGCACGACGTACAACGTGAAGATTTGGAAGACGGCCATCTACCGGGGCAAGCGCAAGACCACTCACACGGTTCGCTGGGAGCTGGACGGCAAGGAGTGGCGAGCGCCGTTCGACACGAAGGCGCTCGCGGACGCCTTCCGCTCCGAGCTGGTCAGCGCCACGCGCCGTGGCGAGGCATTCAACCTCGCTACGGGACGCCCCCTTTCGCATCAGTCCGGGGCGAACGCGGTGAACTGGTACGACTTCGCTGTCCAGTTCGCGGACGCTCAATGGCACCGGACCGGCGGGAACAATCGCAAGAACACGTCCAAGGCGCTCATGGCGACCACCGTTGCTCTGCTGCGCACACAGCCGACCGCGTTCCGGCCGGTCGACGTCCGCACGGCGCTGCGGGAGTTCGCGTTCAACACGCGGCGCCGGGAGGATGCTCCACCCGAGATGACCACCATCCTGAAGTGGATAGAGCGCAACGCCCTGACCATGGCCGCATGGGAGGACCCCGCCAAGGTTGACGAGGTGCTTCGGGCCGTCGACTCGAAGTTGGACGGTACGCGCGCTGCGGCAAGCTCCGTCAAGCGCAACCGGCGGATTCTGAACGTGGCCATGGAATACGCCGTCAAGCACCGGATTCTGCGGGGGAACCCACTACCGAAGGGGAGGGGGGCGGTGCCCAAGACGTCATCCGCGGTCGACAAGAGGTGTCTGCTCAACCCGGAGCAGGCTGCGCGCTTGCTGGGGTGGGTACGCCGACGTCCCCGCGGCGGCCAGCGGCTCCACGCCTTCTTCGCGACGATGTACTACGCCGGACCGCGCCCGGAGGAAGTCGTGGCGATGGACGTTGCGGACGTCCGCCTGCCGGACGAGGACGCCGAGGACCAGTGGTGCGAGCTGTTGTTCCACACGGCTCAGCCGGAGGTCGGGAAGAACTGGACGGACGACGGCGAGATCCACGAAGAGCGCGGGCTGAAGGGACGCGCTTCGGATGACACACGCGTCGTGCCGGGGCACCCGTCGCTGACGCGGATACTGCGCGAGCACATCAAGGTAGAGAGTCTGAAGCCGGGGGATCTGCTGTTCCAGGGCGAGAAGGGCGGCATGCTCGCGGGCTCGGTCATCCGCCGAGCCTGGCGGACCGCTCGCGCGGAAGTACTCACCCCGGAGGAATTCATCTCCCCGCTCGGCAGGCGCGTGTACGACCTGCGGCACACCTGCCTGACCAACTGGCTCAACGACGGCGTCCCGCCGGCACAGGTCGCCGAGTGGGCGGGCAACAGCGTTCCTGTACTACTGGCCATCTACGCCCGGTGCATCTCCGGGCAACTCCGGGACCTCAAACAGCGAATCCTGGCCCGTGAAGATCTACCAGAAGTGGCCGGCTGACTAGAGCCTGATCCTGTGCTGGGCAAGGCATTGCCCAGCACAGGATCAGGGCCAGTGCGGTTGTTCACTGTTTTAGGGATTCCGGCGGTAGATCCAGTGCGAGGCCGCGGACAGCACCACACTGCGCATATGGACCGACGCCGTCGTCACGTGATCAGGGGAACACCGCGCGGTTAGCAGGCCAAGCTTGGCCAGCTCTGACAGGAAGGGCCGCGTGCCCCGCGCCGCAGGTGAGCACGAGACACACCGTGGCGCTACTCGAAGATGTTCGGGACAGGGATGCGATTGACGCGGCGGTTAGCGTTCCAGGCGGAAGCAACCGCCAAGTGAGCGGCCTTGAGGCGACCCTTGGTGCCGTCGGCGCGGGTGTTGTTGTTGGTAGCGATGGTCTGAATCTTGGCCTTGAAGGCCGTGGGATCGCCTTGGCGCTTGAGCTTCTGCGCCAACTCCTTGGGGTTCAGCTCATCGGAGTGCTTGGACATCACCGTGGCTATCCCGCCGATGGTGACGGAGTGCCAGGTGTCGGCGGTCCGGCCCCAGGCGTCTTCGGCAATGGTGAGCGACAGGTCCAGCATCTCGGGGCCGTGCTCCATGACGATGCCGAGGATTCCCTTAATGCCGCGCACACCGCTGGCCGAGCTGCTGCCAACCTTGAGCTGGTGCTTCTCCAGGACGGTGTTGGTGTCCACGAAGAGCGGGTGCCCAGCCAGCACACCGATCCTGAACTCGTCGTTTGGGCCGACCTTCGAGGACTCCTTGTTCTTGATGATGAACAGCGACGCCTCGTTGGCCATCGAGAGGTCGAAGTGAACCTCGCAGTGGATGCTTTGGACGGCGTCGCGAACCTTCTCCGGAACCGAGACCTTGCCAGTCAGAATGAGCTGGCAGGCGAAGACGCGGTGCATGCCGTCCACCGCGTACTGGCCATCCCCACGCTGAGAAAGGATCGGCGTCCCGAGAGCGGTGGGGACCAGCTTCTCAGCGATGGCTTGCGCACGGGCCTTGTTGAGGTTGCGCTGCGCGCGGGGGTCGAACTTGATGGTCCTTGGGTCCACCTCGATGTACTTAATCGGGTGGTCCGGGATGTCGTAGCTGTAGTCCTTGCCGGACAAGGCTTCTCCTCTTGTGTCAGCACCCCAATGGGGGTGACGGCGACACATGTCAGCTCCCGGATGCGGGAGACGGCGACTAAGCGGTGATCAGGCTATCGGACAACTGGGCTACTTAGAGCATGAGTTCGCGGATTGTGGCGGGCCACGAGCAGGTGGGAGGCATGGCCGTGGGCGGGATCCTCGCTGAGATCGGCCTCCCGCTCGACAGGCAGACGAACAGACGCCCGGAAGTCGAAGTTAGTAGGCTCGCGTGGCCAGACGAGACCAGGGGTGGGCTGTGAGAATCAAGGACCTGACCAGTGCCGCAGCGGTGGAAAGGGCCCTCGCCGAGTATGACAGTTTGGGAGGGCAGGGCTTCCGGGGGAAGTACAAGTTCGGGCCGTCGACGCAGTACTACGTCAGCCACGGTGGCCGGCTCTACGACGCCAAGGCGATCGCCGGCGTCGCTTACGGGTACCAGCATCCGAGCGATGGCGCGCTGTTGAACCATCAATTCGATGGCGGTGAGGCGGGTGCGAACCCGGTGCTTCGCGCCATGGGGTTCGTGGTTCTCAACAGCCAGTCGGGGACTGTGGACGCGGAGCGGGAATGGCGCATGGCTGTATGGGAGAACCTGCTCGCACGCCGAGACAGCTCAGGGCTTGTCACAGCGGACGCCGTTCGCGCGGTGGGCGCGTATGGCAACTTCCGGGGCATCTGGGCAGACAAGTCCCGCACCCAGAAGATCCATCCCGACGGCGTGACGATCGGGCTCAAGCACACCGGCCAGCACTACCCCGATGACCTGGACGAGAACGGAGTGCTCTACCACTACCCGGTCACACGGCAACGGGGTCGCGACCTCGGTGAAGTCAACGCCACGAAGGCAGCTGCAACGCTTCGGCTTCCCCTGTTTGTGATCACTGAGCATGGCAATCTCCGCGGCGTAGAGCTCGCGTGGGTCGAAGGCTGGGAGGACCAGAGCAGCCTGTTCTTGGTCAAATTTGGTGAGGCCCCGCCCGTACAAGTCCTGGACCATGACCGCTCGGAAGAGCAGCCGTTCCAGCTCGAAGGCAACAGGCGCCGCCAGCGAAACGGGACCGTGGTCGCACGACCGGACCAGGCACGCTTCAAGCTCGAAGTGTTCCAGCGGTACGGCCCATGCTGTCCGCTCTCAGGGATCGCGATCCCCCAGATGGTTGAGGCAGCGCACCTTCGAGGCGACGCTGATGGCGGGACCTCCGATGCCCGCAACGGCCTGCCGATGAACGCGGCGCTTCACAGGGCCTTCGACGCCCACCTCTTCGCCATTAACCCCGACACTTTGAGTGCAGAGGTACGTCCTGGTGGTCCGAGCTTGGGGGATATGGGCATCGTGCATCCGAAGCTCACCCTGGACCGTCTGCCGCACCCAGAGGCACTGAGATGGCGCTACAACGAGTGGCTGCGCTGCACTGGCCGTGAAGGGGAAGTGTCAGCCGATCTCTAGCCGGCCCCGGCCCCGGCCCTGCTGGCCCGGCGAACTTCTCCGCGTATTCACCGCAGCCCCCCGCAGAAACTCGGTTACGGCCGGACAGCGCCGGACCTGCCCCGCCATCACTGGGGAAGGGGCCGGCGCTCTTCTGTCTTGCCTGCACCTGCTCTGAGCAGCGAAAACGCCCTCCCGGTGGGAGGGCGGTGGAAGGCGCCCCCGGCAGGACTCGAACCTGCGGCCAAGCGCTTAGAAGGCGCCTGCTCTATCCACTGAGCTACGGGGGCCGGTGCGGTGGCCTCTGTCGTGGTGCCCGGGTGCGGGCTGATCCGTGACGTCGCCGGGGACAAGGATAGGGCTCCCGGCTCCTTGTCCCTGTTGCTTCGCCTCCGTGGCTCAATGTGGAGGTTCGGTGAAGCGGTCCTGATAATCGCAGGCAGGTACGAATCGTGCACCGCTTTTGGCGTCTGGCGCACCGGGTGTTGTGCACTCGTTATGCCTGGACTGTACCCGCGTCCCAGTCATCCCTTCCGTCCGTTGTGTTCGGTCGGCGCGCAGACATGCTCATATGCTTCAGAATTCCCCTAAAATTGGGCATTCTTCCCATGTGGTGACCTTGGACGTACGGCCTCAGCTGCTCGACGCACTCTCCGCCCTGCGCGACCGTGTCGCCGCCGCACGCTTTCCGCTGCCCCTCCCCGGGGCTCCACGCGCGCGTGCCAACCGCGACGAACTGCTCGCCCAGCTCGACGACTACTTGGTGCCCCGGTTGAGACACCCCGAAGCGCCCTTGCTGGCGGTTGTCGGGGGTTCCACCGGCGCAGGCAAGTCGACCCTCGTCAACTCCCTCGTGGGCAGACGGGTCACGGAGGCCGGAGTGCTGCGCCCGACGACCCGGACCCCGGTGCTCGTCTGCCATCCGGACGATCACCACTGGTTCAGTGGAGTGAGGATCCTGCCCCACCTCGCGCGCGTGTGGCTGCCCCGGCAGGACCCCGGGGACGACCCGCCGACGGCAGCGGAGGACGACACCACCCGCGTCCTGCGCGTGGAGACCGTCGACACCCTGCCGCCGGGCCTCGCGCTCCTCGACGCCCCCGACATCGACTCGCTGCTCGCCGAGAACCGCGTCCTCGCCGCGGAGCTCGTCTGCGCGGCCGACATCTGGGTCATGGTCACCACGGCCGCCCGGTACGCCGACGCCGTCCCCTGGCACCTGCTGCGCACCGCCAAGGAGTACGACGCCACGCTCGTCACCGTGCTGGACCGGGTGCCGCACCAGGTCGTCTCCGAGGTCTCCCGGCAGTACGGGGCGCTGCTCACCAAGGCCGGGCTCGGGGACGTACCGCGGTTCACCGTGCCCGAGCTGCCCGAGTCGGTCTGGGGCGCGGGGCTGCTGCCCGCCTCCGCCGTGGCGCCGCTGCGCACCTGGCTGGCCCACCAGGCCCAGGACCCCGTGGCCCGGCAGCACACCATGGACCGCACCGCCCACGGGCTTCTGGACTCGCTGAAGGCCCGCCTGCCCGAGCTGGCCGGTGCGTCCGCCGCCCAGTACGCGGCCGCCCTGCGGCTCACCGCCGCCGTCGACAGCGCGTACGACACCGAGTACGCGCGTGTGCGGGGGCGGTTGCGGGCCGGGGCCGTGCTCGCCGGGGACGCCCTGAAGCGGTGGCGCGCCTTCCCCCTCGACTGCACCGCGAGCGAACTGCTCGACGCTCTCGTGGAGAGCCTCAGCTCCCTCCTGCTGTGCGCCGTCACCGCCGCCGACGAACGCGTCGACGACGCCTGGCGCCGCGAGCCGGCGGCGGGCGCGCCCGGTCTCTCCGATCCCGACTTCTCTCTGCGGGACGCCGAGCACCGCATCGGGATCGCCGTACGGCGGTGGCGGCGGGAGCTCGAGGAGGTAGCCGAGGACGAAGTGCGCGGGCACGACCGGAGCCCCGCACCGGATCCCGAGGCCGTCGCCGCCCTCGTCGCCGCCGGCCTGCTGGGCCGCCGCCGGGCGCGCACCGCCGGCGAGGGGCTCGCCGAGCGGATCGGCGCCCATGGCGCGCTGCGGCTGCGCGAGCGCGCCGCACGGCTGCTCACCGACCACCTGGACCGCGTGATGCACACCGAACGCGAGCGGCGGCTGGCCCCGCTCGACGTCCTGGAGGTGCACCCGGAACCCCAGGCCGAACTCATTGCCGCGCTGTCCGTACTGCTGAAGGAGAGATGACCGGTGGCCGCCGTCACTGACCAGGACCGCAGGGAGCACGCCGATCGGACGGAGGGCTTGGTTTCCGAGGACACGAAGGGTGCCGGGGATGTCAGGGACACCGGCGGTGCCAGTAGTGCCAGTAGTGCCAGTGGCGCCGGCGGTGTCGGAAGCGGGCCGCCCGGGCAACGGACGCCGGGCGCGGGAGGACGCGACGCGACCCGGGCCACTCGGGCCACGGCGGCCGACGACTCTGGAACGGACGCCTCGGGAACGGACGTCCCGGGGGTGGGCGGCCCGGAGACCGAGCAGCCCCGAGCACGAGCCAAGGACGCCCCCGCGCGCGTGCACCACGACGTGCACGACCCGCACGGCCTGCACGACCTGAAGGACGGCGACGGGCACGCGCGTGCGCGGAGGAGCGAGGCGATCGGCCTCCCAGGAGCCGCCCGTCCCGCGTGCGACCCGCCGGGCGGTGCCGAGCTCTCCCGTACGACGGGCGACTCGGCGGGGGGCGACGAGCACACGCGCGTGGGACAGCACGGGCCGCACGCCGACAGCCGTGCGCGCGTGCAGGACGACGGCTCCGCCTCCGGCAGTACGGAGTCCACCGACGTCTGGGACGACGGCCTCATCGCGCGGCGCGTGACGGAGAGCGCCGCCCCCGAGCACGTGCCCGCCGCGGAGACCCGGGTGCCCGGCCCGCTGCCGGTGCCGCCGCTGGCGTACGACGGCCCGTTGCGGTCGCGGCTGGACGCGCTGCGCGAACTGGTGGGCCTGTCCCGCACCCGGCTCGACAGCCGCACGCTGGCCGAGGCCGGCCGCGTCCTCGACGAGGCGGCGGCGCGGCGGCGGTTGTCCGGGCAGCACACCGTCGTGGCCATCGCGGGCGCCACCGGCAGCGGCAAGTCGCAGCTGTTCAACGCGCTCGCCGGGGTGGCCATCTCGGAGACCGGCGTACGGCGGCCGAC
This sequence comes from Streptomyces sp. NPDC014864, assembly GCF_043081525.1. NCBI lineage: Bacteria > Bacillati > Actinomycetota > Actinomycetes > Kitasatosporales > Streptomycetaceae > Streptomyces > Streptomyces sp. NPDC014864. The sequence goes on from NZ_JBIBWT010000006.1 coordinate 53,410, forward strand.
CACCGCAGCCCCCATCGTGTGCAGCTGGAGCGACGGCGCGGCGACCCTCGTCGACCGGCTCGGCATCCCGGGCCGGCTGCGCAGACGCCCGGTGCAGAGCCCGGACGCCGACCCGCAGCTGCGCGGCCTCGTCCTGGTCGACCTGCCCGACCACGACTCCGCCGCCGTGCAGCACCGTGAGCACGTGGACCGCATCCTCGGGCTCGTCGACGCCGTGATCTGGGTCGTCGACCCGGAGAAGTACGCCGATGCCGTGCTGCACGAGCGCTACCTGCGGCCCATGGCGGGCCACGCGGAGATCATGTTCGTCGTCCTCAACCAGATCGACCGGCTGCCCGGGGAGGCCGCCGACCAGGTCCTCGACGATCTGCGGCGCCTCCTGGACGAGGACGGGATCGCCCTCGGGGAGTACGGCGAGCCGGGCGCGACGGTGCTGGCGCTGTCCGCGCTCACCGGGGACGGGGTCGGCGAACTGCGGGAGGCGATCGGCCAGTTCGTGGCGGAGCGCGGGGCCGCTGCCCGGCGGATCTCCGCCGATGTGGACGCGGCGGCCGAGCGGTTGCGGCCCGTCTACGCCGCGCGGCGGCGCGCCGGACTCAGCGAGGAGGCACGCGAGGAGTTCGCGGCGCGGCTGGCGGACGCCGTCGGCGCCACCGCCGCGGGCGACGCCGCCGAACGGGCGTGGCTGCGCAATGCCAACCGCGCCTGCGGCACCCCGTGGCTCCGGCTGTGGCGCTGGTGCCACGCCCTGCGCGGGGCCGCCACCGGGCGCCACGCGGTGCGCACGCAACCGGACGAGGAGGCCACGGCCCGGCAGCGCGTCGAACAGGCGGTGCGCACGGTGGCCGACCAGGCCGCGACCGGCCTGCCGGCGCCCTGGGCCCAGGCGGTGCGGGAGGCCGCCGTACGCGGGGCCCAGGGGCTGCCCGAGGCGCTGGACGAGCTGGCGACCCGGGCCGGGCTGCCCCCGGGGCGGCCGCCGCGGCCGGGTTGGTGGCCGGCGGCGGTGCTCGGGCAGGCCGCCATGACGCTCCTTCAGATTCTCGGCGGCCTGTGGCTGGTGGGCCAGATCGCCGGTGTCATGGCGCCGAACCTGGGCGTGCCGGTGCTGCTCATGCTCGCGGGCATCGCCGGCGGTCCGCTCGTCGAGTGGAGCTGCCGGATGGCGGCACGCGGCCCGGCCCGGCGGTACGGCCAGGAGGCGGAACGCCGGTTGCGCGAGGCGGCGGCAGGATGCGGACGGGCCCGGGTGCTGGATCCCGTGGCGGCGGAGCTGCTGCGATACCGGGAAGTGCGGGAGCAGTACGTACGGGTGCTGGGGTCGGGGGCGGGATGAGCCGGCGGGGGCGGTAGAAGTACGAGGTCTTCGGCGTACGAGGTCTTCCACGCACGCCGTGTTCGACGTACGAGGTCTGCGAAGTACGGAGGGGACGGGACGACGTACACATACACCTCCCGGGACGAGGGGGCCGTGGGCCGGCCGTCCCCCGTACGGGTGGCGGAGTTTTCCACAGGCAGGTGACGGTCCACAGGGCTCAGCGGGCTCGTCCCGGCGGAGGCAGTCTGGTGGCGCGGCGATCGCGACGGACGCGGTCGGCGCGGCGGACGCAGCCGTACGGGACGGGCCCGTACGTGTGTCGGCCCGGCGAGCGGCCGGGCGAGGGAGGGACTCACGATGAACGAGACAATGGTCTGCGCAGTGGGGAACGTGGCCACGCAGCCGGTGTACCGGGAGCTGGCGTCGGGCGCGGCGACGAGGTTCCGGCTCGCGGTGACCTCGCGCTATTGGGACCGAGAGAAGAGCACGTGGACGGACGGGCACACCAATTTCTTCACGGTGTGGGCCAACCGCCAGCTCGCCACGAACGCGATGGCCTCGCTGAACGTGGGCGACCCGGTCGTCGTGCAGGGCCGGCTCAAGGTGCGTGTGGAGAGCCGGGACGGCCAGAACCGGACCTCGGCCGACATCGACGCGGTGTCGATCGGCCACGACCTCGCGCGCGGCACGTCCGCCTTCCGGCGCTCGGGCAGGCCCGAGCCGGGCCCGGCGGCCTCGCCCCGGCAACCGCCCGAGCCGGCATGGGAGACACCTGCGGCCGCCGAGGGCCGGCCGCAGGCGGAACCGGTTGCCGTGACGTGACGTCGGAGAGGTGCCGAGACTCCCCGGCCGAACCGCGGCTCGTCGACGAGCGCGCTCGGGAAAGCTCCCGTGGCCCTGCCGATGTCCTCTGCTCGCAAAGGGTGTTGGCGATAACGATTCCGATTCGGATCAGCCATCCGAGCATATGACGGGGGGTGGCGCTGCGGGTGATCTCTAGGATGCCGGACATGGTCCTCGGGGCCTGAAGATTCTGCTGGTGGGACCGTGCCCCCCACGTCAACGGGTCCTGCTCGAAGGGGAATTCTGTGTGTGCTTCGTTCTCTGCGCCGCCCGCGGGCAGGCGAGGGGTGGCGCGTCTCGCCGCCGCGACCCTGATGACCGGGCTCGTCGCCGCCGGCGTGCTGACCGCCGCCGGCCCGGCCGCCGCGGGCACGGCACCGCAGAGCCAGGGCGGCGCGACCGCCACCATGGGCGGCCTGAAGACCTACGGCACCGCAGTCGTCCACGACGACGGCGGCGACTACCAGGTCTCCGCGGGCCTGTTCGAGATGTTCGTCGACGGCGGCGGCATGCTGCAGACGTACTGCGTCGACCTGCACAACCCCACGCAGCGGGACGCCAAGTACCACGAGACGCCGTGGAGCGGCTCCTCGCTCGGCACCAACAAGGGCGCCGGGAAGATCCGCTGGATCCTGCAGCACTCCTACCCGCAGGTGAACGATCTCGCGGCACTCGCCGCCAAGGCGGGCGTCACCAACCTCACCGAGCAGGACGCGGCGGCCGGCACCCAGGTGGCCATCTGGCGTCACTCCGACGGCGCGCGCGTCGACGCGCTCGACCCGCGGGCCGAGAAGCTCGCGGACTACCTGGACAAGAGCGCCCGCGACCTGCCCGAGCCCGCGGCCTCGCTGACGCTCGACCCGCCCGCCGTCTCCGGCCACCCCGGCGGCCGGCTCGGCCCGGTGACGGTCCACACCAACGCGAACGCCGTCACGATCACGCCTCCGGCGGACGCCGCCGCCAGTGGCGTGCGGATCGTCGGCAAGGACGGCAAGCCGGTCACCTCCGCCACCAACGGCAGCCAGATCTTCTTCGACGTGCCCGAGGAGACGTCCGGGGACACCGCGCACGGGCCGGGCGACGCGGCGGGATCCGCGGAGCTGACCGTGCAGGCCTCGACGACCGTGCCGGTCGGCCGGGTCCTCACCTCCGACAGCCGCAGCCAGACCCAGATCCTGGCCGGCTCCAGCGAGTCGACGGTGGCGGCCACCGCGAGCGCCACCTGGGCCGGCGGGGGCGCGATACCCGCGCTGTCCGCGGCGAAGGACTGCGTCAAGGGCGGCGTGGACATCACCGCGGCCAACAAGGGCGACGAGGCGTTCGCCTTCGAGCTGATGGGCGTCGAGCACAGCATCGCCGCGGGCGCGTCGCAGAGGGTTCTGATCCCGTTGCGGGAGGACCAGGCCTACGACTTCACGATCAAGGGACCCAACGGGTTGGGGCAGCGCTTCACGGGTGTCCTCGACTGCCGGATCCAGGGCGGCGCGGGCGGGACGGCCACGCAGACGCTCAGCGAACCGGGCCCCGCGACCGTGGGCGGCACCGCCGGCGGCACCAACCTCGCCGACACGGGCGGCACCAGCACCACACCCCTGATCGCCGCCATAGGGCTCAGCCTGCTGATCCTGGGCGCCACGGCCCTGAGCATCGTCCGCAAGAAGAAGGCCCCGACCCAGGACTGAGCGGCGCCCGCCGCATCACCTGTGGACCTCGGAAACCGCCGGGGTTCGCCCGGCCTCCTCGCTCTAGCCCCCGGACGGCCTGGGAGGTTCCGCTGCCCGGACCACAGGGCGGGCACGCCGAGAGGGTGCGACTCCCAGGCCGCGTTCCCTTCATTCCTTGTTGCGGGCACGGAACACGTTGGCCTTGCAATCCGCCGCGAGGTCCCACGCACCCATGCTGTTCCCTCTCTCCAGGAACCGTGTCACCTCCGACCGGCAGGCGGGGCTGCGGAACAGGCTCGGCGTAACGATGACCAGCAACAGGGTCACCGCGTCCAGTGCTTCGTCGATGCGCTGCTGCCAGTTCTGGCCCCAGGCGACATCGTTGCGATCCTGGAAGATCGCGAACTCCTCGCCTGTCTGTGCCCGCACCTCGGCACCAAGCCGTTCCCTGAACTGGCTGAGCAGGCCGTCATCATGCTGATCGTTGAAACGGACATAGCTCATGAACGCCGCAGGCTGACCGGACACGCCGTACCTCCCCCATCACGGTTTGCAAATCCTGACACACAGTGAGTCGTGACGTGTCCGATTCCTACCGGCCGGGATCTCCAAGCGATGTACAACAGCGCGGTACCGCTCCCCCAGCGACTGTCCCCGTCAGGTAGCGCCTCCCCGGGCGTCATAACGGCCGGTATGACCGTCGCTAACCCATCTGGCTAGAGCTACGGATCAGAAGGCTCCTGACATCCATGACTGACATCAACGACGCCGGACGGGGGCGCACGCCAGTGGCTCTGTCCGGCTGTCGCTCCAGTCGACAACAGCGGCCGGAGCGGGCTCGTATCGAACTCCTAAAGCGGTGCTCAGCGTTAGCCGGCTCAGGCCGACGCGGTAAAGCCGCCTAACTGGTGGACGCCGGCGCCTGTGCCGGAGTCACTGGCCGAGCTGAGCGGCCAGGAACACCGCCGCCACCGAGGGGCGGACTGCGTACGTTGCGCCCGCGCTCCCCTCAGGAGCTTCCCACCAGTAGAACGGAAGCCGCCGCCCGCTGTTGTTGTGTCCCTTGCTCATTCCCCTCACCACGCCTGCCACGCGCTGTGCCGGAGCGCCCTCATTTGGACCGCCCAGGGCCATATCCACCAGCTCCGTGCAGTGGATCTTCCGGCCAGGGTTGCGCAGCAGGTACGCGAGCATCTGCCGGGCCTGCGGTGCGAGTTCTGCCAAGAACCTTGTGGCGCGCTCCAAGTCCTCCGGGCCCCATTCGGGGGCACCGTAGTGCCCCTCTTCGCCAGAGTGCTCAGCCCATCGCGGATCAACCTCAGGCAGATACTCCGTCATGCCCGCCCCCAACAGTTCGTCCCTAGCGTGTGTGTCGTTCGCACCGTACAGATCCGCCAGGACACTAGGTGTCGAATCCGTGTCGAAGTTCTACCGGCAGGCGGCTCAGCTGGGGAAGAGGGACAGGTCAAGAGGAGGTCGGGACGCAGCCACAAAGCGCCTTCTACGCGCCTGCCCCTCGGTTCGCCTCCAGCGCCCCGAGCCAATCGGCGAGTACCGAGAAGTCGGCGTCTTCCAGGCCCTTGGTCGGGTCGACGCGGCGAAGAAGCGACGGCCCAGGATGTTGGGTAGCGACCCACAGGCGGTCCATGCTGCTGATCTCGTCGTCGACCCAGATGAACGGCCGGCGGTTGGCCCACTCGACGAGATGAGGGGTCTTCCAGTGCAGGCCCCGCGGACTGCTGTCGGTACAGGCGTCCGGCCACTCGACGACGGGTAGCCGTGGTAGTCCGATGCGTGGGGCGACGGCCTCGTTTGCCTCTTCCATCCATGTCGACGCCCACACGAGATCACAGCGCAGTGCCGTGAGGCGCGATCCAAGATCAGGATCAAGACGCCCAAGCAGGGGGTTTCCCTGGTCGACGGAAACCTCAGAGTCGGAAGCCGGGGCTTGCAGGCTGCTGGATGCCGCCCCGAACGGGATGAGGGGTCCGTCGACGTCGAGAAAGAGGATGGGGCGCTCCGCTGCGCTTGTCACGGCCGCACCATAGCCCCACATGGCAGGGCGTGACACTCTCAGTCCTGGGCCGTCTCCGGGCCGTGCGAGGGTGCCCGAGGTCGACCGAAGGTGACAGGCGAGTCCAGGGCAGCCGCAAGGAAACCCCAGGTCAGAGCCCCCCGACCTAACGGGTTTCCGCTCAGGGGTGGCGGTCAGGCAAGATGGGGTGTATCTGCCCACTGCCAGATTTCAAGCTGCCGGACGGTTTCTCTTGGCTGAGTTCATTTACACCATGCGCAAGGCGCGCAAGGCGCACGGCGACAAGGTGATCCTCGACGACGTCACCCTGAACTTCCTTCCGGGTGCGAAGATCGGCGTCGTCGGCCCGAACGGTGCCGGTAAGTCGACCGTGCTGAAGATCATGGCGGGGCTGGAGCAGCCCTCCAACGGTGACGCCTTCCTCTCGCCCGGGTACAGCGTCGGCATCCTGCTGCAGGAGCCCCCGCTGAACGAGGAGAAGACGGTCCTGGAGAACGTCCAGGACGGCGTCGCCGGGATCAAGGGCAAGCTCGACCGGTTCAACGAGATCGCCGAGCTGATGGCGACCGACTACTCGGACGCGCTGCTCGACGAGATGGGCAAGCTCCAGGAGGACCTCGACCACGCCAACGCCTGGGACCTCGACGCCCAGCTCGAGCAGGCCATGGACGCCCTCGGCTGCCCGCCCGGCGACTGGCCCGTCACCAACCTCTCCGGTGGTGAGAAGCGCCGTGTCGCGCTCTGCAAGCTGCTGCTCGAGCAGCCCGACCTGCTGCTCCTCGACGAGCCCACCAACCACCTCGACGCCGAGTCGGTGAACTGGCTGGAGCAGCACCTGGCCAAGTACGAGGGCACCGTCGTGGCGATCACCCACGACCGGTACTTCCTGGACAACGTCGCCGAGTGGATCCTGGAGCTCGACCGCGGCCGCGCCTACCCCTACGAGGGCAACTACTCGACGTATCTGGAGACCAAGGCCACCCGCCTCAAGGTCGAGGGTGCCAAGGACGCCAAGCGGCAGAAGCGTCTGAAGGAAGAGCTCGAGTGGGTGCGGTCCAACGCCAAGGGGCGTCAGGCCAAGTCCAAGGCGCGCCTGGCCCGCTACGAGGAGATGGCCGCCGAGGCCGAGAAGATGCGGAAGCTGGACTTCGAGGAGATCCAGATCCCGCCGGGCCCGCGTCTGGGCAGCGTCGTCGTCGAGGTCAGCAAGCTCAACAAGGCCTTCGGCGAGAAGGTCCTCATCGACGACCTCAGCTTCACCCTGCCGCGCAACGGCATCGTCGGTGTCATCGGCCCGAACGGCGCCGGCAAGACCACCCTGTTCAAGATGATCCAGGGCCTGGAGACCCCCGACTCGGGCGACATCAAGGTCGGCGAGACCGTCAAGATCTCCTACGTCGACCAGAGCCGCGAGAACATCGACCCGAAGAAGACGCTGTGGGCCGTCGTCTCCGACGAGCTGGACTACATCAACGTCGGCCAGGTCGAGATGCCCTCGCGGGCGTACGTCTCCGCCTTCGGCTTCAAGGGCCCGGACCAGCAGAAGCCGGCCGGTGTCCTCTCCGGCGGTGAGCGCAACCGCCTGAACCTGGCGCTCACCCTGAAGCAGGGCGGCAACCTGCTGCTCCTCGACGAGCCCACCAACGACCTCGACGTCGAGACCCTGTCGAGCCTGGAGAACGCGCTGCTGGAGTTCCCCGGCTGCGCCGTGGTCGTCTCCCACGACCGCTGGTTCCTGGACCGCGTGGCGACGCACATCCTCGCCTACGAGGGCGACTCCAAGTGGTTCTGGTTCGAGGGCAACTTCGAGTCGTACGAGAAGAACAAGATCGAGCGGCTCGGCCCCGACGCGGCCCGTCCGCACCGCGCCACCTACAAGAAGCTGACCCGGGGCTGATCTTGCGCCACATCTACCGCTGCCCCCTGCGCTGGGCGGACATGGACGCGTACGGCCACGTCAACAACGTGGTGTTCCTCCGCTACCTGGAGGAGGCCCGTATCGACTTCCTGTTCCGCCCGGACAAGGAGTTCAAGCAGGGGTCCGTGGTGGCGCGTCACGAGATCGACTACAAACGCCAGCTCGTCCACCGGCACGCCCCGGTGGACATCGAGCTGTGGGTCACGGAGATCAGGGCGGCGTCCTTCACCCTCACCTACGAGGTCAAGGACGGCGACCAGGTCTACGTACGCGCCTCGACGGTGATCGTGCCGTTCGACTTCGAGGCGCAGCGGCCGCGCCGGATCACCGCGGAGGAACGGGAGTTCCTCGAGGAGTACCGGGACGACGCCGGCCGCGCGGACGGAACCGAGGGCGAGGACGACGAGGAGGGGGCCGTCGCCGCATGACGGTCCTCCACCTCGCCGACGAGAGGGAGGCGGCGGACCTCGCGGCCTTCCTCTCCCGGCTGCTCCACTACGACCGTTCCGCCGCCGTGCGGCTGCAGGCGGCGGGCACGGCGCTCGCGGTGTTCGGGCGGCCCGCCTCCTTCGAGGTCCTGGCGGTGCGCGCGGTCCGGCTCGCCAAGCCCTACGAGGACGGGCTCGACGTCACCCTCGACCGGACCGTCTCCGCGGGCGAGTTCCTGGAGTCGGTGGACGAGCCGGCGGCCACCGCCCATGTGCCGGTTGCGGTGACCGGGCCGCCCTGGGCGGGCGTGCTCCCGCCGCGCGGCGGCTGGCGGCCGGAGCCGGGGCTGCCGCCGGCGGACTCCCTGCGCGCGACGGTCGCCGCCGTCGTCGCCGAGTTCCGTTCCCGGACACAGGAGTTGGCGCCCGAGCGGCGGACGCGGGCCGAACTCGACCGGATGGGGCGGGACATCTGGTCCCGGCCGGTGGGGGAGACCCCGCTGCCCGTGCGGGCCGTGCACGCGGCCCAGTCCCTGGGGTTCCTGAGGTCCGCGCGGGCCGCCGCGGGCGAGGAGGCCCCGGCGGAGCTGTTCGCGTCGGGCGCGTGGCTCCGGCTGCGCACCCCGTACGGATCGATCGCGGTCCGGCGAGCGGGTCTCGGCCCGCTGGGCGTCAGCGTGCGCTGAGCCCTCCGGCACCGCGTCGTGCGGTGCGCGGAGGGAGCGACGCGGCGCGACCCGGCACCCGTCGGTGCGGGGAGCGGGTCACTCGGGGGTGTTCACCATCGACGCGGCCGCGTAGGTCAGGTAGTTCCACAGGGTCTGCTCGTGCTCCGGCGACAGGCCGAGCTCGTCGACGGCGGTCCGCATGTGCCTCAGCCAGGCGTCGTGCGCCGCCCGGTCGACGGTGAAGGGCGCGTGCCGCATCCGCAGCCGGGGATGACCGCGGCGCTCGCTGTACGTCGTCGGGCCGCCCCAGTACTGGATCAGGAACAGCCGCAGACGCTCCTCGGCCGGGCCCAGGTCCTCCTCCGGGTACAGGGCCCGCAGTTCCGGGTCCCCGGCGACTCCCTCGTAGAAACGGTGGACGAGGCGGCGGAAGGTCTCCTCCCCGCCGACCTGCTCGTAGAAGGTCTGCTCCTGAAGCGTGCCGCGCGGAATCTCTTTCACCCGTCCATGGTCTCAGACCGCCGGGCCGAGGACTCAAGCCCTACGTCCACCCCGTCCGGCGGCGGAAGGCCCGCGGTCCCGAGCGTCGGCCCGCGGGAGGCGTACGCCCGGGGGAGCGGGAGGGACGGCCGCCGCGCGCACGGCAGGGGATCACCGCGCGCGGCCGGCCCGCCGGTGGACGCGTCCGGACCACCAGGAGGAGCCGGGTAGGTGGCTCCTCCTGGTCCGAGGTCCCTGGTCGGGACGGGTCCTAGCCGCGCCGGACGGTGATCGTCGTCCAGGCGCCGACGTGGACCCGGTCGCCGTCCTGCAGTGGTACCGGGACGAAGGGCTGGATCGGCTCCTCCGAGCCGTTGACCGTGGTGCCGTTCGTCGAGTTCTGGTCGACGACCGCCCAGCCGCCGTCCGGCTGCTGGACCAGCACGGCGTGCTGGTGCGAGACGCCCGGGTCCTCCGGCGGCACCGACAGGTCGATGTCGGGGGTGTCGCCGGTGGAGTGCCGGCGGCGGCCGATGGTGACCTGGTTGCCGGTGAGGGCGCGCTGCTGCTCGGGCGAGTACGCGGGCAGGTTCAGGCCCGCGGCCTCGGGGCCGGAGCGCTGCATCATCGCCATGAAGTACTCGCGGTCCGGACCGATGGTCGCCGTCCACGTCGCCGGCTGCTGTGGCCGGTGCGGGAAGCCGGACGTGGGCGGGGCCTGCGTGGAGCCGGGCTGCGGATAGCCGTACCCGCCCTGGCCCCCGGGACCGCCCGGGGCGGTGGACGACGGCGGCGAGATCACCCAGTCGTCGTCACCGCCGAAGGACGGAGGGCCCGGCTGCGGCCGGTTCGCCTCCTGCGGGAAGCCGGGCGGCGCCGGCGGACCGGACGGCTGGAACGCCTGCGGGGCGCCTCCCGGGGCCCCGGGACCGGCGGGCGGAACCGGCCGCGAGGGGTCGGGGCCGAAGTGGGAGGGGCCGGACGGGCCGGGGAAACCGGAGTCCTGGCCGAAGCCCGAAGCCCCGGGGCCGCCCGGACCGCCCGGACCGCCAGGACCGCCAGGACCACCGGGACGGCCCGGCGGCTCGGTGCCGAACGGCGGGCCCGGCGGGATCGGCTCGGCGGGCCGGTTCACCTGCGAGGGCCGGGAGCTCTGGTAGTCGAACGCGTCGCCGCCACCGCCGAAGGCGGGGCCGGGCGGCTGCGGGAAGCGGGCGCCCGGGCCGGGCGCCGGCGGGCGCGGCGCGGCCGGGGTGTACGAGGTCGCCGTGTTCGTCAGGAAGTTCCACCGGCACTCCTCGCAGAACGGCGCGCCGCCCTCGCGGGGCGTGCGGCACTGCGGGCAGAGCTCCGGCTCGGCGTCCGGCACGGCGGACAGGTGCGAACGCCCCGCGGGCCCACCGGGCCGACCGTGGCCACCGGGCTGACCGGGGCCGCCGGGGCCCGGCGCGGGCGGGAAGCCGTAACCGCCGACCGGGGGCGGCGGGGGAGGCGGAGGCACGGCACCGGCCATGCGGTGACCGCAGACCTCGCACCAGTCGTCGGAACCCGACTGGTGTCCGTTCGGGCAGGTCGGCATGTCGGCGCTTCCCCCTTTCCTCTTCCGGCCGCTACGGCCGGATTACTCCCACCCCGAGGGGCCGGGCTCGCTGGTGCCGGAATCCCTTCCGGCTCACTTCTTCACGCGAACGGTCTTGGTGGACCGAGTCTCGAGAGTCATCTCGTCGGCCTCCGCGACCTTCGCCTTCAGTCGCACAGTACCCGTCGCCGCATCGACCACGTCCACCACCTTCGCAAGGAGTTTCGCAGTATCCGCGTTCCCGGAGGCTCCGGCGAGCTGTACGGCCCGGCCCAGTTTGGCGGTCGCTCCGTCGAAATCGCCTGCTTTGCGGAGTTCGAGGCCCTGCTGGATGGCCTGGGCCAGTTCGGCCTGGCCGGTGTAGTGGGCCACCTGGGGGTTGATCGAGGTGGAGGCGGCCATGTCGTCGGTCCACACCGCCCGTACCAGGCCCTGGGCGCCGAGACTTTGGGTCGTTCCGTCCTGTTGTGGCACTACCAGCGAGATGCGCGCGGCGAGCATCTCCTGGCCGACCTGGGCCTCGGGGACCCGCACGCAGAGGTGGTAGTCGCGGGACTCGTCGCCCCACGACCCGGTGGGGTAGTCGCCCGCGCGCGGCCCGGCCTCGGTGCGGCGAGCCGTCAACTCCTCGACCGTGGGCGCGACTTGCTTGACGAACCGGATGGTGCTGCCGACCGGTGTCCACACCCGCAGGGCGACGTCCGCGACCTCTTTGCCCATCGCGGTCTCCATCATGTGCGTGAAGTCGGCGGCGAGGGCCGCCGGATCGGCGACGATGTCGGCGGTGCCGAGGAGCGCGGAGGCGATCCCTGTGACTTCTTTCACTTCCCAGTCGGTGCCCACGCCCCGGGCGTCACAGGTGAACCGTCCGGCGCACGCGTCCAGCGAGGCCTTGAGGTCCTGGGGCGACTCGTGCTCGTTGCGCCCGTCGGTGAGCAGGATGCCGTGCCGGATGGCGACGTCCGCCGACGACAGCAGCCGGTCGGCCAGCCGCAGCCAGGTGCCGATGGCCGTGCCACCGCCCGCGGCGAGCTTGCGCAGCGCCTGCTTGGCCTGGTCGCGGGTGGTGGCGTCGGCGACCGCGAGCCTGCCGGCGCCCGGGTAGATCTCCTTGGCGACGTGCGTGCCGCCGATCACCGCGAAGTGCACGCCGTCGCGCAGGGTGTCGATCGCGGCGGCCGTGGCGTCGCGGGCGTTGCGCATCTTCGTCGGCGGGTAGTCCATCGAGCCCGAGCAGTCGACCATGATCGCGACGGCCGCGGACGGGCCCTGGCCGGGCGCGTACAGACGCGGTGCTGTGACCGCGGTCCCGATCGTGCCGCCGCCGGTCGCCGACACCGTGACGATCGCGTTGACCTCGCGGCCGCCCTCCGGCAGGTACTCGTTCTGGTAGACGTCCACCGAGAACTGCGGCACGTTCGACTTCGAGAAATTGGCCATGCCTTATCGGATCCCCCTCATGACCCCCGCGGGCGGGGGCGGCGACAGTGAGCGGGCCGGTCCCCTCCGGCCCGCAGGAGCTTCCCCGTGCCGAGGGGTGCGCCGGGATTGCCGTCGTCCCTCCCGGCGTACGCCCTCAGGCCGATCCTGCCCCCTGCGGCGGCGCCGGGAACGGCAGGACGGCCACTGTTACGTTGTCGTGGCCCCCGCCGTCCAGGGCGTGGCCGACCAGCACCCGCGCGCTGTGCAGAGGGCGCACGGCGGCGTCGAGCGGGACCGCCTCGGCCATCTCCTCGGCCGTCTCCGCGTAGTTCCACAGCCCGTCGGTGCAGACCACGACCACACCCGGCCGGTCCGGCTTGAAGGAGGCGGTGTGCGGCTCCAGTTCGTAGGCGTCCGCGCCGAGCCAGCCGGTGATCGCGTGGGCGCGCTCGTCGGCGTACGCCTCCGCGTCGCTCATCAGGCCCGCGGCGACCATCTGCGCCGCCCAGGAGTCGTCCTCGGTGAGCCGGGCCGGGGGTGCGTCGCGGTCCACCGGGACCCAGTAGACGCGGGAGTCGCCGACCCAGCCGACGACCAGCAGGCCCGCGGTGACCACCGCGCCGACGAACGTGCAGGCCGGCGCGTTCTGGTGGGGGGCGTGCTCGCGGGCCGTGGCGGGCTCCTCGGCGAGCGCCTCGACCGCCTGCGCGGCGGCGACGATCGCCTCGTGCATGGCCTGCTGCGGGTGGGTGCCGCGGGGCAGCGCGGCCAGCAGGGACTCGCTCGCCGCCTGTGAGGCGGCCAGCGAGGCGTCGTCCGGGCGGGTCGCCGAGGAGACGCCGTCGCAGACGACCGCGAGGAGCGCGGGGGAGCCGTCGGGCAGCGCGGTGCCGCCGACGGCGAACGCGTCCTCGTTGCGGTGGTGGCGCAGGCCCCGGTCGCTGACCGCGGCCACCGGACCCGACTCCTGCTCCATGTGGTCCCGCTCGCGCGGCTGGGCGTGCCCGCAGTTCTCGCAGTAGCCGTCGCTGTCGACCCGGCCCGCCCGGCAGGCCACGCACACCGCGGCGCCCTCGGCCGGCGCCCCGCCCTCGGCCGGCGCGGCCCGGCCCGCCGCCGGACGCGGGTCCGGCGCCTGGAGCGGGTACTCCTCGGGCTCGGCCGGGCGGTCGAAGCGGACGCCGGAGGCGGGGGAGGCCGGTGAACCGGTGGCCGGTTGCTGCGGCCGGGCCGCGCCCGGCGACAGGGGCGAGCCGCCCGAGTCCGTGCCCGGCAGGTCCGACGGCAGATGAACGGAGGCCGGGGCCCCGGAGGCGTCCGCCGGGCCGGGGGAGGGCCACCCGGCGCCGCCGTCGCCGGGCGCGGCGGGGTGCGGCAGCGCCGCCCCGTCGCGCATGGTCAGCGTCGGTGTGTCGGGCGAGGGCGCGGCGGCCGCGGACAGGTCGTATCCGCACGCACCGCAGAAACGGTCACCCGACTCGAGGGGCTCCCTGCAGCTCGGGCAGGCGGACAACTGGTGCGTCTGCGACATCGATTACACCCACGTCCGGGGGCGGTAACGGTTGGCACGTTCCACCAGGTCGATCCTCTCCTCGCCGCCGGGCGCCAGTCGGGCCAGCATGCGGTACGAACGCTCCAGGCCGAAGCGGAGGCCCCGCTCGTCCAGGTCGCTGCCGAGCAGCACCCGCCGGGAGGCCGGGCCGGAAGCCCCACCTCCGGAGAGTATCCAGTCCAGGGCGCAGCCGAGGACTTCCGCCGACAACTGCTCACGCCGCGCCGGGTCCAGACCGTACGCCTCCAGCGCCTCCACCTGCCGAGCGGCGGCGGTGAGATCCTCCAGGAACGGCGTGTCGGACGGGACGGCCGTCCGGTGCCGCAGCCGCGCCCGTACGGCCGCCACCCGCGCGGCGGTGCAGTGGACGGACGCCTCCGGCACCGACTCCAGGGTCCGTACGGCGGCCCGCCGGTCACCGGCGGCCAGCTGGACCCGGGCCAGGCCGAACGCGGCGCTGACATGGCTGGGGTCGGTCGACCACACCAGCCGGTAGTACTCGGCGGCGTTGTCGAGCTGGCCGAGCACCTCGGCGCACAGGCCGAGCGCCAGCTTGGGCGCGACCTCGCCCGGGAATGCGTCGTAGATCGCGTCGAAGGCGAGGGCCGCCTCCTCGTGGTCGCCGGTGACGAGGGAGGCCACGCCCCGGTACCAGACGATCCGCCAGTCGTCGGGGTCCTGTTCCTCCAGCGAACGCAGCCCGCGCAGCGCGGTGGCAGACTCGCCGGTCTCCAGCCAGGCGCGGACCTGGCGCAGCCGGGTCTCGGGCGAGGGGGCCGGCGCCGCCGCGAGGGCCTGGACCAGGTCCCCGGGCGAGGACGTCAGCAGACCGGCGAGGAAACCCGCGTTGGGGTCCGACGGGGCGACGTGCGGAACCGGCAGGGCGAGGGCCGCGGCAGGGGTGTGCACGGGCTTCACCAGGCTCATGGTGCCCGGCGTGCCCCCGGCCGCCCCGCCCGGCGCCCCGGGGCCCCCGGCCGTGACCGCGGGCGCGCCCGCCCGGCGGCGCCCGGGCAGCGCCCGGGTCCCCAGCCGTGACACGTCCCCGTCCAGCTTCGGGAACAACTCGGTGTCGGTCACCTTCAGTTCGGGGCCGAACAGGGTGGACAGCGCGGGCCGGGCGTGTCCCGTCTGCAGGGAGACGACCTCCCGCAGGACACCCGTGAGCTGCTCCGCCATCTCCTGCGCGGAGGAGAACCGGCGGGCCGGGTCCGGGTCCGTGGCGCGGACCAGCAGCCGGTAGAAGGACTCGTAGTGGCGGAAGACCTCGATGTGGTCGGGGTCGGGCAGGGAGTCCGCGAAGACGTTCGTGTAGCCCTGGAAGTCGAAGGTGAGCACGGCGAGCGTACGGCCGACCGTGTACAGGTCGCTCGCCACCGACGGGCCGGCCTCCGCGACCTCCGGCGCCTGGTAGCCGATGGTGCCGTAGATGGCCGACTCCTCGTCGTCCATCCGGCGCACCGCGCCCATGTCGATCAGCTTGAGCTGGTCCTCCGTCTGGATCGCGTTGTCGACCTTGAAGTCGCAGTAGAGCAGGTTGCGGCTGTGCAGGTGGCCGAGCGCCTCCAGGGCCTCGATGCCGTACGCGCAGGCCTGCTCCACCGGCAGCGGCTCGCGCCTGCCGTCCGCGGTGCGGCGGGAGTTGGCGATCTCCTTCAGCGACTTGCCGCCGACGTACTCCATCACGATGTAGCCGTCGAGGGAGCCGGTGCGCTGGTCCAGGTGCTCCACGAAGTTGTAGATCCGCACGATGTTGGCGTGCTCGATCTCCGCGAGGAAGCGCCGCTCGGAGATCGCCGCCGCCATCGCGTCCTGGTCCCCGGTGTCCAGCAGGCCCTTCAGCACCACCCAGCGGTCGGCCACCGCGCGGTCCACCGCGAGATAGATCCAGCCGAGGCCGCCGTGCGCCAGACAGCCCGCGACCTCGTACTGGCCGTGCACGATGTCACCGGCCCGCAGCTTGGGCACGAACGAGTACGGGTGGCCGCACTTGGTGCAGAACCCCTCCGTCCGGCCCGGCCGGTCCCCGCGGGCCCGCCCCACCGGAGCCCCGCAGTCCGAGCGCGAGCAGAACCGCTTGCGCTCCGGCACCTCGGGGTTCTCCAGCACCACCGAACGCGGATCGGGCCGCGGCACCTGCGGCACCTGCACCAGTCCGGCGCCCAGCCGGCCGCGGCCGCTGCTGCCCGAGCCCGTGCCGGAACCGCGCACCGACACCGAGCGGCCGCCGGTACGCCCCGAGAGGGAACGCGCGAGCCGGCCCGACACCGAGCGGCGCGACCTGGAGGACTGCGAGGAGGTCCGGACGCTGCGGGCGCTGGAGGGGGAACTCCCGCTGCCCGAACCGCCCGAGTCCCCGCCGCCGGTGACGCCGGTGGGCGGCGAGCTCACCGAGCCGTTCGCCGAGACCACCGGCGCCAGACCGCAGGTGTCGCAGTACAGCTCGCCGCCGCCCACGTCCTCGTAGGCGCCGCCGCAGCCCGGCCGCTGACAGGTCTGCCCCGCACGGCTCATGACTCCCCCCTCCCGTCCTCGGGTCCGCCCTGCTCCGGCACCCGCGGGGAGCCCAGCAGTTCGGCGGCCGCCCGCTGGTAGCGCAGCACGGCCTGCTCGGCTACCCGCAGGTCGCACGGCGCGCTCCACAGCATGCGGCGTGCCGCGTCGTACCGCTCCACCAGCAGCGGGTCCTCCGCCAGCCCGTGCCGGGCCACCTTCGCCCGGTACGCGTCGAGACGGCCGCGCAGCTCGGCGCGCACCGCCAGCGGCGCGGTCACCGCGGTCAACGACTCGCGCGCCCGCAGCAGTTCGTCCTCCGCCTTCTGCTCCAGCGACTCCAGGAGCGGGGACAGCCGGTGCCACTGGGCCTTCCTGCGGTACTCGGCGGCCGTCGCCAGCTGCTCCTGCAGCACGGTCGGCGGGCCGCCGACCACCGGCACCTCCGTCGCGGCGATCTTCGCCAGGACCTCGCCGCGCGCGGTGCGCGCCTCGGCGAGCGTGCGGTCCGCGCGGGAGAGCAGGTCCCGCAGCTTGATCAGCCGCTGCTCGGCGTCCTGCCGGACGCAGAGCACGGCGTCGATCTCCCGGCGCACCTCCTCCAGGGCCCGCGCCTCACCGTCGTACACCGTGGTGTCCGGGCGGCCGCCGCCCGGTGCCGAACTGCCCTGCGCCGGGACCCAGAAGGCGAGCGGGTCGGAGACGACCTCCGCGCGCAGCTTCGTCAGCGTGCGCGTGATGCGTTCCAGGTCGTCGCCGGCCGGGTGCTCGCCGGGGCGCACGCCGACGGAGTGCGCGAGCTTGCGGGTGCGCTGGAGCTCGGCGGCCAGTAAATCTATCCGGGCGGGCAGCGCCGACCACACGGCGTCGGCGACGACCACCATGTCGAGGCTCGTCGCGTACAGGTCGTTCATCCGGTCCACGAGCGCCACCAGGGAGAACCGCTCGCTGAGCCGGGCCGCGCCGCCGTGGAGCGTCGGCGCGTTCGCGGCGGCGGTGGCCGCGCCGGCGACCGTGACCGACTCGCCGCGCAGGAGCTCGGTCAGCTCCACCAGGTCCTCACGGCTGGACCAGCGGCGCCGGGCGCGGATCTCGCGGGCGGTGCGCAGCGCGCCGCTGTAGGCGTCGAAGTACGCCCACAGCAGCGTGATCGACGCCTCCGCGGCCGCCCAGCGCTCCTTGGTACGGCCGGTCAGCTCGGCGCCCTCGAGAAGTCTGCGGCCCGCGTGGTCCTGCAGGGCGAGGAGCGAGGTCTCGATCGCCTCGTGCTCCGCGCCGAGCCGCGCCAGCGCACGGTCCACCTCGTCCCGGTCCATCACCGGCCCGGCGGGGTCCGTGACGCCCATCGATCACCTCTCGCTGCTCGTGCGGTCCGTCGTACAGGGGTGCGGCCGGCGGTCACCGGTAGCTCGCCGCCGGCGGAGTCGCCGACTCCGAGTCCCTACCCAGCGTGGGGGAGAGCCACTTGTCGTACGACGTCTTCCAGCCCCCGTCCTTGCGGTAGTCCTCCAGCACGCGGTTGACCCGGCGTACCAGATCCTCGGCGCGCAGATTCATCGCCACGCCGTAGTACTCCTTGGTGAAGGTGTCGCCCTTCAGGGCCACCGTCGGGTCCTGCGCGGCCTGGCTGGCGGCGAGCGCGCCGTCGGTCACCACCGCGTCCACCTCGCCCAGTTGCAGCCGCACCAGGCAGTCCAGCTGGTTGGGCACGGTGGTGGAGACGTCGGCGGAGGCGGGGATCCGGCCGGACGCGCGGTCCGCGGCCAGGCGGTCGTGGGCCGTGGAGCCGCTGGCCGAGCAGATCCTGCGGCCGGCGAGCGACGTGTCGTACCCCGTGATCGTCGACGTCTTCGGGGCGAGCACCTGCTGACCGGTCAGGAAGTAGGGCGCGGAGAAGGCCACCTCGCCCAGGCGCTTGCAGGTGATCGTCATGGTGCGGACCACCATGTCGACCCGGCCGCTGCGGATCGCGGGGATCCGCTCGTTGGTGGGGATGGCCTTGAACTGGATCTTGTCCTCGTCGCCGAGGATGTCCCGGGCGATCCGGTGGGCGAGGTCGATGTCGAAACCCTCCAGCTCGCCCGAGGAGTTGTTCGGGTTGCGGTAGCCCCAGCGGTAGCTGTTCTGGTCGACGCCGACCGAGAGGTAGCCGCGCTCCTTGATGTCCCGCACCGTCTCGCCCTCGGCGCCCGACGGGGCCGGGCTGCGGTTCTGCGCTTCGCCGTCCTTGCAGTCGCCGGCCCTGGCCTGGGTGGCGTGGGCCGTCCGCCCGCCGCCGGACGGGACGCCGTCGGGGCGGTCGTGCGGGCGCGTGAGCGGCAGCAGCAGGACGAGTGCCAGCGCGAGGGCGCAGACGGCCGCCATCGCCCCGACACCGCCCCAGCCCTTCAGGCCGGCCCGCAGACGCCGTGCTCGCATCGTCACGCCCCCTTTCACCGGTACTCCGACAGCCGTCGCCCGATGCCCAGCAGGGCTCCGGCCGCGCCCAGGACCGCGAGTGCCGCGGAGCCCGCGGTCAGGCCGGTCATCGCGGCCCGGCCGTTGCCGGCGGCCTGCTGGAACTCGCCGGTCTCGTGGGCGAGCGCCGACTTCAGCGATGTGTCCACGTTGTCGAAGCACTCGCCGGTCGACTGGTCCGCGGCGGCGGTGCCGATGACCTTGTCGCGCGCCTTCTGGTAGTCGCCCGAGTCGTTGGCCTGGCGGGCCAGCGCGTGCCGCGACTTCCACACCTTCATCGACTGGCCGGCGACCTTCACCGGCTTCGCCCCGGCCGGGTCGTCCGCGAGGGCGCCGGCCCGCGCGAGCGTTCTGCCCAGGGCGGCGATCTCCTGGTCGTACGCCCAGTCGTAGGCGTCCATGACCCTGCCGTCCGGCAGCTCCTTCGTCTCCGCCCCGCGGCTGACCAGGGTCAGGTTCTCGTCGCTGCGGGCCTTCAGGGAGGCGATGCGGGCGTCGTGCAGCACGCTGAGCGAGCGGACGCCGTGCGCGTAGGAGCCGTTGAGGCCCGCCCGGGCGACGGTGTGGCCGACGACGACCCACAGCAGCACCACGGCGGTGGCGGCGGAGGCGGCCACCAGGCCGTGGTTCAGCACCCGGTTGGTGCGCCGGTAGTTGCGGTGCTGGGCCCAGCCCAGTGCGGCGAGGGCGAGGACACCGAGCGCGATCGCGGCCCACGGGTAGGGGGTCGCGTCCGCGTAGTCGGCGCGCAGGCGCTGGTTCTCCTTCTGGTAGAGGTCCTCGGCCGCCGGGAGCATCTGCTTCTGCATCGTCTCGTTCGCGGTGCGCAGGTAGGCGCCGCCGACCGGGAAGCCCTGCCGGTTGTTGGCGCGGGCGGACTCCACCAGGCCCTTGTAGCGCGGCAGGAGTTCGTTGAGCCGGGTGATGGTGGCCGCGGAGGGCGAGCCCGGGTCGGAGTTGGCGGCGGCCGTGACGAGCTTCGCGGCCGCCGTGCGCACGTCGCTCTCGTAGCGCTCGCGGGTGGCGGTGGTCTCCTGCAGGCCCGCGAGATAGCCGCTGGTCGCCATGGTGTTGGCGTCGGCGAGGGAGCGGTAGATGTCGGCGGCGTCGGAGCTGAGCGGCTGGCTGCTGTGCAGCACGTCGTCGGCGGCGGTGGCCCGGTCCGTCGTCTGCCAGGCGGTGACGGCCCCGAAGGCCACCACGAGGACGGCGAGGACGGCGCCGATGATGCGCAGCCGGCCGGGCTCGGTGGTCGCGGCCGCGCGCAGCCGGTCGACGCCCTCGGCGAACGCGGTGCGCCGCGGCCGCTCGGGCGGGCCCGGCGGCACGGGCGCCGTGGGGACGGACGACGGGCCGGGCTGCGGTGGAACGGCGGGCATCGTGGGCAGGACGGAACCCGCGGGCGCCGCACCGCTGTTCGGCGGGTGTGTCACTGCTGACCTCCCCCAGGGTCATCCGTCGCCGCAAGTATCGCTGCCGGGGCCGACATCCGCACCGGCCTTCGCCCGATCTTGATCCGATCGCAGCGCAGTCGCCTCGCGGAGGGCGCACGGCACGACACTGCGCACCACCCCCCGCCCATGAATACGCCGGGTGGATCGGTTCGGTTCCCATGGCGGGAAGGCGGTGCGGACGCTCACCGCTCGAAGTGCGCCCGCACCCTCGACCGCGCCCCGGCCGGCGCCCCCACGTGGTCCAGGCCCAGCAGCGCCGCGCCCAGCACCGGAGGTGCGGCGACCACGTGCGGCACCGCCTTCGGGGCGCGCTCCGCCAGCAGCGCGCGGACGCGGTCGTCCAACTGCGGGTGCCGTGCGGCCAGGACGCTCCCGCCGAGCAGCACCGGCGTCTCCTCGTCCAGCAGGTCCAGCCGGGTCAGCGCCACCGCCGCCATCACCACGACCTCCTCGGCGAGCCGGTCCACGAGGGCGCGGGCCACCGCGTCACCGGCCGCCGCCGTGGCGAACAGGACGGGGGTCAGCTCGTGCCGGCGGTGGGCGCCGATGTGACCGAGGTGCAGTGCCTCGACGAGGGCGTACATCGAGCCGAGCCCGAAGTGGGCCGGAAGCGTGCGCGCCAGCGCCGTGGGAGCCCCGCGGCCGTCCTCCGCGCGGGCCGCGTGCCACAGCGCCTCCTCCGCCAGCACCCAGCCGCCGCCCCAGTCCCCGGAGACACGGCCGAGCGCCGGGAAACGGGCGGTGCGTCCGTCGGGGCACATGCCGACGCAGTTGATGCCGGCGCCGCACACCACGGCGACCCCGCGCGGCTCGGCCACGCCCGCGCGCAGGATCGCGAACGTGTCGTTGCGCACCTCGACCGTCGCGCCCCACGCGCGCGTGTGCAGGGCCGCCGCCAGCCGCTCCTCCTCCACCGGGAGATCGGCGTTGGCCAGACAGGCCGAGACATGGGAGACGGCGGTGACGCCGGCCGCCGCGCGGGCCCGCCCCATCGCCTCCTCCACCGCCTCCTCCAGCGCGTCCACCGCCGCCCCGACGCCCACGGCCGGCGGGCGGAACCCGCCGCCGCGGCCCGTGCCGAGGACGGTTCCGTCGGCCGCGACGACGGCGGCGTCGGTCTTGCTGTTGCCCGCGTCGATGGCGAGGACGCTCGCGGTCAGGCCCACGCGAGGTGCTCCCGGTTGTGCGCGATCAGCCGGTCGGTCAGGGTCTCGGCGAGGGCGTACTGGCCGATCAGCGGATGGGCGAGCAGGGCGCGGAACACCCGGTCGCGGCCGCCGCGCAGCGCCGCCTCCAGGGCGAGGTCCTCGTACGCCGTCACGTGAGCCATGAGGCCCGCGTACAGCGGGTCCACGGCGGGCACCGGCAGCGGGGCCGCCCCCTTCGGGCCCACCGCCGCCTGCACCTCGATCACCGCGTCATCGGGGAGGAAGGGCAGCGTGCCCCGGTTGGGGGCGTTCACCACCTGGTACGGGCTGCCTCCCCCGCCGAGCAGGGCGGCCGCCAGGTCCACCGCCGCCTCCGAGTAGTAGGCCCCGCCGCGCCCGGCGAGCAGGGCCGGCTTCTCGTCGAGCGCCGGGTCGCCGTACATCTCCAGCAGTTGCCGCTCCATCGCGGCCACTTCGGCGGCCCGGGACGGTTTCGTGCGCAGCTCGTCCACGACCTGGTCGTGCGCGTAGTAGTAGCGCAGGTAGTAGGAGGGGACCACGCCGAGGCGGTCCAGGAGCGTGCGGGGCAGGCGGAGGTCCTCGGCGATGCGGTCGCCGTGCCCGGCCAGCAGCCCGGGCAGGACGTCCTCGCCCTCGGGGCCGCCCAGGCGCACCCCGGTCTCCCAGGTGAGGTGGTTCAGGCCCAAGTGGTCCAGGTGGACGTCCGCGGGGGAGAGGCCCAGCAGGGCGGCGAACTTCCGCTGCAGGCCGATCGCCACGTTGCACAGGCCGACCGCCCGGTGCCCCGCGCGGAGGAGGGCGCGGGTGACGATGCCGACCGGGTTGGTGAAGTCGATGACCCAGGCCCGCGGGTTGGTACGGCGGATCCGTTCGGCGATGTCCAGCACCACCGGGACCGTGCGCAGGGCCTTGGCGAGGCCGCCCGCGCCCGTCGTCTCCTGGCCGACGCAGCCGCACTCCAGCGGCCAGGTCTCGTCCCGCTCGCGGGCGGCCTGCCCGCCGACGCGGAGCTGGAGCAGGACCGCGTCCGCGCCGTCGACGCCCGCGTCCAGGTCGGAGGTGGTGACGATCCGGGCGACGTGGCCCTGCCGGGCCAGGATGCGCCGGGCCAGGCCGCCCACCGACTCCAGGCGGTCCGCGGCCGGGTCGACGAGCACCAGCTCCTCGACGGGCAGGGTGTCCCGCAGACGGGCGAAGCCGTCGACGAGTTCGGGGGTGTAGGTCGAGCCTCCGCCGACCACGGTGAGTTTCACAGGCGGTCCCTTCACTCCGGTGAGCGTGACGCCCTCGGCGAACGCCTTCTGGAAAAGAGAGGTCTACGGCGGCCGGCGCGCGGTGTCGAAGACCTCGTCGCGGGTGGTGGCGAGCGCGCTCTCCAACGCCCCGCGCAGCACAGGCCGTTCGCGGACCTCGCCCACGACGAGCCGCGGGCGGGAGGCGGCCAGCTCCGCCAGCTCGGCCTGGACGAGCGCGCGCAGCACCTCGCCGCCGGAGGTGAGCGCGGCGCCGCCGAGGACGACGAGCTCGGGGTCGAGGACGGAGACGAGGGAGGCGAGACCGGTGGCGAGCCGGGTCGCGTACGCGCGCAGCAGCTCGTGGTGGGGGCCGGTGGCGTGGTCGGCGGCGCGGGCGAGCAGCGCGGCGGCTGCCTCCGCGTGCGGGCCGGTGGGTACGTCCTCGACGCCGAGCTGCCGGGCCAGCTCCGGCAGCGCCCGACAGCCCGCCAGCTCCTGGTAGCCGCCGCTGTTGGCCCTGGTCACCCGGCGGACCAGCGGCGCGCCCGGCACCGGCAGGAAGCCGACCTCGCCGGCGCCACCGGTCCAGCCGCGGTGCAGCCGGCCGCCGAGGACGAGGGCGGCGCCGAGGCCCTCCTGGTTCCACAGCAGGACGAAGTCCCGGTGGCCGCGGGCCGCGCCGAGCCGCTGCTCGGCCAGGGCGACGAGGTTGACGTCGTTCTCGTACCCGACCGGCATCGGCAGCGCGGCGGCCAGTTCTTCGAGGAGGGCGGGGGAGTGCCAGCCGGGCAGGTGGGAGGCGTAGCGCAGACGGCCGGTGCGGGGGTCGAAGGCCCCGGGGGTGCCGATGACGAGCCGGTGGACGTCGGCCCGGGACAGGCCGGCCGCCTTCACCGCGCCGTCGAGGGAGTCGGTGACCTGCCCGACGACGGGCCGGCCCGGGCCCCGGCCGGGGGTGGGCAGCTCGTACGTGCCGACCGTGCGGCCGGTGACATCGGCGACGGCGGCGAGGATCCGCTGGGGCGTCACGTCCAGTCCGGCCGCGTACGCCGCGGCCGGGTTGATCGCGTACAGCCGGGCGCCGGGGCCGGGCCGGCCCTCGGTGGTGCCGGTGGCCAGGACCAGCCCCGCGGCCTCCAGGCGGGCCAGGAGCTGCGAGGCGGTCGGCTTGGACAGGCCGGTGAGCCTGCCGATCCGGGTCCGGGACAGCGGCCCGTGCTCCAGGAGCAGGTCGAGGGCGGCGCGGTCGTTCATGGCGCGCAGGACGCGCGGGGTGCCCGGCGTACCGGCGGTTCCGGCCATGCGTCGTGCACCTCACCTTCGGCTGCCCGATCCGCGTGTGCACGGGTGATCGGCAACCCTCACCGCCAGCACTGTTAGGAAAGTTTCCTATTCCGGGAAGGTATTCCCGGCGCGAGGGGGCGTCAAGAGAGAGGGGGCGTCTAGAGAGACGACACCCCCGCCGCAACGGAAGTCGTTGCCTGCGGGGGCGTCGTGCCGCCTGCGGGGGTGCGTCCTACTTCGGCGTCGGCCGCGGCGCGGTGAGGGGGGTGGCGGCCTCCGACTGCGGAGAGGCCGAGTTGGAGTACACCGAGGGCGCGGCCACCGTCGCCGTCGGGTCGGCGGGCTCCTCCTCCGCCGGGGCGGTCGCGCCGCCGACGATACGGATGTCGGCCGCGTCGAAGGCGCGCTTGACGCGCCAGCGCAGCTCCCGCTCGACCGAGAGGGCCTTGCCGGGCATGGTCTTCGCGGAGACCCGGACCACCATCGAGTCCAGCAGGACGCTGTCCAGGCCGAGGACCTGGATCGGGCTCCACAGGAGCTCGTTCCAGGGCTCCTCCTTGGTCATCTTCTCGGCGACCTCGTCGAGCGTGGCCTTGACCCGGTTCAGGTCCTCGGCCGCCTTGACGGTCACGTCCACCCCGGCCGTCGCCCAGCCCTGCGAGAGGTTGCCGATCCGCTTCACCTCGCCGTTGCGCACGTACCAGATCTCGCCGTTGTCGCCGCGCAGCTTGGTCACGCGCAGCCCGACCTCGATCACCTCACCGGAGGCGATCCCCGCGTCGATCGTGTCGCCGACCCCGTACTGGTCCTCCAGGATCATGAAGACACCGGAGAGGAAGTCCGTGACCAGGTTGCGGGCACCGAAACCGACCGCCACACCGGCGACACCGGCCGACGCCAGCAGCGGGGCCAGGTTGATCTGGAAGGTGGCCAGCACCATCAGCGCCGCGGTGCCGACGATCAGGAAGCTCGCCACCGAGCGCAGCACCGAGCCGATCGCCGCGGAGCGCTGCCGGCGGCGCTCGGCGTTCACCAGCAGGCCGCCCAGCGCCGTCCCGCCCGCCCCCTGCGCGGCGGTGCGGTTCATCCGGTCGATGAGCTTGGTGATCGCCCGCCGCACCGCGACTCTCAGCACCGCCGCGATCACCAGGATCAGCAGGACCCGCAGGCCGATCGCCAGCCAGGTGGACCAGTTCTGCTCGACCCAGCCGGCGGCGTTCGTCGCGCTCTGCTGGGCGTCCTGGAGCGTAGGGACCGCCGGGTCCGTCGTCCCGGACCGGGACGGCGACGGCGACGGACCGGCAGCCAGCAGGGCGGCGGGCAAGGACACGGCAGGTACCTCCAGATGCGTCCGCCCTCCGGCGCGGCGGTCAATGTCGTCTGGGTCACGATCAGGTCACCGGACGGGCAGAACCCCACATTATCGGGGCGCGGTGTGCCGATTCCCGTGAACTTCCGAGGAGGTACGGCGCCCACCGGCTCTGAACTGGCCGTGTGAACGGGGCGCCCCGCGGGGGATGAATACGGATGTGGTCGAAAACACTCCCAGCCCGTTACCGGGACATGGTGGCGCCTCCACCTGGTATGAGGGGAGACTGGCTGCAGATCGTCCCGGCGCGAGCCACGCGCCGCCGACGCCCAAGGAGGCATCCGTGCCGCATGTCCTGGTCCTCAACGCGTCGTACGAGCCACTCGGCGTCGTACCGCTCCGCCGCGCGCTGGTCCTCGTCCTCGAGAACAAGGCGGTCTGCCTCGAGGAGTCCGGCGCCTTCCTGCACAGTACGACCGTCACCGTCCCCGCACCCAGCGTGGTCCGGCTCAAGCGATTCGTGCGGGTTCCCTACCGGGGGCCCGTTCCGCTGACCCGGCGGGCGCTCTTCGCGCGCGACGGCGGCCGGTGCATGTACTGCGGTGGCGTCGCAACCAGCGTCGACCACGTCATCCCGCGCTCACGCGGGGGCAAGCACGTCTGGGACAACGTGGTGGCCTCCTGCCGCCGCTGCAACCACGTCAAGGCCGACCGCCACCTCGTCGAACTGGGCTGGCGGCTGCGTCACAAGCCCGCGCCGCCCACCGGTCTGGCCTGGCGCATCATCGGCACCGGCCATAGGGACCCGCGCTGGCTGCCCTACCTGCAGCCGTTCGGCGCGGACGACGCCCTGGCCCGGATCGACGGCATTTCCGCCTGACGATCCGGGCTTTCGTGTGGCCGCGCCCCGGCACGGGGGTGCGCAGGCGCGGGGGTGCGCCCCGGCACGGGGGCGCGCTCAGGCGTAGCGCAGTTCCGCCGGGTGCGTGGAGCGGTGGAGCAGGGGCAGGGAGGCGGCCGCGGCCAGCAGGCAGACGGCGTACACGCCGAGCGGGACGAGCAGTGCCACGTACGGGACCGGCAGCTCGAGGCGTCCCTCGGCCACGACCAGCCCGTACAGGGTGCCCGCCGCCATGCCTCCGGCGCCCGCCACCAGGACGGAGGGGCCCAGCGGCAGCGCGGTCTCCAGCAGCAGGGCCCGCGCGAGCACCGCCCGTGGCACTCCGGCGGCGACCTGCGCGGCCAGGCCCCGGCGCCGGGTGGTCACGGACTCCGCGGTGCCCACGGCGAGCCCGGCCGCGGTGATGACGAGGGCGACGAGGATGGCGGCCGCGGTCAGGTTCAGGCCCGTCGTGTAGAAGGACATTCCGGTCGCGCCCCGGCGGCGGGACGCGTCCACGTCCGCGGCCAGCGCCTGCCGGACGCCCGCGAAGCAGCTCCCGACGACCGTCACCAGCAGTACCGCAGCGTGCGTCCGGGCCGCCGCCCACGGGTCGTCCCGCAGCCGCTCCGCCGCGATCAGTACGGCCGCCGACCCGGTGCGGGCCGCGAGCAGCCCTCCGGTCAGCCGGGAGACGGCGCCCGCCAGGAGCACGGTGCCCGCCCCGACCGCGAGCACCGTCCCGAACACGGCCAGCGGCACGGTCCCGGTCGGCCGGCCGGACTCGCCGAAGGACGTACTGGCGACGGCCACGGGTGCAGCCACGGCCACGACCAGCAGCGCGCCCAGGAACAGCAGCCCCGGCCCCCGGCCCGTCCCGGGCCGCGTCCGGCGTGCCCAGCCGAGCGGCGAGGCCACCACCCGGCGCAGCGCCAGCACCCCGGCGGCCGTGCCCAGCACCGGCACCCCGGCCGCCACCAGCGCGACCCCGGCCCAGGCGAGCCCGGGCGGGCGTTGCCATGCGCCCAGCAGCGCCGTCACCGTGACGGCGGTGGCGAGCGCCGAGCCCAGCAGGCAGGCCAGTCCGTTCTCCAGCGCAGCGATCCGCCGGACCTGGCCCGGCTCCGCGCCGGCCAGCAGCAGCGCCGCCGCCCGCCGGTCGCGGTGCACCGCCCCGATCCGGGCGCACTGGCCGAGGAAGCCGAGCACCGGGACCAGCAGGAGCAGCAGGACGACGATCACCCCGGACCGCTCGCCCGGGTTGTCCAGCAGGCCGTCGCCCACGGACACGCTGAAGTGGCCGCGGAGCGAGGCGAGCACCGCCGCCGCGAGGCCGAGCCCCGTCGCACCCAGGGCCCCCACCGCCGTCAGCGCGATCCGCCACCACTCGTGCCGGTCGGATCCCCGGATCAGCAGCCAGGCCAGCCGCAGGTCGGACCTCACGCGGCCACCCCCAGCGGAACCGTCACGCCGTCCTGCAGCCGCACCTCGCGGTCGGCGTACGCCGCGACCTGGGCGTCGTGCGTGATCAGCAGCACCGCGGTGCCCGACGCGCGGGCCGCCTGCACGAGCGACGTCATCACCTGCTCGCTCGCCAGCGAGTCCAGCGCCCCGGTCGGCTCGTCCGCGAAGACCACCTGCGGACCGGTCACCAGCGCCCGCGCCAGTGCCGCCCGCTGGGCCTCGCCGCCGCTCAGCTCCCCCGGACGCGCGTCCCGCCGGGCCCCGGCGCCGAACCGCTCCAGCCACGTGCCCGCCTCCTCCCGGGCTCGCGCCCGCGCGGTGCCGGCGAGCATCAGCGGCAGCGCCACGTTGTCGAGGGCGGTCAGCTCGGGTATCAGCTGGCCGAACTGGAAGACCACGCCGAAGTCGGTGCGGCGCAGTTCGCCGAGGCGCCGCTCCGGCAGCGTGTCGAGGCGCTCCCCGCGGTACGTCACCGAGCCCCCGTCCGGCCGGACGATCCCGGCCAGGCAGTGCAGCAGGGTGGACTTGCCGCTGCCGCTGGCACCGGTCACGGCGACGATCTCGCCGCCGCTCAGCTCCAGTCCGGCGCCGCGCAGTGCCGGGTTCCGGCCGTGGGCCTTGACGAGGTCTCGGGCCACCAGAAGGGGCACCGGTGAGGTGGTCATGCTCGGTCGACCTCCGTGGTCAGATGGGTGAGGCGGGCCTGCGTGGTGCTCATCCAGCGCAGGTCGGCGTCGAGGTGGTTGAGGGCGTAGTCCGCTGAGAGGACGGTCGCCAGGGCGGCGCCGGGGGCGGTCTTGACCGCCGTCAGCTCCCGCATCCGCGCCATGTGGGCGGCCCGCTGGGCCGCCAGGTGCGCGGCCGGGTCGCCGTCGGTGAGGATCGCGACGACGACTTTGGCGAAGATCTCGTTGGTCACGAACGGCGCGGGAGGCGTGACCTGGGCCGCCCAGGCGGCCACCTCCCGGCCGCCCTCGGCGGTGACGCGGTACAGGGTCCGTTCCGGGCCGCCGTCGGAGTCGGTGCCCTCGACCTCGGCGAGTCCGTCGCGCACCAGGCGTTGCAGGGTCGTGTAGACCTGCCCGTAGGCCAGTGGACGGGCCTCGGGGAAGTGGTCGTCGTGGCGCCGCTTGAGGTCGTAGCCATGGCTCGGCCCTCCGGCGAGCAGCCCCAGCAGGATGTGGCGGGTGCTCATGACGATCATTATGTACTCAAGATATGTACTGAGTGAATAGCTGCGCAGAGAAACCTCCGGGAGATACCTCCAGGGAGCAGCTCCGGGAGAACTCCCGAAGAAGCCCCTCCGGGAGGCCGTCCGAGAGCGGAGGGGCCAAGGCCCTAGTCGGCGGCGACCGCGTACGCCTCCACCGACCACAGCGAGTACCCGAACCGGGTGGCCCGCTTGTCGCCCTGCACGCGTACGTACCGGACGTCCCGCTCGTCCATCCGCAGGACCTCGCGGCCGCCCCGGCCGTCCCGCACGGTCGTGGCGGTGCGCCAGCGGCGGCCGTCGGCGGAGACCTGGACCCGGTACGCGGCGGGGTACGCGTCCTGCCAGCGCAGCGCCACCTGGCCGAGCCGCACCGGGGCGGCCAGCTCCACCTGCCACCACGCGCCGTCGTCGACCGGTGAGGACCAGCGGGTCCCGGGGTCGCCGTCGTTCGCCGCGGACGCCGGGAAGTCGGGGGTCTCGTCGCCGGACGACCTCGCGGTGCCGGTGCGAGCCACGTCGGGGCCCGCGGTGCGCGGGAAGGTGCGGACCGTCAGGGTGCGGGTCACCCCGGCGAAGGAGACCCGGACCTCGTACGGCCGGGACGGCGCGTCCTTCGGCACGGTCACCTCGACGGGTACGGTCACCGTCGTCCCGCGCGTCACCGTCAGCGGCCCGGCCGGGGCGTGGACCGTGATGCCCCTGGGCGCCTCGACCGTCACCCGGCCGGTCGCGTCGGCCGGGCGCAGGGCGGTCAGTTCGGCCGTCACCCGCTGCGTGCCGCCGATCTGCGCGTCCACCTCTTTGCGCGCAGGCTCCAGCCGCACCGCCGGGGAGTCGGCGAACCACGTGACCAGATGGCGCACCCGGGACGGATCGGCCCCGGTCACCCGGACCGCGTCGACGAGCGTGCCGGCCGCCGGCGAAGGCACCACGGCCGGGGGCCGCGTCCAGGCGCCGGACGTCGTGGGCGAGGGCGGCGCGACGGCCGGCGGGCGGGTCCGCGCACCGGTCGCCGGGAGCTGCCCGGCCCCGACTTCCGTCGCCCCGCTCCGCGCCAGCGTCCCGACCCGGCGCCAGCCCTGCCCGGGGACGTGCACCTCGACGTCCCCGCCGGTGCCGGGATCCGCCAGCACCGTCACGGCGGCCAGCGGGCGCGCGTGCGGGAGGCGGACCGTGCGCCCGTCCGCCGCGCCCGGAGCGGCGGACGGCTCGTGCGCCAGGCCCGCCCAGGTCTCGTACGCCGTCCCCGCCCGGTCGAGGAAGGGGTCCAGCACGCCCTTGCCGACGGTCGCCCCGCCGCGCCTCACCTCGGCCCGCAGCCGGCCCAGGGACCGGTACGCCGTCCAGGCCGCCGCCGCGTCACCGGCGCGCTGGGCGCGCAGCATGTCGAGCGCCACCGTCCCGGCCTCGCCGTAGCGCGCCGACTGCGCCGACCACGGGGCGACCTCCGCCGCCAGCCCGGCGTCCGGGGCCAGGCGCCGCGGCATCTCGCGCAGCACCGCGAAGGCGGCGCGCAGCTGCTGCTCGGCGGTGTCGTCGGCGGCCCGGTCCGTGCTCGTCCGGGCCTGCCACAGGGCCGCGATCAGCGGGCGCAGATACGCCGACTCGGTACCGCCGAGCACCGACGAGGCGTCGTTCCCGGCCAGCGCCGACAACGCCTCGGCACGCCGTCCGTCGCCCCCCGCCAGATCGGCGATCGCTGCCCGCCAGGAGGCGTCGGGGCGGTAGTCGCGCGGGTTCCAGGCGTAGTCCGCCGCCGTGAACAGCGGGATGCGGGACGCCTCCGCCTGCTCCATCGCGTTGGCCAGCAGCGCCGCCGAGCCGCCGGCGACGGCCGGTTCGCGGCCCGTGTAGGGGCCGAGGAAGATGCGGTCCTCGGCGTAGTCGTTGACCGGGTAGTTGTCCATGGTCACCAGCGGGTGCCCGAAGGCCTCCCGGGCCCCGGCCAGCTCCTGTCCGGTGATGGTCCGGGGCACTACGCCCACGCCCGTCCACGCGACCTGGACCTCCTGGTCCAGCGCGGTGGCCAGTGCCGTCCGGTAGGGCGTGGCCCCGTCCTCGTAGTACTCGGTCGGCATCAGGGAGAGCTGAGCCGCGCCGGGGTGTCGCTCGGCCAGGTGGCGGGCGACCGCGTTCGCCACCCGCGCCTGCGCCCGCGCCGCCGCCCGAGGCCCGGAGCCGAACCGCCCTGCGTCCGCGCCGCAGTGCCACTCGCTGTAGCTGACGTTCTGGAACTGCAGCTGGAAGGCCCGGAAGCCGAGCGCCCACATCGCGTCCAGCTTCCGCGTCAGCGCCCGCACGTCGGCGTCCGAGGCGAAGCACAGCGACTGTCCGGGGGCCACCGCCCAGGCGAGCGTGACGTGGTTGCGCCGGGCCCGCTCCGCCAGCTCGCGGAATTGCGCGCGCTGCCCGGCCGGATACGGCTCGCGCCAGCGCTCCTGCCGGTACAGGTCGTCGCCTGGGGCGTAGAGGTACCGGTTCTGCTTGGTCCGGCCCATGAAGTCGAGCTGCCCGAGCCGCTGCTCCTGCGTCCAGGGGGTGCCGTAGAAGCCCTCGGCGGTGCCGCGCACGGCGGTGCCGGGCCAGTCGCGGACGGTGACCCGGGGGATCGTCCCGTCCGGGCGCACGAGCTGCCGCAGCGTCTGCACGGCGTGGAAGAGGCCGTCCTCGCCGGCTCCGGTGAGGGTGACGGTCGCCGGGGCGGCGGTGTCTCCCCGGCCGGGGGCGCCGGGGGTGGTGACGCCGGGACCGATGACGGGCCCGCCGGCGGCGGCCTGGCCGGGTGCGGTCTGGTCGGGGACGCCCCGGTCCACGGTGAGGAGGTAGCCGCCGGAGGGCAGGGCGTGGCGCGGGTCGCCGTGCGGGCGCTCGCTTTCCGCCCGCACCACCAGGGCACCCGCCGGAACCGGCTCACCGGCGCCGACCTCCGTGATCGTCCGCGCCCCGGCCCCGCGCAGCAGCGCGCGCAGCGCGTCGAGGGCGTACGGGTCCGCCGCCGCGTCGGCGACCAGCGCGACCTGGTCGGTGACCCTGACTGTGCCGCCGGCCGCCCGCAGGGACTGCGGACGCGGCCACACGGCGACGTCGGAGGAGGACGTGGCGGGCTGCTCCGGGTTCGTGGTCTCCGTGCCGGGCGCCGGCGGAGCCGCGACGGCCGCCGGAGCGGCCCCCAGAGTGCCGGCGACGACAGCGAACGCGAGGGCGGCCGCCCCCTTCCCGCGCCGAAGCTGCACGGACCCCCTCCTCCTCGTCGGCCTTCCCCAAGGCGGTGTCGAAGAGCTTCGAGCCCACCATCCGGGCGCCGGGGTGTCAATGAGAGTGGCCGTTGTGTCGCTTTTGCCCCAGCCTGAAGAAAGTGGAATGTGAGCAGTGGCACGGTCTTCACGTTGTACGTCTGCGATCGCGCGCACTGGGTAGGGCTGCGGTAATCCGCTGATGTCGTTTCGACAAGGAGGCTTACCCGTGGCGCACCTTCTGCTCCCGGCCCCGTCCAAACCCGCCGCGGAGCCGCTCACCGCGGACTCCGCCGCCGACCCCTACCTGCTCGTCTACAGCGCGGAGAGCGCCTCCACCGAGGCCCCCCTGACCAGTGAACCGCCGCTGCCCGACGCCGAGCCGCTGACCAGCGAACCGCCGCTCGCCGAGACCACCCCCCTGACCAGCGAGACCGCCGCCGAACCGGACCCCTGCTGCGCGGAGATGTAGATGACGTCGTTACGGCCGGCCGAACCCCCCGACGCGGATCTGACCCGCCTCGCCGACCTGCACGGCGTCGCGACCTCCTACAGCCCCTCGCCGGACCGCACGGTCGCCGCGTCCGCCGCCGCGGTCGTCGCCGTCCTGGCCGCCCTCGACGTCGACGCGGGCACCCCCGAGGCCGCCCGCGCCGCGCTCACCGCCCGCGAACGGGAACTGGGAGCACGACTGCTGCCCCCCACGGTGGTGTGGTGGGGCGGGGTCGGGGCGAGTGCGGGGGGTGGTGGGGGGCCCGCCGGGGGCGCGCCCGGTGCGCGCGGAGCCGGTGATGCGCCGGGTGCACGCGAGGCCGGCGATGAGCTTGATGCCGAGGTTGCGTTTGGTGCTGATGAGGCCGGCGACGCCGCCATAGCGCCTGAGGCGCCTGAGGCGCCCCGGGCGGGCCGTGAGCCCGGGACCCCGCGCTCGCCCGAGGCCCTCCTCGCCGCGCTGCCCACCGGCACCCGAGTGCGAGTCGAGACCGAGCAGGGCGAGGTCCGCGACCGCGTCGACGGCCTCCCGTACGGAGTGCACCGGCTGACCGTCACCGCGCCGGACGGGCGCACACAGCTGACGCACCTCGTCATCGCCCCGGCCCGGCTGCCCACGCCGTCGGGACGCTCGTACGGCCTGCTCGTCCAGCTCTACTCCCTCCTCTCCCGGCACTCCTGGGGCATGGGCGACCTCGGTGACCTGGCCGAGCTGAGCGCCTGGGCGGGGCGGGCCCTGGGCGCCGGATTCGTGCAGGTCAACCCGCTGCACGCGGCCGTGCCCGGCGCGCCGACCGACCCCTCCCCGTACCGCCCCTCCTCGCGCCGCTTCCCCGACCCCGTGCACCTGCGCGTCGAGAGCATCCCCGAGTTCGCCTACGTCGAGGACCGCGAACGGCTACGGACCCTGCTGGAGCAGGCCGAACGGCTGCGCGCCGGCGTCCTCGACAAGGGCGCCCTGATCGACCGGGACGCGGTGTGGGACCTCAAGCGGCAGGCACTGGAACTGGTCCGCCGGGTCCCGCTCGGCCCCGGCCGCCGCGCCGCCTACGCCGACTTCCTCGCGCGGGAGGGCCAGGCCCTGGAGGACCACGCCACCTGGTGCGCCCTCGCCGAGGTGCACGGCTCCGACTGGCACGGCTGGCCCGAGGGGCTGCGGAACCCGAGGTCCGCGGAGACCGCCCGCGCCCGCGCCGACCTGATGGACCGCGTCGACTTCCACTCCCGCCTCGCCTGGCTCACCGACACCCAGCTCACCGCCGCCCAGAGCACGGCGCGTGAGGCGGGCATGCCGATCGGGATCGTGCACGACCTCGCGGTGGGCGTGCACCCCGAGGGCGCCGACGCCTGGGCCCAGCAGGACCACTTCGCGGCCGGCATGTCGGTCGGCGCCCCGCCGGACGCCTTCAACGCCCGCGGCCAGGACTGGGGCCTGCCCCCCTGGCGCCCCGACCGGCTGGCCGAGTCCGGGCACGCCCCGTTCCGCCGCCTGCTGCGCGCCCTGTTCCGCTACGCCGGAGCGCTGCGCATCGACCACGTCATGGGTCTGTTCCGGCTGTGGTGGGTCCCGCAGGGACGACCGCCCACCGAGGGCACCTACGTCCGCTACGACGCCGAGGCCATGCTGGCCCTCCTGGTGCTGGAGGCCTCACGGGCCGGGGCCGTGGTGATCGGCGAGGACCTCGGCACCGTGGAGCCCGGGGTGCGCGAGACCCTGGACCGGCGCGGGGTGCTCGGCACCTCCGTACTGTGGTTCGAACGGGACTGGGACGGCGACGGCCGCCCCCTGCCCCCGGAGCGGTGGCGCGCCGACTGCCTGGCCACCGCCACCACCCACGACCTGCCGTCCACCGCGGCCCGGCTCACCGGCGAGCACGTCGAACTGCGCCACCGCCTGGGCCTGCTCACCCGGCCGCTGGAGGAGGAGCGCGCGGAGGCGGCGGCGGACACCGGGGAGTGGCTGGCGCTGCTGACGGAGCTGGGGCTGCTGCACGGCACGAGCGGCGGCCGCGGCACACCCTCGGAGGAGGCCGAGATCCAGGCCGTGCACCGCTTCCTGCTGCGCACCCCCGCCCGCATGATCGGCCTCTGGCTCCCGGACACCGTGGGCGACCGCCGCCCGCAGAACCTCCCCGGCACCTGGGACCAGTACCCGAACTGGCGCCTGCCGGTCGCCGACGCCGAGGGCCGCCCGGTGACCCTGGAGGAACTGGCGTCCTCCACCCGGCTGCACGCGCTGACGGACGTACTGCGGGAGGGAGTGCCCGGGGAGCGCCGGGAGGGCTGAAGGACGGCGCGGGCCTGCGCCTCGCCGTCTGACGCATGACGGATGCATGACGATCCCGCGCCCGGCCACATGACGATCCCGCGCCCCGCCGCGCACCGGTGCCGCTCCGGCCCATACGGCACCCCGGGCGCGCGGCCCGTTCCGGCGTTCGCTACTTTTGCACCGTGGACAAGAAGAACGCCCTGCGCGCCGGCGCCCTGGCCGCCGGTACGACGCTGATGATGCTGCTCATGTCGTCCCCCGCGCTCGCGCTGACCCGCGACGACGGCGACGACCCCGGCTCGGGCCTGAGCGTCATCCAGACGCTGGGCCTCTACGTCGTCCTCCCGATCGTGCTGTTCGTGGTCATCGCCGGCCTGGTCATGGTGCTGAGCAAGTCCAGCGACAGGCAGGACACCGGCCGCAGCGCCGACGCCAGGCTCTGAGTCACCGGCGCTGCCGCAACGGCGCGCCGCCGCACACACCCGCCCCGAGGGCGCCGACCCCGACGTACGTGCACGCACCGCCGTACGACGCCGAGGCCGGCGCCCTCGGCGTTTCCACCGGCGCCCGCCCCGGCCTCGGCGGGCCGGCCCCGGGGGCCGGGATCGGCGTGGGCGCCGCGGGTCAGGGACTCGGCGCGGTCAGGTACCGCTGCAGCGTGGGCGCCAGCCAGGCCACGATCTCCGGACCGGACAGCTCCACGGCCGGCCCGAAGCGCAGGACGTAGCGGGTGAGCGCGAGCCCCAGGAGCTGTGAGGCGCACAGCGCGGCCCGCCCGGACACCTGCTCGGGGTCGGGGCACACCTGCTGGGCGACCGGCAGCAACTGCTCCCGGAACACCGACTGCATCCGCTCGGCCCCGGCGGGGTTGGTGACACCGACCCGCAGGATCGCGGTCAGCTCGCCGTTCCCCTCCCACAGCGAGAGGAAGTGCGACACCAGCGCCCGCCCGATCTCGCCGCGCGGCAGCGCGGTCAGGTCGGGCAGCCGCAGATCGAGGGTGACGGCCGCGGCGAAAAGACTCTCCTTGTTGCCGAAGTAGCGCATGACCATCGACGGATCGATGCGCGCGTCCTTGGCGATGGCCCGGATGGTGGCCCGTTCGTACCCGTCGGCGGCGAAGCGCCGGCGCGCCGCGTCGAGGATGGCACCGCGGGTGGCGTCGGAGCGGCGTGCGGGGGAGGGCGGTGGGGGCGGTGGGCCCTGGCTGGCGTCGACCATGTCAACAACCGTAGGCCAACGTAGGTAGGCCAACAAGCGTAGGCGTGCGTCAACAGCTGTTGGCCAACAAGCGTTGACAGGCTTGTTCCGCGACCCCTACTCTTACCAACAAGCGTTGACCAACGTTTGTTGGCCAACGACCGCTGGCAGCCCAGGAGGGCCCACATGACCGGCACCACTGGCACCACGGGAACCACCGACACCAACGCTTCCGCCCCCACCCCAGGCCCCGCCCCCATCGCAGCCCCGGTGATCGTCGTCGGCGCAGGCCCCACCGGCCTCCTTCTCGCCGGCGACCTCGCCACAGCCGGCGTCCCCGTCACCCTCGTCGAGAAGCGGCCGCACCGGATCAGCAACCTCTCGCGCGCCTTCGTCCTGCACGCCCGCGCCCTGGAGCAGCTCGACGCGCGGGGCGTCGCCGACGGCCTGGAGGCCGTGGGCCGTCCCCTCGACCGGCTCCAGCTCTTCGGGCGGCTGGGCGTCGACCTCACCGACCTGCCCTCCCGGTTCCGCCATGTGCTCGTGCTTCCGCAGTACGAGGTGGAGAAGGTGCTGGAGCGGCGCGCGGTCGAGGCCGGCGTGGACTTCCGCTACGAGACCGAGGTGACCGGACTGGCCCAGGACGGCGACGGCGTGACCGTCGAGGTCCGCGGGCCCGGCGGGCGGCCGGAGTCGCTGCGGGGCGTGTACGTCGTCGGCGCCGACGGGATGCGCAGCGAGGTGCGGGAGGCGATCGGGGTGCCGTTCCCGGGGCGGTCGGTGATCCGGTCCGTCGTGCTCGCGGACGTGCGGCTCACCGAGCGGCCCGGCACGCTGCTCACCGTCAGCGCCGTCCGGGATGCCTTCGCCTTCCTGGCGCCCTTCGGGGACGGCTACTACCGCGTCATCGGCTGGCGGCGCGGCCACGAGGTCTCCGACCGTGAGCCCCTGGACCTCGACGAGGTCAGGGAGATCACCCGGCTCGCCCTCGGCCGTGACTACGGGATGCACGACGCCCGCTGGATGTCCCGCTTCCACA
Organism: Streptomyces sp. NPDC014864; assembly: GCF_043081525.1. Lineage (NCBI taxonomy): Bacteria > Bacillati > Actinomycetota > Actinomycetes > Kitasatosporales > Streptomycetaceae > Streptomyces > Streptomyces sp. NPDC014864. The sequence goes on from NZ_JBIBWT010000006.1 coordinate 90,508, forward strand.
GCGACGAGCGGCAGGCGCCCGCCTACCGGGTCGGCCGGGTCTTCCTCGCCGGCGACGCCGCCCACGTCCACACCCCGGCCGGCGGTCAGGGCATGAACACGGGCCTGCAGGACGCGGCCAACCTCGGCTGGAAGCTCGCCCAGGTCGTGTCCGGCCACGCTCCCGAGGCCCTCCTCGACACCTACCAGGCCGAACGCCACCCCGTCGGCCGGTCCGTGCTCCGCAGCAGTGGCGGCATCATCCGCCTCGCCATGGCGCACCGCCCCTGGACCCTCGCCCTGCGGGCCGCGCTCGTCACCGTCCTCGACAGGGTCGGCCCCGCCCGCCGCAGGGCGGCCGGTCGGATCACCGGCATCGGCTATCGCTACGCCGCTCCGCGCGGCTCCCACCCTCTCGTGGGCACCCGTGTCCCGGACGTGGCCCTCGCGGGCGGCGGCCGCCTCTACGAGGCGCTGCGCGGCGGCCGCTTCGTGCTGATCGCCCCCCGCCCCCACGACGTCGGCCCCGACCGCGCCGCCCGGCTCACCGCCGCCCGCTGGGCGAGCGACCGCCGTACGGCCGTGCTGGTGCGCCCCGACGGACACGTGGCCTGGGCCGCCGACAGCGCCGAGCCCGCCGCGATCGAGTCCGCGCTCGCCGCACACGTGGGCTGATCGACCCACCTGGCACAGAGGCCCGGCGCGGCCGAGCCCGCGCACCCTGCGCCTCGGTCCAGCAACCGTCCCGGCAGACACGCCGGTCGGGGCAGCGCCCGGGGCAGTCGTGGGGCCGCTCGCGCTCGCGTGGCGGCGACTGACCACGGGCGGTCCGCTGATCGCGCCGTCGCCCTCCTGACCGAGGGAGCACCACCCGGGCCGTCCGCGTCACCCGGGCCGTCCGCGCCGCCCGGGCCGCCCGCGTCACCCGCGCCGCCCGCGTCAACCACGCCGCCCGCGTCAACCACGCTGGACGGCCGGGCCGCCGGCGGCCACCGCCACCCCGCCCCGGCCCCGCGCCGACGGCGAAGGGGCACCCGGCGGATCGCCGGGTGCCCCTCACGCACGTACATCCGAGGTGGTTACGATCCGGCCGCCGCCGCGTCCGCCGCCTGGGCCTTCAGAGCCCGTTCGACGCCCGCGCGGGACTCCGAGACCAGCCGGCGCAGGGCCGCGCTCGGCTCGGCGGAGGCCAGCCACGCGTCCGTCCGGCGCAGGGTGTCCTCGGACACCTGGATCGCCGGGTACAGGCCGACGGCGATCTGCTGGGCCATCTCGTGGGAGCGCGAGTCCCAGATGCCCTTGACCGCCTCGAAGTAGGTGTCCGTGTACGGCGCCAGCAGTTCGCGCTGGTCGGTCTGGACGAAGCCCCCGATGACGGCCTCCTGCACGGCGTTCGGCAGCTTGTCGGACTCGACGACCGACGCCCACGCCTCCGCCTTGGCCTCCGGGGTCGGCCGGGCGGCCCGGGCAGTGGCCGCGTGCCGCTCGCCGGCGGCCGTCCGGTCACGCTCGTACTCGCTCGCGATCTCCGCCTCGTCGAAGCGGCCCACGGCCGCGAGCCGCTCCACGAACGCCCAGCGCAGCTCCGTGTCGACGACCAGGCCCTCCACCGTCTGCGAGCCGTCCAGCAGGGCGTCCAGCAGATCGAGCTGCTCCGGCGTCCGGGCCGTCCCCGCGAAGGCGCGCGCCCAGGCGAGCTGGTGGTCGCTGCCCGCCTCGGCGGCGCGCAGATGGGCCAGGGTGGCGTCGGTCCAGCGGGTGAGCAGGGTCTCGCGGGCGGCCGGGTCGGCGTACAGGTCGATCGCCAGCTTCACCTGGCGGTGCAGCGACTGCACGACACCGATGTCGGACTCCTTGCCGATGCCGGACAGCACCAGGGACAGGTAGTCGCGGGTGGCGAGCTCGCCGTCGCGGGTCATGTCCCAGGCCGAGGCCCAGCACAGGGCGCGCGGCAGCGAGTCGGCGAAGTCGCCCAGGTGCTCGGTGACGAAGGCGAGCGACCGCTCGTCCAGGCGGACCTTCGCGTACGACAGGTCGTCGTCGTTGAGCAGGACCACGTCCGGGCGGCGCCGGCCGGCCAGCTGCGGTACGGCGGTCAGCTCGCCGTCGACGTCCAGTTCCACGCGCTCGACGCGCACCAGCTTGCCGCTCGCCTCGTCCCGCTCGTAGCAGCCGACGGCGATGCGGTGCGGGCGCAGGGTGGGCTCGCCCTTCGCGCCGGCCGGGAGCGCCGGGGCCTCCTGGCGGACGGCGAAGGAGGTGATGACCCCGTCGGCGTCCGTCTCGATCTCCGGGCGGAGGACGTTGATGCCCGCCGTCTCCAGCCACTTCTTCGACCAGGTCTTCAGGTCCCGGCCGGAGGTCTCCTCCAGGGCGCCCAGCAGGTCGGACAGGCGCGTGTTGCCGAACGCGTGGCGCTTGAAGTACGCCTGCACGCCCCGGAAGAACTCGTCCATGCCGACGTAGGCGACGAGCTGCTTGAGGACGGAGGCGCCCTTGGCGTAGGTGATGCCGTCGAAGTTGACGAGCACGTCGTCCAGGTCGCTGATCTCCGCCATGATCGGGTGGGTGGAGGGCAGCTGGTCCTGACGGTAGGCCCACGTCTTCATCGAGTTCGCGAAGGTGGTCCACGCGTGCGGCCAGCGGGAGTCCGGCGCGTACGCCTGGCAGGCGATCGAGGTGTAGGTGGCGAACGACTCGTTCAGCCACAGGTCGTTCCACCACTCCATGGTGACCAGGTCGCCGAACCACATGTGCGCCAGCTCGTGCAGGATGGTCTCGGCGCGCATCTCGTAGGCCGCGTCGGTCACCTTGGAGCGGAAGACGTACTGGTCGCGGATGGTCACCGCACCGGCGTTCTCCATCGCGCCCGCGTTGAACTCGGGGACGAAGAGCTGGTCGTACTTCCCGAACGGGTAGGCGTAGTCGAACTTCTCCTGGAACCACTCGAAGCCCTGCCGGGTCACCTCGAAGATCGCGTCGGAGTCGAGGTACTCGGCGAGGGAGGGCCGGCAGTAGATGCCGAGCGGCACGCTCTGCCCGTCCTTCTCGTACACGCTGTGCACCGAGTGGTAGGGGCCGACGATCAGGGCCGTGATGTACGTCGAGATGCGCGGCGTCGGCTCGAAGACCCAGACGTTCTCCTGGGGTTCGGGGGTGGGCGAGTTGGACACGACGGTCCAGCCCTCGGGCGCCCGCACGGTGAACTGGAAGGTGGCCTTCAGGTCCGGCTGCTCGAAGGAGGCGAAGACGCGGCGGGCGTCCGGCACCTCGAACTGGGTGTAGAGGTAGGCCTGGTCGTCGACCGGGTCGACGAAACGGTGCAGGCCCTCGCCGGTGTTGGTGTACGCGCAGTCGGCCGCGATCCGCAGGATGTTGCGGCCCTGGAGCAGGCCCGGCAGCGCGATCCGCGAGTCCTTGAAGACCTCGGCGGGGTCGAGCGGGTCACCGTTGAGGGTGATTTCGTGGACGGCCGGGGCCACCAGGTCGATGAAGGACTCGGCGCCGTCCTGGGCGGTGTCGAAGCGGACCGTGGTCACGGACCGGTAGGTGCCGCCCTCCTGTGCTCCGGAGAGGTCGAGATCGATCTCGTACGAGTCAACGGTGAGCAGCTGCGCCCTCTGCTGCGCCTCTTCGCGAGTCAGGTTTGTGCCAGGCACGCGGTCATCTCCTCGTGATGTGTGGGTGTGGTCATCCTTCCACGTCACATCTCCGGCGGGCGCCTCCTGGGCGATCCCCGAGGCCGCGGCGCGGCCGAACGCGTTCGACGGCCCGTCCGTGGCGCTCGTCCACGTCCGGGCCGTCGGGTACGGCTGCCCGCCCTGCGGGGCGGAGGGAGCCAGAGTCTCTCTTTCGGATCAGGCCGGCTCCGCGCGACGGTGCCTTCCGAGGTGTCCGGGCGGCGTCTGGTGCGTGCCGGGCGCCGCGAGCCCGGCAAGATCCGAAAGAGAGGGCCTAGTCGCGCAGCTCCGCCGCCACCAGCTCCGCGATCTGGACGGCGTTCAGGGCCGCACCCTTGCGGAGGTTGTCGTTGGAGAGGAACAGGGCCAGGCCGTTGTCCACGGTCTCGTCGCGGCGGATGCGGCCCACGTACGACGAGTCCTTGCCGGCCGCCTGGAGCGGGGTGGGAATGTCGGAGAGGGCCACGCCCGGGGCGCCGGACAGCAGCTCGGTCGCACGCTCCGGCGACAGCGGCCGGGCGAAACGGGCGTTGACCTGGAGGGAGTGGCCGGAGAAGACGGGGACGCGCACGCAGGTGCCGGAGACCTTCAGCTCGGGGATCTCCAGGATCTTGCGGGACTCGTTGCGGAGCTTCTGCTCCTCGTCGGTCTCGTTCAGGCCGTCGTCGACCAGGTTGCCGGCCAGGGGGACCACGTTGAAGGCGATCGGGCGCTGGTAGACGGCCGGTTCGGGGAAGTCCACCGCCGCGCCGTCGTGGGTGAGCTTGTCGGCGTCGGCGATCACCTTCTGCGCCTGGCCGTGCAGCTCCGCCACGCCCGCGAGGCCCGAACCGGACACCGCCTGGTAGGTGGCGACGACCAGCGCCTGCAGGCCGGCCTCCTCGTGCAGCGGCTTCAGCACCGGCATCGCGGCCATCGTCGTGCAGTTCGGGTTGGCGATGATGCCCTTGGGCCGGTTCACCGCCGCGTGCGGGTTCACTTCGGACACGACCAGCGGCACGTCGGGGTCCCGGCGCCAGGCCGAGGAGTTGTCGATCACCACGGCGCCCTGCGAGGCGACCTTCTCGGCCAGCGCCTTGGAGGTCGCGCCGCCCGCGGAGAACAGCACGATGTCCAGACCGGTGTAGTCCGCCGTCGACGCGTCCTCCACCGTCACGCCGTCGAGGACCGTCCCCGCCGAGCGGGCCGAGGCGAACAGACGCAGCTCGGTGACCGGGAAGTCGCGTTCCGTGAGGATTCTGCGCATGACCGTGCCGACCTGACCGGTGGCTCCGACGATTCCGACCCTCACCATGACTCCCTACGTACGTGTGCTGTGCGTGCGTGTGCGCTCGGCCGAGCCTTTCCATCATGCGGCCGACCCCGACCCACGTGTCCAGTTCTTTGCGCGGCGTGCCCGAGGAGTGGGACGAGCGGCATCGCCCCACGGCTGCGGTCCTTCGGGCCGCACCCGCGTTGAGCTGCAGGAATTCGCCCTGCGGGGCCCGCGGGCCGCAAGCTGTGCTGCCCCGCCCCTGCCCGGTCCGGCCCGGCGCATACGGCGATGTGACGTACGCCTCTGCCCCGTGGCGTGGAGTCCCGGGGCAGTGGACCGAACGTTCCGGGCGGCTGCGGCGTCGTAGAGGGGACACGGTGAGGGGGTGGCTTGTGCTGCGCGGAAGGGCGCGCCGCGGGCGCGGGACGGACCGGGGCGCGGACGATCCGCTGGACGCGGCCCAGGAGCGGCGGGTGCGGGCGGTGCTCGCGCTCGGCGGGGTACCGCAGGCGGACCTGTCGGACGGGGTGCAGCAGGTCCGCCTGCGGCTGTTGGAGCGCGCCGCGAGCGGGCAGGAGGCGCCGCGGGACGTCTCGGCGTGGGCCGCGGTGGTCGCCTCCCGTCTGGCGATGGACTGGCACCGGGCCAAGCGGCGGCAGGAGCGGCTCGGGGAGCGCCTGGCGGCGCTGCGGCCGGCCGAGCACGCCGCGGGCGAGGAGGCCCGGCTGCTCTCCCTCGCCGTCGTCCAGGGCCTGGACGAGCTGCCGGACGCCCAGCGGCAGGTCCTGGTGCTGCGCTTCTACGCCGACCTGCCGGTCCGTTCGATCGCCGAGCAACTCGGCCTTCCCGAGGGCACGGTCAAGAGCAGGCTGCACGCGGCGGTCCGGGCGCTGCGCGACCGGCTGCACGAGAACGAGGTGGTGTGACATGACCGCCGCAGACGGGCGCCACGACGGCGTCGACCCGCTGCTGGCCGCGCTCGCGGACGAGCCGCTGCCGCCCGGGGCCCGCGCGGACCCCGCCTTCATGGCCGCCTACCGGGAGTCCCGTGCGGACCTGGACCTGATCCGCCGACATCTGCACATCGCCGGAGACGCGCTGGCGCAGCCGCCCGAGCCGCCCGAGTCACGGCCCGACCGGGCAGGTGAGGGGTGGCAGGAGGGCCGTCCGGCGGACAGGAGGCAGCGGACCCGTCCGGCCGGCGGGCGCCCGTCGGGGAGCCCCGCCCCGCAGGCCGGGCAGCGGTCCCGGGGGCGGCAGGGCGTACGGGCGTTCGTGCTCGGGGCCGTCGGCGCGGCCGCCGTGGTCGCCGTGGCCGCCGTCGGGTCCGGTGTGCTCGGGCCGGGGTGGCTCGCGGCGCCGGGCGGCGGCAACGACAAGGCGAGCAGTGCGGACAGGGCGAGCGGGGACGAGAAAGCGGGCGGTGACGCAGGGGCGAAGGGTGACGGCGAGGCGGGCGCCGGGCGGGGTCCCGGCCTCTCCTTCGCCGCGCCCGGCTACCTCGCCTGCGCCCGCCTGGTCGTCGAGGGCGACGTCACCGGCGTCCGGCCGATCGCGGACACCGGCAGGGAGCGGGTCACCCTGCGCGTGACCCGCTCCTACAAGCCCGCGAGGGCGAGGGCCGAGGTCACGTTCCCGGTCGACGGCCCCGGCGCCTTCCGCCGCGGCGACCACGTCCTGATCGGCATCCCGGGGCGCGCCGGCTCGCCCGACCTCTGGGCCGTCGGCGAGCGGGACGTCACCCGCGAACGGGCCGCCGTCGAGCGCGCGTTGCCCGAGTCGGCAGCCCTTCCCTGCGACTGAACACCGGCCTGGAGGGCGGCACCGCCCCCGGCCACAGGCCGGGCGGGTCCCGCACCTGGCCGCCCCGGGCACGGCCGGGCGTCGGGTCCGGCGGTGGCATCCGTCCGGCAGGGAAGGGCGCGGTCGCCGCGCCCGCAACCGGCCCCGGGGGGCGGGTCCGGCGCGACGCCCGCGCCCGCGTCGCCCCGGACACGGCCGAGGGCGGGCGTCCGTGCCGGACGCCCGCCCTCCTGTGGGTGTATCGCCCTACTGCGTGACCTTCTCGATCTTCACGTTGCCCAGGCCCGCGACCGTGCCGCGCGCGTCGACCAGCTGCACCCGCCCGAAGAACTCACGTCCCTCGGGGGCCGCGGCCGCGGCCGTGACCTGCCCGGTCACCGTGGCCGAGTCGCCCGTGCCCAGCTTCACCGGCGCCGAGCCGTCCACCGTGACGTTGCCGAGCGCGGAGGAGAAGAACACGTCCCGGTAGTCGTACGCCGTCGAGCCGGACGGTACCGAGTAGCCGACGACCTCGACGGTGTAGGTGCCGGCGGCCGGCTCGGCGATGGACACCGCCTCCTCCGAGTCGCCGTCCGCGGACTGCGCGACCTTCTTGCCGCTCGCGTCGTAGACCGTCAGGTCCAGGTCGGCGGCCGTGTCGCTGACGTTGCCGATGGCGACGTCCAGCGACTGGGCGCCCTCGGGGACGACCACGGTCGTGGTCTGCTTCTCGGCGTTCTTGATGGTGGGCCGGGCCGTCTTGGACGAGCCGAGCGGGCCGCCGACCAGCTTGCCGTCGAGGGGCGCGAACCTGTTGGTGACCTTCCAGGAGGCGGTGGCGGGGGTGCCGACCTTCGCCTCGGGCACGGTCACGGTCTCCGGGTCGAAGACCGCGCCGAGGACGGAGACGTCCAGCTTGTAGGTGTTGTCCAGCAGCGGCGAGGTGCGGCGCGACTCGACCTCGACCTCCCAGACGCCCGGCTGCGGGTCGGCGTAGGAGCGCACGTCGGGCTTGCAGCCGTTGCCGTCGAGGTAGTTGTTGTAGCAGTACGGCGTGGAGGTGTTGTCGACCGGAGTGCCGTACGGGTGGATGGCGATGAACCGGGTCTGGCTCTTGTCCGCCAGCCCGCCGATCGCGACCTCCAGCGACTTCGCGCCCTCGGGCACGGTCAGGAAGTACGACCGCGTGCTGTTGCGCTGCACCGAACCCGACGTGGACCAGGTGTAGGCGACCGGCGACGCGACCACGACGGTGGTGAGGATCTGCTTGTCTACGCCCTCGGTGAACGGGTCGTCGACCTCGAGGATCGCGCTCTTGACGCCCGCGGAACCCGGAGCGGCCTGGACCCGCACGGTCACCGGCTGGTTCAGCGGCAGCTTCACCAGCGGCGAGCCGACGATCCGGAACGTGTCACCGGCGTTGTTCGCGAACTGCAGCGTGTGCCAGACCCCGCGGTCCGGGCCGGAGGTGCGGGTGACGGTGACGTCGTACGTCTTCTTCTCGCCGGCCTTGAGACCGCCCTCGCGGTCGTACAGACCGGTGCCGAAGCCCGGCGTCTTCAGGAACTGGTCCAGCGCGGTGTCGACCGGGGCCTTGACGGTGTAGTCGTGGGCGGTCGCGTCGAAGCGGATCGCGTCCCAGGCGTCGACGACGTCGATGCGGCCCGCGCCCTCCTCGTAGGCCTGAACGCCCTTGATGTGGTGGGCGGTCGAGGTCACCGCCGTGCGCAGATCCGCGGGCTTGAGCTCGATGCCCTTCTGCTTCGCCGCGCTCAGCAGCAGCGCGGAGGCGCCGGTGGCCTGCGGGGACGCCATCGAGGTGCCCTGGAGCATGGAGTAGCCGGCCGGCAGCGAGTAGCCCGCCTCGGCGACCGGGGAACCGGGCAGCCAGGTCTGGGTGGTGTTGATCGCGGCGCCGGGGGCGACGAGGGTCGGCGTGAAGCCGCCGTCCTCACGCGGGCCGCGCGAGGAGAACGGCATCATCGCGTACGGCTTCTTCACCGCCGAGCCGTAGTTGGCGGCCCAGGTCTCCTTGGAGATGCCCGCGCCGACCGAGATCACCTTGTCGGCGAGGCCGGGGTCGCCGATGGTGTTGGCGCCGGGGCCGGAGTTGCCCGCGGAGATCACCAGCTGCACGCCGTAGGTGTCGATGAGCCGCGTGTAGAGCTCGGCGCGCGCGTTGTTTCCGTCGTTGAGCGCGGGCAGGCCGCCGATCGACATGTTGACGATGTCGACGCCGCGGTTGACGACGAGGTCGATCATGCCCTCGGTGAGCGCGACGTTGGTGCAGCCGCCGCTCCAGGTGCAGGCGCGCGAGGAGACGAGCTTCGCGCCGGGTGCGGCGCCGTTCATCTTCCCGCCGAACAGGCCGTTGGCGGCGGTGATGCCGGCGACGTGGGTGCCGTGCTCGGACTCGATGACGCCGATGTTGACGAAGTCGGCCTTCTTGCCGACCCAGGACCCGCCGTAGGGGTCCATCGAGACGTCCTTGCGGATCTGCACCACGAACGGCTGGCGCTCGACGACGTCCGTCTTCGGGTCGTCGGTGCCGAACCAGCCGATCTGGAAGCCGTCCTTGTACGGCTTCATCGGCTCGTCGTCGGTGAAGTCGCTGTTGTTGTTCAGGTCGACGCGGACCGTGCCGGCGGCCGCGTCGTACAGGACGCCCCAGGAGTCGGTGGTGTCGCCGTCGCGGTTCGCGTCGCCCTTGGCGTCGCCGCCCGCGGTGACGGACTCCCTGAAGGTGCTGACCTGGTAGGAACCGGCCGGGGCGGTCCAGGTCTGGTTGCCGTAGGTGAAGCTGGGCCCGGAGACGGAGGTCACCATCGGGCGCCAGGTGGCGTCGCCGTCGACAATGGGGTCCGTCGCCGTCACCCAGTCGACGATCTTCCGCTCGCCGGTGGTGGTCTTCTGCAGCGCCGGGTGGCCGAGGTCCACGCCGGAGTCGAGGATGCCGATGGTCACGCCCCGGCCGTCCGCCTTCGGGTTCTGCCGTACGAAGTCGACGGCGCCGGTCTCGAAGGAGGGGTTGTACGGGTTCGCGGCCGGGGTGTCCTTGCCGGGCCCGGAGTAGGTGGCCGCCGCGGTGCCCTGGGCCCCCTTGGCGGTTTCGGCGCTCGGCGGCGGGTCGTCGAGCGCGATCTCCTGCCGCAGGTCGATGGCGTGCACGGAGGACAGCTTCTCGGCGGCGGCGATGGCCGCGTCCGCCTCGGCCGTGGGCACGGTGGCGCGGACGTAGCCGAGCTTGTCGTAGGCGCGGCCGACGGAGCCGCCGTCGACCGCCTCGAGCTGCCGGGCGACCTGCTCGGTCTGCCCGGGCGCCGTCGCGACCATCATGGTGACGTTCTTGGCGCCGTCGGCCTTGGCCTCGGCGAGCAGGTCGGCGTCGTCCGAACCGAGCTTGGCGCTCGCCGACTTGACGGCCGGGTCGGCCGGGGAGGGACTGTCCTGGGCGGTGGCCAGGGGTACGGGCCCGGCCGCGGAGAGCGCGGCCACCACGCCTGCGGCCACGGCGATGCGGGCCAGGCGTCTGGCGCCCGTGAGCGGAGCGCGCTGGGGATCGGAGGTCATCGGCATCCCTTGGAGGTAAAGGAACCAGGCGAGCGGCGATCGAGTCGATCGCCCCAGTCCGGAATTCGGAGCCGGACGATCGCTCAGCTTTACCCAAGGGAAAGTTGTTTGGGGAGAGTTGACTCTGGCGGGATGGACTCATGGCGTACTTCCGCCATGCGCCACAGGGGAGATAGCCGTGCAAAGGGTGACGTGTCTCCCGATGGTGCCCCGTTCGACCGGGGCCTCCGGCCGGGCGCGGTCGCCGGCGGCCGGATGCAGCCGCGGGCGGCAACCCCGGCTTCGTCCGGGTGCTGTCGCCGCGCGCACCGCGGACCCGGCGGGACGTGGCCTGTCCGGCGGATCGTCCGCGTCCGCCGCACGGTCCGCCGGACAGGCCGTAATGTCGCGGTGTGCGACAGAAGTTGAGGGTGGCGGCCTACGCCGTGTGCGTCCGTGGCGGGCACCTCCTGCTGGCCCGCGGCCGGGACGACGACGGCGTACCGGAGTGGACCCTGCCGGGCGGCGGGGCGGAACACGGCGAGGACCCCCACGACACCGTGCTGCGGGAGGTGGGGGAGGAGACCGGCTACCGCATCGAGATCGCCGGCCTGCTCGGCGTGGACTCCCTCCGCCGCCGCGTCCCGCGCCGTCTCGGCCGCACCGTCGACCGCCACGCCGTACGGCTCCTGTACGAGGGCCGGATCACCGGCGGCGAACTGCGCCACGAGGTCGGCGGCACGACCGACATGGCGGCCTGGCACCCGCTGGACCAGGTGCCCGCCCTGCACCGGATCGCCCTGGTCGACACCGCGCTCGTGCTGTGGCGCGAGCGGCCGCCCGCGGGACGCGCGCCACGCCCCTAGGTCGTGGTGTCGAACTCCCGCCTGCCGTGCGAGTTTGACGACAGGACCCGGCAGCTCTCCGGTACCCCGGAAGATGAACACCGCGTGACCGGTTCCGGGCCGCCCGGAGAGCGCTCGCGGACGCGCGTGGTGGGCCGAGATCCACGTACCGTGATCGGCGCCGCGCGTTGCCGTCACGTTCACGCACAGGCCACTCCCGGTGCGAAGCATCGAATGCGAGCGGGAAGTTCGCGGCAGCGAGCGCCCGTGACCACTGCCGACGCGTTCGCACCCGGGGAGACCGCGCCATGTCGCGCACACGCTCTGTCACCGCCTCCGTGCCGGGGGTCCACCGGCGCTCCGTCCTCGCCGCCGCGGGAGCGGTGTCCCTCTCCGCGGGCGTCGCGCACGCCCTGCGGGCCACCGACAGCCAGGCCGCCACCGGCCACCGCGCCGGCGCCGAGGGCTCCGGCCAGGCGCCGGTGGCGTCCTCGCGCAAGGCCCCGGCGGCGCCTCTCGCGCCGTACACCAAGGGCACCACCGTCGCGGGCGTCGCCGCCCCCCGCACCGCGTCCGGCTACCGCCGGCTCGGGGACGGACCCGGATGGCAGCGCGTGGTGCGCCGCGAGCTGGCCGCGCCCAAGTCGGGCCGCGCCGCCCGGCGCACGGCGCTCGCCGCGTTCGTGCAGTTCACCGACCTGCACCTGATGGACGTCCAGCACCCGCTGCGCCTGGAGTACCTGCGCTCCGCCGACCCGCACGCCTGGCGTCCGCACGAGGCGCTCACCGTGCCGGGCGCCGTCTCACTGGTCGAGCGGGTCAACGCGCTGCGGGGCGCCCCCGTCACCGGCTCCCCGCTGCACTTCGTGATGACCACCGGCGACAACACCGACAACAACGCCCACTGTGAGCTGGAGTGGTTCATGAAGATCATGAGCGGTGGGCGCATCACGCCCAACTCCGGCGACCCGCGCCACTACGAGGGCGTCCAGAACAGCGGACTGAAGCTGTACTGGCAGCCCGACTCGGACACCCGTGACGCCGACAAGCAGCTCGGCTTCCCGCACCTGCCCGGCTTCCTGGCCGCCGCGGTCCGCGAGGTCCGCAGCCCCGGCCTCAACCTGCCCTGGTACTCCACGGTCGGCAACCACGACGCCCTGCCGCTCGGCTGCTACGCGCACGGCGACTCCTACCTCACCGAGTACGCCATCGGCGGCCGGAAGCTCATGAACCTGCCGCCGGCTCAGGCGAAGAAGCTCCAGGACGCCGTCAAGAACGGCACGGACCCCAGGGGCGTGGACTTCCGCGACCTGCTCAAGTCCCACAGTCGCGACATGCGCGCGGTCACCCCGGACGAGAAGCGGGCCCCGTACACCCCCGCCGACTACCTCAAGGCCCACCTGGACCCCGCCCACGCGGGTCTCGGCCCGGCCGGCCACGGCTACTCCTCCGCCAACCTCGACGCGGGCACCCAGTACTACAGCTTCCGCATCGCCGACGACGTCGTCGGCATCAGCCTCGACACCACCGACCCGGGCGGCCATTACGAAGGGTCCGTCGGGACGGCCCAGTTGAAGTGGCTGGACCGCACACTGGGCGAGAACAAGGACGCGTACGTGGTCGTCTTCAGCCACCACACCAGCAAGACGATGACGAACACCCGCCCCGACCCGGCCCGTCCGGGCGAGCGCCGGCACAACGGAGCCGAGGTGGTCGCCCTGCTGGCCGGCCACAGCAACGTGCTGGCCTGGGTGAACGGCCACATCCACCGGAACGTCGTCACCCCGCACTCCGCGTCCGGCGGACACTCCTTCTGGGAGATCTCCACCGCCTCGCACGTCGACCATCCGCAACTCGCCCGTGTCGTGGAGCTGGTGGACAACAAGGACGGCACCCTGTCGCTGTTCACCACGCTGGTGGAGTCCGCGGCCCCGCACCGCACGGACTTCGCCGACCTCAGCCAGACCGGACTGGCCGCCCTGTACCGCGAGCTGGCCTTCAACGCGCCGGGCGCCAACAAGGCGCTGGCGGGCGATCCGGAGGACCGCAACACGGAACTGGTGCTGAAGAAGGGCTGAGCGGCGGTGGGGCGGGAGCCCCTGCGCACGAGGAGGGGCCCCGTTCGGGCGGTGGCCCCTCCCCTCCCCCCCTGGCGATCCGGCCGCTCCCTACCGGGGCAGCACCACCACGTACGCGGCGGGGTCCCGGTCGGCCGCCGCCATCAGCGCCGTACGGACCACCGTCGCCTGCTGGTCCATCGTGTCGCGCAGCCTGCGCGGGGTGATGTGCACGACCGTGATGCCGAGACGCTCCAGATGCTCCCGCTTGCGGGTGTACTCCGACCCCTCGGGCTCGTCCTCCGGCCGGTCGTCCGGGCGGGGCGCGCGGGTGTCCAGCTCCACGGCGACCGCCCGCTCGGGCCAGTACGCGTCCACGCCGCCCAGGTGGGGGCCGCCCGGCAGCCGCAGGTCCACGTTCCACACCGGCTCCGGCAGGCCGTACTCCCGCACCATGCGGTACAGGCGGGTCTCCGCGAGCGCCCGCCCCTCGGCCAGCAGCGAGTTCACCGCGTCCACCACGTGCGCCCGGCTCAGCAGCCGCGCCTCGGTCAACTCCCGTACCACCGCTGCGGGTTCGCAGTGCCCGCCGCGCACCGCCTCGGTCAGCAGCCGCCGTACGGCCTCCCCGTCGGTCAGTTCGGCCACCGCATCCGCGAGGGCGCGCGGCACCGGGGCCACCGGCAGGCCAGTGACGGTCTCGGGCGCGGGCAGGGCGCCGGTGCGGACGATCCGCGCCGGGCCGGCCGAGCGCACCCGACGCAGCCGGGGCACCAGCACGTCGATCCGCTCCAGCGACGGCAGCGGTGGCGCGGCGCGGAAACCGTGCAGGGTCAGCGCCGCCAGGCCCGTGATCAGCGCCTCCGCGTACACCGGGCGGGGCGGCTCGCCCGCGGTCGGCTGGACCGGCACCCCGGGGGCGATGTGCGGGGCGGACTCGCGCGCCGCGTACATGAGTACCGCGTGCAGGCGCTCCTCGCTCGTCGGCGGCCCCGGGTGGAGCAGGTAGACGCCGGGGAGGAACTGCTGCCAGCTGCCGCCCGGGCGGCACCGCTCGGCGGCCTCGGCCGCCGAGACGCCGTGAGCGCGGAGCTGAGCGGCCGTCAGAACCCGACGTGGGCCGTCGGCGAGGTGGCGGAGCGGACGGGAGGAGAGGGGGGTGTTGTGGTTCATGTCCCGGGAATTCCCGCGTCCCGTCTCCCCCTTAACCCCTGTTACACGCCCGTCGGCAAACCCGGACAGGCCCGTCCTCAAGGACGGGTGTTCGGATGCCGAAAACCCCTGGTCCGCTCGGGGGCGGGCCAGGGGTTACGGCATGTCCTGCCTGAACTTCGTAACGGTTACCGAGGACTGAATCCTTGGCCAGAGGCGGCGGCCTCGTCACACGCCTGTCCGCGCAGCGCCCGCGCCAGGTCGTCCCGCGCCTCCAGTACCAGGCGGCGCAGGGCGGGGGCGGCCTGCTCGTGCGCGGCGAGCCAGGCGTCCGTCGCCTCCAGCGTCTCCCGGGAGTCCCGCAACGACGGGTACAGGCCGCCCACCACGTCCATCGCGATCTGGATCGACCGCTCGGCCCACACCCGCTCGATCGCCGCGAAGTACTTCGGCGCGTACGGCGCGAGCAGCTCGCGCTGCGAGGGCCGCGCGAAGCCCGCGATGGTCGCCTCGGTGAGCGCGTTCGACAGTGCGTCCGACTCCACCACCTGCGCCCACGCCTGCGCCTTGACGGCGGCCGAGGGGCGCGCGGCCAGGCAGCGCACCTGGTGGCGCTTGCCGGAGGCGGTGTCGTCCCGGGCCAGCTCCTCGGCGAGCGTCTTCTCGTCCGCGACCCCGTGCACCGCCAGCGGCTCCAGGAACGCCCAGCGCAGCTCCTGGTCGACGTCGAGACCGTCGATGCCGGCCGTGCCGGACAGCAGGTCCGACAGCAGGTCCAGGTCCTGCGGGGCGTGGGCCACCTTCGCGAAGAAACGGGCCCAGGCGAGCTGGTGCTCGCTGCCCGGCTCGGCCTGCCTCAGCTCGCGCAGCGCGCCCTCGGCCACGAGCGCCCCGCCCGTCTCCCGCCAGGCGGGCGCCGCGTAGTGGACGAGCGCGGAGTCCGTCCACGCGTGCAGCATCTGCAGCACGCCGATGTCGGACTCGCGCCCCGCGAACCGCAGCACCAGGCCGACGAAGTCCCGCGCCGGCAGCAGCGCGTCCCGGGTCAGGTTCCACAGCGCCGACCAGCACAGCGCGCGGGCCAGGGGGTCGGTCAGCTCGCCGAGGTGCTCGCGCAACGTGGCCAGCGAGGTGTCGTCGAAGCGGATCTTGCAGTACGTCAGGTCGTCGTCGTTGACCAGGACCAGCTCGGGCGCGTCCGCGCCGGCCAGCTCCGCCACGACCGTGCGCGGACCCTCGACGTCCACCTCGGCGCGCGCGTACCGCTCGAGGGCGCCGCCGTCGCCGCGCCGGTACAGGCCCACCGCCACCCGGTGCGGGCGCAGCTCCGGGTGCGCCTCGGCGGCCTCCTGGAGCACCGCCAGCTCCTGGATCCGGCCGTCCGGGCCGAGCAGCACCTGCGGCGTCAGCGAGTTGACCCCGGCCGTCTGCAGCCACGCCCGCGCCCACGCGCCCATGTCGCGGCCGCTGGTCTCCTCCAGCACCTCGAGCAGGTCGCCCAGCCGGGTGTTCCCGTACGCGTGCCGCTTGAAGTAGCGCCGCGCGCCCTCCAGGAAAGCGTCCTGGCCGGCGTACGCCACGAGCTGCTTCAGCACCGAGGCGCCCTTGGCGTAGGTGATGCCGTCGAAGTTGAGCTTGGCGTCCTGCAGGTCGCGGATGTCAGCCGTGATCGGGTGCGTGGAGGGGAGCTGGTCGGCCCGGTACGCCCACGCCTTGCGGCGGTTGGCGAAGGTGACCCAGCCGTCCGTGAAGCGGGTCGCGCCGACCAGCGAGAACGCGCCCATGAAGTCCGCGAAGGACTCCTTCAGCCACAGGTCGTCCCACCACTCCATGGTGACCAGGTCGCCGAACCACATGTGCGCCATCTCGTGCAGGACGACGTTCGCCCGGCCCTCGTAGGACGCCCGCGTCACCTTGCCGCGGAAGATGAACTCCTCCCGGAAGGTCACCAGGCCCGGGTTCTCCATGGCGCCGAGGTTGTACTCGGGCACGAAGGCCTGGTCGTACTTCCCGAAGGGGTACGGGTAGTCGAAGTGGTCGTGGAAGAAGTCCAGGCCCTGCTTGGTGACCAGGAAGACGTCGTCGGCGTCGAAGTGCTTGGCCAGGCCCTTGCGGCAGAGCGCGCCGAGCGGGATCTCCAGCCGGGTGCCGTCCTCGAGGACCCGCTCGTAGGAGTCGGTCACATGGTGGTACGGGCCCGCCACGACACAGGTGATGTACGTGGAGATCGGCTTGGTCTCCGCGAACCGCCAGACCCCGTCGTGCAGTTCCCCCGCTCCGTTGCTCCACACCGTCCAGTCCTCCGGCGCGCGCACCTGGAAGCGGAACGGTGCCTTGAGGTCGGGCTGCTCGAAGTTGGCGAAGACCCGGCGGGAGTCGGCCGGCTCGTACTGGGTGTAGAGGTACACCTCGCCGTCTTCGGGGTCGACGAAGCGGTGCAGGCCCTCGCCGGTGCGCGAGTAGGCGCACTGGGCGTCGACGACCAGCTCGTTCTCGGCGGCGAGGTCCTCCAGCCGGATGCGGCAGCCGTCGAAGACCTCGCCCGGGTCGAGGTCCTTGCCGTTGAGCGAGACGGCGGTGACGCTCGGTGCGAGAAGGTCCGCGAAGCTCGTGGCGCCGGGCTCGGCGCAGCGGAAGCGGACGGTGGTCACGGAGCGGAAGGTCCGCGCCCCGTCCCCGGCCTCCCCGCCCACCGCGGAGCGCACGTCGAGGGACACCTCGTAGCCGTCGACCGAGAGCAGGGCGGCCCGCTCCCGGGCCTCGTCGCGGGACAGGTTCTCACCGGGCACGGGCGGTACTCCCTCAGCTGGGTCTCGGATGTCGGACACGACGGAACAGGACCGATCCTGCCATGTGCTCCTGTCGCCGGACAGCAGGGAATGGGACGCGCGAGGGCGATGTTGCCTGTTGAAGTACGTGTACGGTCCGCAGCCCGGTCACCGGGCTCCGTCCGAGGAGAAGCATGTCCGAGACCGCGACCCCGTCCGGCAAGACCCCCGTCGACTTCTGGTTCGACCCGCTGTGCCCGTGGGCCTGGATGACGTCCCGGTGGGTGCTGGAAGTGGAGAAGGTGCGGGACATCGAGGTCCGCTGGCACGTCATGAGCCTCGCGGTGCTCAACGAGCCCAGGCTGGACGAACTTCCCGAGAAGTACCGGGAGATGCTGACCACCAAGGCGTGGGCGCCGGTACGGGTGGTGACCGCGGCCTGGCAGAAGCACGGCGCGGACGTCCTCGGCCCGCTCTACACCGCGCTCGGCACCCGCTTCCACAACCGCGGCGAGGGCCCGACCGTCGAGGCGATCGCGGGCGCGCTCCAGGACGCGGGCCTGCCCGCCGACCTCATCGAGTACGCGGACCAGGAGGACTTCGAGTACGACGCCGAGCTGCGCGCCTCCCACAAGGAGGGCATCGACAAGGTGGGCCAGGAGGTCGGCACCCCGGTCATCGCCCTGCCCGGCGCCGACGGCGAGCAGATCGCGTTCTTCGGCCCGGTCGTCACCCCGGCCCCCAAGGGCGAGGAGGCCGCCCGCCTGTGGGACGGCACCGTCGCGGTCGCCTCGATCCCCGGCTTCTACGAGATCAAGCGAACCCGCACGGCGGAGCCGGACTTCAGCAACCTGTGAGCCTCACTCCGGTTCGGGCATCTTGACCGGCGGGTCGAAGGGCTTGTCGTCCCAGGCGTACCGGATGTTGCGGCAGTCCCCGCCGGGAGTGACGCAGATCCAGTAGTCCTCGACGTACGTCTTCTTCACCAGCGCGCGGATGAACGCGCGCTCCCGGTCGTCCCGCGGCTGCCGGTGCGGCTCAGAGGCGCCGCAGGTGTAGCAGTGGTAGGTCATCTCCCTCGGCATACCCCCACGATGACCCGGAATCCGGCATACCGGAACAGGAAGGCCCCCACGTGTCCGCGTGGGGGCCTTCCGGGTGGCGGCGGGGGTCAGTTCCGGGCGCGGGCACGCTGCCAGGCGTACCCGATCGCGGCCAGGACCAGGGTCATGACGCCCGTCGAGTAGAGCTGCACCCGCGTGTCGGGCTGCCGGGCCATCAGGACGAAGATCGCCGCCATGCCGGCCAGGGCGACCCACGTCAGCCACGGGAAGCCCCACATCCGCACGACCAGCTTCTGCGGCGACTCCCGCTCCAGCCGGCGCCGCAGACGCAGCTGCGAGACGGCGATGAAGATCCACACCACCAGGATCACCGCGCCGATCATGTTCAGCAGCCAGGGGAAGACGTCGTCCGGCCGCCAGTAGCTGAGCAGCACGCACGCGAAGCCGAAGACGCAGGACACCAGGACGGCGATCCGCGGGGCGCCGCCGGAGACCCGGGCCAGCGCGCGGGGCCCCTGACCGCGCCGCACCAGGGAGTACGCGATGCGGGAGGAGCCGTAGACGTTGGCGTTCATCGCACTCAGCAGCGCGACCAGCACCACCACGTTCATCAGCTGGCCGGCACCCGGGATGCCCAGGTGGTCGAGCGCGGCGACGTACGGGCCCTTGGCCACGACCTCCTTGGAGTCCCAGGGGACCAGGGTGACGATGACCGCCATGGAGCCGATGTAGAACACCGCGATCCGCCACATCGCGGTGCGCACGGCGCTCGCGACGCCCTTGACCGGGTTCTCCGACTCGGCGGCGGCGATGGTGACCGTCTCCAGACCGCCGTAGGCGAACACCGAGGCGAGCAGCCCGACGACCAGGCCCTCGCCGCCGTGCGGGAGGAAGTCGGTGAGGTTCGAGGCACCCGGGGAGGAGGTGCCGGGCAGGACACCGGCGACGGCCAGCACACCGAGCACCAGGAACAGCGTGATCGCGCCGACCTTCAGCGCGGCGAACCAGAACTCGAACTCGCCGAAGTTCTTCACCGCGGCCAGGTTCGTGGCGCAGAAGACCACCATGAACAGCGCCACCCACGCCCACTCGGGCGTGCCCGGCAGCCAGCCGGTGACGATCTTCGCCGCGCCGATCCCCTCCAGCCCGACGGCCGTGCAGAGCAGGACCCAGAAGGACCAGCCCGCGGTGAAGCCCGCCCAGGGACCGAGCGCCCGCTCGGCGTGCGCGGAGAAGGACCCCGACGAGGGGTAGGCGGCCGACATCTCGCCGAGCATCCGCATCACCAGCATCACGAGGATCCCGGAGAGGGCGTAGGCGACGACGATCGAGGGGCCGGCGGCGGCGATTCCCGCGCCGGAGCCGACGAACAGGCCGGCGCCGATGACGCCGCCGAGGGCGATCATCGACAGATGGCGCTGCTTCAGGCCGTGGGACAGGGTGGCGTCGTCCGCCTCGCGTGGCGTCTCGACGGTGGTGCTGCTGGGCATGGGCGCGACTCGTCCAGTACGGGTGTGGGGGGCGAAAACGGTCCACAGTCTGGGCAACCTCTCCGCCCGGACGAAGCGGCCGCCCACCATCCGGACACGCGACGTACGAAGGGTGAGCGGGCGGCTACGCGGCGGGCCGGTACGGCGACCGGAACCCGGGCGGGGCGGCGGGGAGCGTCCGACGGGCGGCACCGCGCCACGACCGGGCCCGCGGGAGGTTTGGCGGAACCCTACAGTCGCCTCAGCGGCCCCCGATGTGAGGTGGGCGCCTCTGCCTCCGTGACCGGCATCACGCCATCTCGCGTGTAGGGCGCACCGTTTGTGCGGAGCCCACCAAACCGTGGTTCCCGCCTTTGTCGATCGCTGACGGTGATCGGCTCGACCGCCCTGGGATAGCGTCACCGTGTCCCACCCTGTCCCTCACCCGCGGAGTCCCCATGAGCACCGCCACCGCCACCGCTCGCCCCGGCGAAGTCCTCGCCGACCTCCTGCCCGCGTCGCGCGTGCGCGATGTCGCGCTCGTGCTCGGCGGTGCCGCGCTCACCGGCCTCGCCGCCCAGATCTCCGTGCCCGTGCCGGGCTCCCCGGTGCCGGTGACCGGTCAGACCTTCGCAGCCCTGCTCGTCGGCACGACACTCGGTGCCGGCCGCGGCTTCCTCTCCCTGGCCCTGTACGCGCTCGCGGGCGTCGTCGGCGTGCCGTGGTTCGCGGAAGGCGCCTCGGGAGCGGGGGCGGTCTCCTTCGGCTACGTCCTCGGCATGATCCTCGCCTCCACCGTCGTCGGGGCCCTGGCCCGCCGCGGAGCCGACCGCGGCGTGCTGCGCATGGCGGGCACGATGATCCTCGGCGAGGCGGTCATCTACGCCGTCGGCGTCCCCTACCTGGCCGCCGCCACCGGCATGTCCGCCTCCGCCGCCGTCGCGGCCGGCCTCACCCCGTTCCTGATCGGCGACGCCCTCAAGGCCGCCCTGGCGATGGGCGCGCTGCCCACCGCCTGGAAGTTCGCCGGCAGGCGCTGACGCGGCGACGCCCCTGGAGAAGGCTCGCCGGGCCGAAGTCCTACCGCGACTTCGGCCCGGCGAGCCTTTTTCATGTCCGGGAGTCGAGGAGCCGGCCGGGACCTGGTCCCTCCTTTCGGCCTCGGCGCCGGCCACGCTCTCGCCGAGGCCCGATCAGCCCTGCCGTCGGTCCCGCGGCCGTCCCCGCGACCACCACAGCCCGGCCGCGCCCGCCGCGACCAGCGCCGCGGCCGCCGCGCCCAGCGGCAGCACGTCCCGCCCGGCCCCCGTCCGGGCCAGCTGGTCGCCCCCCGGGGCGACCGGCTCGTTGTCGGTGCCGAGCAGCAGCGGGGTGGCCGGGGCGTTCGGCGACGGGTTCGCCGCACCGAAGGGCACCGGGCCCTGCTGCCAGTAGGTCTTCTTTCCGTCCGCGGTCTGCACGGGCAGGCAGATCTTGCCCTCCTTGGTCAGGTCGTACGTCGCGGCGACGGCGTACGACGTGGTCCTTCCGGGCGCCAGACGGCCGACGGTGCAGCTGAAACCACTGTTCGAGCCGGCCGGGAGGTCCTTTTCGGCGATCGCCTGGCAACCCGGCACACCGGTGACCCGGAGGCCGCCGAAACCGACGACCAAAAGCCTGATGTCCCCGCTGTCCTTGGTTCCTCCGTTCTTCACCGTGGCGGTGATCGCCGTCTTTTTCGAATGATTGTCGACCGAGATCTTCCTGGGCAGTGCGGTGGTCACCCGCACTCCCGCCGGTGCCTTGTCGACGACTTTTCCGCCCTGACCGCCGCCCGTCCCCGGGGCATCCGCCCCGGCCGGTGCGGAAAGGATCACCACCGCCGAGAAAGATGCCACGACCAGCGATGTCGCGATGGCACTCAGATGACGAGAACTCATGTTCGTCCCCCTTGGCTGCGCCTGAATTCGCAGTACTTGAAGAGGTACCACAAGATTTCTCCGCACTATGCTGGTACGGCCCCAAGTGTGACCATCGTGTTCCCGCAGGGGCTGTTCGGTGCGTTGTCGAGGGGGGTGCAGCGAATTGCCGGGGAATTCGATGAACGGCGGTGTTCCAGGGCTATTGGTGACGGGGCGTTATCGGCTGGTCGAAAGTATCGGTCAGGGGGGAATGGGGCGTGTGTGGCGGGCCGCCGACGACATGCTCGACCGGCAGGTCGCGGTCAAGGAAATGCGGATAGACGGCCGGGACCCGGAGGACACCCGCACCCGCCGGGAACGCGTCCTGCGCGAGGCCAGGGCCACGGCCCGTATCGACCACCCCAACGTGGTGCGCGTCTACGACGTGGTGGACGAGGGCGAACGGCTGTGGATCGTCATGGAGCTCGTGGCGGGCCGCTCGCTGGAGCAGATCATGGTCGCGGAGGGGCCCCTCGGCCCGCGCGAGGCGGCACGCATCGGCCTCGGGCTGGTGGCCGCGCTGCGCCAGGTGCACGCGCGCGGGGTGCTGCACCGCGACATCAAGCCGGGCAACGTCCTGGTGGGGAACGGCGGGCGGCGGATCGTCCTCACCGACTTCGGGATCGCCGCGATCCAGGACACCGAGGCGCTCACCATGGTGGGCATGTTGGTCGGCTCGCCCGACTACATGGCACCCGAGCGCGTCTCCGGCCGCCCGCAGGGGCCGCCGTCCGACCTGTGGTCCCTGGGCGCGACGCTGTGCGCGGCCCTCGGCGACCGCTCCCCGTTCTCCCGCGGCACCACGCTCGCGACCCTGCACGCGGTCCTGTACGAGGCACCGCGACTCCCGCCCGGGGCGGGCCCGTTGCGGCCGGTCCTGACCGCCCTGCTCAGCAAGGACCCGGCCCTGCGGCCGACCCTGACCGACCTGGAGACGGCACTGGAAGCGGTGGCCTCCACCACCGTCGCACCCGGACCGGCACCCGCACCCCCGCCGGCACCCTCACCCCCACTGGTACCCCCACCGGCACCCGCCCCGGCACCCCCACCCGCGCCCCCGGCGCCGACCGCCGGGACGTCCCTCGACCCGGCGGCCCCCTCACGCGGCGGGCGCCGTACCACCGTCGTCGCCGCCGCGGGCGTGGCGGTCGCCGGCACGGTCCTCGGGGTGGTCCTCGCCACGACGGACGGCGGAGCGCGCCACGACACCCCGGGCGGCGCCCCTCCCTCGCCGCCGTCGTCGCCCGCCGCCGTGACCACCCCGCCCCCCACCGTCGAGGGGACGTCCCGGCCGCGGAGCCTGCCCCCGGGTGCGCACCGGGAGGCGGGCGGGTTCGCGTGGGCACCGCCGCAGGGGTGGCGTCGGGACGTGAAGACGGGCGCCGAGGTGCACTACACCGCTCCCGACGGCACCCAGGAGCTCGTGGGGAAGTCCTCCCTGGCCCGTGGCGACCTGATGGAGACCTGGCGCGCCTACGAGCGGGACGCCCGTCGGGGGCGGGACTACCGCAAGATCCGTCTGGAGCGGACGGCCTTCAGGGGCCACCCGGCGGTCCTCTGGGAGTACACCTTCACGCTCAAGGGCACCCCGTGGCACGCCCGGCTGCTCGGCTTCGACGCGAACGGCACGTCGTACCAGGTCAGCACCTGGTACCAGCCGGGGGTGGCGCCCCAGGCACTGACCACGTACGACCGGGTCAGGGAGAGCTTCACGGTGCTGTAGAAGACAGAAGACGGTGCTCCAGGAAGAAGAAGGAGAGGGAGTCCCGGGGCGGGACTCCCTCTCCTGTGGTCTGCGCGAGGCCAGGTCAGCCGGCCGAGACCTTCTCCGACTCGGCGGCGGGTGCCGCGACCGCCGCCCGGTCGCCGGTCATCTTCTGCTTGACGACGGCGATCACGATCACGACCGCGGCGACCAGCAGTGACAGCAGCACCGTCGTCCGCCCGCTGCTCTCGCCCTCGGTGTCGGTCAGCATGTAGCCGAGGACGAAGACGATGAGCGCGGCCGTGGCCCAGGTCAGGTACGGGTACAGCCACATCTTCACGACGAGCTTCTCCGGCGCCTCGCGCTGGATGATCCTGCGCATGCGCAGCTGCGAGAAGCAGATCACCAGCCACACGAACAGGGCGACCGCACCGGAGGAGTTGACGAGGAAGAGGAAGACGGAGTCCGGGAACTTGTAGTTGAAGAACACCGCGACGAAGCCGAAGACGACCGACACCACGATCGCGGCCATCGGCACACCGCGGCTGTTGGTCCGCGCGAACGCCTTCGGGGCGTCACCGCGCTCGCCGAGCGAGAACGCCATGCGGGAGGCGGTGTAGAGGCCGGAGTTCAGGCAGGACAGCACCGAGGTCAGCACGATGAAGTTCATGATCTGACCGGCGTGCGCGATGCCGAGGGAGTCCAGGGCGGCGACGTAGGAGCCCTTGTCGGTGATCGCCTTGGAGTCCCAGGGGAGCAGGGAGACCACGACGAGGATCGAGCCGAGGTAGAAGACGCCGATACGCCAGATGATGCTGTTGGTCGACTTGGTGACCGCGCGCTGCGGGTCCTCGGACTCGCCGGCGGCCAGGGTCGCGATCTCGCTGCCCATGAAGGAGAAGACGACGAGCAGCACGCCGGTGAGGATGGCGCCGGGGCCGTGCGGCAGGAAGCCGCCGTGGCCGGTCAGGTTGCCGAAGCTCGCCTGGTCGGCATGGACGCCGGGCAGCACGCCGAAGATGGCCAGCAGGCCGACGATGATGAACGCGCCGATCGCCACGACCTTGATGCCGGCGAACCAGAACTCGAACTCGCCGTAGGAGCCGACGGAGACGAGGTTGGTGGCGGTGAGCACCACCATCACGATCAGGGCCCATCCCCACTGGGGCACGGCGGGGATCCAGCCCTCGAGGATCTTGGCGCCGGCGGTCGCTTCCACGGCCAGCACGACGACCCAGAAGAACCAGTAGAGCCAGCCGATGGAGAAGCCGGCCCAGCGGCCGAGCGCGCGGTCGGCGTGCGCGGAGAAGGAGCCGGAGGTCGGGTTGGCTGCGGACATCTCGCCGAGCATGCGCATCACGAGGACGACGAGCGTGCCGACGAGGGCGTACGACAGGAGGATGCCGGGTCCCGCCGTGGCGATACCGGAGCTGGAACCGACGAACAGTCCCGCACCGATGACACCTCCGATGGCGATCATCGTCAGGTGTCGGTTCTTGAGTCCGGCCTGGAGCCCCGAACCTGGTTCTTCGGGGCTTCCGTGGCCGCTTCCGGCCTTCTGCAGGGTCGGCTGCGAGGTCATGGAGGGATTTCCTTTGCGCCGGGTGAGCGGTTTCCCCGTACGAGCGGAGTACGAGTCGGACCAGTGAATCCGAGGCAAAGGGATTCGTGAACCTTCGAAATGCAATCGTTACTTGAGGTTCTCTTGAGGTTTGTAATGTCGCTCACATTTTTTCGGGGGGTGTGATAACCCCGTAACCCGGGGCGTCTGCCCGGGAACCGGCGTGTCACACTCGGACCATGCGCGTGTATCTCGGCTCGGACCATGCGGGCTTCGAACTCAAGAACCACCTCGTCGAGTGGCTCAAGGCGGCGGGCCACGAGGCCGTCGACTGCGGGCCGCACATCTACGACGCCCAGGACGACTACCCGCCCTTCTGCCTGCGGGCCGCCGAGCGCACGGCCGCGGACCCCGACGCCCTCGGCATCGTGATCGGCGGCTCCGGCAACGGCGAGCAGATCGCCGCGAACAAGGTCAACGGCGTCCGGGCGGCCCTTGCCTGGAGCGAGGAGACCGCCTCGCTCGGCCGGCAGCACAACAACGCGAACGTCGTGGCGGTGGGTGCGCGCATGCACACGGTGGAGGAGGCGACGAAGTTCGTCGAGACCTTCCTCGCCACCCCCTTCTCCGGTGACGAGCGTCACATCCGCCGCATCGACATGCTCACGGCGTACGAGACCACGGGCGACCTCCCCCCGATCCCGGCCCACCACCCCCAGCAGTAACCCGCGCCCGCCGGTCCGCGGCGGCGACGGCTCCCGCACCCGGGTGTGGGGCGGGAGCCCGGGCCGGGCGCCCGAAAAGGAGACCCGCACGTGCCAGAGGGGCACACCATTCACCGGCTGGCCCAGGACTGCGCGGCCCGCTTCGCGCACGGCGCCCCGCTCACCGTCCGCAGCCCCCAGGGCAAGTTCGCCGACTCCGCCGCCCTCCTCGACGGCAGCCCCCTGCACACCGCCGAAGCCCACGGCAAGCACCTCTTCCTGGGCTTCCGCGACGGCGACTGGGTCCACGTCCACCTCGGCCTCTTCGGCAAGGTCACCTTCGGCGACGCCCCCGCGCCGCCGCCCACGGACACCGTGCGCCTGCGCCTGGCCGACGCCGTCTCCTGCCTCGACCTCCGCGGCCCCACGACCTGCGCGCTGATCACCGACGCAGAGAAGGCGGCCCTGCACGACCGTCTCGGCCCCGACCCGCTCCGCCCGGACGCCGACCCGGCCGCCGCCTACGCCCGCGTCCGCCGCAGCCGTACGACGATCGCCGCACTTCTGATGGACCAGAAGGTCATCGCCGGCGTCGGCAACGTCTACCGCGCCGAGGTCCTCTTCCGGCACGGCATCGACCCGTACCGCCAGGGCCGGGACATCACGCCCTCCGAGTGGGACGCCCTCTGGAGCGACCTGGTCGAGCTCATGCGCGAGGGCGTCCGCAACAACCGCATCGACACCGTTCGCCCCGAACACACCCCGGAGGCGATGGGCCGCCCGCCCCGCCGCGACGACCACGGCGGCGAGGTGTACGTCTACCGCCGGGCCACCCTGCCCTGCCACGTCTGCGCCACCGAGGTCCGCACCGCCGGCCTCGCCGCCCGCAACCTCTTCTGGTGCCCCACCTGCCAGACCGGCGCCGGCCGGTGACCGTCCTGCCGCGGCGCGGGTGACCGTCCTGCCCCGGCGGGCGGCGGCAAGCGCGGCGAGGTGTCAACGGCTGAGCACGGAAGCGGCTGTTGACGGCCTGGGAGGCGTCTGTGAAGTTGAGTCTCCAACGAGGGATAAGTCAGACCTCCCGTGCGAAGAGGCTGCTCGGCTGGATAGGGTCCCGAACTGATGGCAGCAGGACGAGGGCGGCGCGCGGAAGCCGAGACGTTCACGGCCCGGTTGAAGAAGCAGTGGCACCGGGCCCGCGTCGGCGTGCGCAGAGCCGCCGTCGACTACTTCCGCGGGAACGGCTCCGACTGGGTGGCGCTCGGCGGCCTGCTGCTGACCATCCCGCTGATCGCGGCCGTGACGCTCGCCAACCCCGTGTGGTTCGCGCCGGTCGCGCTGGTCCTGCCCATCGTCGCCGGAGGACTGCTGCTGCGCCCGGCCAGCCTGCTCGGCCTGTACGCGGCGGCGGCCACCGCGCTCATAGTGGAGTCCGTGCGGCTCGGCCCGTACACGGAGGGCCCCTCCCGGGTGACCCCCGGCACGGTGCTGGTGGTCGCCGCGTGCGGGTTCTTCGGGTTGCTGATCGCGCAGTTCCGCAGCCGGGTCGGCGTGCCCTGGCGGCGCGGCGGCACCATGCTGTTCGACCTGCGGGAGCGCATCCGCGTACAGAGCAAGCTGCCGAAGCTGCCCGACGGCTGGCACCGGGAGATGGCGCTGCGTCCGGCCGGCGGCCAGTCCTTCTCGGGCGACTTCGTGGTCGCGGCCCGCACCAACGGCGGCCGCACCCTGGAGGCCGTCCTCACCGACGTCTCCGGCAAGGGCATGGACGCCGGCTCCCGGGCGCTGCTGCTGTCCGGCGCGTTCGGCGGCCTGCTGGGCAGCCTGCCCCCGCACGCCTTCCTGCCGGCGGCCAACGGCTACCTGCTGCGCCAGGACTGGGAGGAGGGCTTCGCCACCTCGATCCACCTGGTGCTGGACCTCGACTCCGGCGACTACGAGCTGTACTCCGCGGGGCATCCGCCGGGCCTGCAGCTCAGCGCGGGCAGCGGCCGCTGGGAGGAGAAGACGGCCGAGGGCCCCCTCCTCGGGGTGTACGACGGTGCCCAGTTCGACCCCGTCAAGGGCTCGCTGAGACCCGGCGACGTCCTGATGCTGTTCACCGACGGCCTGGTGGAGACCTCCGACCGGGACATCGTCGAGGGCATCGACCGCCTCACCGGCGAGGCCGACCGCTATGTCGCCGGCGGCTTCCACGGCGCCGCCTGGCATCTGATCGAGGCGGTGGCGAAGGACGTCAACGACGACCGGGCGCTGCTGCTGATCTGCCGTGAGGGGCCGACGGCCCAGGCGCTGCCGCGCTGAGCGGCCACCGCGACCGGCACACTGGCGCTATGACCGACACGCGCCCCCCGCTCACTCCGGCCGAAGTCGAGGCCGTCGCCCGCGCCGCCCACGAGGGCCAGGCCGACAAGGCGGGCCGCCCCTACGCCGAGCACCTGCGGGCCGTCGCCGAGGGGGTGCGGGCCCGCGGCGGCGACCCGGACCAGATCGCTGCGGCCTGGCTGCACGACTCCGTCGAGGACGGCGCGCTCTCCGCCCGCTGGCTGCACGAGGCCGCGCTGAGCCGCCGGACGAAGGACATCGTGCTGGCCGTCACCAAGCGGGCGGGGGAGGAGCCGGAGGCGTACGCGCGGCGGATCCTCGCCACGCCCGGCGCTGCGCTGGTGAAGGAGGCCGACCTGGCGCACAACGCCGACCCCGGCCGTCTCGCGGTCCTGGACGAGAGCACCCGGAAACGACTGACCGAGAAGTACGCACGGATGCGCGCGCTTCTCGGTCTGACGGAAGAGGGGGACAAGAGGGTCAGGGGGGACGAGCTGGACGAGGCGGTCCAAGAGGGGCCGGGAGAGCCGGGGGAGAGCGGGAACCCCGGCAGCGGCGGCGGGGCTAGGCGCTGACCTTCTCCCGCTCGCGCCGTTCCGCCTTCGCGCGCTCGCGGGCCAGTGCGGCCGCGTCCTGCTTGAAGGCCCACTCCATCTTCGGCTCCATCGCGAACCGGAAGACCCGCCGCACCGGCGAGGTGCACAGCAGGGTGACGACGGCCGCGGCGAGCACGGTCACCGCGATCTCGCCGAGAGGGCGGTGCAGCGCGGGGTGGTCGAACCAGCCCCGGTAGTCGCCGGCCTTGATGAGGAAGCCGTGCAGCAGGTAGCCGTAGAGCGTGCCGGCGCCGAGCGAGGTGAACCACATGCTCCGGCGCGGCACCCAGGCGAAGAAGCAGGCGGTCAGCAGCAGCGAGCAGCCGAACATCGCGAGCACCATGATCGGGCCGGTCCACCAGGGCGCACCCAACTCCTGCGCGGAGTCACGGTGGTAGAACCACGCCGTGGTCATGTGGGGCACCGCCCACCAGCCCACGGCCAGCGCCGCGGCGAACACGGGCACCGACAGGATCCGCACCGACCGGCGGCGCACCATGTGGAAGTGCTCGGCCTTCATGCACAGTCCGAGCACGAAGTAGGGCAGGAACTGCAGGACGCGCTGGAGGTCGAGGTCGTCGCCGATGCTGGAGGCGACCGACGCCAGCATGGCGATGCCGAGGGCGATCGGCAGCGGGTGGCGCACCAGCTTCCAGATCGGGGTGGTCAGCCGCCAGATGAGCAGCGCGCACAGGAACCAGGTGAGGAACCAGGGATCGAGGAGGCTGATGTCGTGGTCGGGGGCGTGGTCGACGACGCGCTTGAACAGCGAGTAGCCGGTCTCGAAGACGACGTACGGCACGACCACGCCCGTGATCAGGCGCTTGAGCCGGTCGGGGCGCATGTCGAAGCTGCGCGAGAAGAAGCCGGAGATGATGATGAACGCCGGCATGTGGAAGCTGTACACGACCGTGTACGCGGCCTCCACGATCCGGCTGTCGCCCTTGAGCGGTTCCCAGACGTGTCCCACCGCCACCAGGACGATCGCCAGGTACTTGGCGTTGTCGAAGAACGCGTCGCGCTGTTTGCCCGGCCTGCCGCTCTGTTCGGCGGGCTTGCGCGGGCTCGGCACTCCGGGCGCCGGCGACTGTGCCGGAGGGAGCGGCGATCTGTTCTGGCCGGGGGACGAGGCAGCGTGGAACATCTGAGGCACCCTAGCGTTGTCTACGGGATTCCGTAAAACCCCCGACGTCATTCCTGGCTATCCGCTGCGGGTACCCGGGATTTGGCGAAGAAGACGTGACCGTGAGGGTGACTGCGGACACATCGCGGGTGTCGTTTGTGCACATCTCATGCACCCTCAATGTCCAGATATGTTATGACTGATGGGGTCATAGGGCCGTGTCTGCGCCAACAATTCGAATTACCTGCGCACGCGATGTGTGGACATGGAAACGACAGTGCTCCATTTCCGTCGCGGGTGTGCCCTCGAATTGCCGTGCGGCGGGGGCCTCTTGACCGCCTCCCACCGGGGGTTCCGCCCGGCCGGGGACGGTTGGTGACACGGTCGTGACCGATGTTGCGCCAGCGGCCGCATACGCGGGGCGGGTTGGTGGCACGATGGTTCTGGCGGGGGCGTGCGGGGCAGGCGTCCCCGGGCCGGGAGAGCGGAACCGACCGAGGGTGTGATCAGTTGTGGCCATTTCACTGTCTGTGGTGGTGCTGTTGGCGATCATCCTGGTGGTGTTGCTCCGGGGAGGATCGATCAAGGCCGGTCCGGCCATCGTCGCCATGCTCTTCGGCTTCTTCCTCGCCTCCACCGGCATGGCCCCGTCGATCAACCGCTTCCTCAACTCGATAGCGGAGACGATCAACTCGATCAGCTTCTGACCGCCGCGTTCGCGCCCCCGATGCCGGGGTCGGTGTTTCACGGTCGTCAGGGTGTAGGTGCATCCCGGCTTGAGCTCGACGGTGCCCCCGTGGGGTTCACCTCGTTGATCGCCGTCACCAGTTCGCCGGCGCTGCAGGTGGTGAGGGTGACCGTCGTCGCGGCCGCCGCGGTGGCGGGGGCGACGCCCAGCGCGGTGAGGGCCGCCGCGGCGGCCGCGGCGGCCGGGACCGCGCGTCGGCGGCCTCCGTCCTGGTGGGAGTGACGCATGCTCTGCCCTTCCTTCGCGACATGGGCGCGTGGATGCGGGAAAGGGGAAAGGCGGACCGTAGTGACATGTCCCGCGAAACGCCCCGCTCCGGACCGGCGGCGGCGTGTTCCGCTCGATCGATCGAGTCATTGAATGCGAGCGGAGCTGTCGAGTTGCCGAATGCGCGGAGGGCAGGTCGGCCGGCGAGGGCCCGCACGCGGACCCGGAAAGCACTCGGGCCGGGTCGGAGGGGAGAACCTCCGACCCGGCCCGGGCCGTACAGAGCGGGCGACGGGAATCGAACCCGCGTAGCCAGTTTGGAAGATCGCGTATGCGGGTGGGTGCTGACCAGGCGAGACGCTGACCTGGGCGTTTCCGGTGCGTTGGCCGCGACTCCCCGCTGTTCCCCGTCCGGCCCCCTGCGGCGGGCACGCGGAGGGCACGGTGCTTCGCTGTCAGACGCCGTCTCTATGAGCCGTCCCCGGTCGGGCGTGGTGCCCGAGTGCTGGAAGTCTTCACGCCCCCTCGATCGTCGGCCGACCACCCCGCCTCGGCAGCACTTCAGGGATCGGTTCCCCGGCCGCGGGCGAGTCCGGCTGCCACTACAGGTAAAACGGTCATAAAATCTGCATTAACGGGCACAAACGGACATTAAACGGAATAGAGTGGGCACTGTGCAGCCAAGGGGTGCATCACCGGGATAGTCCCGACGCCAGGAGAATCTCAATGACCTACGGAACGATGGCCGCTCCCGAGTCCAACCCCCGCGCCAACGCCGCTTTGGCTGCCGACTGCGAGGTGTGCAACGGCTGGGGAACCGTGATCACTTCCCAGGGGCGGCACGAACTGTGCCAGGCCTGCCAGTCCCCCGCCGAACGCGAGTGCCACGACAGCAGCTGATTGCACGGGGTGCTAGGTCCATGCATGCACTCTGGATCAACAACCTCTTGTCCATGTGCGGGTCGCACCAGACAGAGCGGTCGGTGTAGCGACTTTGGCCGGGAGCTGCTTTGGCGCGAGTGATCATGGCCCCGTAAGCTTCCGGCGCGTCGGGCAGTCTGTGGACCTGCCCGGTAAAGCACGACGTTGGGGCCATGATCTTCGAGGCTCGCGCCAAAGTGGCTGGCTAAAGTCGCGGAGCCGACCGCCCCAGCCACGACGTGTTCTGACCTCATGCACTGTGTGCCTACCTCTTGGGCGGGAGCGGGCGGCCGGCGGTGCCGAGCGGGGCGGAGACATGAGCGCGGGCGCCGCCGGCCGCCCGCGCCCGCCCGGAGGAGCGAAGCGACGACGGGTGCTTGATGAGGTAGAGAAACCCGTAACGGGCTCCCTGGGCGATCAAGCACCCCGGCTGCTGGGCGGCCTACTGAAGGTCGTACTCCGCCGCTAGAACACGCCCTGGGCCCATGAAGTCGCGGGCGTACTCGGTGATCTGTCCGTGCTGGTCCCAGTAGTGGTTGGCCATGCTCAGTACAGCGGTGCCGGGGTCGAGGTCCAGGAGCGACGCGACGTTCTCCGGCAGCTCCTCGATCGACACAGTGTCTCGGCGCTTCACGGCTCGGCGGCCGGTGCGGTCCTCGATCAGACCGAACGAGGCAAGGACGTGCCCGCCACCGTGCGGGATCACCCCCGGGTCTTCGCCACCCTCACCGCCCCCTCGTTCGGTCCCGTGCACAACCGGCCCGACTCCGGCCGCTGCCGCTGCGGCGTCCAGCACGCCGCCGACGACCCGGCACTCGGCACAGCACTCGACCTGGAGCGGTACGACTACGCGGGCGCAGTGCTGTGGAACAACCACGCCGGGGACCTGTGGCGGCGCTTCACGATCTACCTGCGCCGGGACATCGCCGCCCGCGCCGGGCTTACCCAGGCGGCCTTGCAGGAGGCGTGCCGGGTCTCCTTCGGCAAGGTTGCCGAGTTCCAGAAGCGGGGCGCCGTGCACTTCCATGCCGTGGTCCGCCTCGACGGCCCGGACGGACCGGACACCGCGCCCCCGGCCTGGGCGAGCGTCGCCCTCCTCGATGACGCGATGCGCCGCTGCCGCTCGGGTCGCCGTGCCCGTCCCGCCCGCCGGCACTTTCGCTGGACGCGTCCTGCGCTGGGGGACCCAGGTCGACGTGCAGCCCATCGGGGCCCTCGGCCAGGAGGAGCTGACGGAACAGGCCGTGGCCTCCTACGTGGCCAAGTACGCCACCAAGGCCGCCGAGACCACGGGCACGGTGGACCGCCGGATCGGGGAGCTCTCCGAGCTGGACAAGCTGCCCGTGCCCGACCACACCCGGCGGCTCATCGAGGCGTGCTGGGTCCTGGACGACGCCTACCCGGATCGGCTGCTGGCGCGGTGGGCTCACATGCTCGGCTTCCGCGGTCACTTCTCGACCAAGTCCCGGCGCTACTCCACCACCCTCGGCGCCCTGCGCCAGGTGCGCGCCGACTACCGCGCCCGCCAGGAACGCCGCGAACGCGGCCTCTCCGAAGACCTCGACGACACGGAGGGCTCCACGCTCGTGCTCGCCCACTGGACCTACGCCGGACAGGGCCACACACCCGGCGAATCCTGGCTCGCCGCCACCATCGCCCGCAATATCCGACTGAACCGCGAGACCGCCCGCGACGCCCTGACCGAGCTGCGAGACGAAGAGACCACGGGGGAGTGGTGACCATGGAACGACTTCTCGACGTGCACCAGGTGGCCAAGCTGCTCGGTACGACTGTGCGCTTTCCCAGGCGTCTGATCGAAGAGCGGCGGATCGCCTTCGTCAAGGTCGGTCGACACGTCCGCATCCCGGAGAGTGCCGTGTCCGCCTTCATCACCGACCACACCGTCCAGCCGGTCACTACTCGTCCGGGAACGCTCAGGAGGGTTGCCTGATGCCCGCGAAACGTCGACAGTTCGGCCGCGTGCGCAAGCTTCCGTCCGGCCGCTACCACGCCCGATACGTCGGCCCCGACGGGTTGCTGCGGCCCGCTCCGGACACCTTCCGCACGAAGAGGGACGCGGACGCCTGGCTGGCCGACAAACAGACCGAGATGCGCCGTGGCGGCTGGCACGACCCGGATGCCGGGAAGGTCCCGTTCGGCTCGTACGCCGCTGCGTGGATCAAGGAACGGGAGTTGACGGGCAGGACGCGTCAGCTCTACGAATCGCTGCTGCGACTCCACCTCGCACCCACCTTCGGCGGCGTCAACGTCTCGGAAATCTCGCCTCCGCTCGTGCGACGTTGGCGCGCTGATGCCCTGGGGGCCGGCACCGGGCCGACTACGGTGGCCAAGGCGTACGCCCTGCTGCGCGCGGTCATGACGACGGCCGTGTCGGACCAGATGATCAGGCGCAACCCGTGCCAGATCAAGGGCGCCAGCACCGTGCACACCCCCGAGCGTCCGACCGCCACCGTGCAGGAGGTCTACGACCTGGCCGACGCCGTCCCGCACCGCTACCGGGCGCTGGTGCTGATGGCCGGGTTCCTCGGTCTGCGCTTCGGGGAACTGGTCGGGCTGCACCGTCGTGACGTCGACCTGGACCAGGGCACCGTGCGCGTTCGCCGTGCCGTTGCCGAACTCGACAACGGGCAGCGGCAGATCAGGGCGCCCAAGAGCGCTGCGGGCAAGCGCACGGTCTCCATTCCTGCGGCGATCGTGCCGGACATCGGGGAACACCTGGCGCGCTATGCCGAATCGGGGGCCGATGGGCGCGTCTTCATCGGAGCCAAGGGCGCGACTCCTCGACGGAACCACTTCAACCGTTTGTGGCGCAGGGCGTGCAGCGATCTCGGCATCAAGGGGCTGCATTTCCATGATCTTCGGCACACGGGAAACACGTTGGCGGCCTCGACTGGAGCCAGCACGCGCGAGCTGATGGCGCGGATGGGGCACAGCACCGCGCGGGCCGCGCTGATCTACCAGCACGCCAGTGCCGACCGTGATCGTCTGATCGCCGATGCCGTGAGCGGGCTCGTCGACAAGGGCCGACGGCGCAAGGGGCACGCGGGGGACACGCAGGACTGAACGGAGCCCAGGGAAACGCTCAGGGCCAGGCGGAGGAACTAGCCTCCGACCTGGCCCTGAGCCAGTTGGAGCGGGCGACGGGAATCGAACCCGCGTAGCCAGTTTGGAAGACTGGGGCTCTACCATTGAGCTACGCCCGCACACATCGCGCCGCGGACCAGGTGATCGCGGCACAGAAGGCATCGTAGCGGGTCGTACGGGGTCGACGCACACCCCTTCTGTGAAGGGGGGGTGCACGGGTGCGCCGGAGCGGATCGCGCGCGCCGCGATGCGCCGGGACGCTCGTGAAATGCGGCAGCCCCGCTGCCTGCGGGCATGTACCCTACGTGTCGCACCAGACGGGGTGTGGCGCAGCTTGGTAGCGCGTCCGCTTTGGGAGCGGAAGGCCGTGGGTTCAAATCCCGCCACCCCGACCACCCGCCGGCTCCGGGTCGGCGCCACCTCGCATGATCGCCTTTTGGGGCGCTGTGCGGCTGCGGTTACTATGCAAGCTGCGCGCCCGTGTCTCAGTATCTGAATCCTCCCGGGCGGCGAAATCCGCCGGACCTGTCTGGCTCCGGCAGAAACCAAGAAGTCAGCCACAAGGAGACCGAACCGTGAAGAGCGCCGTGGAGACCCTGAACCCGACCCGGGTTCGGCTCACTGTCGAGGTGCCCTTCGAGGAGCTCAAGGACAGCCTCGACGCGGCGTACAAGAAGATCAACCAGCAGGTCACGGTGAAGGGCTTCCGCAAGGGCAAGATCCCGGCCCGCGTCATCGACCAGCGGTTCGGCCGCGGTGCCGTCCTGGAGGAGGCCGTCAACGACGCGCTTCCGAAGTTCTACACCGAAGCGGTCAACGAGGCCGAGCTGAACCCGCTGGGCCAGCCCGAGGTCGACATCACCGAGCTGAAGGACGGCGAGACGCTGAACTTCACCGCCGAGGTCGACGTCCGCCCGGCCGTCGAGATCCCGGACTACTCCGGCATCGAGGTCGAGGTCGACGCCGTCGAGGTGACGGAGGAGGACGTCGAGAAGGCGGTCGAACAGCTGCGCGAGCGCTTCGCCTCGACCAGCCCGGTCGAGCGCGCCGCCGAGGACGGCGACGTCGTCACCATCGACCTGGAGGCCAAGGTCGACGGCGAGGTCCTCGAGGACGGCGTCGCCAACGGCGTCTCCTACACCATCGGCTCCGGCGAGCTGCTGGACGGCATCGACGACGCCGTGAAGGGCCTGTCCGCGGACGAGGAGGCCACCTTCACCTCCGAGCTCAAGGGCGGCTCGGCGGCCGGCAAGGAGGCCGAGGTCACCGTCAAGGTCACCCAGGTCGCCGCGCGCGAACTGCCCGAGCTGGACGACGACTTCGCGCAGCTCGCCTCCGAGTTCGACACCCTCGAGGAACTGCGCGCCGACAGCCGCAAGCGCCTGGAGAGCATGAAGCAGTACGACCAGGCCACGCAGGCCCAGGAGCGCGTCCTGGACAAGCTGCTCGAGCTGGTCGAGGTCCCGGTCCCCGAGAAGCTGCTCGAGGACGAGATCAACACCCGCAAGCACAACCTCGAGCACCACCAGCTCGGCCAGATGGGTCTCACCCTCGACAAGTACCTGGAGCTCCAGGGCAAGACCGCCGAGGAGTTCGACACCGAGACCCGCGAGGCCGCGGTCAAGGGCATCAAGACCCAGTTCGTGCTCGACGAGCTCGTCAACAAGGAGAAGCTCAACGTCAGCCAGGAGGAGCTCACCGAGCACCTCATGCGGCGCGCGGCCTCCTCCGGCATGTCCCCCGACCAGTTCGCCCAGGCGGTCGTCCAGCAGAACCAGGTTCCGCTGCTGGTCGGCGAGGTCGCCCGCGGCAAGGCCCTCGCCGTCGTGGTCGAGGCCGCGACCGTGAAGGACACCAACGGCGAGATCGTCGACCTGGAGGATGAGGACGAGGCGGAGGAGACCGCCGAGGCCGCCGAGACCGAGGCCGCCTCCGCCGAGGGCGAGGGCGAGGAGAAGGCCGAGGCCTGATCCCGCGCACCCTCCGACGCGGCCACGACGGGCCCCGGGACGCTCACCGCGCCCGGGGCCCGTCGCCGTACCGCCCTGCCGCCGCACCACCCGTCGCCGTACCGCCCTGCCGCCGTACCCACCTGCCGCCGTACCGCCCTGCCGCCGCACCCACCCGTCGCCGAGTCGCCCCGCCGGTCGTACCGGCTCATGGCCGTACCACGTACGGGATTGTCGCCGGACATGCGCTGACAGCGAACAGTCGCGGAACCGGGATGGCACCCGCCTGCCTGCGCGTTAGGGTCCATGAATACGAGGGCAGGGGAGTCCCCGAAGCCGCCCCGGACGGCGGCGAGCCGGGGTCCCACGCCCCGGCAGAACACGTGAGACGGCCCGGCGCCGTCGTAAGACGAGCAGGTGGATACGTGACGAATCTGATGCCCTCCGCCGCCGGCGAGCCTTCCATCGGTGGTGGCCTCGGCGACCAGGTCTACAACCGGCTGCTCAACGAGCGGATCATCTTCCTCGGCCAGCCGGTCGACGACGACATCGCGAACAAGATCACCGCGCAGCTGCTGCTCCTTGCCGCCGACCCGGACAAGGACATCTACCTGTACATCAACAGCCCCGGCGGCTCGATCACGGCCGGTATGGCGATCTACGACACCATGCAGTTCATCAAGAACGACGTGGTGACCATCGCCATGGGCCTCGCGGCCTCGATGGGCCAGTTCCTGCTGAGCGCGGGCACCCGCGGCAAGCGCTTCGCGCTGCCCAACGCCGAGATCCTGATCCACCAGCCCTCCGCCGGCCTGGCCGGCTCCGCCTCGGACATCAAGATCCACGCCGAGCGGCTGCTGCACACCAAGAAGCGCATGGCCGAGCTGACCGCGTTCCACACCGGCCAGTCGGTCGAGCAGATCACCCGGGACTCGGACCGCGACCGCTGGTTCGACGCCCACGAGGCCAAGGAGTACGGCCTCATCGACGACGTGATCCCCACGGCCGCCGGCATGCCGGGCGGCGGCGGCACCGGGGCCTGAGCCGCTCCCACGGGGCCCTGAGGGCCCCGTGGGCCCAGCCGCGCCAGCCGCGCCCCGCAGGGCCCTGCCGAGCCCCCTGCGGGGCCGCAGCAGCCCCAGCCCGCCCCTCAGCCGACCGCCCAGCCCCTTTCCAGGAGACACCGTGAACGACTTCCCCGGCAGCGGCCTCTACGACCGCACGCGCGCCGAGTACACCGGCCCCTCGGCCGAGTCCCGCTACGTGATCCCGCGCTTCGTGGAGCGCACCTCGCAGGGCGTCCGCGAATACGACCCGTACGCGAAGCTCTTCGAGGAGCGCGTGATCTTCCTCGGCGTCCAGATCGACGACGCCTCCGCCAACGACGTCATGGCGCAGCTGCTGTGCCTGGAGTCGATGGACCCCGACCGGGACATCTCGGTCTACATCAACAGCCCCGGTGGCTCCTTCACCGCGCTGACGGCCATCTACGACACGATGCAGTTCGTGAAGCCGGACATCCAGACGGTGTGCATGGGCCAGGCCGCCTCG
The DNA here is from genome assembly GCF_043081525.1 of Streptomyces sp. NPDC014864. Taxonomy (NCBI): domain Bacteria; kingdom Bacillati; phylum Actinomycetota; class Actinomycetes; order Kitasatosporales; family Streptomycetaceae; genus Streptomyces; species Streptomyces sp. NPDC014864. Next base: position 128,542 of record NZ_JBIBWT010000006.1, read on the forward strand.
GCCGCGGCCGTGCTGCTCGCCGCCGGCACCAAGGGCAAGCGCATGGCCCTGCCCAACGCCCGTGTGCTGATCCACCAGCCCTACAGTGAGACCGGCCGCGGCCAGGTCTCCGACCTGGAGATCGCCGCCAACGAGATCCTGCGGATGCGCTCGCAGCTGGAGGAGATGCTGGCCCGGCACTCCAACACGCCGCTGGAGAAGATCCGTGAGGACATCGAGCGCGACAAGATCCTCACGGCCGAGGAGGCGCTGGAGTACGGCCTCATCGACCAGATCATCTCGACCCGCAAGATGAACAACGAGAACGTGCGCTGACGCGCCGGATGTATCGTCTGCCGCCCCTTGGCCCGGTTTGACCGTGCACGTCGCAGTGAACCGCGCCAAGGGGGGCCCGAACCAGGGGCCCGGCAAGGTACCGTCGACATAAGGCAGCACCAGGAGCCGCTGGACCTAGGCGTCTCCCAGGCGAAGGGGAAGCACACCGTGGCACGCATCGGTGACGGCGGCGATCTGCTCAAGTGCTCGTTCTGCGGCAAGAGCCAGAAGCAGGTCAAGAAGCTCATCGCAGGGCCCGGTGTGTACATCTGCGACGAGTGCATCGATCTCTGCAACGAGATCATCGAGGAAGAGCTCGCGGAGACCAGCGAGGTGCGCTGGGAGGAGCTTCCCAAGCCCCGCGAGATCTACGAGTTCCTCGACGGGTATGTCGTCGGCCAGGAGGCCGCGAAGAAATCCCTGTCCGTCGCGGTGTACAACCACTACAAGCGGGTCCAGGCAGGTGAGAACGGTGGAGCGCAGGGCCGCGACGACGGCATCGAGCTCGCCAAGTCCAACATCCTGCTCCTGGGCCCCACGGGCTCGGGCAAGACACTCCTCGCCCAGACCCTCGCCCGCATGCTGAACGTGCCGTTCGCCATCGCCGACGCCACGGCGCTGACGGAGGCGGGCTACGTCGGCGAGGACGTCGAGAACATCCTGCTGAAGCTGATCCAGGCCGCCGACTACGACGTCAAGAAGGCCGAGACCGGGATCATCTACATCGACGAGATCGACAAGGTCGCGCGGAAGAGTGAAAACCCCTCGATCACGCGGGACGTGAGCGGCGAGGGCGTCCAGCAGGCCCTGCTGAAGATCCTGGAGGGGACCACGGCGTCGGTCCCGCCGCAGGGCGGCCGCAAGCACCCGCACCAGGAGTTCATCCAGATCGACACGACGAACGTGCTGTTCATCGTGGGCGGCGCCTTCGCCGGCCTGGAGAAGATCATCGAGGGCCGCGCGGGCGCCAAGGGCATCGGCTTCGGCGCGACGATCCGCTCCAAGCGGGAGCTGGAGGCCAAGGACCAGTTCGAGGACGTCATGCCCGAGGACCTGGTCAAGTTCGGCATGATCCCCGAGTTCATCGGCCGGCTGCCCGTCATCACCTCGGTCCACAACCTCGACCGCGAGGCCCTGCTCAAGATCCTGGTCGAGCCGCGCAACGCCCTGGTGAAGCAGTACCAGCGCCTGTTCGAACTCGACGGCGTGGAGCTGGACTTCGAGCGCGAGGCCCTCGAAGCCATCGCCGACCAGGCCATCCTCCGCCAGACCGGCGCCCGTGGTCTGCGCGCCATCATGGAGGAGGTGTTGATGTCGGTGATGTACGAGGTCCCCTCCCGCAAGGACGTGGCCCGCGTCGTCATCACCGCCGACGTCGTGCACTCCAACGTCAACCCGACCCTGATCCCCCGCGAGGCCCGCGGCCGCGGCCCGGGCGAGCAGAAGACGGCCTGAGGGTCTCAGCGCTGACGGGCAGGCACCCAGCGCAGGGTGCCTGCCCGTCGGCGTGTCGGACCAGAGACGATCTGATCGTGCCATCCTCCCGGCGCGAACTGGGGTTCACCCTGTCGTCGTGGTCAGATGAGTCCGACCAAGTCGGACGTGTGATCGAATATCTGGCTGTGTAAAACGGGAGGACTCAGAATGACTTTCCAGAGGGCGAGGCGCATCGCGGCCGCGGCCAGGGTGGTGGTGGCGGCAGGGGCCCTCCCGATCCTCGTGGCCTCACCGGCGAGCGCCACACAGGGCGCCTGCAGCAACTACGTGGCCAGGCATGGATACTTCGCCGGCCCGAAGGTGAAGGCGGCGTGCGGTCACGAGCATCTCCCGATCGGGGCCAGCCCTCTGTGCCTGACAGGGCTGCTCAGCATCCAGGTGGACATAGCCACCGCACAACGCGCTTGCAGGCTTGCCTGAGCCAAGCCGCCAGGACGGGACGGGGCGCCGATGGAAAATCGCTGGGCGCCCCGTTGGGTGTATCTCTGCGTCAGGCCTTGACGCGAACGTCGTTGCGGAGCTTGGCGGCCAGGGACGCCGTCTCGTCGACCGAGTCGCTCCCGCCTGTGGCCAGGGAGGCGAGGCTGAACGTCATCACGTCGGCCACGGTGCTGTGGTCGCCCCAGATGCAGATGGGCATCTTCACCGTCTTCGCTCCACCGGCGGCCGCTGAGGACGAGCTGTCGTTCGCGAACTCCGCCACCTGGCACTTCATGACGCCGTGGGTGAATCCGGACGGAGTCACCGTCTGCGGGCTGCCGATCAGCCGGCCCTTGTCCTTCTCGTCCTTCTCGGACTCCGCCTTGATCTTGGCGAACATGGCGTCCACGACGGCCTCGGGGTCGTCGATGGTGCCGTACACGCCGCTGAAGGCGAGGTTCTTGGCGGACAGGCCCGTGCCGTTCTCGTACGACGCGCTGACGTCCTTGGCGTCCTTCACGCCCCACTTCTTGAAGTCGGACAGGTCGTCGTGGCTCATCGAGTCCGGCGAACCGCTCTTGGCCGACTTCTTGTACGTCCCGTCGATCACCGTCGCCGGGGTCGTCAGCTTGTGCGGGCCGTCGTCGGCCACCGAGCCGCCGCTGGTGCCGGAGAGCAGGAAGTACGCCCCCACCGCGATCGCCGCCACGACCGCCACCGCGCCGATGATCAGGCCCGTCCTCTTGCCGCCGCCACCGGAGGCCGGGGGCTGCGGGGCGCCGTAGGGCTGCTGACCGTAGGGCGGCTGCTGGCCGTACGGGCCCGGCTGGGGCGGGACGCCCTGCGCGGGCTGCTGCGGGTAGCCGTAGCCGGGCTGCGGCTGGGCCGGAGGAGCCTGCTGGGGGTAGCCGTAACCGGGCTGGGGAGCCTGCGGCTGCTGGCCGTAGGGACCCGGCTGACCGTACGGTCCGGGCTGCTGGGGCTGCCCGCCGTACGGGCCCGGCTGGTTGTGACTCATTTCTGGGTTCCCCTCCAGATACTTATGTGTTCACGACATCCTGGCGCAGACCCCTCCGACCAGGGGTGGCGGGGTGCGGACCGTTACACAACAAACGCGTTTCGGGACGGCGTCGTGACACCTCTAAACTGACCCCGTGACCGAGAACGCTCAGCAGCAGCCACCAGCGCCCCACACCGAACTGCCGACCCAGTACGCGCCGGCCGACGTAGAGGGGCCGCTGTACGAGCGCTGGGTGGAGCGCGGTTACTTCGAGGCGGACGAGAAGAGCGACAAGCCGCCCTACACCGTCGTCATCCCCCCGCCGAACGTCACGGGCAGCCTGCACCTGGGCCACGCCTTCGAGCACACGCTCATCGACGCCCTCACCCGCCGCAAGCGCATGCAGGGGCACGAGACGCTGTGGCAGCCCGGCATGGACCACGCCGGCATCGCCACGCAGAACGTCGTCGAGCGGGAGCTCGGCAAGGAGGGCAAGTCCCGGCACGACCTGGGCCGTGAGGCGTTCGTCGAGCGCGTCTGGCAGTGGAAGGCCGAGTCCGGCGGCCAGATCAGCGGTCAGATGCGCCGCCTCGGCGACGGCGTCGCCTGGTCGCGCGAGCGCTTCACCATGGACGAGGGCCTCTCCCGGGCCGTCCAGACCATCTTCAAGCGGCTCTACGACGACGAGCTGATCTACCGCGCCGAGCGCATCATCAACTGGTGCCCGCGCTGCCTGACCGCCATCTCGGACATCGAGGTGGAGTACCAGGACGACGACGGCGAGCTGGTGTCGATGCGGTACGGCGACGGGGACGAGTCGATCGTCGTCGCCACCACCCGTGCCGAGACCATGCTCGGCGACACGGCCGTCGCCGTTCACCCCGACGACGACCGCTACCGCCACCTGGTCGGCAAGCTCATCAGGCTGCCGCTGACCGACCGCTCCATCCCGGTCGTCGCGGACGAGCACGTCGACCCGGAGTTCGGCACCGGCGCCGTCAAGGTGACCCCGGCGCACGACCCGAACGACTTCGAGATCGGCCAGCGCCACGACCTGCCGTCCCTCACCGTCATGGACGAGCACGCGGTCATCACCGCGCACGGCCCCTTCCAGGGCCTGGACCGCCTGGAGGCCCGCTCCGCCATCGTCGGCGCGCTGCGCGCCGAGGGCCGGATCGTCGCCGAGAAGCGCCCCTACGTCCACTCGGTGGGCCACTGCTCGCGCTGCAAGACCACCATCGAGCCGCGCCTGTCGATGCAGTGGTGGGTCAAGGTCGGCCCCCTTGCCAAGGCCGCCGGTGACGCGGTCCGCGAGGGCAAGGTCAAGATCCACCCGCAGGAGATGGAGAAGCGCTACTTCGACTGGGTCGACAACCTCCACGACTGGTGCATCTCGCGGCAGTTGTGGTGGGGCCACCGCATCCCGGTCTGGTACGGGCCGAACGGCGAGGTCGTCTGCGTCGGCCCCGACGACGAGGCACCCACGGGCGAGGGCTGGCGCCAGGACACCGACGTCCTCGACACCTGGTTCTCCTCCGGCCTGTGGCCGTTCTCCACGCTGGGCTGGCCCGAGCAGACCGAGTCGCTCGCGAAGTTCTACCCGAACTCCGTCCTGGTCACCGGGTACGACATCCTCTTCTTCTGGGTCGCCCGGATGATGATGTTCGGCCTGTACGCGATGGACGGCACCCCCCCGTTCCACACCATCGCCCTGCACGGCATGGTCCGCGACCAGTTCGGCAAGAAGATGTCGAAGTCCTTCGGCAACGCGGTCAACCCGCTGGACTGGATGGACAAGTACGGCTCCGACGCCCTCCGGTTCACCCTCGCCCGCGGCGCCAACCCCGGTGTCGACGTCCCGATCGGCGAGGACTGGGTCCAGGGCTCGCGCAACTTCGCCAACAAGATCTGGAACGCCACCCGCTTCGCGCTGATGAACGGCGCCACGGTGGACGGCCCGCTGCCGGATTCGGCGAGGATGTCGTCGACCGACCGCTGGATCCTGTCCCGCCTCAACTCGGTCGTCGCCGAAGTCGACGCGTTCTACGACGACTTCCAGTTCGCCAAGCTCTCCGACGCCCTCTTCCACTTCGCCTGGGACGAGGTCTTCGACTGGTACGTCGAACTGTCCAAGACCACCTTCCAGGCGGGCGGCGAGGCGGCCGAGGTCTCCAAGCGTGTCCTCGGCGAGGTCCTCGACGTCACGCTCCGGCTGCTGCACCCGGTCGTCCCGTTCGTCACGGAGACCCTCTGGACCACCCTCACGGGCGGTGAGTCGGTGGTCGTCGCCGAGTGGCCGTCCGCTGTGCTTGTTCCTGGGGCCGACGCCCCGGGCGGCTTCCGCGACACGGCGGCCGAGCGGGAGATCGAGACCCTCCAGTCGGTCATCACCGAGGTCCGCCGCTTCCGCGCCGACCAGGGTCTCCAGCCCGGCCAGCGGGTCCCGGCCCGCCTCAGCCTGGACGGCACGGCCCTGGCCCCGCACGAGGCCGCCATCCGGCAGCTGCTCCGCCTCCAGCCGGAGGGCGAGGGCTTCACCGCCACGGCGACCCTGCCGGTCGCGGGCGCCGAGGTCGCGCTGGACCTGTCCGGCACGATCGACGTGGCCGCCGAGCGCAAGCGCCTGGCCAAGGACCTCGCCGCCGCCGAGAAGGAGAAGGCGCAGGCCACGGCGAAGCTCGGCAACGAGGCGTTCCTCGCCAAGGCCCCGGAGAACGTGGTGGACAAGATCCGTACCCGCCTGGCCAAGGCCGAGGAGGACATCGCCCGCATCCAGGCACAGCTGGAGCGCCTGCCGCAGGCGTAGGACGCAGGTCCTGCACGCGCACCGTGGACGAAGGCCCCCGCAGTTCCCACTCCGGGAGCCTTCGTCCACGTCTGTCACCGGGGCTCCGTAGACTGGCCCCGTGAGCGACCTCCCCCGGCACGACGACGACGCGCAGCCCGAGCCCCTCGACTCCTTCGACGAGATCGTCTCGGCCGAGACGACCCGCGACCCCGACCTGGCGGTGATCGAGGCCGGCAGCCGCACCCTGCGCACCCAGGGCGGCCCGCCGACGGCCGAGGTGCCGGCCCGGCCCGAGGACCCCGAGGTGGACAAGGCCCTGCGCGAGGTCGAGGGGGAGCTGGCCGGCCGCTGGGGCGAGACCAAGCTGGAACCCTCCGTCAGCCGCATCGCCGCACTGATGGACGTCCTGGGCGAGCCGCAGCGGTCGTACCCGTCGGTCCACATCACCGGCACCAACGGCAAGACCTCCACCGCCCGCATGATCGAGGCCCTGCTCGGCGCCTTCGAGCTGCGCACCGGCCGGTACACCTCGCCGCACGTGCAGTCGGTCACCGAGCGGATCAGCCTGGACGGCGCCCCCATCTCCGCCGAGCGCTTCATCGAGACGTACCAGGACGTCAAGCCGTACGTGGAGATGGTCGACGCCGCGCAGGAGTACCGCCTGTCCTTCTTCGAGGTGCTCACCGGCATGGCCTACGCCGCCTTCGCGGACGCGCCCGTCGACGTGGCCGTCGTCGAGGTCGGTATGGGCGGCACCTGGGACGCCACCAACGTGATCGAGGCCGACGTGGCCGTGGTGACCCCGATCGACCTGGACCACACCGACCGCCTCGGCTCCACCCCCGGCGAGATCGCGGGTGAGAAGGCCGGGATCATCAAGCAGGGCGCCACCGTGATCATGGCGCAGCAGCCCGTGGACGCGGCCCAGGTGCTGCTGAAGAAGGCCGTCGAGGTGGACGCCACCGTGGCCCGTGAGGGGCTGGAGTTCGGCGTCGTGGCGCGGCAGGTCGCCGTCGGCGGCCAGCTGCTGACCCTGCGCGGCCTCGGCGGCGAGTACCCGGAGATCTACCTGCCGCTGCACGGCGCCCACCAGGCGCACAACGCCGCGGTGGCGCTCGCCGCGGTCGAGGCCTTCTTCGGCGTCGGCGCCCAGCGCGCCGAGCCGCTGGACGGCGAGACCGTCCGCAAGGCCTTCGCGTCCGTCGCCTCACCGGGCCGCCTGGAGATCGTGCGCCGCTCGCCCACCGTCGTCCTGGACGCCGCCCACAACCCGGCGGGGGCCCGGGTGACGGCCGAGGCGGTCGGCGAGGCGTTCGACTTCAGCCGGCTGATCGGCGTGGTCGGCGCGAGCGGTGACAAGAACGTGCGGGGCCTGCTGGAGGCCTTCGAGCCGGTCTTCGCCGAGATCGTCGTGACCCAGAACTCCAGCCACCGCGCGATGGACGCCGACGAGCTGGCCGCGATCGCCGTCGAGGTGTTCGGCGAGGACCGCGTCCAGGTCGAGCCCCGGCTGCCGGACGCGCTGGAGGCCGCCATCACGCTCGCCGAGGAGGAGGGCGAGTTCGCGGGCGGCGGTGTGCTGGTCACCGGTTCCGTCATCACCGTGGGTGAGGCCCGACTGCTCCTCGGGAGGGGCTGACATCTCGTGCGTACGCTCTGTTCCTCGACCCTGATCGGCGAGTTCTTCGTCATCGGCTTCGCCGCGCTGGTCGCGATGAAGGACCCGGACCTGGCCACCGCGACGGTGTGGACCGTCAGTGGCGTCGCCATGCTGCTGAGCGTCCTGCTGTGCGGGGTGGTGACCCGCCCCGGCGGCGTGTACCTCGGCTGGGCCCTGCAGCTCGCCCTGATCGCCTCCGGCGTCGTGGTGCCGATGATGTACTTCCTGGGCGTGGTCTTCGCGGCGCTGTGGTGGGCCTCGGTGCACTTCGGCCGGAAGGTCGACGCGGCCAAGGCGAGATTCGCCGCCCAGGCCGGGGCCGGCTCCTCCGAGGCTGACGCTGCGTAACAGGGCCGAGGACACGCCCTGTAACCTCGTCCCACCGCACCCTTGTCAGGAGAAGGAGTCTCCCCGTGACCCAGCGCACCCTCGTCCTCCTCAAGCCCGACGCCGTCCGTCGTGGCCTGACCGGCGAGATCATCAGCCGTATCGAGCGCAAGGCCGGCTGGCAGATCACCGCGCTGGAACTGCGCACCCTGGAGCAGGACACCCTGGAGCAGCACTACGGCGAGCACCGGGGCAAGCCCTTCTACGAGCCCTTGGTGGAGTTCATGTCCTCCGGCCCGGTCGTGGCCATGATCGTCGAGGGTGAGCGGGTGATCGAGGGCGTGCGCGCCCTGGCCGGCCCGACCGACCCGATCGCCGCCGCGCCCGGCTCGATCCGCGGCGACTACGGCGTGATCGTCCGGGAGAACCTGATCCACGCCTCCGACTCCGAGGAGTCCGCCGCGCGCGAGGTGAAGATCTTCTTTCCCGGCCGGGCCTGAGTCTCCTCGCCCCACCTCCGCACGGCTGACGCGAATGTCTTCTGACGCCGCGTCAGCCTGGCGACCCGCCTGACCTGGGACGGCCGGAAGAAAACGGCCGCCCCGGGGCATATCCGCGCCGATCGGGGGAACGCGTGCCCCCGATGGCCCGTCTCCGGAAGCGAGCAGGTGCGCCATCTGCTGACAATGGCGGAGACCCTCGCGCAGTGTTCGTGCAGGCGCGTCTACGATGGAAGCCTTCACGTCACAGCACCCACCTCGCCGTACCTGAAATGCCCTCAAAAGCTCCCAGGGAAGGCCAGACGAATCCTGATGGGGAACTCAATGTCGTTCATCGGCCGTGACATGGCTGTCGACCTCGGGACCGCCAACACGCTGGTGTACGTCAGGGGTCGCGGGATCGTACTCAACGAGCCGTCCGTCGTCGCGATCAACACGAACACCGGTGGAATTCTCGCGGTCGGCGCCGAAGCCAAGAAGATGATCGGCCGCACGCCCGGCAACATCGTCGCCGTCCGCCCGCTGAAGGACGGCGTGATCGCCGACTTCGAGATCACCGAGCGGATGCTCCGCTACTTCATCCTGAAGATCCACAAGCGGCGGTATCTGGCCCGGCCGCGGGTCGTCGTCTGTGTGCCCTCCGGCATCACGGGCGTCGAGCGCCGTGCCGTCATCGAGGCGTCGTCCCAGGCCGGCGCCCGCCAGGTGCACATCATCGAGGAGCCCATGGCCGCGGCCATCGGCTCCGGCCTGCCGGTCCACGAGGCCACGGGCAACATGGTGGTGGACATCGGCGGCGGCACCACGGAGGTCGCGGTCATCTCGCTCGGCGGCATCGTCACCGCCCAGTCCATCCGCGTCGCCGGCGACGAACTGGACAACGCGATCATCCAGCACGTCAAGAAGGAGTACTCGCTCCTGCTGGGTGAGCGCACGGCCGAACAGATCAAGATCACGGTCGGTTCGGCGTACGAACTCGACACTGACGAGCACACCGAAATCCGCGGCCGGGACCTCGTCTCCGGGCTGCCGAAGACCGTCGTCATCTCGGCCGCCGAGGTCCGCAAGGCGATCGAGGAGCCGGTCAACGCGATCGTGGACGCGGTCAAGACGACCCTCGACAAGTGCCCGCCGGAGCTGTCCGGCGACATCATGGACCGCGGAATCGTTCTGACAGGCGGCGGAGCGCTGCTGCGCGGTCTGGACGAGCGGCTGCGCCGGGAGACCGGTATGCCGATCCACATCGCCGAGGACCCGCTGGACAGCGTGGCGCTCGGATCCGGCAAGTGCGTCGAGGAGTTCGAGGCGCTCCAGCAGGTCCTGGACGCCCAGCCGCGCAGATGACACAACACTTCGATTCCGCCGTGCGAGATGTTCTCCTCTCGTGCGGCGGATCGTTGATATAGAGGCATAACATCCCCCAAACGGGCTCCGTGGGCCGGTGTTTTCGGCATTGCCGGCCCGACCGGCGTTCTCCGGGCCATTCGGGTCATGCGGGTTGTCCGGGTCGTTCACGTCGTCCGGGTCGTCTGGGGGCAATTCCCGATTCCTATGAGGAAGGCACGGCCGCCGCACGTGAGGGACACGAAAGAGAGCCGGCTGCTCCTGGTACTGCTGATCGCCATCGCGTTCGCGTTGATCACGGTGGACATCCGCGGGGGGCAGAACTCCCCCGTGGACGGCGCACGGCAGGCCGCCGCCACCGTCTTCGGCCCGATCGAGAACGGCGTGTCGGCCGCGGTGAACCCGGTCGGCAACGCGGTCTCCGCGGTCCGCGACTCCGGTGAACGGCACGACCGGCTCGCCGCCCTGGAGAAGGAGAACGCCGCCCTCAAGGCCCGGCTCGGCAGCGACGACCGCAGCCGCAGCCGCCTCAAGCAGCTCGACAAGATGCTGAAGGTGGCGGGCCAGGGCCAGTACGGCATCAAGGGCGCCGAGGTCATCGCCATAGGAGCCGCCCAGGGCTTCTCCTGGACCATCACCATCGACGCCGGCGCCAACGACGGCATCAAGCGGGACATGACCGTCCTCAACGGCGACGGCCTGGTCGGCCGCGTTACCACCGTCGGCCCCGACTCCGCCACCGTACTGCTTGCCAACGACCCCGACTTCACCGTCGGCACCCGCATGGAGAGCAGCGACGAACTCGGCTTCGCCTCCGGGCAGGGCGACCGCCCGCTGCGCGTGCAGCTGCTCAACGGCAAGGCCGACGTGAAGAGGGGCGACCGCGTGGTCACCTTCGGCTCGCAGGCCGACCGGCCCTTCGTGCCCGGCGTGCCGGTCGGCGTCGTCTCCCGCGTCGACCCCTCCGGCGGCGACCTGACCCGCACCGTCTACGTCACCCCGTACGTCGGCTTCACCAAGCTGGACCTCGTGGGAGTGGTCGTCGAGGCCCCGAAGAAGGACCCGCGCGACGAGGTCCTGCCGCCGAAGCCCAAGCCGACCCCGACGCCGACCGTGACCGTGACGGCCACCCCGTCCGCCGACGCGACCGCCACCGACCAGCCGCAGCAGTAGGAGCTCGAAGTCCCATGCGTCTCAACCGGATCCTGCTCTCCAGCGCTCTGGTCGTCGTCGCCCTGGTCGTCCAGGTGAGCGTGCTGTCCCGGCTGCACCTGCCGGGCGCCGTGCCCGATCTGCTGCTGCTCACCGTCCTGGGCCTGGCCATGGTCTACGGCCATGTCGGCGGCGCCCTCGTCGGCTTCGGCGCGGGGCTGCTCGCCGACCTCGCCCCGCCCGCCGACCACGCCGCCGGCCGCTACGCCCTGGTCCTGTGCGTCATCGGCTACTGCGCCGGGCTCATCAAGCCGGAGACCGGGCAGGTCAAGTCGGCCAGCGGCCCCATGGCCGTGGTGGTCGCCGCCGCGATCGGCTCCACCCTGCTGTACGCCGGTGTCGGCGCCCTCGTCGGCGACACCGCAGCCCGCCATGTCGGCCTGGCCGGTCTGCTGTTCACGGCCGCCCTGTACGACCTGCTGCTCGCGCCCTTCGTGGTCCCCGGCATCATGGCGCTGGCCCGCCGCGCGGAGAACGACCCGCTCGCCGAGACCACCGGCGCGGCCGGCAAGGCCACCGACATCTCCGCCGGCTGGCTCTCCGCCGGCACCGGCCTGCGCATCGGCGGCCAGCGCAACGGCCTGCGGGTCAAGGTGGCCCGCGCCCGCACCGCCCGGGCCGGCCGCATCAAGGGGGTCAAGCGGCTGTGAATCCACGGCAGTCGGCCGCAGCCGGCCGCACGGCTCCGCCGTGTCCGGCCGATGCGGCCGCGACAGGTACGACCACGACCCGCACACCCACGCACCACCGCGCGCACCCGGAAAGGGGGAGGCAGCCGCAGTGACCGACGCCCACCCGTCTCCCACCACCACCCTTGAAGGAATGGGCGTGGCCCATGACTAACATTCCGGAGACCGGACGGACCCCACGGGTCCAGACCCGGCTCGTCGTCGTCCAGATCCTCGTCCTCTCCCTGCTCGGCACCCTCGGCGGCCGCCTGTGGTTCCTGCAGATCCGCAACGGCGCCGAGTACCAGAAGGAGGCGTCCGGCAACCACGTCCAGCAGGTCGTCCAGCCCGCCGTACGCGGCTCGATCCTGGACGCCCGCGGGGTCCCGATCGCCGACAACGAGACCCGCCTGGTGGTCTCCGCCTCCCGCACCGACCTGCTGAAGCAGAAGGACGACGGCAAGGCGGTCCTCGCCAAGCTCGGCGGCGTCCTCGGCATGGACCCCAAGGAGGTCGAGCAGAAGGTCCGGCTGTGCGACGCCCAGACCCCGCAGCCGTGCTGGAACGGCTCTCCGTACCAGCCCATCCCCATCACCGACGAGGCCACCCCGAAGCAGGCCCTGCAGATCCGCGAGCGCGCCGAGGACTTCCCCGGCATCACCGCCGAGCCGGAGGCCGTGCGCCGCTACCCCGCGCCCGGCAAGTCCAACACCTCCCAGGTGCTCGGCTACCTCTCGCCGGTCACCGACGGCGAGATCCAGCAGGCCAAGGACACCGACTCGCCCTACCTGCGCTCCGACATGGTCGGTCGCTCCGGTCTTGAACGCCAGTACGACAAGGAGCTGCGCGGCAAGGCCGGCGTCACCCGCTACGAGGTGGACAACCTCGGCCGGGTCATCGGCAAGGCCCGGTCCGACGCCGCCGAGCCCGGTTCCAACCTCGTCACCTCCATCGACTCCCGCGTCCAGCGGGTCGCCGAGTACCAGCTGGACAACGCGATGAAGGTCGCCCGGCAGCAGTTCGACAAGATCACCGGGGAGAACTACAAGGCCGACTCCGGCGCCGTCGTGGTGATGGAGGCCAAGACCGGCCGCATCGTCGCCATGGCCTCCAACCCGACGTACGACCCGAACGTCTGGGTCGGCGGCATCTCCGCCAAGGACTACAAGGCGCTGACCGGCAAGAACTCCGACTACCCGCTGCTGAACAGGGCCATACAGGGCCAGGCGGCGCCCGGCTCGACGTTCAAGGTCGTCTCCACGGCCGCCGCCGTCCAGGCCGGCTACGTCTGGGACGGCAACTATCCGTGCACCAGCTCGTACTCGGTCGGCGGCCAGGTCTTCAAGAACTTCGAGGGGGAGAACTTCGGCCCGATCTCGCTCGGCCGGGCGCTGGAGGTCTCCTGCGACACCGTCTTCTACGGCCTCGCGGACCGCGAGTGGAAGAGGGACGGCGGCATCAACCCGAAGAAGGGCCAGCCCAAGGACTACTTCTTCAAGACCGCCCACCAGTTCGGCCTCGGCAAGGAGACCGGCATCGACCTGCCCAACGAGGTCACCGGTCGCGTCCCCGACCGCCAGTGGAAGCTGAACTACTGGAAGGCCAACAAGGACGCCTGGTGCAAGAGCGGCAAGAAGGACGGCTCGTACGTGGAGAAGATCGCGTACGAGAACTGCCTCGAGGGCAACAAGATGCGCGAGGGTGACGAGATCAACTACTCCATCGGCCAGGGCGACACCCTCGTCACGCCGATCCAGGAGGCCGTGATCTACGGCGCCGTCGCCAACGGCGGCACCATGTACCAGCCGACCATCGGCAAGGCGGTCATCAGCGCCGACGGCAAGACCGTCCAGGAGATCAAGCCGAAGAAGAAGGGCAGGCTGCCGGTCAGCCAGGCCACCCTCAAGGGCATGAACGACGCCTTCGCCGGCGTCATCACCCGCGGTACCGCCGCCTGGAAGTTCGGCGGCTGGCCGCAGGACAAGATCGCCCTGCACGCCAAGACCGGTACCGCCGAGGTCTACGGCAAGCAGACCACGTCCTGGCTGGCCACGTACTCCAAGGACTACACGGTCATCATGACCATCGCCCAGGCCGGTACGGGTTCCGGCGCCTCCGGTGAGGCCGTCCGCAACATCTACAGCGCCCTGTACGGCGTCCAGGACGACGGCTCGATCGACAACAAGAAGGCCCTGCTGCCCAGCCCGGAGAAGAGCCTGCCGAAGATCCAGCCCGACGGCTCGATCAAGGCGCCCAAGGTCTCCAAGGACCCGGCGGAGGACCAGCAGGCCACCAAGCAGGACGACACCGCCCCGGACGGCGGGCAGACGCCGGCGACCAGCCCTTCGCCCACCACGGGCAACCGCGACACCCGCAGGCGACCGCGGAAGAGGGGAAGCCGGAGGATCCTCACATGACCGGCGTGAACAGCTTCTCCGTCTCCGGATACGGCCCCGAGCGGGCCGGGTGGACACGGGTCTTCGCCCGCGACTCGATGGCCCGCCGGCTCGACTGGCCGATGCTGCTGTCGGCGCTCGCGCTGTCGGCGATCGGCTCGGCCCTGGTCTTCTCGGCCACCCGCAACCGGACCGAGATCAACCAGGGAGACCCGTACTACTTCCTGCTCCGGCACCTGATGAACACCGGCATCGGGCTCGCCCTGATGATCGGCACGGTCTGGCTCGGCCACCGCGCCCTGCGCAACGCCGTGCCGATCCTCTACGGCCTGTCGCTCTTCGGCATCCTGCTGGTGCTCACCCCGCTCGGCTCCACCGTCAACGGCGCGCACTCGTGGATCGTGTTCGGCGGCGGCTTCTCGCTCCAGCCCTCGGAGTTCGTGAAGATCACGATCATCCTGGGCATGGCGATGCTGCTCGCCGCCCGGGTCGACGCGGGCGACAAGCCGTACCCCGACCACCGCACGGTCGTGCAGGCGCTGGGCCTGGCCGCGGTGCCGGTCCTGATCGTGCTGCTCATGCCCGACCTCGGGTCGGTCATGGTCATGGTCATCATCATCCTCGGCGTGCTCCTCGCCTCCGGCGCCTCCAACCGCTGGGTCTTCGGGCTCATCGCCGCGGGCGCGACCGGCGCTATCGCGGTCTGGCAGCTGCACGTCCTGGACGAGTACCAGATCGCCCGCTTCGCGGCCTTCGCCAACCCCGACCTCGACCCGGCGGGCGTCGGCTACAACACCAACCAGGCACGCATCGCCATCGGCTCCGGCGGCCTCACCGGCGCGGGCCTGTTCCACGGCTCGCAGACCACCGGCCAGTTCGTGCCCGAGCAGCAGACCGACTTCGTCTTCACGGTCGCGGGTGAGGAACTGGGCTTCCTCGGTGCCGGTCTGATCATCGTCCTGCTCGGCGTGGTGCTGTGGCGGGCCTGCCGCATCGCCCGCGAGACCACCGAGCTGTACAGCACGATCGTCGCCGCCGGAATCGTCGCCTGGTTCGCCTTCCAGTCCTTCGAGAACATCGGCATGACCCTCGGCATCATGCCGGTCACCGGTCTGCCGCTGCCGTTCGTCTCCTACGGCGGCTCGTCGATGTTCGCGGTGTGGGTGGCGGTCGGGCTGCTCCAGTCGATCCGGGTGAAGCGGCCCATGTCGGCGTGAGCCCGCGGGCCGGACGAGCCGCACCCTCCAGGGGCACTGGGGAGCGGGGCAGTGGGCCGCGGGGCCCACTGCCCCGATCGCCGCGCTGCGACTAGATTCGGTTCATGGCGGACACCAAGCGCGAGATCGAGCGGAAGTACGAATCCGACGAGAGCGGTCTGCCGGACCTGACCGGCGTCGGCGGCGTCGCGGCCGTCCTCGACAAGGGCGTCGCCGAACTGGACGCCGTCTACTACGACACCGCCGACGAGCGCCTCGCCGCCGACGGTCTCACCCTGCGCCGCCGCACCGGCGGCTCGGACGCGGGCTGGCACCTGAAGTTCCCGGTCGCCCCCGGCGTGCGCGACGAGATCCGCGCGCCCCTGTCCGACACCGTGCCGGACACCCTCGCCGGGCTCCTCCGCTCCCGCGTGCGCGGCGCCGAACTGCTGCCCCTGGTCCGGCTCCGCTCCCAGCGCGACGTCCGCCACCTCGTCGACGCGGACGGCACCCTCCTCGCCGAGGCCAGCACCGACGCCGTACGCGCCGACCGGCTGACCGGCGACCGCGGCTCGGCCCAGTGGACCGAGATCGAGGTGGAACTCGCCGACGGCGGCGACCCCCGCTTCCTCGACCGGGTGGAGAAACGGTTGCGCAAGGCGGGCGTACGGCCCTCCGCGTCCCCCTCCAAACTCGCCCGCGCCCTCGCCGAGACCGCCCCGGACCGGCGCCCGGCACCCGAGGAGGCCGCGTCCGTCACCGCCGGCGACCACGTCCTCGCCTACCTGCGCGCCCAACGCGACGCCGTCGTCGCGCTCGACCCGGCCGTGCGCCGGGACGTCCCCGACTCGGTGCACCGGATGCGGGTCGCCACCCGCCGGATGCGCAGCGCCTTCCGCAGCTACGGCAAGATCCTCGACCGCACGGTCACCGACCCGCTCGGCGCGGAGCTGAAGTGGCTCGCCGGCGAGCTCGGCCTCGACCGCGACCAGGAGGTCCTGACCGAACGCCTCACCGCCGACCTCGACGCCCTCCCCGCCGAACTGGTCTCCGGACCCGTGCGCGACCGACTCACCGCCTGGTCGCGGGAGCGGCGCGGCGGCTCGCGCCGCCGGCTCCTCGCCGTCCTGGACGGCCCGAGACATCTGGCCCTGCTCGACGCGCTGGACGCGGTGCTCGCGGACCCGCCGCTGCGTCCGGCGGCCGCCGGCAAGCCGTCCAAGGCGATCGCCGCAGCCGTACGCAAGGACTTCGCCACCCTCGCCCGGCTGCTCGACCACGCCCTGGAGCTGCCGCCCGGCGACGAGCGCGACGTCGCCCTGCACGAGGCACGCAAGAAGGCCAAGCGCGCGCGGTACGCGGCGGAGGCGGCCCTGCCCGCGCTCGGCGACCCGGCCGCCGCCCTGGAGCGCTCCGCCAGGACCCTCCAGGGCCTGCTCGGCGACCACCAGGACGGCGTCATGGCCCGCCTCGCCCTGCGGGAGCTCGCCGCCCGGGCGGAAGCGGCGGGGGAGAGCGCCTTCACCTACGGACTGCTGTACGGACGGGAGGAGCGGCGGGCGGCGGACGTGGAGGCGGAGCTGCCCCGGGCCCGGCGGACGCTCGGCGCGGGGACGGCCGGCTGAGCGTACGGGGCAGCCCTCCGACCGGGTTACGCTAGATGGTCACCCCTGTCAGCTCACGAAGGTTTGCGAGATGCCTGCCGAAGCCGCCGAGTCGGTGTTCCCGCAGCTCGAAGCACTGCTCCCGCATGTGCAGAAGCCCATCCAGTACGTCGGCGGAGAGCTCAACTCCACGGTCAAGCCGTGGGAGTCCTGTGACGTCCGCTGGGCGCTCATGTACCCCGACGCCTACGAGGTCGGTCTGCCCAACCAGGGCGTCATGATCCTCTACGAGGTCCTCAACGAGCGGGAGGGCGTCCTCGCCGAGCGCACCTACAGCGTGTGGCCGGACCTGGAGGCGCTGATGCGGGAGCACGGCGTCCCGCAGTTCACGGTGGACAGCCACCGGCCGGTGAAGGCCTTCGACGTGTTCGGCCTCTCCTTCTCCACGGAGCTGGGCTACACGAACATGCTCACGGCCCTCGACCTGGCGGGCATCCCGCTGGAGTCCAAGGACCGGACGATCGACGACCCGATCGTGCTGGCGGGCGGCCATGCGGCCTTCAACCCCGAGCCGATCGCGGAGTTCATCGACGCGGCGGTCGTCGGCGACGGCGAGCAGGCCGTGCTGGACATGACCCGGACCATCCGCGAGTGGAAGGCGGAGGGCCGCCCGGGCGGCCGCGAGGAGGTCCTCCTCCGGCTTGCGAAGACGGGCGGGGTCTACGTACCGGCCTTCTACGACGTCGAGTACCTCGCGGACGGCCGTATCGCCCGCGTGGTCCCCAACAGGTCGGGCGTCCCGTGGCGCGTTTCCAAGCACACGGTCATGGACCTGGACGAGTGGCCCTACCCCAAGCAGCCCCTCGTCCCCCTGGCCGAGACGGTCCACGAGCGCATGTCGGTCGAGATCTTCCGCGGCTGCACGCGCGGCTGCCGCTTCTGCCAGGCCGGCATGATCACACGCCCGGTGCGCGAGCGCTCGATCACCGGCATCGGCGAGATGGTCGACAAGGGCCTGAAGGCGACCGGCTTCGAGGAGGTCGGCCTGCTGTCCCTGTCCTCCGCGGACCACAGCGAGATCGGCGACATCGCCAAGGGCCTCGCGGACCGCTACGAGGAGGACAAGATCGGCCTGTCCCTCCCCTCCACCCGCGTGGACGCCTTCAACATCGACCTCGCCAACGAGCTGACCCGCAACGGCCGCCGTTCCGGCCTCACCTTCGCCCCCGAGGGTGGCTCGGAGCGCATCCGCAAGGTCATCAACAAGATGGTCTCGGAAGACGACCTGATCAGGACGGTCTCGACGGCGTACGGCAACGGCTGGCGCCAGGTGAAGCTGTACTTCATGTGTGGCCTGCCCACGGAGACCGACGACGACGTCCTCCAGATCGCCGACATGGCCACGAAGGTCATCGCCAAGGGCCGCGAGGTCTCCCGCTCCAACGACATCCGCTGCACGGTCTCGATCGGCGGCTTCGTCCCCAAGCCCCACACCCCCTTCCAGTGGGCGCCGCAGCTCTCCGCCGAGGAGACGGACGCCCGCCTGGAGAAGCTCCGCGACAAGATCCGCGGCGACAAGAAGTACGGCCGCTCGATCGGCTTCCGCTACCACGACGGCAAGCCCGGCATCGTCGAGGGCCTGCTCTCCCGCGGCGACCGCCGCATCGGCGCGGTGATCCGCGCGGTCTACGAGGACGGCGGCCGCTTCGACGGCTGGCGCGAGCACTTCTCCTACGACCGCTGGATGGCCTGCGCGGAGAAGGCGCTGGCCCCCTTCGGCGTCGACGTCGACTGGTACACCACCCGCGAGCGCACCTACGAAGAGGTCCTCCCCTGGGACCACCTCGACTCCGGCCTCGACAAGGAATGGCTCTGGGAGGACTGGCAGGACGCCCTCGACGAGACAGAGGTCGAGGACTGCCGCTGGACCCCGTGCTTCGATTGCGGGGTGTGCCCGGCCATGGACACGAACATCCAGGTGGGTCCGACGGGCAAGAAGCTCCTGCCTTTGACCGTGGTCAACAAGTAGCCGGTCGGGCCTCGTGCGCAGCAGGGAACGCAGGGGCCCTTCCGCTGTCGGGAGGCAGGGCGGCGTCATGGCGCGGGAGCTTGCGCAGCCGGTGGCGCGAGCGGCGCGGACGCGGTCCTCGGCGCGGGCGCGCCGTCGGTGCCGCAGCTCCGGTGCGGCGATGCCTCCGGCCGTCCGGTGCGGGTGGCCGGACGCCGCCCACGAGGTCATCATGGGACCGTGACGGAGCTATTCCCACCGATGCCGTTGACGCAGTGGCGGGACACCAAGGAGACCCTGCACCGCTTCGAACAGATCGTGGGCAAGATCCGCCTGGCGGCCAGCGCCCGGCGCAACCACTGGTGGAACGTCCCGTTCCATGTCACGGGGCGGGGCATCACCACACGTCCGATGGGTCAGGTCGACGGGAATCCGATCTTCACGATCGACTTCGACTTCGTCGACCACCGGCTCATCGTCGTGACGCTGGACGGCGAAGAGCGGTCCTTCCCGCTTCCGGGCCAGTCCGTCGCGTCCTTCCACGACGCGACCCTGGACGCGCTGACCGCGCTGGGCGTCCGGGTGGACATCGCCATTCCCAGGCCCTTCGACCTGCCCGACGCCGGCCGGCCGTTCGCCCAGGACACCGAGCACGCGACCTACGATCCGCCGGCCGCCAACCGCTACTGGCGGGTCCTGAGCCAGGTGGCGGCCGTGCTGGAGGAGTTCGCGGCGGGCTACTCGGGAAAGTGCAGCCCGGTGCACCACTTCTGGCACACCTTCGACATCGCCCACAGCCGGTTCTCCGGGCGACAGATCGACCAGCCCCGGCAGGTCGACCCGGTCACCCGGGAGGCGTACTCCAGGGAAGTGATCAGCTTCGGCTTCTGGTTCGGCGACGACACCTTCTCCGAGCCCGCCTTCTACTCGTATACCGCCCCCGAGCCCGCCGGCCTGGCCGGGGAGCCGCTCAGCCCCGCGTCCGCGCGGTGGGTCCCGCGCGGCGACAACCACCTGGCCGTGCTGCGCTACGACGCGGCCCGCGTCGAGACCGATCCCCGTGCCGCCGTCCTCGAGTTCTACGAAAGCGCCTACCGGGCCGGGGCCGGACGCGCCGAATGGGACATCGCGACGCTCGCGTGCCCCGGAGGCATCACGGACGCGATCCGGCGGATCTGACTCCCGGCCCGGCAAGTCCGACGATCGAGCGCGGCCCGTGGACCTGCCCTTCCGAGTCCCCCGGGCTTGACGTCGGACATGTGTCGAGCGTCCGGCGCGCATGGCCGTGCGGCATTCTCAGCCGGTGCGTCTCTCGTCGCGTCACGCGGCATTCGAGCGGGCGGGGCCGCGCCGGGTACGGGCGCAGTCTTGGAGCCATTGGTGTGTGCCCGCGGATGGACACCTCCATCCAGAGCGGCCCGACGGGCAAGAAGCTGCTTCCTCTGACGGTCAGGAACGAGGGTCCGGCGCCGGCTTCGAGCGGGCACGCGCACTGACGGGAGCGTGGCGCTCGGTCGGGTGGTGGAGGCGCTGGCGGGGGTGAGTGAGGAGGAGGTGGCGGCTGCGTCGGCTGCTGTTGATGCTTCACGTTCTCGCCCGCCGGCACCGTCGGCGTCCTGCCGGACGCCGCTGCCGGGCTCTGGAGGTGCTCCGCCTGGCCGAGCCGGGCGGCACCCGCGTTCATGGCTCGGCCCAGCCCGGGGCCTGGCATCGGCCTGGACCGACATGCCGCGCATGGCGTAATAGGCCGCGCGGGCGGGCTTCTCGGGTCACGTTGTGCGCAGGCGGTGACCGGGGTAGGGGCAGGAGGGAGAGGGTGAACGGGGCCATGGGCGAGGAGATCCCGGAGGACCGCTCGGAGGGCTTCGGCGAGCGGCTGCTCGGTGTGCTGCTGGACAGAGCGCCGTATTTGCCGCCGCAGCTGATCGGCCCGCTGCTCGTGGAGGAGGTGGCCAGGATCGGAGGCCGTGACGTCTCCATCCTGCTCCAGGACTACGCGCAGGAGCTGCTGGTGCCGCTGCCGGGCAGAAAACTTCACAGCAGCCGGCCCCAGCCGGTGATCGACTCGCCCGCCGGCCGGGCCTTTCTGCGCGGGCAGGTCGTCGAGGTGCCGCAGGCCCACGACGGCGTCCGGATGTATCTGCCGCTGCTGGACGGCAGCGACCAGGTGGGCGTGATGGCCCTGACCCTGGACGCTGTCCGCGCCGACGACCGGCGCCTGCTGCGCAGGCTCGCCAGCCTGGTCGCCGACCTGCTGGTCACCAAGAACGCCTACACCGACCAGTTCTTCCAGACGCGGCGCCGGGAGCCGATGAGCGTGTCCGCGGAGATCCAGTGGAGCCTGCTGCCGCCGCTGTCGATGTCCGTGCCGCAGGTCGAGGTGGTCGGCATGCTGGAACCCGCCTACCGCGTCGCCGGCGACAGCTTCGACTACGCGCTCAACGACGACATCCTGCACGTCGCCCTGATCGATGCGATGGGTCACGGCCTGGACGCCGCCACGATGGCGACCGTGGCCATCGGCGCCTACCGGCATGCCCGGCGTGTGTTCGTTGGCCTCGCCGAGAAGTACGTGTTCATGGACGATGCCATCTCCCGGCAGTTCGGCCCCGACCACTTCGTCACTGCGCAGCTGATGCAGATGAACATCGCCACCGGTGAGATGGAGCTGGTCAACGCGGGCCACCCCGCGCCACTGCTGGTCCGCAACGGCCGGGTGGTGCGGCAACTGGAGAGCGCGACGACGCTACCCGTCGGCTTCGGCGGTGAGGTGCCCCGGATCAGAGAACACACGCTCCAGCAAGGCGACCGCGTGCTGTACTACACCGACGGCATCATCGAGGAGCACGTCGCCGGCGGGGAGCCGTTCGGCGAGGAACGCCTCACCCGCTGCGTCAATCGCCTGGGGGAGGAGCCGTCGGAGGGGGCACGGGCGGATCTGCGCCGGCTCTCCCACATGCTGAAGAGGGAACGCGGCGGGCACACCAGCGACGACGCCACCCTTTTCATGATCGAGTGGCGCGGAGGAACCGCCGACCACCTCGCGGTCCTTGACTGAACACGGTGGCGCAAGGCGGGTGGCTACCTTCCCGCAGATGGACACCTCCCTCCAGATCGGCCCGACGGGCAAGAAGCTGCTTCCCCTGACGGTCAAGAACGCGGCCCCGGCGCCGGCTTCGAGCGGGCACGCGCACTGACGTGGGCGAGGGCCTCGATCGGGTGGTCGAGGCCTTGGCGGGGGTGAGGAGGACGAGGTGGCCCGCTCAGGAAACACACTGGATCGTCGGGCGCGTCCTCCCTCACAGTGGCGTCATGAGCGATCACTCCGCAGCGCCTGTCGTGCCCGTCGAGGCCTTTGAACCCCCCTACTACGTGGCTGTCTTCACCTCGGTGTCCACCGGGGACCAGAGCGGCTACGGCGAGACCGCCGCACGCATGGAAGACCTGGTGAAGGACGTCCCCGGGTTCCTGGGGATGGATCACGCGCGGACTCCCGGTGGGCTGTCCATCACGGTCGGGTACTTCCGCGACGCCGACGCCCTCACGGAGTGGCGGAGCAATGCCGAGCACCGCGCGGCGCAGAAGCGCGGGCGAGGCGAGTGGTACCGGAGCTACACGCTGCACGTGGCGAAAGTGGAGCGCAGCCACGGGTTCATGCGGGCGTAGGTGCCCGCAGCTGCCCGCGGACGGACCCCTCGGGGACCCGGCGCCTCGTCAGCCGGCCTGGTCCAGGGCGCTCTGCAGGGACTGCTTGTAGCCCTGGCTGGTGTAGGTGGCGCCGGACACCGAGTCGATGTTCGCGCTCTGCGCTGCCAGGGTCTCCCGGTTGAGCTGGGGGATCGCCGTGGAGGAGATCTCCTGGCTCCTCGGCGCGGACGAGGGGGACTGGACGGCGGCCGCATCGGTGATCTTGCCGCCGGTGAGGGTGATCCGTACCTGGACGGGACCGTACTTCGTCTGGACGGTGCCACCCGTGACGGTTCGCGTCGTGGGTGCGGCGGGTGCGGCCGACGTGGTCTTCGGGGCGGAGGGGGCGCTGCTGGTCCGCGCCGGTGCCGCTGAGGAGGAGTGCGACGCCCGCGCGGTCGGGGAGGAGGACGCACGCTTCTTGGCCGTCTTCGTGGGGGAGGCCGACGCGGACGACGAGAGCGACGGCGAAGGAGAGGAGGGCGGCGAGCTGATCACTGCGCCAGGGGACGTGGCGGCCGTGGCGCCCTGGGCGAGCGCGGGATCCGTGTGCGGCTTGAGGGCGAGGAGCAACACCACGGTGGAGACGGTGGCGGCGCTGACCAGCACCAGCTGTCGCAGGGGATGCCTTTTCCTCATGCCTCTCTCAGCGCTCTTCTGGCCACCGGTGTCACAGGGGTCCAGGAGTTCCAGGATCAGAACTCGAAGGATTCGTGGTGGATGCGGCGGTCGGGTACACCCGCCTCGCGGAGCGCCGCGTAGGACTCCTCGGCGAGGCCCGGCGGCCCGCACACGTACACGTCGTGCAGGGCGATGTCCGGCAGGATCCTGCGCAGCAGCTTCGCGGTGATGGCGGGCCGCCTGCCGTCGGCGCTGTTGACCGCGTACAGCAGCTGGGCGTGGCGTGCGTCCGCGATCGCCTCCAGTTCGGCCCGGAGTGCCAGGTCCTCGGCGGTACGGGCCCGGTAGAGCAGCGTCAGGTCTCCGGGACCGCCCGGCAGGGTTTCGAACAGTGCTCGCAGCGGTGTGATGCCCGCGCCACCGGCCAGCAGCAGCACCTTGCCGCGGCTGCGGCGGGCCGCCGTCATCGCGCCGTACGGGCCCTCCGCCCACACCCGTGTGCCCGGCCGGAGCCCGGCGAGCGCGCGGCTGTGTTCACCGGCCGCCTTCACGGTGATCCGCAGCAGGTCGGGTCGGGGCGGCGCCGAGAGCGAGTACGGGTTCGCGCTCCATCGCAGTCCCTTGGTCAGGAACCGCCAGCGGAAGAAGTGACCGGCCTCCGCGCCCAGCCGGTGCAGCCGCCTGCCCCGGATCAGTACGGAGACCACGCCGGGTGCCTCCTGCGTCACCGACTCGACCCGCATGCGGTGCCGGAGGTTGAGCCGTACCGGGACCAGGACCCGGTACCAGAGCGCGAGGGCGCCGACCACGACGTAGAGGGCGTACCAGGCCGTGCGGGCGGTGGTGCTGTCGACGAAGTCGCCGCCCGTGGCCAGTTGGTGCCAGAAGGCGAGGTAGACGGCGATGTAGGTGAGCAGGTGCAGGTAGTACCAGGTCTCGTAGCGCATGCGGCGCCGTACGACGCCGGCGGAGACGAATCCGACGAGGAGCAGGATCAGCGTGCCGACCGTCGCCTTGATCATCTCGGGGTAGCCGGTCACGACGGAGACGGTCTCCGGCACGATGCCGGTGCCCCCCTGGACCGCGTACCCGTACAGGGTCAGAAGGACATGGGCGATGGTCAGGCACAGCGCGTAGCGGCCGCTCATCGCGTGCCAGCGTGTCACCCGGTCCGAACCCACCCGGCGTTCGAGGGCGGGGACGCGCGCCATCTGCGCGACGGTCAGGGCGATCACATAGCCGGCGAGGAGCCCGAAGATCCGGCCCGCGTTGGTGAGCCGGTCAGCCGTGTTCGCGGCGACGGCGGGGGTGTCGTGCCACCAGAGCCAGAGGACGGCTGCCGCTCCGGCCCAGGCGAGGGCGAGGAGGGGTATCGCGGGGGAGCGCCGTGGGCGGATCCGGCGCATGGCCTGTCGTCTTCCCGCCCGGCTGTGCCGGATCGTGGTCAAGGCTGGTTTCCTTCGCTCGCCTGATGCCCGGGCACCCTACATCGGCCGGAAGCCTTCACAACATGGCCGGAAGTCTTGCATCGGGTATGCGCAGTCGCCCTTCTCCAGAGGGCCGATTCCCGGGTCTCGGGTGACCGCGTTGGCCGGAAACGGCGAGTCGGTGCCGGGTGTCGTACAAGCTTGCGGTTTCACTGGGTCGACCTGGGAGACGGCGAATGGAAGCGATCCCGCCCCTCAGGCCCGACGACGGCACCACGGTGGGACTCTTCTGGGTCGCCGCAGAGGGTGTCTACGTGGGAGCACCGGCCGCGGCACCGGCCGCCGACGTCGTTCTCCGGACATCAGGGCCGCGCGTCACGGGTCCGCCCCCACGCGACTGGGCATGGTCCGAGATCTCCGGCCTCGAGGTCACCGAGGTCACCGAGGTCACCGAGGTCCCGATCCGTTCCACTCTGCTCCACTCTGCAGCGCTGGGCTGCCCGCGCCGCGAGCTTCGCCGCGGCGGCCCTGGACGCCTGCCGGGCGTCGATGAACAGCAGGTAGTCGGCACGCTCCCGCGCCAGGCCGATCGCCTCGGTGCGGCTCAGGTCGAACCCCTTCCAGGGGCTCTCGTGCAGTCCCCCCGGCAGTTCGGCGAGTGCCTCGCGGATGATCTCCTGGGTGCCGTCGGTCGAGCCCGGTGTCGAGGATGACCCAGGTGTCGACAAGCGGGCGCACGGATTCGAGGCAGCGCCGAATCGCATGGGCCTCATTCTTGACGATCCTATTGAGGCAGACCGTTTTCATGAATTTTTCTTGAAAAGGATCGGGCGGCGACTTTACCGGGCTGAAGAACCCCCTGCAAGGAACAGTGCCGTGGTTTTACATCCATACCGGTGACGGCCGTGACCCGCCTGCCGATCCGGTTGCCCCCGGCTGTGTATAAGTGGGCAGTTCCTGACCCCGGCATGGGAGATTCTCATGGTCATCACCGCGCCGCTTCCGTCGCCGCGCGACGAAAAACAGAGCGTCGACACGGCGGATTCCGGCTGGCGTCGGGCCGGCCTGTGGCTCTGGCCGTTCGTCCTCACCTTCGGCCTGACCTGCTACGGACTGACCGACTCTCTGCTCGGCCGCGACGAGTTGGTCACCTGGGACATGGTGAACCGGGGCACCGGCCAGATCCTCGCCACCCTCCGGAACGTCGACGTCGTGCACGGAACGTATTACCTGCTGATGCACCTCTGGGTGGGTCTGTTCGGCGATTCCGTCATTTCCCTGCGGCTTCCCACCGCATTGGCCGTGGCGGGGGCCGCGTCCGTCACCGGTCTCATCGGAGACCGGCTCTTCGGGTCCCGGGCCGGAATTCTCGCCGGAATTCTCTTCGCGCTCGTGCCGGCGGTGAGCCGCTTCGGGCAGGAGGCCCGCAGCTACGCGCTGGTGGTGTTCGCCGTCTGTCTGGCGACGCTCCTGCTGCTCCGGGCGCTGGACCGCCCGCGCTGCCCCTGGCGATGGGCCGCCTACTCCCTCACGCTGGCCGTCGTCGGACTGCTCCACCTGATCGCGCTGTCCGTCGTGCTCGCCCATGTCTGCCTGCTGGTGCCCCAGGCCCGGCGGAACCGCTCCCTGTGGTGGAAGTCCGCTCTCGCCCTGGTGGCGGTGGCCGTCTGTGTCACCCCGGTCGTCCTGCTCGGGAGTGCGCAGGTCCAGCGCCAGCTGTACTGGGTGCCGAAGCCCGACGGCTGGGCGCCGGCGTCCCTCATGCGCGACGTCTTCGCCTCCGCCCCGTGCGCCGGGGCCCTCATCACCCTTGCCCTGCTGGCCCGTTCACCGCGCAGGCCGGCGCTGCTGCTGTGCGGCGCCTGGGCCCTGCTGCCCCTCGCCCTCGTCTGGTGCGCCTCGCAGGGCCGGGTCTCCTACTTCCGGCACGTTTACGTCCTGTTCACCCTTCCGGCCTGGGCGCTCCTCGCCGGTGCCGGGCTGGCCGCGCTCGCCCGGTCCCGGAGGGCCACCGCCGTCCTCGTCGCGGGGCTGGCCGCGCTGACGCTGCCCGACCAGAAGCTGATGAGACAGCCGTTCGAGCACGACGCCCCCGTGCCCGTCGACTACAAGGCGGCGGCCGACCTGATCCGTCGGGGCCACCGGCCCGGGGACGCCGTCGTCTACGACCGTGAGAACACCTGGAAGCTCGACGGCGGGGTCCAGTACTACCTGCCCCGCGGCCTCGGGATGCGCGACGTCTTCCTGGCGAAGCCCCCCGTCGCGATCAACGACCTCTACGCGGTCCAGTGCTCCGTACCGGTCCGGTGCCTCCGGGGCGAGCGGCGCATCTGGCTGCTGACCCAGGGCACCGACTTCCCCTTCGGCGCCATCGACCCGGCGCAGGCGATCGCCTTGCAGAGCCGGTACGAGCTCTTCAGGAGCACGCCGGTGACGGGGATGACCGTGAGCCTCCTCGTGCGCAAGAACGACGGCGAGCCCCGCGTCCGGTGACGCAAGGGGTGTCCGAGAGGTCTTCGCCGAGCTCTCGGACACCCCTTATGCGTGCACCGGTTCGGGCAACCTGCCGCACCGCCCCCCGGACCCGCGAAGTGCGCCACCGTGGGGCGGATTGGTCCAAGCCATGGACAAAAGACCGTGTTTCGGTTGCATTTGCCACAACCGCGAAGACGTCTGCCCCGTGATCGCCCCGAGTTTCGGGAACGGGACACGGGTGGGCCCGGGCGCTGAGCGTCCGGGCCCGGGGCGCATCCCGTCAGGGCGTGCGTGTCTCATGCCGCGAGGGCGTGGCCGGGGTGCAGTACCACCTTCGTGTAGCCCTCGATCCGCTTGTCGAACTTCTCGTACGCCTCCGGCGCCTGGTCCAGCGGCAGTTCGTGGGAGACCACGAAACTCGGCTTGGCGCGCCCGGCGATGATCAGGTCGCGCAACTGGCGGTTGTACCGCTTGACGTTGCACTGACCGGTGCCCATCTTCTGGCCCTTCTCGAACATCCTGCCGATGGAGACCAGTAGTTGGCCGTGCTTGGCGTGCTCGTCGGGGGCACCGGGGTCGGAGGGCACGTACAGACCGGGTACGCCGAGCCTGCCGGTCGCCCGTACCGTGTCGACGAGCGCGTTGAGGACGACGGCGGGCTCCTCGTGGCTGGCGTCGTGCGCCTGTGCCTGGTAGCCGACGGCGTCCACGCCCTTGTCGGTCCCCTCGCCGCCCGTCTTCTCCTTGATCTGCTCGGCCGGGTCCCCCTTCGTGAAGTCGATGGCGATGGCGCCGATCTCCTCCGCCTTGGCCAGCCGCTCGGGCACCCGGTCGACGGAGAACACCTTCGCCGCCCCGCGCAGCAGCGCGGAGTAGGCGGCCATCAGCCCCACCGGGCCGGCGCCGTAGACGGCCACGCTCTCGCCGGGGGACACCTGGGCGAGTTCGCATCCGTGGTAGCCGGTCGGGAAGATGTCGGCGAGCAGGATGAAGTCGGTCTCGAACTGCTCACCCGGCGGCAGCTTCAGGCAGTTGAAGTCGGCGAAGGGCACGCGCATCCGCTCCGCCTGGCCGCCCTTGTACGGGCCCATGGCCACATATCCGTAGGCCCCGCCGGCGAAGCCGGGATTGACCGTCAGGCAGAACCCGGTCTCCCCGGCAAGGCAGTTCTTGCAGAATCCGCAGGCCACGTTGAACGGCATCACGACCCGGTCTCCCTCGGAGAGGGAGGTCACACCGCTGCCGACCTCCTCGACGATGCCGAGGTTCTCGTGCCCGAACACGATCCCCGGCTCCGCGGCCGTACGGCCTTCGTACATGTGCAGGTCCGACCCGCAGATCGCGGACGACGTGACCCTTACGAGGACGTCGTTCGGGTGCTGGATCTGGGGATCGTCGACGTCCCTCACAGCCACGCTGAAGGGCTTTTCGTAGACGACGGCTTTCACCTGGGTCACCTCCGCGTCGAACGCTCGATGACGGCGGCGACGTACCGGCCGCTCCCGGGGACGCACGCGGGGGGCGCACACGGAGGTGCCGGCTCCCGGCTCGTGCCGCTTCGGCCTGGGTGCTCTCGCTTCGCCGCCGGTTGGTTCCAGTACCTCCAGAAAACGCCCGTGCCAGGAGGCCTGCAACCCGCGGCGGGCGGCCTTCCGGGCAGGCGGGGCGAGCTGCATCCGTTCGTACGGTTCGGGCGTCTACGCCGGTATGGATGTGGAGAAGCGGTCGCCGTACGGCCCGCCGCCGTACGGTCCGTCGCCCGAGGGGTGCCTGGTCCGGGCGATCCGGCTGCCCGTGCGGATCGTCGTGCTCGTGCTGGTCCTGCCGGTGCGGATGCTGTGGGACGCGCTCGTCGTCGGCGGGCGGTTCGTCCGCGACACCGTGCTGCGGCCGCTCGGGCGGGCGGCGGCCGTGCTGGGGTGGGCGCTGTTCGTCTGGCCGTGGACGGCGCTGTGGCGGTACGTCGTCGTGCCCGTCGGCAGGGTGCTCGGCCTGCTCGGCCACCTGCTCGTCGTCGTGCCGCTCGCCTGGCTGTACCGCCGGGTGCTGACCCCCCTCGGGCACGCCCTCGCGGGGGTGGGCCGGGGGGCCGCCGCCGCGCTGGCCTGGCTGTACGCCCGGGGGCTCACGCCGGTCGGGCACGCCCTGACCCGGCTGTTCCGGGGGATCGGGCTGGTGCTCGCCGCGGTCGCCGCCGGGGTGTACGCGGGCCTGGCGTGGCTCGTGCGCCGGCTCGTCGTCGTCCCCGCCCGGTGGCTGTACCGATGGGTCCTCGTGCCCGTCGGGCGGGCGGCCGCCTGGTGCGGGCGCGTGATCGTCCGGTGCGGGCGCGGCCTGTGGTGGCTCGGGACCGCGGCCGTCCACGGTGTCGGGTTCGTCCTGTACTGGATCGTCCGTGTGCTCCTCGTGCTGCCCGCGGGCGCGGTGGGCCGCTGGGTGCTCGTCCCCGTCGGCCGGGCGCTCGCCGTCGTCGCGCGCGAGCTGGGGGAGGCCCTCGGGCACGCCTGGCGGGTCGCCGGGCGGATCTCGCTCGCCGTCGGGCGCTTCCTGGGGACCCTCTTCCGCCGGATCCTCGTGGAGCCGGCGCGATGGGTGTACCGCACCGTGCTCACCCCGTTCGGGCACGTCGTGCGGGACACCGTGCTGCGGCCCGCCGCCGAGGCCGCGCGCGCGGTGGGGCGGGCCACCGGGCAGGCCCTGGCCGCCGCCCGCCGGACCGTGCGGCAGGCCCGCGCGGACGTCCGCCGGGCGCTGTTCGGCGAGCCCCGGCGACCGCGGCCGGCGGCCCGGCGGGAACCTCTGGCCCGCGAGACACGTACTCTTGGTAGCAGTACGACCGCTCTCACGAAGGACTGAACGACACTGGGCAAGCGACAGCCCGAAGGCCCGCCGCCCGCACCCGCGGTGCAGCGCATCCGACTGCGCTACACCAAGCGCGGCCGCCTCCGGTTCACCAGCCACCGTGACTTCCAGCGCGCCTTCGAGCGTGCGCTGCGCCGCGCCGAGGTGCCGATGGCGTACTCGGCGGGGTTCACGCCCCACCCGAAGGTGTCGTACGCCAATGCCGCACCCACCGGCACGGGCAGTGAGGCGGAGTACCTGGAGATCGCGCTCACCGCGCCCCGCGACCCGGAGCGGCTGCGCGTCCTCCTCGACGAGTCGATGCCCGCCGGGCTCGACATCGTCGAGGCGGTCGAGGCCCGCACCTCGGGACTCGCCGACCGGCTCACGGCCTCCGTGTGGGAGCTGCGGCTGGACGGCGTGGAACCGGCCGAGGCCGGGCACGCGGTCGCGGCCTTCAACGGAGCCGGGACCGTCGAGGTCCAGCGCCTGACCAAGAACGGCATGCGCACCTTCGACGCCCGCCCCGCGGTCGTGAGCCTGGAGAGCGCAACACAGAGTCAGCAGGCTGATAGGCCGACCGAGCAGCCCTGTGCGATACTGCGGCTGGTTGTTCGGCACGTGACGCCTGCCGTACGACCCGACGACGTCCTGTCCGGTCTCCGCGCCGTGGCCGACCTGGCGCCGCCGGTCCCCGCAGCGGTGACCAGGCTGGCGCAGGGGCTGCTCGATGAAGAGACCGGCACCGTGACCGACCCGCTCGCGCCCGACCGCGAGGCAGACCCGGCCGCCCCGGCCGCTTCAGTAGGGGCCGCCGACACCGCCGCCGCGAAGGCGCCGGCTTAGGGAAGGTTCCGTAAGGACGGACGCCGAAGCGCCGCCCTCGTACTCGGGAGCCACCTGGGTCGGGCAGCGCACCGACCACAAGACTTTCGCCAGGCCGTAAGCGACAAGGCGTACGGAACCGGCGAGACAGGACACAGAAAGCTCCCGTGCGGCGCCCGCGCCCCGGACGGCGGCACCGCGCATCGCGCGAGCCGCGGACGTCACCGGCCATCCCGCCGGACCAGGTGCGGCGCCCGGGAGCCTGACGGGAGATACGCCCGCATGCTCGAGCCGATCGAACCCACCGGGTCCAAGACGGACTCCGAATCGAACACCCCCAGCGACACCCTGCCGCCGCGTCGCCGGCGCCGCGCCGCGTCCCGCCCGGCGGGCCCGCCCGTCGCCTCCTCCGAGGCCACGGCGGAGGTCACCGCTCCGGCCATACCGGCCGCCGGGTCCGCCGACCTCGCGGACGACACCGCGGACCGGGCCGCCGAGGCGGAGCCCGTCGCGGCCGCCGCGGCCACCGGGACCGTCGAGGGCGCCGAGGGCGCCTTCGCGGTCGAAGCCGCCGAGGCCCTCCAGACCGAGGAAGGCGAGGAGGGCGAGGGCCAGGAGGCCGTCGCCGAGCCCGCGCCCACGCGGCGTACGCGCCGCCGGGTCGCCGTGCCCGCCGGTACGCCGGAGGCCTCCCGGGGCGAGGCCGCCGCCGAGACCGTGGTCCCGGCCACCGACGAGGCGCCTGCCGTCGCCGAGCCCGTCGCCGCGTCCGTGGAGGCGGCGACGGACGAGGACGCCGCTCCCCGGCGGACCCGCCGTCGTGCCACGCGCCGAGTCTCCGCGCCCGCCGCCTCCCCGGCGGCCGCCGAGACCACCGATACCGCCGAGATCCTCGTTCCCGCCGCGGCCGCGCCGAGCGCCGCCGCGGAGAG
Organism: Streptomyces sp. NPDC014864; assembly: GCF_043081525.1. Lineage (NCBI taxonomy): Bacteria > Bacillati > Actinomycetota > Actinomycetes > Kitasatosporales > Streptomycetaceae > Streptomyces > Streptomyces sp. NPDC014864. The sequence continues at coordinate 160,285 of NZ_JBIBWT010000006.1, forward strand.
CGACGCGCAGGAGGCCGTCGGCGCCGCGTCCGCCGAAGCCGCCGCCGAGACCGCGGCCGAGGCCGCGCCCCCGGCCCGCACGCGCCGCCGTGCCACCCGCCGGGCGTCCGCGCCCGCCGGTGCGCCCCAGCCGGCCGAGTCCGCCGAACCTGCCGCGTCCCCGGAGGCCGCCGAGGACGCCGTGAGCTCCGCGCCGAAGGCCGCCGAGTCCGCGGAGCCCGCTGCACAGCAGCCCGCCGAGAGCGGCGAGGCCGCCGCCGAGGAGACGGCTCCGCGCCGGACCCGCCGGCGCGCCACGCGCCGTGTGTCCGCGCCCGCCGAGGCCGCCGCCGGTCAGGAGTCCGCCGCCGAGGCGGCGCCGGAGTCCGCCGCGGCCGTGAGCGAGTCCGCCCAGGCCGCCCCGCCGGCCGCCACCGCCGAGCCCGTCTCCGAGGCCGCCGCCGAGGCGCCCGCCGAGGCGAAGGCCGAGGCTCCTGCCGCCGAGGCCCCCACTGAGGAGGCCGCCCCGCGCCGCGCCCGGCGCCGGGCCGTGCGGCGTGCCGCCACCGGCTTCGCCGAGCCCGGCCGGGCCGCCGGCTCCGCCGAGACCGAGGACGAGGGCCCGCGCCGCCCGGCGCGTCCCGCCGTCGCCGTGTTCCAGGCGCCCGTCTTCGCCGAGCCGCAGTTCCAGACCCCGGAGCGGGCGGCCGCCGCTGCCGCCGCCCAGGTCGCGGAGGACGTCGAGGAGCCCGAGGCCACCGAGGCTCCCCGCAAGGAGCGGGCCGGGCAGCCCGAGCAGGGCGAGCAGGGGGAGCAGGGCGGCGCGCGCCGACGCCGTCGCCGCCGGGGCGCCGGTTCCGGCGAGGAGCCCGAGGCCCAGGTCGCCGAGGTCGCCGAGACCGCCGCGGAGGACGAGGAGGCCGAGTCGGCCGAGGAGGCCGCCGACGGCGAGGACTACGAGGAGACCGGTTCGCGCCGCCGCCGTCGCCGCGGTGGCCGTCGCCGCCGTCGGGGCGAGTCGCTGGACGTCTCCGGTGACGAGGAGGCGGAGGAGTCCGAGGAACTCGCCGCCGAGCAGGCCGAGCAGGACGCCGAGGACACCGCCGAGCAGCTCGAGGAGGACGAGGAGGGCCGCGAGGCCGACCAGGAGCAGTCCTCCGGCGGAGGTTCCAGCAGCAGCCGTCGCCGCCGCCGTCGCCGCCGTCGCGCGGGCGACTCCGGCGGGGAGGGCGAGCCGTCCGTCGACGACCCCGAGCGCACCGTCGTCAAGGTCCGCGAGCCGCGCAAGCCCTCCGAGCCGTCCGACGAGGTGCAGTCCATCAAGGGCTCCACCCGTCTGGAGGCCAAGAAGCAGCGCCGCCGCGAGGGCCGCGAGCAGGGCCGCCGCCGGGTGCCGATCATCACCGAGGCCGAGTTCCTGGCCCGCCGCGAGGCGGTCGAGCGTGTGATGGTCGTCCGCCAGTACGGCGACCGCACGCAGATCGGCGTCCTGGAGGACGGCGTGCTCGTCGAGCACTACGTCAACAAGGAGCAGTCGACCTCGTACGTCGGCAACGTCTACCTGGGCAAGGTGCAGAACGTCCTGCCGTCGATGGAGGCCGCCTTCATCGACATCGGCAAGGGCCGCAACGCCGTCCTGTACGCGGGCGAGGTCAACTTCGAGGCGCTGGGCATGGCGGGCGGGCCGCGCCGTATCGAGGCCGCCCTGAAGTCCGGCCAGTCCGTGCTCGTCCAGGTGACCAAGGACCCGATCGGGCACAAGGGCGCGCGTCTGACCAGCCAGGTCTCCCTCCCGGGCCGCTACCTCGTGTACGTGCCCGAGGGCTCGATGACCGGCATCAGCCGCAAGCTGCCCGACACCGAGCGGGCCCGGCTGAAGACCATCCTCAAGAAGATCGTCCCCGAGGACGCGGGCGTCATCGTGCGCACCGCCGCCGAGGGCGCGAGCGAGGACGAGCTGCGCCGGGACGTCGAGCGGCTGCAGGCGCAGTGGGAAGAGATCAAGAAGAAGGCCAAGAGCGGCAACGCGCCGACGCTGCTGTACGGCGAGCCGGATATGACGGTCCGGGTCGTGCGCGACATCTTCAACGAGGACTTCTCCAAGGTCGTCGTCAGCGGTGACGACGCCTGGGAGACCATCCACGGCTACGTCTCGCACGTCGCGCCCGACCTGGCCGACCGGCTGTCGCGGTGGACCTCCGAGGTCGACGTCTTCGCCACGTACCGGATCGACGAGCAGCTCGCCAAGGCGCTGGACCGCAAGGTCTGGCTGCCGAGCGGCGGTTCGCTGGTGATCGACCGGACCGAGGCGATGGTCGTCGTCGACGTCAACACCGGCAAGTTCACCGGTCAGGGCGGCAACCTCGAGGAAACGGTCACCCGGAACAACCTGGAGGCGGCCGAGGAGATCGTGCGCCAGCTCCGGCTGCGCGACCTCGGCGGCATCATCGTCATCGACTTCATCGACATGGTCCTGGAGTCCAACCGCGACCTGGTGCTGCGGCGCCTGCTGGAGTGCCTGGGCCGGGACCGTACGAAGCACCAGGTGGCCGAGGTGACGTCGCTGGGTCTGGTCCAGATGACCCGCAAGCGGGTCGGCCAGGGCCTGCTGGAGTCGTTCTCCGAGACCTGCGTCCACTGCAACGGCCGCGGTGTCATCGTGCACATGGAGCAGCCGGCGGCCGCGGGGAACGGCGGCAAGCGCCGCAAGCGCGCCCGCGCCGGTGCCGAGGTGCCGCACGAGCACGAGGCCGTGGCCGCCGAGACCGCGGAGGAAGAGGCGGAGCGCGAGGCCGAGACGGAGGCGGTCGCGGAGGTCGCCGCGCCGGCCGCGACGCCCGCGCCGGTTCCGCTGTCGGAGGCCTTCGCGCCGGACGAGGAGCTGTACAGCAGCGTCGCCGAGGCCGAGGCCGCGGCCGGCCGTGGCCGTTCGCGGCGCCGGGCGACCCGGCGGGTGTCGGCTCCCGCGGGCGCGCCGAAGGCCGGTGCCGACGGGGCCGCTCCGGCTCCGACGGCGCAGGAGGTGACCGTCCGCCAGGAGGCCGAGCGCCCGGTGCGTCCGGAGCCGGCCGAGGAGGCCAAGGCCGAGCCCGTGGCGGTGGAGGACCCGGTCGTCGCCGCCGCGCGTGCCGCGGCCGCGGAGGCTCCGGCCGCCGAGGAGGCCGCGCCCAAGGGCCGTACGCGCCGTCGCGCGACCCGCAAGGTGTCGGCGCCGGCCGGTTCCCCGACGGGGGCCGAGGCGGCCGTGGTGACGGTGCCCGAGTCCGCGCCGCAGGCCGAGGAGGCCGCCCCGGCGGCCGAGCAGTCGGAGCAGGCCGGACCGGTGGAGCAGGCCGCAGAGGCCGAGGCGGTCGCGGAGAGCGCCGCCCCGGCCCGTCCGCGGCGCCGTGCCGTGCGCAAGGCCACCGCGCCGACCGCGACCGAGGAGACGGCCGTCGTGGTCGTCCCGTCGGCTTCCGAGGCCGAGGGCGTCACCGCCCAGGAGCCCGGTGTCCAGGAGGGCGCCGAGGCGGCCGAGGCCGGCGAGGAAGCGGCTCCGGCCAAGAAGACGGCCCGCAAGGCCGCCAAGAAGGCCACGGCGAAGAAGGCCGCGACCAAGAAGACGGCGGCCAAGAAGACCGCCGCCAAGAAGGCCACGGCCAAGAAGGCGGCGAAGACCGCCAAGACGGCCACGGCCGCGAAGAAGTCGGCGTCGAAGAAGACCGCGGCGGCGCAGCAGACGCTGTCCTCGGTCTCGGCCGCCACCGACGAGGGCTGACGTCCGTCGGCTTCGGGGTGTGCGTGCGGTCCGCGTGACCGGACGCACACCCCGGGGCCCCGGCCCGGTTTGACCCCCTTGGCCATGGCCCCGTAACCTTGACCGTCGGCGTGTCACTGAGTGCGCCACATCCCCGTAAACCTCTTCCTCCCGGTCACGGTGTTGGCCGGGAGAGGTCGCCCACGCATGTCGGGCGGCTGGACTGCGGGGGTGCCGTTCCCGAGCGAGAGAGTGAGATCCGCGTGTACGCCATCGTGCGCAGCGGTGGTCGCCAGCACAAGGTTGCTGTCGGCGACATCGTTGAGGTTGACAAGATTTCCACCGCCAAGGTTGGCGACACGGTCGAGCTCTCGACCCTGCTCGTTGTCGACGGCGACGCTGTGACCAGCGACCCGTGGGTGCTGGCCGGCATCAAGGTCCAGGCCGAGGTCGTGGACCACCACAAGGGCCAGAAGATCGACATTCTGCGCTACAAGAACAAGACCGGCTACCGCCGTCGTCAGGGCCACCGCCAGCAGTACACGGCGATCAAGGTCACTGAGATCCCCACGGCTGCGAAGTAAGGGACTGAGAACAGATGGCACACAAGAAGGGCGCATCGTCCACCCGGAACGGTCGCGACTCCAACGCCCAGCGGCTCGGCGTGAAGCGCTTCGGCGGTCAGGTCGTCAACGCGGGTGAGATCCTGGTCCGCCAGCGCGGCACCCACTTCCACCCCGGTGCGGGCGTCGGCCGTGGCGGCGACGACACCCTGTTCGCGCTGCAGGCCGGTTCGGTGGAGTTCGGTACCCACCGTGGCCGCAAGGTCGTGAACATCGTTCCGGTCGCCTGAGTCGCCTGAATCCCAGGGCTCAGACCGAACGTCTCGCGAGGCGGACCTCACTTCCCGGGTGGGAAGGCGGGTCCGCCTTTCGCGTGTTGTCACCCGTAGTAGATCCACACGTTTCTGGAGGCACTCACCATGACCACCTTCGTGGACCGCGTCGAGCTGCATGTCGCCGCGGGTAACGGAGGTCACGGCTGTGCCTCCGTCCACCGTGAGAAGTTCAAGCCGCTGGGGGGACCGGATGGCGGCAACGGCGGGCGCGGCGGCGACGTGATCCTCACCGTCGACCAGTCCGTCACCACGCTGCTCGACTACCACCACTCCCCGCACCGCAAGGCCACCAACGGCAAGCCCGGCGAGGGCGGCAACCGTTCCGGCAAGGACGGAGAGGACCTGGTCCTGCCGGTGCCGGACGGCACGGTCGTCCTCGACAAGGCGGGCAACGTCCTCGCGGACCTGGTCGGCCACGGCACCTCGTTCGTCGCCGCGCAGGGCGGCCGGGGCGGCCTCGGCAACGCGGCGCTGGCCTCGGCCCGGCGCAAGGCGCCCGGGTTCGCGCTGCTGGGCGAGCCGGGGGACCTGCGGGACATCGTCCTGGAGCTGAAGACCGTCGCCGACGTGGCGCTGGTCGGTTACCCGAGCGCCGGCAAGTCCTCGCTGATCTCCGTGCTGAGCGCGGCGAAGCCGAAGATCGCCGACTACCCGTTCACGACCCTCGTGCCCAACCTCGGTGTGGTGACGGCGGGTTCGACCGTCTACACCATCGCCGACGTGCCGGGCCTGATCCCCGGCGCCAGCCAGGGCAAGGGCCTGGGCCTGGAGTTCCTGCGGCACGTGGAGCGGTGCAGCGTGCTCGTGCACGTCCTGGACACCGCGACCCTGGAGTCCGACCGCGACCCCGCCTCCGACCTCGACGTCATCGAGGAGGAGCTGCGGCAGTACGGCGGGCTGGACAAGCGTCCCCGTATCGTCGTCCTCAACAAGATCGACGTGCCGGACGGCAAGGACCTCGCCGAGATGGTCCGCCCCGACCTGGAGGCACGCGGCTACCGCGTCTTCGAGGTGTCGGCGGTGGCGCACATGGGGCTGAAGGAGCTGTCGTTCGCGCTGGCCGACCTCGTCGCCAGGGCGCGGGCCGCCCGACCGAAGGAGGAGGCGACGCGCATCGTCATCCGGCCGAAGGCCGTCGACGACGCGGGCTTCACGGTGACCCGCGAGGAGGACGGGCTGTTCCGGGTGCGGGGCGAGAAGCCCGAGCGCTGGGTGCGGCAGACCGACTTCAACAACGACGAGGCCGTCGGCTACCTCGCCGACCGCCTCAACCGCCTCGGTGTCGAGGAGGAGTTGATGAAGGCGGGCGCCCGCGGCGGCGATGGCGTCGCCATCGGCCCCGAGGACAACGCGGTCGTCTTCGACTGGGAGCCCTCGGTGACGGCGGGCGCGGAGATGCTCGGCCGGCGCGGCGAGGACCACCGCTTCGAAGAGGCACGCCCGGCCGCCCAGCGCCGCCGCGACCGCCAGGCCGAACGCGACGAGTCCGAGCGCGAGTACGACGGCTTCGAGCCGTTCTGAGCCGTTCTCGGCCGTTCTCGGCCGTGCGAGGTGCAGGACGCAAGGCGTGACACGAGGGGTGCCCCCGGTTCGGGGGTGCCCCTCCGGCCCGCCTGAAGGTGGCCCGCGCGCACGCGCAGGTGACCGACGCGCGCCGCGGGGTGCACCACCAGCTCTCCACGAGGCTGATCCGCGAGGGCGTCCCCGGCGAGGACTTCGACGGTGTGACCGACGCCGGCGGCGTCGTCGTCCTGCGGGGTTCCGCCGGGGGACCTGCGGGCAACGGCGCCAAGGTGTTCAGTCAGAACACCGCGGGCGTCCCGCCCGCCGAGGGGGGCCCACACCTTCGGCAGGGCGCTGCACCTCCTCGACGCCGACCACGACGGCCGGGCCGGCCTCCCCGTCGGCGCGCCGGGGGAGAACGCGGACGCCGGTGCGGTGCGGGTCTTCAGGTCCACGTCCACGGGTGTGACGCCGACGGGCTCCCTCACCTTCGGCGCGGGCACCCTCGGCACCGTCGCGGCCGGCGCCCGCCTCGGCCTCGGATTCGCCCACTAGGGCGGTTCCGGTACCGGGTGCCCCGACACGCCCCGGCGGGCGGGCACCTTCCACGGCCCGTTGTGGCACGCTCACGTCCCTCGCGGCGTGCGTGCCGCGACGGGTCTTCTGCCGTCCGCCGATGCGTCGTGCGCCTGAGCACTCCCGTCCAGCGACCGGACCGTCCGGCCGCGGGAGCTTCCGGTTGTCCAAGAGGACCGTGAGGCAGGGGAGTTCGCGATGACCGCAGCACCGTCGACCGACCGCCGCCGCTTCCTGAGCGCCGGTGCCGCCGTGCTGGGCGCCGCGGCCGCCGCACCGCGGTGGCTCCCGGCCGCCGGCCAGCACGCCGAAACCCCGCTGCCCGAGCACGTGTTCGGCCTCGGCGTCGCCTCCGGCGACCCGCTGCCGGACGGCGTCGTGCTGTGGACCCGGCTCGCCCCCGACCCGCTGAACGGCGGCGGTATGCCCCACCGGGTGGTCCCCGTGGAGTGGGAACTCGCCGCCGACGAGCGGTTCGCGAAGACCGTGCGCCGGGGCGTGGCAGGGGCGCGGCCCGAGTACGGGCACAGCGTGCACGTGGACGTACGAGGTCTGCTCCCGGACCGCGCGTACTGGTACCGCTTCCGCGCCGGCGGCCGGCTCTCGCCCGCCGGCCGCACCCGCACCGCGCCCCACCCGCACAGCCGGAACGGCGCGCTGCGCCTGGCGCTGGCCTCCTGCCAGAACTGGCAGCACGGCTACTTCACGCCGTACGCCGACATGCTCCGGCAGGACCCGGACGTCGTCCTTTTCGTCGGCGACTACATCTACGAGTCCGCGCCGTCGGCGACGGCCGTGCGCCGGCACGAGGGCACGGGGGAGCCGCACACCCTGGAGCAGTACCGCAACCGCTACGCCCAGTACCGCACCGACCCCGTGCTCGCGGCCCTGCACGCGCACACCCCCTGGGTGGTCGCCTTCGACGACCACGAGGTCGACAACAACTTCGCCGGTGAGATCCCGCAGAACCCCCGCAGGCAGACGCACCACGCGTTCGTCGCCCGGCTGACCGCGGCCTACCGGGCGTACTACGAGCACATGCCGGTCCGGGCCACCGCCGTCCCTGCGGGTCCGCACATCCGGATGCACCGGCGCCTTGACTTCGGCCGGCTGGTCCGGCTGAACGTCCTGGACACCCGCCAGTTCCGCAGCCGCCGGCCGACCACGCAGGCCCGGGCCAAGGACCCGGCGCGGACCATGCTCGGCGCCCGGCAGAAGGCGTGGCTGCTCGACGGGCTGCACCACTCACCCGCCCGCTGGAACCTGCTCGCCTCGCAGATCATGATGGCCGGGGCCGACCTCCGGGCCGGCCCGGGCACGCTGTGGTACTGCGACGCCTGGGACGGCTTCCAGGCCGAACGCAACGCTCTGCTCCGGGAGTTCAGGACGGTGCGCAACCCCGTGGTGCTCAGCGGCGACCGGCACCTGACGATGGTCAGCGACCTGAAGGAGGACTTCGCCGACCCGCACTCCGCCGTCGTAGGCGCCGAGTTCGTCGGCACCTCCGTCTCCAGCAACGGGGACCAGGACCAGGCCGCCTTCCGCGCCGAGTGGGACCCGCGCCGGGCGGACAACCCGCACTGGAAGGTGGTCGACGCCCACCGCGGCTACCACCTCTTCGACGTCCGCCAGGACGGCATCGACGCGCGGGTGCGGATCGTGGACACGGTGGCACGGCCCTCGGCGGTCACGAGCACGCTGGCCCGGCTGCGCGTCGAGGCGGGCCGGCCCGGGGTCGCGGTGGTCTGACCGGCACACCGTCGACGTGGGGGCCCGGGCCGCGCCCGGCGAATCGCTCCGTCACCCGCGCCGAGACCGAAATGCTGCGGAATCTTGATGTGGAATTCCGGGGCAATGTCCTTACCGCCGAGCCCTATTACCGACTCGTCCGCAACGGCGTGGTGCCGCCCATGAAGAACGCGTGCGGTCCGGCATCCGGGGAGGTGAAGATCCGCCCCGCCCTCCCGTCGCCGGCGGCCCGGCCGCGGGCGCCGACGGAATCGCCATAAAAACCCGAAGTGTCCGAAGTGTTGCTGCGACGCTGGCCCGTCGAGGCGTCATCGCCCGTGTCGGCCGCCGCGCGATGCGGGGTCACGCACGGCAATGATCGAACCCCTGTGGAGTTACTCACAGCAATTTCCAACGGGTTCCGGGGCATCGCCAATCACCAGCCGTGCAAGGTTAATGACAGGTTGCGCGGGGATATGCGCCGGAGGTCGCTCACCTTGCACAGCGGTAACCACAAGTGGGAGCATTTCCGAGTTCCCGATTGCCCCAAGGTAGGTCACCTGTGTCCCAGCACATAGCCAAGCCCCGTACCACCGCAGTGATCCTGGCCGGTGGTACCGGTCAGCGGGTGGGTCTTTCGATCCCCAAGCAGCTGCTGAAGATCGCCGGCAAGGCAGTCATCGAGCACACCCTGGCCACCTTCGAGAACGCCGACTCCATCGACGACATCATCGTGCTGATGGCGCCGGGCTATGTGCCGGACGTCGAGAAGATCGTCGCCAAGGCCGGGTTCCGGAAGGTCACGAAGATCATCGAGGGTGGCTCGACGCGGAACGAGACCACCGAGCGCGCCATCTCCGCCCTGGGCGAGGGTCTGGCCGAGGGCGAGGACCGCAACGTCCTCTTCCACGACGCCGTGCGCCCGTTGCTGTCGCAGCGCGTCATCGACGACTGCGTGACGGCGCTGGAGCGCTTCCAGGCCGTGGACGTCGCCATCCCCTCGGCGGACACCATCATCGTCACCCGCACCCACGGCGAGGACGGCGAGTTCATCACCGAGATCCCGGACCGCTCCCGCCTGCGCCGCGGCCAGACCCCGCAGGCCTTCAAGCTGTCCACGATCCGCCGCGCCTACGAGGTCGCCGCCGGCGACCCCAACTTCCAGGCCACGGACGACTGCTCCGTCGTGCTCAAGTACCTGCCGGACGTGCCGATCCACGTCGTCGCGGGTGACGAGTACAACATGAAGGTCACCCAGCCCGTCGACGTCTTCATCGCCGACAAGCTCTTCCAGCTGGCCTCCACGGCCGCGCCGGAGCAGAAGGGCGAGGAGGCCTACCGGGAGCTCCTCTCCGGCAAGACCGTGGTCATCTTCGGCGGCTCCTACGGCATCGGCAAGGACATCGCCGAGCTCGCCGAGTCCTACGGCGCGCGTGTCTACGCGCTGGGCCGCTCCACCACCGGCACCCACGTGGAGAACCCGGAGGAGGTCGACGACGCGCTGTCCAAGGCGTACGCGGAGACCGGCCGGATCGACTACGTCGTCAACACCGCGGGCGTGCTGCGCATCGGCAAGCTCGCCGAGACCGACAACGCCACCATCGAGGAGGCGCTGAAGGTCAACTACCTGGCGCCGGTGCAGATCGCGCGCTCCTCCTACAAGTACCTCGCGGAGACCAAGGGCCAGTTGCTGCTCTACACCTCCAGCAGCTACACCCGCGGCCGCGCCGAGTACAGCCTGTACTCCTCCACCAAGGCCGCCATGGTGAACCTCACCCAGGCGCTGTCCGACGAGTGGGCCGGCGACGGCATCCGCGTCAACTGCGTCAACCCCGAGCGCACCGCCACCCCGATGCGCACCAAGGCCTTCGGCCAGGAGCCGGCGGGCAGCCTGCTCTCCTCCGAGGCCGTGGCCCGCACCTCGCTCGACGTGCTGCTCTCGGAGCTGACCGGACACGTGATCGACGTGCGTCAGCAGGACCCGACGGCGGGTGCCTCCAAGGCCTCCGGATTCGAGCAGGCGCTGGCGGGAGTCCTGGACCGCCAGGACGGCGTGGCATAATCATCTGCTAAACAGACATCTGCCCTTCAGGCCTCTGTGGTTTCCCGTTCGCCGGGGGTTCACAGAGGCCTGAGTCCGTCAGTTTCCCCGTCGTTTCGAAATATTCACAGCGTTTCGCAAGGTCCTTTTCCCGTCGATTCGGTATTCCGAGCACATTCACGGTGATTCAAGACCATGCGGAGCATTCACTGACAAAACCGGCACCCCTCCCAGAGCAGGTTCCCCCGTGATATCCACCGCTATACGCGTTGCCCGGGTGGGCAGCGCGGCCGAACTGGCCGCGGCGGCCCTCATGATGCTGGGCTTCCCCTGCGTCATGCTGGCCGCGCTCGTCCCGAGCGTGTACGCCTTCGCGGCCGCGGCCGCCGTGACGTACCTGGCGGACCACTATCTGCACCGCAAGGGCAGCTACCTCGTCAACCGCCTCGGCAAGGTGCGGGCGGGGCTGTCCATCCGCTTCCTGGTCCGCCAGCTGCTCCTCGTCCTGCTGCTCGCCCGCGTCGGCCTCACGGACCACCTGGTGTTCTACGGTGCGACCGCCTGCTTCATCGCCTTCTACGGCCTCCAGGCCCCGCACGGCGCCCTGGTCACCCTGATCCGCAACCGTCGCCGGATGCCGGTCGCCACCCGCAACGTGGACCTGGCCTCCCGCATCCGCATCCCCGACGCGCCGCCGCGCCGCCTGCTGCACCGCTCCGCGGAGAAGATGCTCCACCTCGACCTCCCGGCCGTGGCGGGCGTCCTGGTCGCGGCGGCCACCACGCGGGCGTTGTACGCCTACCTCGGCATCGCCGCCACCCTGGGCCTCGGCATCCTCTACGTCCTCGCCCTGGTGCCGTACGTCCGCGGCCGGAAGGTCCCGCCGAGGGCCGAGACGGTGCTCGCCGCCGTCGACGACTGGCTGCGCGCCTACCAGCCGCAGACCGTGCTGTACTTCTCCGGCTCCCGGGACTCCGCGTACCAGGTCAACATGTGGCTGGAGACGATGGAGCAGCTGGACACCCGCCCGCTGATCATCCTGCGCGAGCGGGTCATCCTGTCCAACCTGGCGCCCACCACGGTCCCGGTCATCTGCGTGCCCGGAGGGGTGCACCTGATGAACATGGACCTGTCCAGCGTGCGGGTCGCGCTGTACGCGGCGAACGTGGGCAAGAACATCCACATGCTGCGCGTGCCCACCATGAAGCACGTCTTCATCGGCCACGGCGACAGCGACAAGCTGGCCAGCGTCAACCCGTTCAGCAAGGTCTACGACGAGGTGTGGACCGCCGGCCGCGCGGGCCGCGACCGCTACGCCATCGCCGACGTCGGCGTCCGCGACGACGACATCGCCGAGGTCGGCCGCCCGCAGCTCGCGCCGATCCAGACCTGGCAGGGCGTGCCCGAGGACCGTATCCCCACGGTCCTGTACGCCCCCACCTGGGAGGGCTGGGACGACAACCCGGGCAATACCTCCATCCTTCTCGCGGGTGAGAACATCGTGAGGAAACTGGTGCAGGCCGACCCGCCGGTCCGCGTCCTGTACAAGCCGCACCCCTTCACCGGCACCCGCAGCGCGCAGGCCAAGGCCGCGCACCAGCGGATCATCGCCCTGGTCGAGAAGGCCGCCGCCGCGCGCGCCGCCGACCCGCGCTTCACCGCCGGGACCGCCGACCAGGCCGCGACGCGGGCGCAGGCCAAGACCGAGCTGGTCCGTATCGAGGCCCGGCTCGCCGCGCTGGCCGGCAGGGGCGGCGAGAAGCGCGACGAGGCCGAGGCCACCCGCGACGGCCTGCTCGACGTGGCCCGGCACGAGGAGACCGCCCGGCTGCGCGCCGAGTGGAACGAGGCCTACTGGCGCTCCTTCGGCAGCTGGCAGCACCGCGTCATCACCGGCGCCGAGCCCCGGCTGTACGACTGCTTCAACGTCTCCGACGCGATGGTCTCCGACATCTCCAGCGTGGTCTCCGACTTCATCGCCAGCGGCAAGCCGTACGCGGTGACGGACTCCGCGGAGCTCGGCGCCGAGGAGTTCAAGCGGAACAACACCGCGGTCCGTGCCGCCGTGATCCTCTCCAACAGCGCGGCCGAGCTGGGCGAGCTGCTCGCCGCGGTGCGCGACCCGGCGGCCGACCCGCTGGCCGGGGAGCGCGCGGAGCTCAAGCAGTACCTGCTCGGCCCGGACGAGCCCACGTCCATCGAGCAGTTCAACACCGCGGTGGCCGACCTCGCGCTCAAGGCCGAGACCCGCAACGTCGGCCAGGCCACCCGCGCCGCCGGCGGCACCGCCGAGACGGCGCTGGCGAACGCGGTGCCGGGACAGCGGATGGCGTCGGCGGGTGAGACGGACGGCGTGACCGCGGGCTGACCGCCGCCGGACGCAAGGCCACCGGACGCACCGGCCCCAGGCGGCCAGGCCCGGTTCCGAGGACAAGACCTTCGGAACCGGGCCTTTCCCGTCTCTTACTCCCGCCGCCTAGCGTCGCTGTCAGTCCGTTCGCCATGTGACCCGTGTCACGAATCCACGGGCCGCACGCAACCCCGCACCGGGGTCGGCCGTCTTAAAGAGGTAGTGATTGATGCGATACGGGAGAAATCTTCCGTTGACCAGGGGGATATGTGAACAGGGGGACGTGTGACCGTGCCGCAGCCTGACGTCAGCGTGATCATCGGGGCGTACGAGGCCATGCCGTACCTGGTCGACTGCCTGGCGTCGGTGGAGGCGCAGACCCTGGACCCGGCCCGGATCGAGGTCGTCGCGGTCGACGACGGTTCCACCGACGGCACGGGGGAGTACCTGGAGGAGTTCGCCGCCCGCGCCCCCATGTCCGTCACCGTCGTCCACCAGGAGAACTCCGGCGGCCCCAGCGCCCCGCGCAACATCGGCCTCGGCAAGGCCACCGGGCGCTACGTCTTCTTCCTGGACGCCGACGACCGGCTCGGCCCCGAGGCACTGGAGCGCATGACCGCCATCGCCGACGAGAACGGCACGGACGTCGTGCTCGGCAAGGTCGAGGGCATCAGGCGCACCGCCCCCAAGTCGATGTGGGGCAGGACGGTGGGGCGCACCGACGTGTTCTCCTCCAACATCAAGTTCACCCTCAGCGCGCAGAAGCTGTTCCGCCGCGCGCTGCTGGAGCGCCACGACATGCGCTTCGACGAGTCGCTGTTCACCGGCGAGGACGCGCTGTTCACCATGGAGGCCTATCTGCGGGCCGACGGCGTCTCGGTGATCGCCGACCACACCTGCTACTACCTGGTGGGCCGCGAGGACGGCAAGCACGTGACCAGGAGCGGCAGCTACACCCTGCGCTTCGACTCCGCGCGCGCCCTGATGAACCTGATCTCCGAGATGGTCCCCGCGGGCGCGAGGCGGGACAGCCTCATGGTCCGCCCCTTCCTCATCACCCTGCTGCCCCAGTTCGGGCCGAAGTTCCTCAAGGACTCCGAGCAGGTCCGGCGGCACAAGATGGAGCTGGCGAAACCGCTGATGGACGCCCACTGGAACGAGGGCGTGGCCTGCCGCCTCCGGGTGCACGAGCGGCTGCGGCTGCACCTGGTGGCCCGGCAGCGGCCCGATCTGCTCAAGGACGTCGTGGAGTTCGTCCGGGCCAAGAAGGAGCCCGAAGCCGTGCTGGAGCGGCGGGGCACCCGGCTCTATCTGGCCTACCCGCACTTCCGTTCCGCCCAGGCGGCCGTCCCCGACCGGATCTACCTCGCCGAGCCGCGCGAGGCCCGCGCCTTCCCGGGCTGGCGGGAGACGCCGTCCTCCTCCTTCGCCCGCCGCGCGGCCCGCAGGATCCGGCGCTTGCTGCGCGGCCTGAGCCCGACGGCCCCGGGCGGACGGACCACGGCGGCCTGAGGAGCCGCCGGGCCGCCGTGCTGCCCGGCTGCCGTTCCTCCTGCCGCCGTTCCTCGAGCCGGCGTCCCTCCTACTGCCGCCCGGACTGCAGCGCCCGCCGGAGCGGGCGGCCCACCGCCCGCCGTGCCCGCCGGTAGACCGAGGACGCCGGGACGGACACCGTGACCGTCCTCGATCCGGCCCGCGCCAGATCGCGCTTCAACCGGGTGTTCTCCAGGGAGAGTTCGAGGACCTGGCGCTGGAGCCAGCCGAACCGGTCGGCGAGCGAGGCGATGTCGGCGTCGTTCCAGGGGCGGATGCCCGGCGGGAAGGCGAGCGAGCGCATCCGCTCGTCGAAGGCGGCGCCGCCGTCGCCATGGGTGAACGTGTTCTCCAGCCCGTTGCGGTCCAGGAACGCGGTGAACCGCTCGAACCGCTCCCGGTGCCCGCCGGTCAGGCCGGTGAAGTCGGCCTGTGCGTACAGGTCCGCCGGGTCCAGGTCCTCGGGCAGCCGGTCGATCCGCCGGTGCGGGATGCCGAAGTAGCGGCACAGCTCCAGGGTGCGCGAGTCGCCGCACAGCACGGTGGCGGGCGTGCCGGCGAGCAGCGCCGCGATGTTGCCGTGGATGCGGGAGCCGAAGGAGAAGTCGAAGTCGCGCAGGTCGTCGATCCAGGTGACCGGGTCGATGTAGACGCGGACCTTGTCCTCCCGGTACATCGGGTGGTCGGGGTGCGTCGGCATCGCCGCCACCCGCCCGTTCGGGTCCGACAGGTCCCGCCAGTGCAACTGCCGCGCGTCGCTGAGGTTCTGGCCGATGAAGCGCAGGTGGGGGTAGCGCGCGTGGGCGCTCCTCAGGACCCGGTCCAGGCCCTGGGACCGTACGGCGGTGTGCGAGCCGTTGACGGCGACGCGGGAGTCGGCGGTCAGCTCCGGTGCCCGTTTGCGCACGGTGAGCCGCTCGCCGTGCAGGAACAGCGAGGGGCAGCCGATGACCTCGACATCGCGGAAGCCGAGGTCCCGCAGGTACTTCTCGGTGAACTCGCCCCGCACGCCGATCGAGGCGCTGCGGTCGAGCACCGCGGAGCAGAACGCGCGCACGGCCGGCTCGATGGGCTTCAGCCGTGCCGCGTCGTAGCTCAGGCCGGTCTGTGCGCCGACGCCCATGACCACGACCGGAATCCGCAGCTTGCCGATCAGGCGCGTCAGCCGCTTCAGTCCGGTCTGGAACGAGGGCCGGAAGGCGTTGGCGAGGGGGACGACGAAGGCGTCGTACTCCTCGTTGATGCGCTCGGCCTCGGCCGCGGCGGTCCGCATCCCGTTGGAGACGACCTCGGTGCCCGGCGTCTGCAGGATCTTGTGGGCGGCGTCGCTGAAGATCAGGTTGCCGGAGTTGGTGGCGATCACGTCCCGCTGGAGTGCTTCCTCCACGGGGACGACGTCGAAAGGGCTCTTCCCCGACCGGAGAAGGATGCGCTTCGTGGGGCGAAGGGTAGCTGGCACGCAGTTCACCCTAAGTTTGTCGGATCTTTAATTTCTATGCGCAACCACCACAACCTTTTTGTCGTACGCATTCCGTGAGCGGG
This sequence comes from Streptomyces sp. NPDC014864, assembly GCF_043081525.1. Lineage (NCBI taxonomy): Bacteria > Bacillati > Actinomycetota > Actinomycetes > Kitasatosporales > Streptomycetaceae > Streptomyces > Streptomyces sp. NPDC014864. Next base: position 176,171 of record NZ_JBIBWT010000006.1, read on the forward strand.
CGACTACGTGCCGCCTACAGGCATCCCGTCCGTACCCTGGACCGATGCGCGGGGGGCGATCCGCTTCGCGTAGATTCGGGCGGGGCAGCCGGAACCGGGCGAGGGGACAGACAGCAAGGTGACAGGGGTAAGGCAGGCCGTGCGCGAGGCCCGCAGGATCGTCGTCAAGGTGGGCTCCTCGTCGCTGACCACCGCCGCGGGCGGCCTTGACGCCGACCGGGTCGACGCGCTCGTGGACGTCCTCGCGAAGAGCCGCAGCGGCGGAGAGCGGGAGGTCGTGCTGGTCTCCTCCGGGGCCATCGCCGCGGGCCTCGCCCCGCTGGGCCTGCGCCGCCGTCCCAAGGACCTGGCCCGCCAGCAGGCCGCGGCCAGCGTCGGCCAGGGCCTGCTCGTGGCCCGCTACACCGCGTCCTTCGCCCGCTACGGCGTCCGGGTCGGCCAGGTCCTGCTGACCTCCGACGACATGAGCCGCCGCGCCCACCACCGCAACGCCTCCCGGACCCTCGACAAGCTGCTGGCGATGGGCGCCCTCCCGGTCGTCAACGAGAACGACACCGTGGCCACCGACGAGATCCGCTTCGGCGACAACGACCGGCTCGCGGCGCTCGTCGCCCATCTCGTCCGCGCCGACCTGCTGGTGCTGCTGTCCGACGTGGACGGCGTGTACGACGGGGACCCCAGCCGGCCGGGCACCTCGCGGATAGCGGAGGTGCGCGGGCCCGCCGATCTGGCGCACGTGGAGATCGGCAGTGCCGGCAAGGCCGGCGTCGGCACCGGCGGCATGGTCACCAAGGTCGAGGCGGCCCGGATCGCCGCCGCGGCCGGCATCCCCGTCGTGCTGACCAGCGCGGTGCACGCGACCGACGCCCTCTCCGGCGGCGACACCGGCACCTACTTCCACGCCACCGGGAAGCGCTCCGCCGACCGGCTGCTGTGGCTTCAGCACGCCTCCACCCCCCAGGGCTCGCTCACCCTCGACGACGGAGCGGTGCGCGCCGTCGTGGACCGCCGCAAGTCGCTGCTGCCGGCCGGGATCGCCGCCGCCGAGGGCGAGTTCACCGCGGGCGACCCGGTCGAGCTGCGCGACGGCTCGGGGCGTCCGGTGGCCCGCGGGCTCGTCAACTTCGACGCCAAGGAGATCCCCCGGCTGATCGGCCGCTCCACCCGTGAGCTGGCCCGCGAGCTGGGACCGGCGTACGAACGCGAGGTCGTACACAGGGACGACCTGGTCATCCTGGAGCCGTAATGGGCCGAAACGTCCGTCCACCTCGGTCCTGAAGGTTGGGGGACGTTCCGTAAAACCGCCCCACGGAGCCGTGCGGCCTGCTCCACTTTTGTCTCAGGGACACATTCCGCATGAGCGCTGCGTGAAGGAGGCCGTCGTGAGACGAGTGCGCCCGGGGGCGGCGGCGTACCGCGGGGGTGCCGGCGGGTCCCCCTCCCGCGCGGCCGGGGAGGAGCGCGCCCTGACCAGCGTGGCGGCGGGGGACCGCTACGAGGAGCCGAGGGACCTGCCGCGGCTGTGGCACATCACCCTCAGCGTCTCCGGTGAGGAGGCCCCGCTGAAGGAGGTGCGGCGCGGCCTGGAGCAGCTCGCCCACGACCACCCCTTCCTGCTCACCAGCCGCTACGCCAACGACCACGCGGAGATCCGCTACTGGGAGGAGGCCCGCGACCTGCACGACGCGGCCGCCGTCGCGCTGCGGCTGTGGGGCGAGCATCGGCAGTCCGCCAAGCTGCCGCCCTGGGAGATCGTCGGCCTGGAGGTCATCGACCGCGAGACCTACCACCAGCGCCTCGCGGAGGGCTACGGCCCGCCGCCCGCGACACCGGTCGGGGTTCACCCGTTTTGACCCCGTCTCGCGGTGTGGAACAGCCGCCGGACGGGTCTGCCCGGCGCACTACCCTTCCCTCATGACCACGCTCTCGCCGTACGACTCGATGTCCCCGGTCATCCGGGCCGCCTACCGTGCCAAGGCCGCCGCCGCCGACCTCGCGCCGCTGCCGCGCGTGGAGAAGGACGACGCGCTGCTCGCCGTCGCGGACGCCCTGGAGGTCCGTACCGGCGAGATCGTCGAGGCCAACGCCAGGGACGTCGCCAAGGCCCGCGAGGCGGGCACCAGCGAGTCCGTCGTCGACCGGCTCACGCTCACCCCGGAGCGGGTGCGCGCGATCGCCTCCGACGTGCGCGACGTGGTGGCGCTGCCCGACCCGGTCGGCGAGGTCGTCCGCGGCAACACGCTCCCCAACGGCATGGACCTGCGCCAGGTGCGCGTGCCGCTCGGTGTGGTCGGCATCGTCTACGAGGCCCGCCCGAACGTCACCGTCGACGCCGCCGCGCTCTGCCTGAAGTCCGGCAACGCGGTGCTGCTGCGCGGCTCGGCCTCCGCCTACGAGTCGAACACCGCCCTGGTCCGGGTGATCCGCGACGCCGTGGGCGGGGCGGGGCTGCCCGCCGACGCCGTGCAGCTGGTGCCGGGCGAGGGCCGGGACAGCGTGCGCGAGCTGATGCGCGCCCGCGGCCTGGTCGACGTGCTGATCCCGCGGGGCGGCGCCTCCCTGATCCGGACCGTCGTCAACGAGTCGACCGTCCCCGTGATCGAGACCGGCACCGGCAACTGCCACGTCTACGTCGACGCCCACGCCGACCTCGACATGGCGGTCGACATCCTGGTCAACTCCAAGGCGCAGCGGGTCAGCGTCTGCAACACCGCCGAGACGCTCCTCGTCCACCAGGACATCGCCGCGGACTTCCTGCCGCGCGCCCTGGACGCGCTCGCCGAGGCCGGGGTCACCGTCCACGCCGACGAGCGGGTCATGGGCTACGCCGAGGACTCCAAGGCCACCGTCGTCGAGGCGACCCCGGAGGACTGGGAGACCGAGTACCTCTCGTACGACATCGCCGCCGCCGTCGTCGACTCCCTCGACCGGGCCGTCGAGCACATCCGGCTGTGGAGCTCCGGCCACACCGAGGCGATCGTGACCACATCCCAGCAGGCGGCCCGCCGCTTCACCCAGCTGGTCGACTCCACCACGGTCGCCGTGAACGCCTCCACCCGCTTCACGGACGGCGGCCAGTTCGGCTTCGGCGCGGAGATCGGCATCTCCACGCAGAAGCTGCACGCCCGGGGCCCGATGGGGCTGCCGGAGCTCACCAGCACCAAGTACATCCTCACCGGAGACGGGCACATCCGGCGCTGAGGGGCATATCGGGGCATATGTGAACGGCATGCGCCGGCCGATCGTGCCGGGGTGCGGGGAGAAGGGCGGAAAGAACGTCTCACCAGGCGGATGAATTTCCATACCGTCTGCCCAAAATGACCCCCCAGGTCTACTCTGGATCCGTGCCGGAGGACGTGGGGGGCACGCCGTTCCCTGACGGCTGGGAGCCCGACGACGACCACGACCGCGGGGTGTCGGACGAAGAGTTCGCCTCCGTGGTCTTCGACGAGGCCTTCGTGCGGGCGGCCGTGATCCACGAGCCCACCGCCGTCGAACGCCTCCTGGCCGCCGCGCAGGCCCGAGCCGAGGCCTCCGAGGCGGAAGCCCACCGCGCCCGCACCAGAGGCGAGCGCTACGAGGACGGCTACGGCCCCGACGGCCCCGGCTTCGGCCCCGGCCACGACGTCGACGACCTGGACGACCCCGACGTCCTGGAGGACCGCTGGGGCGCCCCGGGAACGTACGGCAAGCAGGTGCGCTGGCACCGTCCCGTCGCCTGGCTGCTCGCCCTCGTGATGGGCATCGGCATGGTCGCGCTGGCCTTCGCCGCCGTCTACCGCGGGGCGTCCTCCGGCGGTCGCGACCAGGCGCCGCCACCAGCCTCGACGGGCCCGGACCAGGGCGGCGCCGCGCCCCCCTCCGCGTCCGCCGACCACTACTCCGAGCGGCCCGTCCCGGCGACCCCGCGCACCCCCTGACGGTCCCGGCCGCGCCGTGCCGTTTCTGGTGAGAACCTGTCAGAACTTGACGTGGAGCAGGGCGTTTATGCGGGCTTCCCGAGACCTACCCTGAAGGTATGGGAGGGCCTGGAGACCCACCTGAGGGGACGCCCGAGGGTGCCCCGGGAGGTGCGGAGGACGAATACGGATCCGTCGTGTTCGACGAGTCGTTCATCCGCGCTGCCCGGATCCAGGAGTACTCCGCACGCGAGCGCATGACCGACCACACCCCCGCCGTACGCCGCCGTCCGCCCCTGCACCGCGGTCTGTCCCGGCAGGCGCTGATCCTGGTGCTGCTGATCGCCCTCGCCTTCGGCACCGCGATCTACATGGGCGTGCGCCACCCCTACCGGACCTCCGAGGCCCAGCGCCCCGTCGAGCCGCTGCGGATGACCGTGATCCCGCTCGCCCCCCAGGGCAGGGTGCCCGGGGCCGCCGACCCCGAGTACCTGTACGCGCACAGCCCCGCCGCCCAGTTCGGCGTCGGTGCCGAGGGCATCCCGCTGCCCGCCGTCCGGCGCACCGCGCACTTCTCCGACAGCCAGGTCGTCGCCGCCCTGACCACCGCCAAGGACTACCTCGTCGTGTCCTCGCTCCGCCCCGAGGTGCTCACCGGCGGCCAGGTCCACCCCGTGCGGGCCCTGCTCGACTCCGACCAGCTCGACCAGTTCGACCAGAGCTACGCCCACCCCGCCGCGGACGGCCGGCACGCGCCCACCGGATGGCTCGTCCGCTTCGACCCGGCCCAGGCCGAGCTGGCCGACCGCGGCATCCGGGTGCAGGGCACACTGCAGGCCGTGGAGGCCGACTCCGGCACCCTGGAGGTCACCGCGGACCACACCTTCGTCTACGCGCTGCGGCCGGCCGGCACCGGCGCGAGGACCGAGGCCTCGCTGTTCACCGTCCGGCGCGAGGTGCGGTTCCGCTTCACCCGCGACGACCTGCGCCTGCACCAGGCCCAGCTGGTCGTCTCCTCCGTCGAGGCGGGTCCCCTGTCCTGCGCCGGGGACTCCGCCGGCCACCTGCACCCGCTGCTCGCCGGTCAGGCCGCCAAGGCGGGCGGCCCGGCCGGCACGGACCCGTACGCCACGGGCAGCGCGCCGGCACTCTGCGGCACCCTGGCGGCGAGCGCCCAGCCGAGGGTCTGAGCCGAGCCCGGCTCAGTCCCCGTCCCGCGGCGGCGCGTCCGTCCCCGGCCGCTCGTCGGCGGACCCGTCCTGGGCCGGCCCCTCCTGCGCGGGCCCGTCCTTCGGCGGTGCCGGGGCGGTGAAGCCGTTGAAGCCGCGGCGCACCCGGCCGCCGAGGTCGCCGGCCCCGCCCGCCAGGTCGCTGACCAGCTTCATCAGCGGGTCCTTGGAGCTCTTCACATGGTTGGCGTAGTGCGCCGCCGACTCGCGGAACGAGTCGCCGACGGAGGTGTCCTTGTCCTCGCTGCGCCGCGGGTAGTGGCCGTCCATGAGCCGCTGGTAGTCGCGGGACTCCGCCCACTTCTTCAGCTCGGCCGCCCGCACCGTGGTGAAGGGATGCGTGCGCGGCAGCACGTTGAGGATCTTCAGGACCGAGTCGCGCAGGTCGCCCCCGGCCTCGTACTCCTCGGCCTGCTGGAGGAACGCGTCCACGTTCATCTCGTGCAGATGGTTGCCGCCCGCTATCTTCATCAGCCCCCGCATCGAGGCCCGCAGGTCCTGCCCCGCCAGCAGCCCCGCCCGGTCCGCCGACAGCTCGGACTTGCGGAACCACTCGCGCAGCGCCGTCACGATCGCCATGATCGCGAGATTGCCCAGCGGGATCCACGCCACCCGCACCGCCAGGGTGGTCAGGAACAGCAGGATGGTGCGGTACACGGCGTGGCCCGACAGGGCGTGGCCCACCTCGTGGCCGACGACCGCCCGCATCTCGTGCTCGTCGAGCAGCTCGACCAGGCCCGTGGTGACCACGATGATCGGCTCGTCCAGGCCGATGCACATCGCGTTGGGCTGCGGGTTCTGGCTGACGTACATCGGCGGGACCTTCTCAAGGTCCAGGATGTAGCAGGCGTCGCGCAGCATGTCGTTCAGGTGGGCGAACTGCTGGTCCGAGACGCGGACCGAGTCGGACAGGAACAGCAGCCTCAGGCTGCGCTCGGGCAGCAGGCCGCTGAGGGCCTTGAACACCGTGTCGAAGCCGCTGAGCTTGCGCAGGGCGACCAGGGCGGAGCGGTCGGCCGGGTGCTCGTACGCCCGCGAGGAGAGCCCGGGAAAGCGCCTGCGCTGCCTGCTCGGCACGCGCTCGTGCCCGTCGTGCCCGCGACCGTCTTCGGACATGTGATCCCCCATGGTGTGCGTCGGTGTGTCCAGCGCCCCCCGAAGCAGCGCCCAGCCTAGGCGGAGTTACCGTGGACCGGCAGTACAGCGAAGGAGTCCACGTCATGGAGCACAGCCCCGCAGCCGCCCGGCTCACCGAGGCCGCGAGCGCCGCCGCCCAGCACCAGGGGGCGGGCGACCTGCTCCGGATCGTACTGGTCGTGATGGTGGTGGGCTGTGCGCTCACCGGCTGGTTCCTGTTGCGCGGGTACAAACGGAACGACGACTGAGCCGACCGGAAGGTTCCCGGGGCGACCGCCGTCACCGACAGGCGGAGTCGGCGTGATCGGCGCGGAGACGGCCGCTTACGATGAGCCGACGTCTTTAACCCGCCCACACCCGGATAGGTACTGCCGAAGATGAGCTTCCCCAGCACCGCTGCCCAGTTGGTCAACCTCGCCGAGGGCGAGGGCGGCAACCACGAGAGCCTCAGCCCCTACGTCACCGGCGGCGGCGCCCTCCTCATCCTGCTGCTCCTGCTGTGGATCACCACCCGCTTCAACCGCGACCGCTGAGCGCCGCCGAGCCTCACCGGGGCCCGTCCCGGGACCGCTCCCGCACGCCGGGGCCGTCCGCGGGGATCTGTCGGCCGGAACCCTCGGGCCGGGCCGGTAGGGTCTGCACGCATGGGAGAGCAGGACATGCCTACCGGTCCGGCGAGTGACACGGTGAAACGCCCCGAGCACGGGAGCGGCGGCGGCCCGTCCGTGACGGGCAGGCGCCGCCTCGGTGTCATGGGCGGGACGTTCGACCCGATCCACCACGGGCACCTCGTGGCGGCCAGCGAGGTCGCCGCGCAGTTCCACCTGGACGAGGTGGTGTTCGTCCCGACCGGCCAGCCGTGGCAGAAGACCCACCGCAAGGTCTCCCTGGCGGAGGACCGCTACCTGATGACGGTCATCGCGACCGCCGAGAACCCGCAGTTCTCCGTGAGCCGCATCGACATCGACCGCGGCGGTCCCACCTACACCGTGGACACGCTGCGGGACCTGCGCGCGCTCAACCCCGACACCGACCTGTTCTTCATCACCGGCGCCGACGCGCTCGGCCAGATCCTCACCTGGCGGGACTCGGAGGAGCTGTTCTCCCTCGCGCACTTCATCGGGGTCACCCGGCCGGGCCACCACCTGGCCGACCCCGGGCTCCCGGAGGGCGGGGTGTCCTTCGTCGAGGTGCCCGCCCTCGCCATCTCCTCCACGGACTGCCGTGCGCGGGTCGCCAAGGGGGAGCCCGTCTGGTATCTGGTGCCGGACGGAGTCGTGCGCTACATCGACAAGCGCGAGCTGTACCGCGGCGAGTGAGCCGAGAGGGGCACCGGTGAACGACCGATACGACGCTGGGTACGGGGGCGACCAGTACGAACTCGTCGGCTACGACGAGTACGGGCAGCCTGTCTACCAGCAGGTCCCGACGCAGCAGGCTCCGCAGGAGACGTACGACGCGTACGGGCGGCAGGGCCACGGCTACGACCCGTACGCCACGGGCGGGCAGCAGCAGTCCCCGCCGTCGTACGGCGGCTACGACACCGGCCGGCAGCCGCCCGCCTCCCCCTACGGCCCCCAGGGCGGCCAGGGCTCCTACGACCCGTACGCGTCCGGTGCCCCCGGCGCGGGCGACCCGGGGGCCACGAGGGCGCCGTACGACCCGTACGGCCGGACCGGGGCCGCCGGGCAGCAGCCCCGTGCGGGCGGGCAGCCGCCCCGGGCCGCCGGGCAGACCGCGTACATCCCGCAGCAGGCCGGGCCCGCGCACGAGAGCGCCGAGCGGCGTGACGGGCGCGAAGACCACGGCACCGAGCAGTTCGCGTTCGTGGAGGAGCCGGACGGCGACTCCGAGGACGTGATCGACTGGCTCAAGTTCACCGAGAACCGCACCGAGCGCCGCGAGGAGGCCCGACGGCGCGCCCGCAGCCGGGTCGTCGCCCTCGTCGTGGTCCTCGCGCTGGTCGCGGTCGGCGGCGTCGGCTACCTCTGGTACACCGGGAAGCTCCCCGGGCTGTCGTCGTCCGGCCACACGTCCGGCGGCACGACGCCCGCGGCCGCCCAGAAACGCGACGTGATCGTCGTCCATCTGCACAACACCGCCAAGGGCGGCACCGCGACGGCGCTGCTCGTCGACAACACCACCACCCGGCGCGGCACCACCGTCCTGCTGCCCAACTCGCTCGCCCTGACCGGCGACGACGGCACCACGACGACCCTCGCCAAGTCGGTCCAGGACGACGGCTCCTCCGGCACCCGCGACCAGCTCGACTCCGTCCTCGGCACCGACATCGAGGGCACCTGGCGGCTGGACACCCCCTACCTGCAGAACCTCGTCGACCTGGTCGGCAACATCGACGTCGACACCAACACCGACGTGCCCGACCCGGATGCCAAGAAGAAGGGCTCCGGGCCGCTCGTCCACAAGGGCCAGGGGCAGACCCTCAGCGGCAAGATGGCCGTCGCCTACGCCACCTACCGGGCTGCGGGAGAGTCGCAGAACGCCCAGCTGGAGCGGTTCGGCCAGGTCATGCAGGGCACGCTGCGCAAGCTGTCCTCCGACCCGCAGGGCGCGACGACGACGGTGCAGACGCTGGCGCAGATCCTCGACCCCTCGCTCACCGACAAGGACCTCGGCACCTTCCTCGCCAAGCTCGCCGACCTCGCCAAGGGCGGCGACTACGGGACGGCGGTGCTGCCGGTGCAGAGCGACGGCACGCTGAGCGCCCAGACCAGTGACAGCGTCGTCAAGCAGATCCTCGGCGGCACCGCGAAGAGCCCCGAGCAGGGGGCGGCCGTCCGGGTCTCGGTGCAGAACGCCACCGGCGTCAAGGACAACACCGAGAAGGCCCGCGTCGTCCTGCTCAACGGCGGCTTCACCTTCCTGGAGGGCGGCACCGCCTCCGCCGTCCGGACCACGTCCCAGGTGCTCTACTCCGACCCCGAGGACAAGGAGAACGCCACCGAGGCCGCCAAGACCCTCGGCCTCCCCGCCACCGCGGTGACCAAGGGCACGGTCCGCTCGAACGCCGACGTCTCGGTCGTCCTCGGCCAGGACTACAGGCCGTCGTCCTGACGCGGGAGCCCCGGGCGCCCCCCTGCGGGACCCGGGGCGCGGACCGCATGCGCCCGGCGGTCCGTGAGACCCTTGGGGTCAAAAGACCGCCGACCGAAAGCCGTGCAGTGACCGCAACCGACCGTTCCCTCGAGCTCATCAAGACCGCCGCCCAGGCGGCCGCCGACAAGCTCGCGCACGACATCATCGCCTACGACGTCAGCGACGTACTGTCGATCACGGACGCCTTCCTGCTGGCGTCCGCGCCCAGCGACCGCCAGGTCAAGTCGATCGTCGACGAGATCGAGGAGCGGCTCCAGAAGGAGTGCGGCGCCAAGCCGGTGCGCCGCGAGGGCGACCGCGAGGCCCGCTGGGTCCTGCTCGACTACGTCGACATCGTCGTCCACGTCCAGCACAGCGAGGAGCGCGTCTTCTACGCCCTGGAGCGGCTGTGGAAGGACTGCCCCGAGCTGGAGCTGCCGTCCGACGCCGAGGCCACCCGCGGCAAGGCCGAGGAGCACTCCAGGCTGAAGGCCGCCGAGGAGTCGGCGGACCTGGGCGGTGAGTGGCGATGACCGGAGCCGGTGAGGCGCCGGGCGGGGAACCGGGCCGGGGCCGCCGCGTCATCCTGTGGCGGCACGGCCAGACCTCCTGGAACGTGGAGCGCCGCTTCCAGGGCACCACGGACGTCGAGCTGACCGAGACCGGCGCCGGGCAGGCCCGCCGCGCCGCCCGGCTGCTGGCCTCCCTGCGGCCGGACGCGATCGTCTCCTCGGACCTGCGGCGGGCCGCCCTGACGGCGGCCGAGCTGGCCGCCCTCACCGGCCTCGACATCACCCACGACGAGGGCCTGCGCGAGACCTACGCGGGCGTCTGGCAGGGCCTGACGCACGAGGAGATACTCGCCCGGTACGGCGAGGAGTACGCCGCGTGGAAGCGCGGGGAGCCGGTGCGTCGCGGCGGCGGCGAGCTGGAGACCGAGGTCGCCGACCGTGCCGCCCCCGTCGTGCTGCGGCACGTCGAGAAGCTGCCCGAGGACGGCACGCTCGTGGTGGTCAGCCACGGCGGCACGATCCGCACCACGATCGGGCGCCTGCTCGGTCTCGAGGCCCACCACTGGGAGAGCCTCGGCGGCCTCTCCAACTGCTGCTGGTCCGTCCTCGGCGTGGGCGCGCGCGGCTGGCGTCTGCTGGAGCACAACGCCGGCACCCTGCCGGAGCCCGTCCTCGGCGACGACGACTGAGCCGCCCCCGCCGCTCCGGACCCCGGATTTCACTTTCCGGCAGGTCGCAGGCTAAAGTTCTTCTTGTTCGCCCCGCCGAGCGGGACGAAACACCACACGGTTCCACCGCGTGGCACGAGGGGCTATAGCTCAGTTGGTAGAGCGCCTGCATGGCATGCAGGAGGTCAGGAGTTCAATTCTCCTTAGCTCCACGGACCGACGCTCGCACGAGTTGTCGAAGATCGGTGAAGAAGATCCCGTCCCCGGCAAGGGGGCGGGATTTTTTCTGTGCTCCGCCGCCTTGAGTCACTTGGGCGCCATCAGGCGTATACCTGTGCGGAGGCGCTTCCGGCGTGCGCATTCGCGCAGACCGGGACGGCCGCTGCGGGCTCCGTGGCCGGACTGGTACCGAGGCGTCGCTGACCGTATTGGTCCGGCCGTGGCAGAATCAAACGGCCGGAAGGGGGCGCGGCCCGACGGGAGGGAGTGGCGATGCCTGCGAGCATCCTCGAGGAGGTCGGTCACCTCCTCGGCGCGGCGTTGACCCGGGACACGGTCACCCGCCTCATCTGCCCCTCCTGCGGCTCGCTCCATGTGGCCCAAGTCCTAGGCGACAACGGGGGGATCTCGTACGTGTGCACGGCCTGCGGCCACAGCTGGAGCTGATCGATGGGTGCACACAGGCGGAAGTGCGACTGGTGCGGCAGCGGCACGCCCATCGTCCGGGACATGGAGCCGCTCAACCCGGACTACCAGTACTGGTGCGAGGAGTGCGCACGGGCGCTGATCATAAAAGGCGACCCCATCGAGACGTACCGCGAACTCGAGGGCGAGCCGATCTACGGCAGGCTCCTGGAGGAGCACTGCACGCTGAAGCGCTTCTATTCGTTCGTGACGGCGTGAGGGTGCGTGAGGCCCGACCGGCCCGGCATCCTCTCCCAAGCGGTCAAAACGGGCGCGGGGAAAACCGATTTGGTGCTGCGCTCCGTCCACCTGTAATGTTGGCGTCGCCGCCGGGGAAACCGGGCGGGACGAAGCAAGGGGCTATAGCTCAGTTGGTAGAGCGCCTGCATGGCATGCAGGAGGTCAGGAGTTCAATTCTCCTTAGCTCCACAGAAGTCGAAGGCGGGTCATCCGATCAGGATGGCCCGCCTTCGGCGTTGAGTCGATGTCTCGTACGAGCGGCGGGCCCGCCCCGGGAAGGGAGGACCCGCCGTACGGCTGCTCAGCGGCCCAGAGCGCGCCGGCCCCGGCCCTGGGAGAGGACCGGCAGGTTGCTGCGCGAGGACGCCTGCGAACGGGTGTCCTCCTCCAGACGCAGGGCGAGCGCCGGGCACCGGCGCACCGCGCGCAGCGCCTTGGCCTCCGCGTAGCGCGGGACCTGTGCCTGGGCGACGGTCGGGAAGCCGTCGGCGCCCAGTTCGAAGACCTCCGGGAGGATGTCCGCGCACAGGCCGTGGCCCCGGCACAGCGTCCAGTCGACGTGGATCTTCTGGCGGCTGGGGCCGCTCTCCTCGGCGTCCATGCCGCCGGGGACGCCGGTCGGGGCCCTGCCGCCCTCGAAGAGCGGCAGCACGCCCTCCACGCGCCGCCCGCAGCCGTTGCCCAGGACGTGCGCGGCGAGGTCGTCCGTGAACGCCTTGATGGTCGACTCCAGGAACATCGCGGAGCCGTCCGGGTGCGAGCACGCGCCGCGCCGCTTGACGTTCTTGGCGACCTGCTTGAGCGCTTCCAGGGCGGCCGGTCCGCCGCCGTTCAGGATGTCCTCCATGCCGCGCGCCGCGGCCGGCAGGCCCAGGTAGCAGGGGCCGCACTGGCCCGCGCTCTCCTCGGCCAGCCACCGGGCCACCTGGAGCGACTCGCCCAGCGGGCAGGTGTCCTGGCTGATCGGCAGGATCGCGCCCGCGCCCAGCGAACCGCCCACCGCGTCCAGCGAGTTGCGGGAGACGATCGCCTCGTTGACGGTGGCCGAGTCGATCCACTTGCCGTGGTAGCCACCGGTCAGCACGCCCTGCGGCACCGGCGGGGCGCCGGCGAGCTGGAGGACGTAGCGCAGCGGCACACCCGTCGGGACCTCGATCACCATGGGGCGGGCGACCGCCCCGGAGACGGTGAGCATGACGGTGCCCGGCTCGTCGTACAGGCCGGTGTTGCCGTAGCGCTCGGGACCGATCCGGGCGGCGATCGCCAGCTGCGCGAAGGTCTCGGCGTTGGACAGCAGGGTCGGCGCGCCGCCGACGCCGTTCTGCGAGGCGCTGACCTTGCGGCCCGGCGGGATCGCCGGGCCGCCGTCGATGGAGCGGACCAGCGACGCGGCCGCTCCGGTGACCATGCGCACCGGGTTGCGCTGCACGCTCGCGCGCAGCGCCGACCGGCGGCTGTTGCTGAGGCCGCGTTCGGCGAGCGCGGCCTCCATGGAGCGCTGGGTGGACTCCCGGGTGACCCCCACCACCAGCGTGCGGGCACCGAGCGCCTCCGCGCAGAGCAGGGCGCCGTCCAGGATGAGGTGCGGGGCTCGGTTGATGAGCACCGTGTCCTTGCGGCAGGCCGGTTCGTCCTCGCTTCCGTTGACGACGACGACCGGCCGGACGCCGCGCTTGATCGCCGCTTCGGCGACCGAGCGCAGCTTCTTGTGGAAGGGGAAGCCCGCGCCGCCGCGGCCCTTCAGGTTGATGGCCTCGGAGAGCTGCGCGAGCTGCTCGCCGCCCATCGGTTCGAGCGGCCCGTGCACCTTGAGGTGCATGGGCAGATCGAGTCGTTCGACAAGGTCGAAGCCTGACGTGAGCTGGGGAAGACCGACCACGCGGACTTCTGGTACGTCGGGCAGGGCCTCGTTCACCTATAGCCTCCGGAAGGCGTGTTCCAAGGTTCGCCCGAACCCGGTGCGTCGAAGGAGGCACCGGGGGGTGTTTCAGTGGCGGGACCGCTGTTGTACGTGTCGTTCGAGTTGTACGTGCCGTAGAGCGGGTTCGTCTCACCGGTGTCGTACATGTCACGTCCGCCGTAGCCGTTCGCGCCGGAATTGTTATAGGTGGGGATGTTGTATCCGGTGTCGATCATCGGGTCGTAGGCCGAGCGCTGCGCCTCGCCGACCGGGGGCGGCGACGGGATCGGCCAGCTGCCCGAGGTGCTGCCGGAGCCCTCCACGCGCGGCATCGCCTCGGTGGCCTGCATGTCGTACGGCAGGTCCATGCGGGTGGTCTGACCGGCCGCGAAGGGCTGCCCGCCGCCCGGGGGCGTCGAGACGGCCCGGTAGGCGGCCGCGAAGCCGGGGGCGGGCTCCTGGGCGGCGGGCGCCGGCGTGTCGTACAGCGGCGAGGACGGGCCCGGGACGCGCGGCAGCGGACCCGTCGCGCCCGCGGCGGCGGAGGGCCGGGCCGCCCGGTCGTAGCCCGGCAGTGTGGACTCCGTCGTCCTGGCCCGGCTCGCGTCCAGGTCGTCGAGCTCCGGCCGCTCACCGCCGCCGAGGAGCGTCACGAGCCGGTCGGCGATCCTGCGCTTGACCGGCCGCGGCGCGCCGCGCAGCGCCAGGGCCGCCATGACGCCGAGCAGGGAGAGGCCGTAGAGGATCACGAAGATCGGCTTGGCCTGGCGACCCGCGTAGAGTCCGTGGACGAGCGCGGCGCACCAGGCCGGGTAGGCCAGCATGTGCATGGCCCGCCAGCGGGCGGCCACCGGGGCCGGGGAGGCGAAGTTGCTGCGCAGCGCGCCCGTGATGCCCACGAAGATCATCAGCAGGCCCGCCACGGAACCGAGCCCGATCAGGCCGCCGCTTCCGGTGACGCCGAGCGAGAACGGGATGATCGCGGCGATGAACTGGGTGTGTTCCAGCGCGATCTTCGTGGTGATGTGCAGCAGCAGGAAGGCGATCGAGGCGACGGCCGTCGTGCGGTGCACGGCCTGGCCCACGATCCGCTGGCGGGTGTTGAGGAAGATCCGGTCCTGGGCGACCAGGCCCCAGATCACCGAGCAGCTGAGGGAGACCAGGGAGAGGACGCCCGCGCCGAAGTTCAGGAAGTCCCTGACCGTGTCACCTCCGACCAGCACGATCACGGGTATGAGGAGCAGGACGACAGCCGACGCCATCCCGTAGGCCGAACGGCCGGGTTTGGGAAGCGAGCTGTTACTGCGACGAGGGTTCATGGGGGCAACTCCGAGCGGTCATGTCGGGCAAGCGGTCCCGAGGACGAACTCTAAGCGGCTCAAAACTGAGCAGTAGGCCGTTTCAGTTATTGCGCTGTTATCAAAGAGGTCGCAGGGCAGCGCGTTGTCCCCATAGGTTCTGTTACGCCGGGTAATATTTGAACCTAGTTCAACTTTTCTGTACCTTCACAAGCGGGTGCGGGCCCTCCTGAGGGTGCGGCCGGAAGTCCGTCGCAGCGCGCTCGACGGCTGCGGTACCCTGACGCCATGCGTGCCGTACGCCTTCTGCTTAGCGAGCCGCGCTGATCAGTCCCGACCGCCGGGCGAATCGGATGGTCGGAATCGGCGCGGCGTCCCCTCCTGTGCGAGGGGATTTTTCGTTTCTTGGATGACACAGCCGCTGGCAGAGACGATCGATGGAGCTTTGAGGATCATGAGCGAGACGAACCCCGCCGCAGCCGCCGCCGTTCCGGCCGAGACGGCGCCGCACCGCTACACGGCTGCCATGGCGGCCGAGATCGAGGCGCGCTGGCAGGACGTCTGGGACGCCGAGGGGACGTACGCCGCGCCGAACCCGAAGGGCGACCTGGCGGGCGATCCGGAGCTGGTCGCCAAGCCCAAGAAGTTCATCATGGACATGTTCCCGTACCCCTCCGGTGCGGGCCTGCACGTCGGTCACCCCCTGGGCTACATCGCCACCGACGTGTACGCCCGGTTCCAGCGCATGACCGGCCACAACGTCCTGCACACCCTGGGCTTCGACGCCTTCGGCCTGCCCGCCGAGCAGTACGCCGTGCAGACCGGCACGCATCCGCGCGTGTCCACCGAGGCCAACATGGAGAACATGAAGGCCCAGCTGCGCCGGCTGGGCCTGGGCCACGACAAGCGCCGCTCCTTCGCCACGATCGACCCGGACTACTACAAGTGGACCCAGTGGATCTTCCTGCAGATCTTCGGCTCCTGGTACGACGAGGAGGCCGGCAGGGCCCGCCCGATCTCCGAGCTGGTCGCCCGGTTCGAGAGCGGTGAGCGTGCCGTACCGGGCCACACGCGCGCGTGGAGCGAGCTGAGCGAAGCCGAGCGCGCCGACGTCCTGAGCGAGTTCCGCCTGGCCTACGCCTCCGACGCGCCCGTCAACTGGTGCCCCGGCCTGGGCACGGTGCTGGCCAACGAGGAGGTCACCGCCGAGGGCCGATCCGAGCGCGGCAACTTCCCGGTCTTCAGGGCCAAGCTGCGCCAGTGGAACATGCGGATCACCGCCTACGCGGACCGGCTGCTGGAGGACCTGGAGGAGCTGGACTGGCCCGAGGCCATCAAGCTGCAGCAGCGCAACTGGATCGGCCGCTCCGAGGGCGCCCGCGTCGACTTCCCGATCGACGGCGAGCGCATCACGGTCTTCACCACCCGCCCGGACACCCTGTTCGGCGCCACCTACATGGTGCTGGCCCCCGAGCATCCGCTGGTCGAGAAGTTCACCCCGGACGCCTGGCCCGAGGGCACCCACGACGTGTGGACCGGCGGCCACGCCACCCCGGCCGAGGCCGTCGCCGCCTACCGAGCGCAGGCCGCCTCCAAGTCGGACGTCGAGCGGCAGGCCGAGGCCAAGGACAAGACCGGCGTCTTCATCGGCGCCTACGCGACCAACCCGGTCAACGGCGAGCGGGTCCCCGTCTTCATCGCCGACTACGTCCTGATGGGCTACGGCACCGGCGCGATCATGGCCGTCCCGGCGGGCGACCAGCGCGACTTCGAGTTCGCGCGCGCCTTCGAGCTGCCGATCCACTGCGTGGTCGAGCCGACCGACGGCCGCGGCACCGACCCGTCGGCCTGGGAGGACGCCTTCGCCTCCTACGACGCGAAGCTCATGAACTCCTCCAACGACGAGGTCAGCCTGGACGGCCTGGGCGTCGCCGAGGCCAAGGCGCGCATCACCGAGTGGCTGGAGCGCAAGGGCATCGGCGAGGGCACGGTCAACTTCCGCCTGCGCGACTGGCTGTTCAGCCGCCAGCGCTACTGGGGCGAGCCCTTCCCGATCGTCTACGACGAGAACGGCGTCGCCCACGCGCTGCCCGAGTCGATGCTGCCGCTGGAGCTGCCCGAGGTCGAGGACTACGCGCCGCGCACCTTCGACCCGGACGACGCCGACACCCAGCCCGAGACGCCGCTGTCGCGCAACGAGGACTGGGTCCACGTCACCCTGGACCTGGGCGACGGGCCGAAGAAGTACCGCCGTGAGACCAACACCATGCCCAACTGGGCCGGTTCCTGCTGGTACGAGCTGCGCTACCTGGACCCGCACAACAGCGAGCAGCTGGTCGACCCGGAGATCGAGCGCTACTGGATGGGCCCGCGCGAGGGTCAGCCGCACGGCGGCGTGGACCTGTACGTCGGCGGCGCCGAGCACGCCGTGCTGCACCTGCTGTACGCGCGCTTCTGGTCGAAGGTCCTGTACGACCTGGGCCACGTCTCCTCCTCGGAGCCGTTCCACAAGCTGTTCAACCAGGGCATGATCCAGGCCTACGTCTACCGCGACAGCCGCGGCATCGCGGTGCCGGCCGCCGAGGTGGAGGAGCGCGAAGGCGCCTACTACTACCAGGGCGAGAAGGTCAGCCGCCTGCTGGGCAAGATGGGCAAGTCCCTGAAGAACGCGGTCACCCCGGACGAGATCGCCGCCGAGTACGGCGCCGACACGCTGCGCCTGTACGAGATGGCGATGGGTCCCCTGGACGTCTCCCGGCCCTGGGACACGCGCGCGGTGGTGGGCCAGTTCCGTCTGCTGCAGCGCCTGTGGCGCAACATCGTCGACGAGACCACCGGCGACGTCACCGTCACCAGTGCCGAGCCCGACGAGGAGACGCTGCGCGCCCTGCACAAGGCGATCGACGGCGTCCGCCAGGACCTGGAGGGCATGCGGTTCAACACCGCCATCGCCAAGGTCACCGAGCTG
Organism: Streptomyces sp. NPDC014864; assembly: GCF_043081525.1. Taxonomy (NCBI): domain Bacteria; kingdom Bacillati; phylum Actinomycetota; class Actinomycetes; order Kitasatosporales; family Streptomycetaceae; genus Streptomyces; species Streptomyces sp. NPDC014864. Next base: position 193,802 of record NZ_JBIBWT010000006.1, read on the forward strand.
AACAACCACCTGACCAAGGCGGGGGGTGCCCTGCCGCGCCCGGTCGCCGAGCCGCTGGTGCTGATGATCGCGCCGCTGGCCCCGCACATCGCCGAGGAGCTGTGGCACCGGCTGGGCCACACCGACTCGGTCGTCCACCGGGACTTCCCGGTCGCCGACCCGGCGTACGTCGTGGACGAGACGGTGACCTGCGTCGTCCAGGTCAAGGGCAAGGTCAAGGCCCGTCTGGAGGTCTCCCCGTCGATCTCCGAGCAGGAGCTGGAGAAGGTGGCGCTGGCCGACGACAAGGTCGTCGCGGCGCTGGGCGGCGCGGGCATCCGCAAGGTGATCGTGCGGGCGCCGAAGCTGGTCAACATCGTCACGGCGTGACCGGCGGCGTCAGGGTGTGACCGACGGCGCGGCGAGCCGCCTCGGGGTCGTCCCCTACGGGCAGGTTCGGGGTCCTCGTGGAACTCCGGGCCTGCCCGTTGCGTTTACCGTTGAAGGGCGGCGCGGTGTGCGCCGCGATGACCGGAGGAGGAGCGTCGTGGAAACGGTCGCCGCAGTCTTCGCCCTGCTCTTCCTGCTCTTCGTGGTGCTCGGCGCCTACGCCACCGTCAAGGTGGTCGGCGCCGCCAGGCGCAGCGTGGACCGCACGATCACCCAGGCCCGCCGCACCGTCGAGGACCACACGCTGCGGGCCAGGTCCTTCGTCCAGCCGGGCGCGGCGGGCGAGCTGGCCCAGCTCCGGCTCACGCTGCGCACGTCGATGCGTGCCACGCAGGAGGCGCTGCGCGCGGGCGTGCGCGAGGACGAGTCCCTGAAGGAGTCCCTCGCCCTCTTCGAGCGCCTCAGCGCGCACGGGCACGAACTGGACGGCGAGCTCAGGCGCCTGGAGGCCGAGCCGGACCGGGCGACCCTCGCCGAGCGGCTCCCCGCGCTGCGCGAGCGGACCCGGCGGGTCACACAGTCGGCCGACTCCCTGCGCTGGGCGGCCCGCGACCGCGCCCACCGCTTCGCCGACGACGACCTGGACACGCTGAGCGCCCAGATCGACGTGGAGTCCGGCGCCCTGCGCCACTGGACCCGGACCGACGCCCCGGACACGCCGCCTGGGTGGCCCGAGCCCCCGGCCGCCGACGCGGCCGGGCAGACCTGGCCGGACCCACCGGCTCCGTCCCCGGCACAAGAGCCGTCCCGGCCCGCCCTCACCCCCGCGGAACGCCGCGCGGCCCATCCCTGGCAGAAGAAGGCCCGTCCCGAGAGCACGACTTGATCCGGCCACGCGCGCACCCGGTGGAAGGGCCCGGGCTGCCGTCCGGGCACCACGGCAGGTAACCTCCAGCTCATGTCCCGCCATGTCGCGATCGTCACCGATTCAACGGCCTACCTGCCGCCGCGGACGATGCAGCGCCACGGCATCACCGCCGTTCCCCTGACCGTGGTCCTCGGTGACCGGGCGCTCGAAGAGGGCACCGAGATCTCGACCCGCTCCCTGGCCCAGGCCCTGCAGAAGCGGCGCTCCGTCACCACCTCGCGCCCCAGCCCGCAGCACTTCGCCGAGACCTACCGTCGGGTCGCGGAGTCCGGCGCCACCGACATCGTCTCCCTCCATCTGTCCGCCGAACTGTCCGGCACCCACGACGCCGCGGTGCTGGCGGCGCGCGAGGCGCCGGTGCCGGTGCGGGTGGTGGACACCGGGATGGTCGGGATGGCGCTCGGCTTCTGCGCGCTGGCCGCCGCGGAGGCCGCCGAGGCGGGCGGCACCGCCGACGAGGCGGTCACGGCCGCGGAGAAGCGCGCCGGCAGCACCTCCGCCTACTTCTACGTCGACACGCTCGACTATCTGCGCCGCGGCGGCAGGATCGGTGCCGCGCAGGCCCTGCTCGGTTCCGCGCTCGCCGTGAAGCCCCTGCTCCAACTCCAGGGTGGGCGCATCGAACTGCTGGAGAAGGTGCGTACGGCCTCCAGGGCCATCGCCCGGCTGGAGGAGGTCGCGGCCGAACGGGCGGGCGGCGCCGAAGTCGATGTCGCCGTCCACCATCTCGCCGCCCCGGAACGCGCGTCGGCCCTCGCGGACCGGTTGCGGGCGCGGCTGACAGGGCTCGCCGAGCTGCATGTCAGCGAGGTCGGCGCGGTGATCGGGGCGCACACGGGGCCGGGGCTGCTGGGGGTCGTGGTTTCGCCTCGCTGACGGCGGGACGGCGGGACGGCGTGGTGGGGGGACGTCGGTGAGGGCGGGACGGCGGTGACGTTGCGGGGCTGGGGACTGTCACTCGTTCAGGTGGTGGAGTTGTCCACAACCGGCCGGTAGTCCCCGGGAATCGAGCAAGATCATCGCGGTTCGGCCGGTCTGCCCGATCCTCGTCGCATGGCACTTCGATCACGCTCACGACGCACAGCGACCGCGACGAGTGGCCCGGGCCGGGGCCCCGCCTCGGACGGCCGGACCAGGCATCGCCGCCCACCCGACTGGCGTGGGGCCCGGCGCAGTCACCGTCGTGCTTCGGGTGGGGATTCGGGCTCGGGTTGGGTTTCCGGCTCGGGTTCGCGTTCGGCTTCGGCTTCGGCTTCGGCGGAGGAACTGCGCCGCCGGGCGGAGGCGCTGTTCGGCGAACGTGCCGGGCGGGTGGGGGAGTCGGGGAGCGGACCGCCGGGGATCTGGGCGCCGTCCGCGGAGGTTCCGCAGCATGCGGCTGCTTCGCCTTACCCGGAGGGGGCCGCCCGGGCCGGCGTGCGGCGCAGGCCGTCGTGGGCCGAGGTCCCCGAAACGGCCGGTCACGACGTCGAGTCGGGGGACGCACGCGAGGGCGGCACCGGCCCCGCGGCCGCGGTGGACATGGCTTCACCGGCACCGGCACCGGCACCGCGCCCGGCTCCGGCATCGGCACCGGCGCCGGACGGGGCTCGGGCCTGGCGGGAGCGGGCCGGGCTCGCGCTGCGGGACCGGATGCCGCTGTGGCTGCAGGCGCGGTGCGGTCTGGAGCGCGGGAACGTCGTCGCGCTGACGGCGCTGCTCGTCCTGGCCGCGGTCCTGGCCGCGCAGCACTTCTGGACCGGCCGTACCGAGTCGGTGCGGGCGGACCCCGGGGAATTGCATCTGATGCAGACTCGGGCGTTGGTCGCTGGCCTTGAACTGCGGGAAGTGTACCGGCTGGCTGCCTGATGTCTATCGACATCCATCGCGCCCCTGACCTGCGCGTTTTACAGGTGTCATTCATTGGATGCATGATTCCGTCCTCTGGCGAGAGAGGGTGGGGAGTGTCCGAGGGTACGAGGGAAGTGCATGGGGCCGCAGTGCTGGAGCTGGTCTCCGGGGTACGTCTGCTGCACCCCGAGGACGCGGTGCTCGACGCGATGCTGTCGGGCTGGGCACGGCAGCAGCTGGGTGGCCGGGGGCTCCAGCCGGACACTGTCGGCGGCCGACGCCGGGTCATCGAGACGTTCCAGGAGTTCACGAACGAGTACCCGTGGCACTGGACGGCCGCGCACATCGACGAGTGGATGGCGGACCTGGTGATGCGGCACAACCGCGCCAAGTCGACGCTCCGCAACTACCAGGGGGCCATCAGCCTGTTCATGGACTACCTCCTCAACCCGGTCTACGGGTGGGTGGAGGTCTGCCTGGAACGGTTCGGTACGCACCCGACCCCGATCCTCCATGACGGCAACCGGCGCGAACACCTCGTGGACTACGAGGGAGGTGAAGAGCGCCGGCCGATGACGCGGGAGGAGTGCCAGCTGCTCTTCGACCACATCGACGACCGGGTAGACCGGATGATCAAGCGAGGCCGCAAGGGTGCTCTGACGGCCTACCGGGACTCCACCTTGTTCAAGGTGATCTACGGCTGGGGTCTGCGGGCGTCGGAGGCGTCCGGCCTGGACGTGGTGGACCTCTACCGGAACGCGAAGGCTCCGCAGTTCGGCCGGTACGGGATGGTGCACGTCCGCAAGGCCAAGGGGACGAAGGGGTCAGGGCCGCGGCGGCGGAACGTCGCCAGCATCATGCCCTGGGCCGTGGAGGCCCTGGAGGACTACGTCGTCAATGTCCGTCCCCGCTACGGCTTCCCGTCCCACCCCGCCTTGTGGTTGACCGAACGCGGCGGCCGGCTCCGGACGCGCGAGATCGAGGACCGGTTCGCTCTCTACCGCAAGGAGCTGGGGCTTCCGGAGGAACTGGTGCCGCACTGCCTGCGGCATTCGTACGTCACGCACAACATCGAGGACGGCGTCGATCCGAAGTTCATCCAGGAACAGGTCGGCCACCTCTACGCGTCCACGACCGCCCTCTACACCGCGGTCAGCGACGACTTCGCCAACACGATGATGCTCAAGGCCATCGACCTGGCCTTCGACAACGACCCCGGACAGCGGGTCCTGGAACGGAGTGGACGACGATGACGGCGAAGCTCGCCTACAACTGGCACCTACGCGAGGTCATGGCCACGAAGGGCATGTTCTCCACCACCGACCTGCGGCCTCTGCTGGCCGAGCGGGGCATCGACCTGTCCGCCAGCCAGATCTACCGGCTCGTGGTGGAGGTCCCGGAACGGCTCAACCTCAAGGTCTTGATGGCCCTGCTGGACATCCTCGACTGCTCGATGGACGACCTGATCGAGCCGGTCGCTGCGGGCAGGCCGCGGGCGAAGAAGACCGCGGACGGCACCGAGACAACCGGCGTCGGCGACTTCCGGCCCAAGCGGGCGCGGATCACCCGGTCGTGACCGCGGCTTCCCGGACCGCCGTCGACCCGCACGCCGTGATCGGCGAACTGGTCGCCGCGGTCGAACCGGATCTGCCCTCGGGGACCGTCCAGAAGGCGATAGTCCAGGCGGTTCGGTCCAAGTCGGCCGCGTTCCGCCTGGCCCAGGCCCTCGAAGGTGATCCCGGGCTGCTGACGTCGGGCCGGGCCGAAGGCCCGGCCTCGGTCGAACGCTTCACCCACGCCCTCACCGAGCTCGGCGCCGTCCACGTCGTTCGGCCGCCCTGCTCGCGCTGCGGCAAGCTGCGGCGGCTCGCCAACACCGACGGCTCCGGCCGCCGGGTCTGTTCCTCATGCAGCGGCTTCAACAGCCGGAAGGCTGCGGGGTCGGGCTGGTCCTGCACGAGCTGCGGCAACAGCGAGACCCCGAGCTACGGCCTCGACCGCACCGGACGCGAGGTCTGCCGGTACTGCTTCAAGGCCCAGTGCACCGAGGACCCAGCCGCTGACCTGCTCAGCTACCTCGCTGACCTTGCTCTCGGACTCGACGAGGCCGTGCTGCGGACGATGATCGCCGGGGTCACCGGAGGGAACTCGTCGGTCACCCGCCGCCTGCTCTGGGACCTCCAGAACCAGCCCGGCATCCTGGCGGGCCTGGCCCATCACCATGGACCCAAGACCGTCCTCCTGGTCGACCGGCTCCGCGAGGCCGGAGCCCACGGAGTCCCTGCCCCGAAGTGTCCGCACTGCGGCCGCGCGGTCCGGCTGAGCCACTCGATCAACCGGCTGCGGGTCTGCGGAACTTGCTACAACCACTCCAAGGCCGAGCTCTGCAAGTGGTGCGGACGCAACCGCCCCGTCGCGGGACGCGACGACACCGGGGCCCCGGTCTGCAACACCTGCCGCAACAAGGAACCCTCCTACCAGGAGAAGTGCATTGTCTGCGGTCAAGTCGAGGGCGTCGGAGCCCGCACGGCCGACGGGCCGATATGCGCTGGCTGCCGCAAGCCGCCGGTTGTTCAGTGCGGTTCCTGCGGCAAGGTCCGGGCCTGCCTCTTCGCCGGTACCGACTCGCCCCGCTGCCGGACGTGCTCGCGCAAACTGGAGCCCTGCACCGATTGCGGACGCCCCTCGCGCGTCGTCGCCCGGACAGCACGCGGGCCCATCTGCGAGAACTGTTGGGAGAAGGCCCCGGAGGCACACAAGCCCTGCAAGCAGTGCGGCACGGTCGAGCGGCTGTTCCACTACGGTCTCTGCCGGCGATGCGCCGCCGACCGCCAGTTGCGGAAGCTGCTGACGCCGCCGGACGGCAAGCACCGTCCCGAGCTCGACAAGGTCGCCGATGCCCTGTTGAACCTCAACTCCCGCAGGACCCTGCTCTATCTGCGGGAATCAGTGACGGCCGCCCGGTTGGTCACCGACCTTGCCGCCGGGAACTGCGAACTCACCCACGAAGCCCTGGACGCGGCCATGACCAGCCAGAAGGACATGGCCGTCGACTACTTCCGGGCTGTCCTGGTCTCCGCCGGCGTCCTTCCGGTCCGCGACGAGTACATGGCCCGGCTGGAGCGATGGATCGAGCACAAGACCGCGGCCATCGAAGATCCCGAAGACCGCCGCCTGATCATCGCCTACGCCCGCTGGGACCGCATCGCCGGCATCCGGCGACGGGCCCGCGGCAAGCCGATCTCCGCCTACACCAGCGACATCGCCCAGACCCAGATCACCAAGGCCGTCACCTTCCTGACCTGGATCAAGGACCAAGGGGAGACCTTGGCGACCTGCCGACAGCCCCTCATCGATCTCTGGCTCACTTCGGAGAACAACCAAGGCCCCTACGGAGCAAGGACGTTCGTCCGATGGGCGGTCCGCAGCAAGTTCGCCTCCGAGATCAGCATCCCGGCCCGGCCGCGGCGGATCTTCCACCGCCCGCTCGACGCCGACGAACGCTGGGTGACCGCCCGGCGGCTCTTGAACGACGACTCCATCGAGACCAGGGACCGCGTCGCCGGGCTGATGGTCCTGCTCTATGGCCAGTTCCCCGCGAGGACCTGCCGCCTGACCACGGCGCACGTCATCCACGACGAGAACGGCGTCGCTCTCCGCCTCAACAGGACCCCGCTGAGGCTGCCCCCGCCCCTCGACGGCTTGGTCCTCCAGCTCGTCGAGATCGCCCACGACCACGAACGGACGGTGATGTTGAACGAGCACAACGCACCCTGGCTCTTCCCGTCGTTGCAGATGCCCGGTCGGGCGGTGACCAGCAAGCAACTCGCCCGGCGCCTGCGCGACATCGGGCTTCCCACCGAAGCCGGACGATGCGCGGCCCTGCTCGACCTCTGCACACAGATGCCCGCAGCCGTTCTCCAACGCCTGCTTGGGATCAGTCCATCGGCTGCCGAACGCTGGTCGGCCGGGGCTGTCAGGACCGCCTACGCAGCCGAGGTGGCCAGTCGATCATGAACTACTGGCTCTGATCGGCCGGAACGAGGGTGCCTTGGTGGTAGTACATCCGCCACCCAGAGTCCTCATCCAACTTTCGCCAAATCGAACTATGCCGCGACCGCCGTTCGCCGAGGACAGCTTCATACGTCACATGCACGACGCCAGGCGCCAGCACTGTCCCAGCCATACCGACAGGCTCATAGAACGGGCCATCATCAGACGCCCCGGGCTTGTCCGGCAGCTCTGCCAGCATGGCCTGCCGGTCCCACCGGCGGCCAGAAGCACCCACTTCCACGAAGTCGGGATCGAAGAGCTGTCCAGCAAGCTCCCTGGACGCCCGAACACGGGGGCTCATCAACTTCAGCTCGCCCGCGATCGCCTCAGCTACACCATCTGCCTCTTCACTCATCGGATCATCCTGACCCGCTTCCCGCCTCTCGCAACCGATTAACGGGTTGCTCGGCCGAGGACGACGTCCTATTCCGCAGCTCTGAATATCCGAACCTGCCGATACCCGAGGCCGTGCGGGCGGTGGTCCCCTACGGAGGCCGGGAGGAGAGCAGGCAGGCCACGTCCGGAACCTCGGCCGCTCCACCGGGCGCCGGCGCGTCGCCCGGGCCCGGGATCGTGGTGGACGTCAGCGGCAAGGTCCGCCACCCCGGGGTCCGGCGCCTTCCCGCGGGATCGCGGGTCGCCGACGCGCTGCGGGCGGCGGGCGGGGTGCGGCCCGGTACCGAGACCGACGGCCTGAACCGGGCCCGCTTCCTCGTGGACGGCGAACAGGTCGTCGTCGGTGGCCCGGCCCCGGCGGCGGGCGCACCGGCCGGCCCGGCCGCCGGCGGCGCGGCCGGTCCGGGGGCGGCGGGGGCTCCCTCGACGCCGGTCTCCCTCAACACGGCCACGGCGGACCAGTTGGAGACCCTGCCCGGCGTCGGCCCTGTACTGGCCCAGCACATCGTCGACTACCGCACGCGGCACGGCGGCTTCCGCTCGGTCGACCAACTGCGCGAGGTCACCGGCATCGGCGACCGCCGCTTCGCCGACCTGCGCCCCCTGGTCCGGCCATGAACCGGACCCCCGAAGGTGCGGCGTCCGACCGGCTGTCGTCTCCCGGCCTCGCCGCCGCCGGAGGCGCGGCGCCCGACCGGCTGTCGTCTCGCCGGCACACCGTGCCCGGCTGGCGGTCTCCCGGTCACGCCGCTTCCGAAGGCGGGGCGCCTGACCGGCCGTTGTCGCCCGGTCACGCCGCCGCCGGAGGTGCCGCCACGTCCGACCGGCCGTCGTCTCCCCGTCACGCCACCGCCCGAGGTGAGAGGTCTGACCGGCCGTTGTCCCCCCGCCACGCCCCCGCCGGAGGTGGGGCGCCTGACCGGCTGTCGTCTCCTCGGCACACCGGGCCCGGAGGTGCCGCGCCCGGCCGGCCGTCTCCCGGCCGCACCGCCCCCGGAGGTGCCGCCGCGCCCGACCGGCCGTCGTCTCCCCGCCACGCCGCCCCCGAGGACTCCCCGGGCTCCACCGGGGCCCGCCCGCGCCGGTCGGTGCATGCCGTCGCGGGTGGCCGGCTCGGTGTCGCCCATCCTCGGCAGGAGGGGCCGGCGGATCTGCGGCTCGTCCCGCCCGCGCTCGCGGCCTGGGCCACGGCGGCGTCGGCCGTGGACGCCGCGCCGGAGCTGGTCGTGGGCTTCGCGGTCGTCTGCCTCGCCGTCGCGGCCGTACTCCTGGTCGGCCGCCGTAGGCCCCGCGCCCCCGGACTACGGCCCCTCCGCCCGCCGCGAGGGCTGCTCCGTCCCGCCCGGTCCGCCGGATCACCTCGCCCCGCCGGCCCCGCCCAGCCCGCCGGGTCCGCCCGCCCCGCCGGGCCCGTCCGTCCCGCCGCGTCCACGTGGGCGCGTGCCTCCCTGGCCGCCGCGCTCCTCGCCGCCGCCGCGTCGGCCGTGTCCGCCGGGTTGCACGGGGCGGATCTGCGCCGGGGGCCGGTGCCGGGGCTGGCGCGACAGTTCGCCACGGTGACCGCCGAGGTGGAGCTGACCTCGGATCCCCGGCTCACCCGCCCTCGGGTCAGAGGCGATCACATGGGGGCGCCGGCCGTGCTGATCGACGCCGAGGTCCGGCGCGTGGAACGCGGGGACGGCACGACGGCCGTGGACACACGGACGCCGGTGCTGATGCTCGTCGACACCCGCTCCCGGCCGGCGGCCTACTCGCGGGACGCCTCGGCGGGAGTCCGTGGCTCCCGCGGCTCCCCGGACGGCCCGGAGCGCTCGCCCTGGCTCGGGCTGCTGCCGTCCACGCGGCTGAGGGTGACCGCGCGGCTGGCGCCCCCGCTGACGGGAGGCGACCGGATCGCGGCGGTGCTGCGGGTGCGGGGCCGGACGGCGCCCGAGGTCGTGGGCGGGCCGTCCGGCACGCAGCGGCTGGCGGGACGGCTGCGGGCCGGGCTGCGTACGGCGACCGACGGCCTGCCGGCGGACGCGCGGGCGCTGCTGCCGGGGCTGGTCGTCGGCGACACCTCGCGGATCACCCCCGAGCTGGACGAGGCGTTCAAGGAGACGGACCTCGCGCACACCCTGGCCGTCTCCGGCAGCAACCTCACGATCCTCCTCGCCCTGCTGCTGGGCCCGCCCGGCCTGGCCCAGCGCGCCGAGCGCCGCGGTGCCGCGCCGAGGCTCGGCCTCTCCCTGCGGACGACGGCGCTGCTGGGCGGCGCCCTCACCCTGGGGTTCGTCGTCGTGTGCCGGCCCGACCCGAGCGTGCTGCGGGCCGCGGCCTGCGGCGCCGTGGCGCTGCTCGCCCTGGCGACCGGCCGCCGCAGATCGCTGATCCCGGCGCTGGCGACCGCCGTCCTGCTGCTGGTGCTCTACGACCCGTGGCTGGCCCGCAGTTACGGCTTCCTGCTGTCGGTGCTGGCCACCGGCGCCCTGCTCACGCTCGCGCCCCGCTGGAGCGCCGCACTGCGCGGGCGCGGGTTGCCCGCCCGTCCGGCCGAGGCGCTGGCCGCGGCCGCCGCGGCGCAGGCACTGTGCGCGCCGGTCGTCGCCGTGCTGTCGGCGCGGGTGAGCCTGGTGGCGGTGCCGTGCAATCTGCTCGCCGAGGCCGCGGTCGCGCCGGCGACCGTGCTGGGCTTCGCGGCGCTGGCGACGGCGCCGGTGGCGATGCCGGTGGCCAAGGTGCTCGCCCGGTGCGCGAGTTGGCCCGCCGGATGGATCGCGGGCGTGGCCCGGACGGGGGCCGGACTGCCCGGCGGGGGAGTGGACTGGCCGGGCAGTTGGGGCGGGGCGCTGCTCCTGGCCCTCGCCACGGGCGCCGTGCTGCTCCTTGGCCGGCGGCTTCGGAGGTATCCCTGGCTGTGCGGTGTCTGCGCGGTGCTGCTGGTGCTGGTGGTGGTGCGGCCGCCCCCGCTGACGAGGGTCGTCACGGGCTGGCCGCCGCCGGGGTGGCGGTTCGCCGTGTGCGACGTGGGCCAGGGGGACGCGACGGTCCTCTCGGCGGGGGAGGGCACCGGCGTCGTCGTGGACGCCGGGCCCGACCCGGCGCTGGCCGACCACTGCCTGCGCGCGCTGGGCGTCAGGAAAGTCCCGCTGGTCGTGCTGACCCACTTCCACGCCGACCACGTGGCCGGTCTGCCGGGGGTGCTGCGGGGGCGCGCGGTGGGCGCGATCGAGACGACGGGGTACGAAGAGCCCGCGGACCAGGCCGAGTTCGTACGGAGGGAGGCGGCCGAACGGCACATCCCGATCACCCGCGCCGTCGCCGGGGAGCAGCGGCGCACCGGCGCGCTCTCCTGGGAGGTGCTGTGGCCACCGCCGCCTCCGGCGCCGGACCCGGACGGGCCCAACGACGCCAGCGTGGCCCTGCTCGTCCGGACCGGCGGTCTGCGGCTGCTGCTGCTCGGAGACCTCGAACCGCCGTCCCAGCGGGCACTGCTGAGATCACCGGCGGCCGCGCTGCTGGCGGCCGTGGACGTCCTCAAGGTCGCCCACCACGGTTCGGCGTACCAGGACCCGGACCTGATACGCGTGGTGGCTCCCCGGCTGGCGATCATCTCCTGCGGAGCGGACAACCCGAAGAGTCGTGACTTCCAGTTCTAGCACAACGGCCCAGGTCAGCGCAGGGTTTCAGCACCCGCGAGGCAGCGTCGGCCACGCCAACTCACGCGATTCCGGCGCCACTTACGCACGTAGCCTGGTGGCATGACTGAGCCCATAGCGGAGTACGCGGAGTCACACATCATCAGAGCAGCGCGCAACGATGCCGCATACGCGCTGACCATGGCCCAGCGCCCGGAAGTCTCGCGCGATGATCTCTGCCTCTTGATCCTGAAGTTGGCCAATGCCGTTCAGGATGTTGTCAACGTGGCGGAACTGCGCGGGGAACGGCTCAATGCGCCAGCGGCAAGGGCGCTGGAGAAAGCCTTGCGCGAGGCTTTGAGTGGGCGCTGAGCGGTCTTACTGCTCCGGCTCCCCATCGACCACGAATGAACCCTTGTGCGGCAGCGTCTCAATCCGCCCTTGCTCGCGTAGCTCACGCAGCGCCCTACGAACCGTGTGATCCGCTACGCCGAACTGCTGAGCGAGACGCAGGATCGATGGCAGGGCAGCACCGGGCGGGATACGACCAGCGTCGATTTGCTGCGCAAGATCACGGGCCACTCGCTGCCATTCGTACTCAGCCATACAGCCAGGCTCGCGCGGTGCACCGTGGCTCGCATAACCAGACCATGGTGCACCGTGGTGTTCCGTGGCCTACCGTGGTGTATCCAGACACGAAAACGCCCCAGGGCGACCGGGCAAGGGTCGACACCTGGGGCTGACCGGAAAGTAGGTCCGGCTGTGAGAGAGCTTAGGTACCTGGGAACGGACAGCGCGACAGGCAAAAGCGCCTACGTGGTGGCCGAGCCGGGCGGGGTGCTGGAAAAAGCAGCGGACGTGATCGCTCTGCAAACCGGCGCCGTATGGCATGCGCTGGCAAGCGAGATGCTGGACGCCGGACAGCTCAGCGAGGATGAGGCGAACCACATCCTTAGGTGCGTAGTGGAAGCGCTCGGGGAAGTCCTGCCCATCGCAGCGCAGGCGGTTGCCGACAACCCGGCTGCTGACCTACTGGGCTACGGCCAGGCGGGGCGGGATATTGGTGCAGCAATGAGGGACATGAGGGGATAGCAGGGGCCCCGCTCTGGCCCTAAATGATCATGAGGTGCCCGGATCCCAGTAACGGCAAGGGTTCCGGGCACCTGAGTGAGACAAGTGGGCCCATTGCAGAACCACCCCCCGAAACGTCATTACGACATCCTGGGACAGTTGTTGTCTCAGTCCAGCGCACAAGGAAAGGGCCCAGCGCCCACGTGCCAGGCTCAAAGCCAGGTAGGTGGGAGCTGGGCCCTTTCATGCCCTAAACCGTCCTGCACTCCTCACAGGGCGGGTTAGGCAGCGAGTGCAGCGCGGATGCGAGTTGCGCGAGCCTGGCCAATGCGTAGTTCGCTCTGGAGTGCGCGCAGGGTTGGGATGCGGCCCGCACCTCTCTGCATCTCGCGCGCAGTTGCGATGAGCAGATCATCGGATGCACTGGCGGGTGCAGGTGCCGGAATGGCCGTACGGCGCTCTGTGGGGCGCTCAGGCGCTGGGGCAGGCTCGGGGACTGGCGCAGGCTCAGGGGTGCTCACAGGGGCGCTCAGAGCCTTCACGCGGTACAGGACGAGCGGCGCAATGGCGCTGACAGCGATAACGAGCGGAACGGACACGGGAAGTGCGCCGGATGCAACTAGGTGCGACAGCGCATTCGTAATGACGAGTGCAGCGACCACGGCCGGAACATCGCGCCGGACAGCGAATGCACGCAGCGCATAGATGTCGAGTGCGCCAGGTACGCATCCGGCGACGAGTGCGCCGTACCCGCAGGCACGCGCTAGTTCGTATTCGGCGGATGCAGTGGCGATGAGTGCAGCGAGCAGGGCGAGTGTGCCAAGCCAGTCACGGGACTTGATGCGCTCTGTCATGGGGCAGGCACCGCCATAGGCTCACCGGGCGCGTAGATGTGCGCGAAACCACAGGAACAGCCGTGGTCACGACACCGGAACTGCTCGCCCCCATCGGCATCCCCTGCGTAAACCGTCGGCAGAGTTGAACGGGCGCTAGCGGATATCCAGCGCAGTCCGGCGAGGATGGTCTCAGCCTCAGCGCTGCGAATCGGGTTCGGCACACGGAAATAGCCAGACAGCGCGCGCAGTTCAAATGGCAGCAACTCGCGGAACGGCTGGCCGTGGGCGCCCTGCGTATGTGCTTCGATGTGAGCCAGGGTGACGACCTGGACCCGGGGGGCGTGGTTACTCATGGTGAGATCCTTACGGTAGGTGTGCGTATGAACACGCATCGTGATAAGTGCAGGTCAACTCGGTGCCGGCCTGTGGCGTGGGTCACAACCAGGGTGTCTGAACTGGGCGCACCTGACAGCGCCCTCCCCCGCGTTCTCCGTCCCCATGATCATTAGGGGTACCTCCCCGCCCCCCAGTCACTGTGTGTGATGAAATCAAGTCGCGAATTGCGCTGTAACGGCAACACTTAGTGATCATGTGGAGTGATGGTCACGCCCTCTGGCCATGTGCCGTCAGCGGGTAGCAGTGCGCCAGTGGCCAGGAAGTTCCGCACCACATCATCGGGAATAGTGAACGTGTCATGGGCCCGGTAGACCACGCCCTTGTAGAACACACCTGGGCTGAATGCAGCGACCTTTACCAGCATGGCTACTCCGATGTCTTCAGCGAGGCGGACAGGTAAAGGTCAGTTGCCATCGGCGCTAGGCCGTGGCTCATACAGAAAGCCATCAGCCCACGCGCGCTGAGTGTCCGGCCTGTGCTGTAAGGCGCCTGGCGCAGTTCTAGTGCCTGCTCGTCGGACAGCGGGAATACCTCTGCCACGTCGTCAACATGGATTGGAGTACCGGGCGCCATGACAGCGACCACGGCCCAGGTACGTTCGATGACTGACGCCAACTCGGGGCAAGCGGTGCGGGGCGTGCGCTGGCGATTTCTGCGGAACATCGGTTCTCCAGTCATGGAAGGGGCCAGGTCACATACCAGTTTTGGTAGGTGACCTGGCCCGGTTGCTAAGCGCTGCTAGTCGTCTAGGTGGAAGCTGTCCGGCACCGGGCGATAAAGCGCAGCAGCTTTCTCGCTGGTGGTCATCTCGTGCCAGGTGACTTGGTCAATTCCCGGTGGCGGATAGTCCATTGGTGATACCTGCTCAGTCATTGGCGGGCTCACCCTCAGCGAGCAGAGACGCCACAAGCGCAGGGTCGACGTAACGCGCGTCATTGCCAGCGGAGTTGACGAGCGCACGCGCCTGGTCAAGTGGCAGCGTGAGCACTACGCCAGACGAGCCGATGACGTCCACCAGGGGATTGGGCTTGAACCCATCCGCGTAAGTCTTGTGAGCCTCGCGCAGCGACTCCATAGGGCCAGTTGCCATCAGCTCACGGCCATCCGCGCGCTGCACGGAACCAGCGAACGGGGCAGACGAGCGACCACCGTTGACCCGGTCCCGCAGGTGCAGGATCTGACCCATCGCCATACCGGCTGCGTCTCGGGCGCCCTGGAAGACTCGATACGCGTCCTCAGCGGCCGTCACAGCGTCTTCTAGGCGCTTGTGGGCATCCGGTAGCAGGTCACCAGCCACAGCGTCATAGCGGCGCTTCAGCTCAGTCTCAGCGGCCCGGACATCAGCGGCCAGCTTGCGAGAAATGGCCAGCAGCTTGGGGCGCTGGGCGCGAACCTCATCGACCTTGCTGGGCAGCGCCAGGACATCAGCAGGCTTGGCACCCTCGGCCATCGCATCGACAGCAGCGCGGATGTCCTCAGCCTCAGCAAGCGCGGCCCAATTGTCGGACAGAGCGGCTGCGTGCTCAGCCTCGAACGTGTCCAGGGCGTCAAGGGCGGCATCCCGCTTGGCGCTGGCCTTGACGATGTCAGCGGGCAGGAAGTCATCAGCGATGGTGGTTAGCAGATCTTCGGTAGATAGGGCGTGAGCCATGGAATTACTCCTTTGGTGGATTGGGCTTGGCGGCGACACGCTGTACGGCATCCCACACAGCGTCAGCGATACGCTCGCGCTCGTAGTCAGTTAGGTTCTCGGGCAACTCAAGGATGCTGAACGCGTCGTAGTACGCAGCCTCTTGCGCCTGACGCGTGGACAGGTCGAAATTCTGCCGCCGGATTCGGCCGATAGCGACATAGCCCATGCGGCCACATAGGCGCGAAAGGTTACTGGCCATCGCGCTGCGCGTCCTTGGACTCGTAATAGTTGCGGGACGCCTCAGTTCGAGCAGCGATGAGGTCCGCGTGCGCCTGGACTAGCTCAGCAAACGTCTTTACGTCTTCCATCGCTGGCGTGTCCTGAGCCAGCAACGCGCGGCCTACCTTGTCGAGTAGGTCAGAGACCACCTGGCGTTCACGGACTGGGCGGCGGGGCTCATTGGTCATTGTCGGTTTCCTTGCGGATCGGTGGTGGACCACATACCAGTTTTGGTAGGTGGTGATTAGCGGGGGATGCGCAGCAGATTCAGCGCAGCGGACAGGGCGCAGAAAAGTGCGAGCGTGGCGAGCAGGGCGACCAGCATGGGCACTCCGTTTGCTGAGTGGGAACAGTCGCAGGGGCACAGCGCAGGGCGATGACCAGGGCGGACGGCATCGCCGGCAAAAGGTGGGAATTTGCGTAAGCAGCGAGGATGGCGCGCAAGCGGGAGGGGTGTCAGATTTCTTGACACCTGTACATAGGCCCTTATGTCTTTAGGGGGGTTACTACAGGTGACAACTTTTCTGACACCCCCTCACCAGCTCGACCCATCACGCTGTGCGTTTACGCGTTTTCTGCGCGGTTGAAGATGCCGGGGGCGGAACCCAGGGGGTCACTCATCATGCGGACGCCCCGGTAGACCCAGCCATTTGCCTTGGTGCGAACCTCTTCGACCTTCCCGCTGTCAATGAGATGCCGCTTCACGCTGGCAGGGCTGTACTTGTTGGATCGGTCACCGTTCGTGTCTCGCCACTCCTTCAACTCACGGTTGAACGTGGAGCGCTGGACTTCGCAATCCTCGGCGTAGTCGAACAGCTCGCCCACCAGGTCCTTCAGCGGGTCCACGGAATCCTTGTGGAACTCCGTTGCAGCGATGACAGCGAGCGGATCACGCAGACCCTCGGCGTAGTAGCGCTTGGCGCCTTCCACAATCCACGCTGCCACGCCCTCACGCTCCGGGCCCTGAATGGTCGGCTCCAGGTCCGGATCACGCCTATCAGCGAAGCTCTGACCGAACAGAATGGCCTTGGTGCGGGCCCACAGCGCAGCGCCACCGGACGCGAATTCCGGCAGATGGTTGGTTGCCAGGACAATGGTGAACGTGGGCTCAAACGAGAACGTCTTGCCGTGAAGGTGGCGGGTACTCACACGGTCGCCACCACTCATGTTCTTTAGTAGCGCCGTGTTCATCGGCGTGCCCTGGTTACCTTCCTGGGCGACGACCATTCGGGCGCCTCGCATTCCGGCGATTTGCTCAGTGTGGGGCGCCTGTCCGCGTACGTTCTCGAAGATGGAGAACTCAACCTCGCGGATG
Organism: Streptomyces sp. NPDC014864; assembly: GCF_043081525.1. Lineage (NCBI taxonomy): Bacteria > Bacillati > Actinomycetota > Actinomycetes > Kitasatosporales > Streptomycetaceae > Streptomyces > Streptomyces sp. NPDC014864. The sequence continues at coordinate 210,525 of NZ_JBIBWT010000006.1, forward strand.
ATGTCAGGGCCGAACACGCTTTGCATGGTGCGTACCGTGGTGCCCTTGCCGTTCCGGCCGTGTGCGCCGTACCAGACCCCTAGGGCGTGCTCCCGTACTTCGCCGGTCACGCTGTACCCAAGGAACGTCTGGAAGTAGCGCTGAAGTTCGGTGTCCTCCGGGAAGACCTCGTCCACAAATCGCAGCCAGCGGGGTGCAGTTGCCTCCGGCCGGTACTCGACCTTGGCGCACTGGGTCAGCATGTCCGCCGGATTGTGCTCGTGCAGTTCGCCGGTCCGCAGGTCCACCGTGCCATTCAGGAACGTCAGCAGGTGCCGTGCGCTGTCGAACTCATCCGCTGTAACTCGCAGGCTGCGCAGGTTCTCAAGCTCAGCGACGATGGCCTTACGGTGCGGACTGTTGAGCATCAGTTTTACGGCACTGTTTACCCACGTGATCGCTGTGGGGTTGTCAGTGGCGTACCGGTGCAATACATGGGCGGCATCCGTGATGGCCTGGAATGCGGCGCCGGTGCCTCCTGTGGCCTCCCAGATGGAACCACTCCAGCGATACCACCCGACGTTTTCCATGTAGCGCAGGTGGTGTCCCGTGTGGCGGGCAACGAATTTCGCGTAATTCACGTGCTGCACCGGGTTGTCACGGTTGTAGTGCAGCTTATCGGGGAGCGTTTCCCAGTTCTCGTTGGGCATGCTCACACGTCCTCATCGTCAAGCAGGTTGGCGGGCTTCTTAGGTGCTGACTTACCGTCAGGAACTTCTACGCCGTTCGCCTTGGCCAGGGCCCGCTTGAAGGACGTTGCATCGGCTGTAGCAGCAGCGAGCGCGAGGGTTGCGTGAGTTTGCGCGAGAGTGGCGTAGGCGGCCTTGTCGTAGTCACTGACACGCCCGCTGGCTACCCGCTCGGCGAGTTCCTCGGCACGCTTGTAATGGTCAATCCCGTTCACGGGTGGTGGTTCCTTCCTTGGCGGGTTGGCTAAGCGCCGAATGTCCAGGCGCGAACAGTGGGAACAGACAGGCCAGCGGTGCGGGCAATCTGCTCTTGGGTCAGGTCGGTGTCTCGGCGGAGCTGGGGAACGATTTCCTTTAGCTCTGTGTCGATGTCCCGTAGCTGCGAGCGCAGTTCTCGTCTCTTCGCTGCCAGGTTCTTGAAGCGGCTTTCAAGCGCGCTCACGTGGGCACTCCGTTCTGTTGATGTTTGGCTATCAATCAGCGGGCAAAGCAAAAGCGCCAGTCGCAGTGACTGACGCTCTGCCCCCACCCGCCAAGGTAGGAAAGCTGTGGAGGCGCGTTTCCGGCCCCTACTGTTATCTGTCGAGTCGATTACCCAAGGGGCTGTTACCGACAGTAACTCCATGTCAACGCACGGTAAGGGGGCGAGGTGGCCCCCTGTGCCTTGTCTAGCGAGTCGAGCGCCCGGTAAACGGAGGCGAACCGCTCAGTGCCTGTCTGAGTGCACGACAAAGCCCCGCCCGACCACGGGGGCCGAACGGGGCAGAGAGGCTGTCAGGCGGACGCTGAGGGGCGCCTAGTCGGTGCCGTGGGTCAACTCATCCGCCATGGCCACGAGATCCGCAGCAGCATCGCTGAAGAACGGGTCTCGCACGTCGAACGAAACTCGCCGCTCATCCAACGTGCGCCACCCTCCCCGTGTCCCTCGCTTGACGTTCAGGTGCGCCCCAGCGTCTTGCAGCAACTGCCGCTTACCGGCCACGTCTGCGCTCGCCCACAGTCGCGAGTACGTCTTGCCAGTCCGGATCTCCTCAGTGCGAGGCTCCACCTTTTCCCGGCTTTCCAGTTCAGCAAGCCGCGTGTCGAGGGCATCTGCGTGCTTTTGCCATGCTGCCTTTGCCGCATTGCTGCGCTGCTTCCCTTGCTGGGCCATGTGCTCTTCGTACTCAGCGGCCGTGGCGTCAATTTCAGGCTGCGGGTCGTATCCAGGAATGGTGCGGGTCTGCGTGACTTCCAGCGCCCCCAATATCCGCAAGAACTCACGCTCCGCGTATTCCTCGGCCCACTCGCGCTTGATGATGGCGGGCGCCTCGCACTCGCGCCCCCTGGTGTGCGCGCTGCACTTGTAGGTGTCGGTCTTGCTGGTGCTCTTGCTGTTGGGGGACGGCCGGTGCAGGTACATGCGTTCACCGCAGCTTCCGCAGTGAACGACTCGCAGCAGCAGCGCCACGGTGTCCACTCGGTCCGCAGGCTTGTTGTTTACCGAGCGCTCGGCCAGAACAGCGGCGATAGCGTCGAATTCCTCGCGGGTGAGTATCGGCTCAGACGTGGCCATGACGGGCGCACCCTCGCTGTCCCGTACAGGCTTTCCGTCGGTGATCTTCCAGCCCAGCAGGCGCTCAGACGTCAGCAGTTCTTTGATGGCGCTGTGTCGCCAGGCAAAGCGGCCACGGATCACGGTTTCACCGGCCTTGCCGCCAGTCTTCCCGCCGGTGTCCCGTCCCTTTTTGAGACTCCAGTGATCACGGGATGACGGAATTCCGTCTTCATTGAGTCCCCTTGCGATTGCAGCGAGACTCTTACCAGGAATGCTCTCGCTGGGGTCTCCCATCAGTTCCCGGATAATGCGTTCAAGGACGGCCACAGCTTCCGGGTCCTGCACCAGCGTCCAGCCGCCACCGTCCAGTGGAGCAGGCATGTAGCCATAGGGCGGACGGGAACCACGCCAGCGAAGAGGCATGACGCGCATTGCCGCCTGTGCGCTGGTGACGCGTTCACGGATGGATTGGGCTTCCATCTGTGCAGCGAATGCGAACAGCGTGACCATGAGTTGGGCCATGGGGTCCAGTCGGTTTCGGAAGTCGAGCACCAGGCGCCCGCCCGGACCCTCCGCAAAGACGATCATCTTGCAGTGCTCGCGTGCCCACTTCGCCAATTCGTGCATGTCGTCCATGGACCGAACGGCGCGATCGAATCGCCAGAAAACAAGGGCGTCGAATTCTTCGGGACGCCGAAGCCAAGAGCCCAACTCCGGGCGCTCAAACGGCGTGGTCTTGCTGGCGCTGACTCCCAGGTCGACAGCTTCCCGGTCGGCCAGGTCGATCCCCTGCGAGGCAGCAGCGCCCCGGTTGGCTTCCCGCTGGCGTTCGGGGCTGGTGGTCTCGTCGGTCAGGACGGACAGGCGGAGGCAGGACACGCCCCTGAGTTGAGTGGTCATGGGGTCGCTCTGTCGAGTCGAGTACCTAGCGCTGGTGGCGCTCCTGACCTGCGCAGATGCCGTCATGGCGGGTGTCTCCAGAACTGCTAGTTGGAGACCCTCCGGAAACCCGTACGGGCACCCGGCCCCCGGCACCGTCGCCGCCCTGCGGTCGGCGGGTGCCGCGGTGCTGCGGACGGACCGGGACGGGGCTCTGGCCGTGACCGGGGCGGGTGCGGGGTTGCGGGTGGCGAGAGACTGACCGCATGAACACCGCTCAGGTCGACGCCTACCTCCGCCGCCTCGGTGCCGAGCGCCCGGCGCGCCCCACCGCCGACGCCCTGCGCCGGCTGCACCTGCGGCATCTGCGGGCCGTGCCCTTCGAGAACCTGTCCGTCCACCTCGGCGAGGAGATCCTGCTGGAGGAGAAGCGGCTGCTGGACAAGGTGGTGGGCGCACGCCGGGGCGGGTTCTGCTACGAACTGAACGGGGCGTTCGGGGCGTTGCTCACCGCGCTCGGCTTCGAGGTCACGCTGCTCGCCGCGCGGGTGTACGGGGAGGAGGGGCGGCTCGGCATCCCCTACGACCATCTGGCGCTGCGGGTGCGCACGGTGGACGGGGGCGACCGGCTGGCCGACGTGGGGTTCGGGACGCACAGCCACTTCCCGCTCGCGTTCGGGGAGCGGGGCGAACAGGCGGACCCCGGTGGCACGTTCAGGGTCGTCGAGGCGGGGCCCGACGGGGCCGGGAGACGCGGGCCGGGCGCGGCAGGTGCGGGCGACGCGGACGGCACCCCGGACGGCTCCGCCGACCTGGACGTCGTCCGGGACGGGGAGCCGCAGTACCGCCTGGAGGTGCGGCCGCGGGTCCTCGGCGACTTCGTGGCCGGGGCCTGGTGGCACAGCACCTCGCCCGCTTCGCACTTCACGCGGTCGCTGGTGTGCTCCCGGCTCACCGAGGACGGGGGGCGGATCACCCTCGGCGGCCGGACCCTCACCACGACGAGCGGTGACGGGACGCGCGTGGTCAGGGACCTGGATACGGACGAGGAGGTGCTCGCGGTGTACCGCGACCGGTTCGGGCTGGAGCTCGCCGCCGTCCCGGCCCTGCGCGGCGGCGCCGGCGGCGGCTGAACCGGGCTCGCGGCGGTGCCGGAGAATGGCCGGGTGAGTGATGTGAGACATGTGCTGGTGCTGCCGGACCGCGAAGCCGCCGAGGAGGCCGCACAGGCGCTGGCCGAACGGTTCGGGACCGACGAGGAGCCGAGGATCGTGCGGGACGCCCTCGCCGGGGAGGACGACGCGGAGGACGCGCAGTGGCTCGTCCTGCTGCGCGACGACACGGAGCGGCTCGACCCCGCGGAGCTGGACACGTTCGCGGCGGAGTGGGACGGCTGGCGCGAGGAGCCGTAGGACTCCGACCCCGCCGCCGGGCCCACTGGCCCACCGGGCCCACGCCGGCCGCGCCACCCGCGCTGCCGCCCACCGCCCTCACCTCGCCCGTGTCCCACCCCGCCGACGCGTCACCCCAATCCCAAACCCACCCACGCCGGCCGCGTCGCCCGGGCCGTCGCCTCGCCGGCGCGGGCGTCGCCCGCGCCTCCGCCCCACCCGCTCCCGCCGCAGGCCCCGTTGTCGGTGCCGCGTGCGATGCTTGGGCCGATGGCCAGGAACACTGCGAACGACGACCCGCTTGCCCCGGTGACGCTTGCCGTGGGGCAGGAGGACCTGCTGCTCGACCGTGCCGTGCGGGAGGTGGTGGCCGCCGCCAGGGCCTCCGACGCCGACACGGACGTACGGGACCTGACCCCGGACCAGTTGCAGCCGGGCACGCTCGCCGAGCTGACCAGCCCGTCGCTCTTCGCGGAGCGCAAGGTCGTGGTCGTACGCAACGCGCAGGACCTGTCGGCCGACACGGTCAAGGACGTGAAGGCGTATCTCGGGGCTCCCGCCGAGGAGATCACGCTCGTGCTGCTGCACGCGGGCGGCGCCAAGGGCAAGGGCCTGCTGGACGCGGCGCGCAAGGCGGGCGCGCGCGAGGTGGCCTGCCCGAAGATGACGAAGCCGGCCGACCGGCTGGCCTTCGTACGGGCCGAGTTCCGGGGACTCGGCAGATCGGCCACGCCGGAGGCGTGCCAGGCGCTGGTCGACGCGATCGGCAGTGATCTGCGGGAGCTGGCGTCGGCGGTGGCGCAGCTGGTCGCCGACGTCGAGGGCACGATCGACGAGGCGATCGTCGGGCGGTACTACACGGGGCGGGCCGAGGCCTCCAGCTTCACCGTCGCCGACCGGGCCGTGGAGGGACGGGCGGCCGAGGCGCTGGAGGCGCTGCGCTGGTCGCTCGCGACGGGTGTGGCGCCGGTGCTCATCACCAGTGCGCTGGCGCAGGGCGTGCGGGCGATCGGCAAACTGCTGTCCGCGAGGGGTGGCCGTCCCGCCGACCTGGCGCGGGAGCTGGGGATGCCGCCGTGGAAGATCGACCGGGTGCGGCAGCAGATGCGCGGCTGGACGCCGGACGCGGTGTCCGTCGCGCTGCGGTCGGTGGCCGAGGCGGACGCCGGCGTCAAGGGCGGCGGGGACGACCCCGAGTACGCCCTGGAGAAGGCGGTCGTGACCATCGCCCGCGCGGCACGCTCCCGAGGCCGGGCCTGACCCTGCCCCGCTAGGGGCGAGAGGCGTCCCCGCACGCCGAAGACCCCGCCCCCCTCCCTTGGGGAAAGGGAGGGGGGCGGGGTCTTCGGTTCACGCTGTTCACGCCGTTGAGCCCGTACCCGCGTGGCGAACGCAGGCCGCGTACGAGCTCGGGGGTGCCGGCCGGGAGCGGATGAGAGAGGGCCCGCTCTGGGTCCTGCCGGCGGTCAGATCAAGGAGTGGGTCAGCCCTTGAGGGAAGCGACCTTGGAAGCCAGCGCCGACTTCTTGTTGGCGGCCTGGTTCTTGTGGATGACACCCTTCGAGACGGCCTTGTCGAGCGCACGCGCGGCAGCGCGCTGCAGCTCGGTGGCCTTCGCGGTGTCACCCGCGGCAGCAGCCTCACGGGCCTTGCGGATCGCGGTCTTCAGGGAGGACTTGACGGCCTTGTTGCGCAGCCGGGCCTTCTCGTTGGTCTTGATCCGCTTGATCTGGGACTTGATGTTCGCCACGAATGAGCCTCTACAGATTCAGGCACGCGAGGATGGACCGCGGACGGCCCGCCTCACGCGCCGGTGATTTCTTGAAGACGTGCCCCGTGCGACCTCCCGAGGAAGGGCATGAGACACAGCGCATCAGAGTACCAGTGGCCCTCCGAGTGGCCCAAACCGGTCACCGGTCCCCGGCCGTGGGACCATGGAGGCTACGTATCGATCCGACCCGAGACCGCAGACGGACAAGCACACGTATGCGGACGCCTCAAGAATCAGGACCCTGCGTGCCCGCGACCCCTCTCCACGCGCCCGAGCCGAGCCGTACCGACCCGGCTCTGATCCGCAACTTCTGCATCATCGCGCACATCGACCACGGCAAGTCCACGCTGGCCGACCGGATGCTCCAGCTGACCGGTGTGGTCGAGCAGCGGCAGATGCGCGCTCAGTACCTCGACCGCATGGACATCGAGCGCGAGCGCGGCATCACGATCAAGTCCCAGGCGGTGCGTCTGCCGTGGGCCCCGACCGGCGATCCGGGCAACACGCACATCCTGAACATGATCGACACCCCGGGTCACGTGGACTTCACGTACGAGGTCTCGCGGTCGCTCGCCGCCTGTGAGGGGACCGTCCTCCTCGTCGACGCCGCCCAGGGCATCGAGGCGCAGACCCTCGCCAACCTCTACCTGGCGATGGAGAACGACCTCACGATCATCCCGGTCCTCAACAAGATCGACCTGCCGGCCGCCCAGCCGGAGAAGTTCGCCGAGGAGCTCGCCAACCTCATCGGGTGCGACCCCGGCGACGTGCTGAAGGTCTCCGCCAAGACCGGTCTCGGTGTCGAGGCGCTGCTGGACCGGGTCGTCGAGCGGATCCCGGCCCCGGTCGGCGTCGCCGACGCCCCAGCCCGCGCGATGATCTTCGACTCGGTCTACGACTCCTACCGCGGCGTGGTCACCTACGTCCGGGTCGTCGACGGCAAGCTCAACAAGCGCGAGCGGATCCGCATGATGTCCACCGGCGCCACCCACGAGCTGCTGGAGATCGGCACCAACTCGCCGGAGATGCTCCCGGCCGACGGCCTCGGCGTCGGCGAGGTCGGCTACCTCATCACCGGTGTGAAGGACGTCCGCCAGTCCAAGGTCGGTGACACGATCACCAGCCAGGCCAAGGGCGCCGAGGAGCCGCTGGGCGGCTACAAGGACCCCAAGCCGATGGTCTTCTCCGGCCTGTATCCGCTGGACGGCTCCGACTACCCCGAGCTGCGCGAGGCGCTGGACAAGCTCCAGCTCAACGACGCCGCCCTGGTCTACGAGCCGGAGACCTCCGCGGCCCTCGGCTTCGGCTTCCGCGTCGGCTTCCTCGGCCTGCTCCACCTCGACGTGGTCCGCGAGCGGCTGGAGCGCGAGTTCGGGCTCGACCTGATCGCCACCGCGCCCAACGTGGTCTACCGCGTGATCATGGAGGACGGCACCGAGCACACGGTGACCAACCCGAGCGAGTTCCCCGAGGGCAAGCTCGCGGAGGTGTACGAGCCGGTCGTGCGGGCCACGATCCTCGCCCCCACCGAGTTCATCGGCGCGATCATGGAGCTGTGCCAGACCCGGCGGGGCACCCTGCTCGGCATGGACTACCTGTCCGAGGACCGCGTGGAGATCCGCTACACGCTCCCGCTCGCGGAGATCGTCTTCGACTTCTTCGACCAGCTGAAGTCCAAGACCCGCGGCTACGCGTCCCTCGACTACGAGCCCACCGGCGAGCAGAACAGCTCCCTGGTCAAGGTGGACATCCTGCTGCACGGCGACAAGGTGGACGCCTTCTCGGCGATCACCCACAAGGACCAGGCGTACGCGTACGGCGTGCGGCTCGTCGCCAAGCTCAAGGAGCTGATCCCGCGGCAGAACTTCGAGGTGCCGGTGCAGGCCGCCATCGGCTCGCGGGTGATCGCCCGCGAGACCATCCGCGCCATCCGCAAGGACGTCCTCGCCAAGTGCTACGGCGGCGACATCTCCCGCAAGCGCAAGCTGCTGGAGAAGCAGAAGGAAGGCAAGAAGCGGATGAAGATGGTGGGTTCCGTGGAGGTTCCGCAGGAGGCCTTCATCGCGGTCCTCTCCAGCGATGACAGCGCGGGGTCGGCCAAGGGCAAGAAGTAGCCAGGGGTTACCCGCGGTTGCCCCGGCAAACCGGGTGGAAAGGGGGTCCGTCATGCGAAAGCGCGGCGGGCCCCTGTGCGTGCGGGCCGTAGCTCTCTGTAGGAAGTGACAGTCCGCTGCCCCTTACGCGGCGGCCGGTCGCGCTTTACTCTGATCCCTGCTCGATAGTTACTCGCGAGTTAAACAAGGTCGCGAGTCACCCCAGCCGCACTGAGCCAGCCGCACTGCCGCGGGCCCCGGAGGATGTCGTGAGCGACGCACAGACCCTGATCGAGAACCGTCCGCCGACTGTGGCGGCCCTCTTCCTGGAGCGCGTGGCGGCCACGCCGGACGCCGAAGCCTACCGCTATCCGGTGCCGCCCTCCTCGGGTACGGGCCCGGACGACTGGAAGTCGCTGAGCTGGGCGCAGGCCGCCGAGCGGGTCTACTCGATCGCGGCCGGACTCATCGAGCTGGGTGTGCAGCCCGAGGAGCGGGTCGCCCTCGCCTCCTCCACCCGGATCGAGTGGATCCTGGCCGACCTGGGCATCATGTGCGCCGGCGCGGCCACGTCCACCATCTATCCGCAGACCAACGCCGAGGAGTCGGCGTTCATCCTCTCCGACTCCGAGAGCCGGGTCCTGATCGCGGAGAACGCCGAGCAGCTGGCCAAGGTGCTGGAGAAGCGCGCCGAGCTGCCCGACCTGCACCACGTCGTCGTCGTCGACCCGGCCGGCGTGGAGACGAGCGACTGGGTCCTCACCCTCGCCGAGCTGGAGAGCCGCGGCGCCGCCCACCTGGAGAAGCACCCCTCGCTCATCAAGGAGCGGGTGGGCGCGATCACCCGGGAGCAGCTCGCCACGCTCATCTACACCTCCGGCACCACCGGCCGCCCCAAGGGTGTCCGCCTGCCGCACGACAACTGGTCGTACATGGCGAAGGCGATCGCCGCGACCGGGCTGGTCGGTGGCGACGACGTGCAGTACCTGTGGCTGCCGCTGGCGCACGTCTTCGGCAAGGTCCTCACCTCCGGCCAGATCGAGGTCGGGCACGTCACCGCCGTCGACGGCCGTGTGGACAAGATCATCGAGAATCTGCCGGTGGTGCAGCCGACGTACATGGCGGCCGTCCCGCGCATCTTCGAGAAGGTCTACAACGGCGTCGCCGCCAAGGCGCGCGCGGGCGGCGCGGCCAAGTACAAGATCTTCCAGTGGGCGTCCGAGGTGGCCCGCGAGTACGCCAAGGTCTCGCAGGACAACTTCCAGCGCACCGGCACCCACGCCGTGCCGTTCGGCCTGGCCTCCAAGCACAAGGTGGCCGACCGGCTCGTGTTCGCCAAGATCCGCGAGGCCTTCGGCGGCAACCTGCGGGCCTGTGTGTCGGGCAGCGCCGCCCTCGCGCCTGAGATCGGCTACTTCTTCGCCGGTGCCGGCATCCACATCCTGGAGGGCTACGGCCTGACCGAGTCCTCCGCGGCCTCCTTCGTCAACCCCGGCGAGGCCTACCGCACCGGTACCGTCGGCAAGCCGCTGCCCGGCACGGAGGTGCGCATCGCCGCCGACGGCGAGATCCTGCTGCGCGGCCCCGGCATCATGCAGGGCTACCACAAGCTGCCCGAGAAGACCTCCGAGGTCCTGGAGGCGGACGGCTGGTTCCACACCGGGGACATCGGCGAGCTGTCCGCGGACGGCTACCTGCGCATCACCGACCGCAAGAAGGACCTCATCAAGACCTCCGGCGGCAAGTACATCGCGCCGGCCGAGGTCGAGGGCCAGTTCAAGGCGGTGTGCCCGTACGTCTCCAACATCCTGGTGCACGGCGCCGACCGGAACTTCTGCACCGCGCTCATCGCCCTCGACGAGGTCTCCCTGATGGAGTGGGCGAAGGAGAACGGCCTCGCGGGCAAGTCGTACGCGGAGGTCGTCGCCGCGCCCGCCACGGTCGAGATGGTCGACGGCTACGTGAAGCAGCTCAACGAGGGCCTGCAGCGCTGGCAGACCATCAAGAAGTTCCGCCTCCTGCCGCGTGACCTCGACGTCGAGCACGGCGAGATCACGCCGAGCCTGAAGCTGAAGCGACCGGTCGTGGAGCGCGAGTACAAGCACCTGATCGACGAGATGTACGCGGGCACCCGCGAGGCCTGAGCGGCCGTACGGAGGGGCGGGTCCCTGCGGGCCCGCCCCCTCACGGCGCTGGTGGTCCCGCTCCTGCCGGACCACGCCCGCCTTGCCCCAGTGGTCCCGCCCCCGCCGGACCACATCCGCGGGCCCAGGGCCTGTCCGGCGGACCCTGCCGCAGACGCGGGGTCCGGCAGGCCCATCTGCGGCGTTGCCGTCGGTTGCCGACGTTCCGCGCCGACGCCCTCCTCCGCCTTGCAGCTGGACGCCCCGGACCCCGCTCACCTGCGCTGATGAGGCGCCGTTGCCGCTCTGCGACCTGATCCGCCGGACAGGCCCCAGTGGCCCCGCTCCCGCCGGATCGAGTCCACCAGCCGGTGGAGCTCGCGGACCTGCCGGTGTGCCTCCGGCACGTCCGGCGGGTCGGCGGCCAGCAGCGCGTCCACAGCGGCCAGCCGGGCGGCCACCGCGGCGCAGTGCGCCTGCTCCTGCGTCAGCGTCCGTTCCAGCTGCCGGTTCTTGCGGTGCAGGTCGAGGAAGACGGAGACCTTCGCGCGCAGCACCCACGGGTCGAAGGGCTTGCGCAGGTAGTCGGCGGCCCCCGTGGCGTACCCGCGGAAGGTGAAGCCGGGGTCGTCCTCCGCGGCGGTCAGGAAGACGACCGGGACGTCCTTGGCCCCCTCCAGCCGCTTGATGCCCGCGGCCGTCTCGAAACCGTCCATGCCCGGCATGTGCACATCCAGCAGGACCACGGCGAACCGCCGCCGCGCCAGCGCCGCCAGCGCCTCCTCACCCGAACGCGCCCGCACCAGAGGCTGGTCGAGGGGTTTGAGGACCGCCTCCAGGGCGGTCAGGTTGTCCTCCATGTCGTCCACGAGGAGGATGCCGGCCGCGTCGTCGGCCGTGCCCTCGGTGGTCATGCTGACGATGCCTCATTCGGTCGTGGTCGTGGTGAGCGGGCGGCGCGCCGCGGGTGCTCGGACTTCGGCCGGAATCCGTCCCTCTTCGAGCAGGCGCGTGGCACTGTTCTCACTCAAGGCGGCCCAGTTCGGTAACTCGGCGCTTATGGGCGCAGTCAGTCTGTCACTCTGTCCGCATCGACCGAGGCGTATTCGTCCGAACTTCTCGGGGAGTTGCCGATGGGGGTCATTCCCACGCAGCGGGAGACCGTCGCCCGTGCCTCCGAGGTGCCCACGCACCCGGGCGCCGAGGTGCTCACGCACCTCGGCGCGGACGGGCACGCGCAGGCGCGGGCGACCCTGCCCGGCGGCCCCCTCGCGCCCGGCTCCGCCCGCAACCTGGTGCGCACGGCGCTGGCGGAGTGGGCGGAACACGGCCACGCCGTCGCCGCCCGGCTGACCGAGGACGCCCTCGTCGTCATCAGTGAGCTGGTCACCAACGCCGTCGTCCACGCGGGCACCGACGTGGAGCTGGCCTGCCAACTGGAGCCGGACAGCGGCGCGTTCGTCGTCGAGGTGTCCGACCACCATCCCTCGCGCGCACCCCGCGACACCTCCGCGGACCCGGCGCACCAGGCCCCCGAGTACGGCCGCGGCCTGCGCCTGGTCGCGGCGCTCTCCGAGGAGTGGGGCATCACCTACCGGACCGGCGCCAAGACGGTGTGGGCGCGGCTGCCCGCCGAGGGCGGCGCCGCGGACGACGACGGGGAGGAGGACCAGGAGGGCGAGGAGTACGCCGGGCAGCGTCACCTCGGCGTGGCCCAGGTCCTCGCGCCCGAGCCGCGGCGCGCCGAGTGGGACCGGGAGTGGCTCGGGCGCGGCGCCCTGTCCTTTCTCGCCGAGGCCTCCGACCTGCTCGCCGGCCAGCTCGACGAGGACCTGGTCGCCGCGCTCACCGGGCAGCTGATCGTGCCGCGCCTGGCCGACTGGTGCGCGGTGTGGCTGGAGGACGAGGCGACCGCCCGCGGCGGCTGGGGCGACGGGACCGGCGCGGCGGGGCCGCGGCTCGCCCGCGTCTGGCACGGCAGCGAGAACCGCATCGAGGAGCTGCGCCGGGCCCTGGAGAAGGACCCGCCGCGCGCGCCCGACGGCGTAAGGTCCGGCCCTGCCCCCTACCCCTGGCCCGGGGAGGCCCTCGGCCCGGCCGGCACCCACGGGTCGGCGCTCGCCTACCGTCTGATCGCGGGCGGCCGCCCGCTCGGCACGCTGGTCATCGGACGGGCCGGGCTGCTGCGCTTCCCCGACGAGATCACCGGGCTGGTCGAGGACCTCGGCCGCCGGGTCGCGCTCGCCGTCGGCGCGGCCCGGCAGTACGCCCGCCAGGCCACCATCAGCGCCGTCCTGCAGCGCGGGCTGCTGCCCGGCGCGGTCGCGCAGATCCCCGGGGTGCGCAGCGCCCTCGTCTACGAGCCGTGCGACAAGGGCGGCCCGAGCGGCGACTTCTACGACCTCTTCCCGGCCGGGGACGGCCGCTGGTGCTTCGCCGTCGGCGACGTCCAGGGCAAGGGCCCCGAGGCCGCCGTCGTCATCGGGCTGGCCCGGCCCTGGCTGCGGCTGCTGGCCCGCGAGGGCTACGGCGTCGCCGACGTCCTGGACCGTCTCAACCAGCTCCTGCTCGACGACGCCACCGAGGCCGCCGACGCCGCCGCGCGGGTCCTGGTGGCCGCGGGCGGCCGCACCCCCGCTCCCGGCGACGGCCCGCAGACCCGTTTCCTGTCCCTCCTCTACGGCGAGCTCGCCCCCTTCGAGGGCGGCGTCCGCTGCACCCTCGCCTGCGCCGGGCATCCACTGCCGCTGCTCCTCGGGCACGAGGGCGACGTCCGTACGGTCGCCCGCCCGCAGACCCTGCTGGGCGTCGTCGAGGACGAGACGTACACCAGCGAGACCTGCGAGCTGGAGCCCGGCGACACCCTGCTGTGCGTCACCGACGGGGTGACCGAGCGGCGCTCCGGCTCCCGTCAGTTCGACGACGGCGACGGACTCGCCACGGCCCTCGCCGGGTGCGCCGGACTGGACGCGGAACTGGTCGCCGAGCGCATCCGGCGGCTGGTGCACGAGTTCGGCGCCGGGCCCCCGGAGGACGACCTGGCACTGATGGTGCTCCAGGCGGAGTGAGCGGCCAGGGCCGGGCGCCCGGAGTGTGCGGCCGAGGGCTGGGGTCTGGCGTGTGCGGCCGAAGGCGGGGGCACGGGCGTGAGTGGCCGAGGGCTGGCGCCGGCCGGGGCCCCGGCGGGGAGCGAACGCCCCGGAGCGGGCGCCCGGCGTGTGCGGCCGAGGGCAGGGGCCTGGCGTGTGCGGCGGGCAGGCGTGCGGCCGGGGCCCCGGCCGCACGTGAGCGTCCTCGGAGCCGGCGCCCGGCCCGGGCCCCGGCGCCGGTGCTGGACAATGGAGGACATGCCTTCCGCACTTCCCGACGGCGAGCCCGTCCCCGACGACGGCGCGCTGCCCGCGCGGGCGCTCGCCGGGGCCGCCGGCCGGCCCCTCGGGTTCTACCTGCACGTGCCCTACTGCGCGACCCGCTGCGGCTACTGCGACTTCAACACCTACACCGCCACCGAGCTGCGCGGCACCGGCGGCGTGCTCGCCTCCCGGGACAACTACGCCGGGACGCTGACCGACGAGATCCGCCTGGCCCGCAAGGTCCTCGGCGACGATCCGCGCGAGGTCCGCACCGTGTTCGTCGGCGGCGGCACGCCCACCCTGCTGGCCGCGGACGACCTGGTGCGGATGCTGCGGGCGATCCGCGACGAGTTCGGCCTCGCACCCGACGCCGAGGTGACGACGGAGGCCAACCCCGAGTCGGTCGATCCGGCGTATCTGGGGGCCCTGCGGGAGGGCGGCTTCAACCGGATCTCCTTCGGTATGCAGAGCGCCCGGCAGCACGTGCTGAAGATCCTCGACCGCACGCACACCCCGGGCCGTCCCGAGGAGTGCGTCGCCCAGGCCCGCGCGGCGGGCTTCGAGCACGTCAACCTCGACCTGATCTACGGCACCCCCGGCGAGTCGGACGACGACTGGCGGGCCTCCCTGGACGCGGCCCTGGGCGCCGGCCCCGACCACGTCTCGGCGTACGCCCTGATCGTCGAGGAGGGCACGCAGCTCGCCCGCCGGATCCGCCGCGGCGAGATCCCGGCGACCGACGACGATGTGCACGCCGACCGCTACCTGATCGCGGAGGAGACTCTCGCCGCGGCGGGCTTCGCGTGGTACGAGGTCTCCAACTGGGCCACCTCCGAGGCGGCCCGCTGTCTGCACAACGAGCTGTACTGGCGGGGCGCCGACTGGTGGGGCGCGGGCCCTGGCGCGCACAGCCACATGGGCGGCGTGCGCTGGTGGAACGTCAAGCACCCGGGCGCCTACGCCGCCGCCCTCGCCGGGGGCCGCTCCCCGGGCGCCGGCCGCGAGCTCCTCACGGACGAGGACCGCCGGGTGGAGCGGATCCTGCTGGAGCTGCGGCTGCGCGAGGGCGTACCGCTGTCCCTGCTGCGGGAGGCGGGACGCGCGGCGTCCCGCCGCGCGCTGTCCGACGGTCTGCTGGAGCGGGGGTCGTACGAGGCGGGACGCGCCGTGCTCACCCTGCGGGGCCGGCTGCTGGCCGACGCGGTGGTGCGGGACCTGGTGGACTGAGGGGCCGGCCCCCGCGGCCGCGTCGACGGCTTCGCCGGCCGCGGGGCACGGTCACGTGCCGCAGGGCACCGTCACATGGTCGATGAGACGCTCGACACATCCCAGCAGATCCGGCTCCAGGTCCCGGTACGAGTGGACCCGGGAGAGGATCCGCTGCCAGGCGGCGCCCGTGTTCTCCGGCCAGCCGAGTGCCCGGCACACGCCCGTCTTCCAGTCCTGCCCGTGCGGGACCCGGGGCCAGGCGTCGATGCCCACGGAGGACGGCTTCACGGCCTCCCAGACGTCGATGTACGGATGGCCCACGACCAGCGCGTGCTCGTCGGTCACCGCCTCGGCGATGCGCCACTCCTTGCTGCCCGGCACCAGGTGGTCCACCAGGACGCCCAGGCGGGCGTCGGGGCCGGGCGCGAAGTCCGCCACGATGGACGGCAGGTCGTCCACGCCCTCCAGGTACTCGACGACCACGCCCTCGACGCGCAGGTCGTCGCCCCACACCTTCTCGACCAGCTCCGCGTCGTGCCGCCCCTCCACGTAGATCCGCCCGGCGCGGGCCACCCGGGCCCGGGCGCCGGGCACGGCGACCGAACCGGACGCCGTGCGGGTGGGCCGCACGGGCCCCGACGCGGGCTTCACCAGCGTCACCACGCGGCCCTCCAGCAGGAAGCCGCCCGGCTGGAGCGGAAAGACCCGGTGCTTGCCGAAGCGGTCCTCCAGCGTCACCGTGCCCGCCTCGCAGCCGACCACGGCCCCGCAGAAACCCGTACCCGGCTCCTCCACCACCAGACCCGGCTCCGCCGGCACCTCCGGCGCGGGCCGGGACTTCTTCCACGGCGGGGTCAGGTCGGCGGAATACTGGCGCATTCGAATGACGATAGGGAGAACGCCGCGGGCGATCAGCGCGACACGCCGAAACGCCGCGCCAGGGCGTCACGCTGTGCCCGGACGAACGCCGCGTCCACCACCGCGCCGTGACCGGGCACGTACAGCGCGTCCTCGCCCCCGAGGTCCAGCAGCCGGTCCAGGGCGGCCGGCCACCGCGAGGGCGCGGCGTCGGGACCGGCCTGCGGCTCCCCGGACTCCTCGACCAGGTCCCCGCAGAAGACCACCGCCGGGTCGCCCGGCACCACGACGGCGAGGTCGTGCCGCGTGTGCCCCGGGCCGATGTCGTGCAGCAGCACCTCCCGGCCGCCCTTCAGCTCGACGACGGCCGTGCCCCGGACCTCCTCCTGGGGACGGACCAGGGTGTCCGCCGCCACCTCGGCGGCCCCGGCCTCCAGCCCGTTGCGCACCGCGTCCGCGCACAGCTCCGCGCGCCCGTCCTCGAACACCGCGCGGGAGCCGCCCGCGGCGAAGACGTGCGCGCCCGCGAACACGGCCGCGCCGAAGACGTGGTCGAAGTGCGGATGCGTGAGTGCGAGAAACCGCACACGGCCGCCGGCCAGCCGCTCCGCCTCCCGGCGCAGCCGGACTCCCTCCGCCAGGCACGACCCGGCGTCGACCAGAAGGGCGCCGTCCTCGCCGAGGACCAGGCCCACGGTGCAGTCCCACACCGGAAGGCGGCAGCGGCCGACCCCGTCCGCCAGCCGCTCCCACCCCAGCTCTTCCCAAGTCACCGTCATACGGCGACGCTAGCCGTGACGGCCGCCCGGGCCCAGCCGCGACCGCCGTCGCGGCACGACCTCGCAGGCCGTCGCCGGACCGGCCTTGCCGCGGGCGTACCCCACAGCCGTACACTGGGCCGGGTGAAGCTGGCACTCGTATGCGCCGAGTGCCAGGCAAGGAGCCGCGGGACGACTTGGAGGTGTGCGCGATGCTCAGCGAACGACGGCTCCAGGTGCTGCGCGCCATCGTCCAGGACTACGTGGGCACCGAGGAGCCGGTGGGCTCCAAGGCCCTGACCGAGCGGCACAACCTCGGTGTCTCGCCCGCCACGGTCCGCAACGACATGGCGGCCCTGGAGGACGAGGGCTACATCGCCCAGCCGCACACCAGCGCCGGACGCATCCCCACCGACAAGGGGTACCGCCTCTTCGTCGACAAGCTGGCCGGGGTCAAGCCGATGACCGCGCCGGAGCGCAGGGCGATCCAGAACTTCCTCGACGGCGCCGTCGACCTCGACGACGTGGTCGCCCGCACGGTGCGGCTGCTGGCGCAGCTGACCCGGCAGGTCGCCGTCGTGCAGTACCCCTCGCTGACCCGCTCGACCGTGCGGCACGTGGAACTGCTGTCGCTCGCGCCCGCGCGTCTGATGCTCGTGCTGATCACGGACACCGGCCGGGTCGAGCAGCGCATGGTCGACTGCCCGGCCCCCTTCGGCGAGGCGTCCCTGGCGGACCTGCGCGCGCGGCTGAACAGCCGGGTCGCCGGCCGCCGCTTCGCGGACGTGCCGCAACTCGTCGAGGACCTGCCGGACGCCTTCGACGTCGAGGACCGGGGCACGGTCTCGACGGTGCTGTCCACCCTCCTGGAGACCCTCGTGGAGGAGAACGAGGAGCGGCTGATCATCGGCGGCACCGCCAACCTGACCCGCTTCCCGCACGACTTCCCGCTCACCATCCGGCCCGTCCTCGAGGCGCTGGAGGAGCAGGTGGTGCTCCTGAAGCTGCTGGGCGAGGCGAAGGAGCCGGGCATGACGGTGCGGATCGGTCACGAGAACGCCTACGAGGGACTCAACTCCACATCCGTGGTGTCGGTGGGCTACGGTTCGGGCGGCGAGGCAGTCGCCAAGCTCGGCGTGGTCGGACCGACCCGCATGGACTACCCGGGAACGATGGGAGCGGTACGCGCAGTGGCACGGTACGTCGGACAGATCCTGGCGGAGTCCTAGGTGGCCACGGACTACTACGCCGTACTCGGCGTGCGTCGCGACGCGTCGCAGGAAGAGATCAAGAAGGCCTTCCGGCGGCTCGCGCGCGAGCTGCACCCGGACGTCAACCCGGATCCGAAGACCCAGGAGCGGTTCAAGGAGATCAACGCCGCCTACGAGGTGCTCTCGGACCCGCAGAAGAAGCAGGTCTACGACCTCGGCGGCGACCCGCTCTCGCAGGCCGGCGGCGGCGCGGGCGGCTTCGGCGCGGGCGGCTTCGGGAACTTCTCCGACATCATGGACGCGTTCTTCGGCACGGCGTCGCAGCGCGGGCCGCGCTCGCGCACCCGCCGGGGCCAGGACGCCATGATCCGGCTGGAGATCGAGCTGGACGAGGCGGCCTTCGGCACCACCAAGGACATCCAGGTCGACACGGCCGTCGTCTGCAACACCTGCAACGGCGAGGGCGCGGCCCCGGGCACCACCGCCCAGACCTGTGACATGTGCCGCGGTCGCGGTGAGGTCTCGCAGGTCACCCGGTCCTTCCTGGGCCAGGTCATGACCTCGCGCCCGTGCCCGCAGTGCCAGGGCTTCGGCACCGTCGTGCCCACCCCGTGCCCGGAGTGCGCGGGCGACGGCCGGGTGCGGTCGCGCCGCACCCTGACCGTGAAGATCCCGGCCGGTGTCGACAACGGCACCCGCATCCAGCTCGCGGGCGAGGGCGAGGTCGGCCCCGGCGGCGGCCCCGCCGGCGACCTGTACGTCGAGATCCACGAGCTGCCGCACCAGACCTTCCAGCGACGCGGCGACGACCTGCACTGCACGGTCACCATCCCGATGACCGCGGCGGCCCTCGGCACCAAGGTGCCGCTGGAGACCCTGGACGGCATGGAGGAGGTCGACATCCGCCCGGGCACCCAGTCCGGCCAGTCGATCCCGCTGCACGGCCGGGGCGTCACACACCTGCGCGGCGGCGGCCGGGGCGACCTCGTGGTGCACGTCGAGGTGCAGACCCCGGGCAAGCTCGACCCCGAGCAGGAGCGCCTGCTGCGCGAACTCGCCAAGCTGCGCGGCGAGGAACGGCCCCAGGGCCAGTTCCAGCCGGGCCAGCAGGGCCTGTTCTCCCGACTGAAGGACGCGTTCAACGGGCGCTGAGACGGTTCCGTTTGCGGCTCTGTTCCGGCCTCTCCGGCCGCCCTCCCGGCCGTCCGCCCGGACCGCCGGGAGGACGGCCGGATGCGGTGCGGTGGACGGGACGTGACACCATGCGGACATGTCCACCGCACTGACCGATCTCTTCCCGTACCCGATCGTGCAGGCCCCCATGGCGGGCGGAGTCTCCGTGCCGCGGCTCGCCGCCGCCGTGTCCGAGGCGGGCGGCCTCGGGTTCCTCGCCGCGGGCTACAAGACCGCCGACGGGATGTACCAGGAGATCAAGCAGCTGCGCGGGCTGACCGGCCGCCCCTTCGGCGTGAACCTCTTCGTGCCGCAGCCGGACTGCGCCGAGTCCGGCGCCGTCGACCTCTACGCCCACCAGCTGGCCGGCGAGGCCACCTGGTACGAGACCGAACTCGGTGACCCGGACAGCGGACGCGACGACGGCTACGACACCAAGCTCGCCGTGCTCCTGGACAACCCCGTGCCGGTGGTCTCCTTCCATTTCGGCGTCCCCGCCCCCGAGGTGGTGGACGCGCTGCACCGCGCGGGCACCTTCGTCCTCGTCACGGCGACCACCCCCGAGGAGGCGCTCGCCGTGCGGCAGGCCGGCGCGGACGTGGTGATCGCGCAGGGCCTGGAGGCCGGCGGCCACCAGGGCAGCCACCGCGACCTGCCCGAGAACGGCTGCCCCGGCACCGGCGTGCTCGCGCTCGTCGCGCAGGTCCGCGAGACGGTGGACATCCCGGTCGTCGCCGCGGGCGGCATCATGCGGGGCAGCCAGATCGCCGCGGTCCTCGCGGCGGGCGCGAGCGCCGCCCAGCTGGGCACGGCGTTCCTCGCCACCCCCGAGTCCGGCGCGCACGCGCTCCACAAGGAGGCGCTGACCGACCCCGTCTTCCCCCGCACGGAGCTGACCCGCGCGTTCTCCGGACGCCCGGCGCGCGGCCTGGTCAACCGCTTCCTGCGGGAGCACGGCCCCTACGCGCCCGCCGCCTACCCCGAGGTCCACCACCTCACCGCGCCGCTGCGCAAGGCGGCCGCCAAGGCGGGTGACGCGCAGGGCATGGCGCTGTGGGCCGGGCAGGGCCACCGCATGGCCCGCGACCTGCCCGCGGGGCGGCTGGTGGAGGTACTGGCGGCCGAACTGGACGCCGCCCGGGCGGCGTTGTCGGGCTTTCCCACGGCCGGGGGTGAGGTGCGATGACCGCACCGGTGTTCGTCGTCGACCAACTCGACCGGATCGGGCCGGAGTTCGTGCTCGACGGCCCCGAAGGCCGGCACGCGGTCTCCGTCAAGCGGCTGCGCCCCGGGGAGGACGTGATCCTCACCGACGGGCGCGGACGCTGGGCCGGGGGCGTGGTGAAGGCCGCCGAGGGCAAGGACCGGCTGGTGGTCACGGACCTGGAGTCCGTGACCGAGGAGCCCGAGCCGTCCCCCCGGATCACCGTCGTCCAGGCGCTCCCCAAGGGCGACCGGGGCGATCTGGCCGTGGAGACCATGACCGAGGTCGGCGTCGACGCGATCGTGCCGTGGGCGGCCTCCCGCTGCATCACGCAGTGGAAGGGCGACCGCGGGCTGAAGGCGCTCGGCAAGTGGCGGTCCACCGCGCGTGAGGCCGGCAAGCAGTCCCGCCGGGTGCGCTTCCCCGAGGTAGCGGACGCGGCGACGGCCAAACAGGTCGCCACCCTGCTCGCCGGCGCGGACTTCGCCGCCGTGCTGCACGAGAGCGGCGAGGAGCCGCTGGCCACCACAGCCCTGCCCACCGCCGGTGAGATCGTCCTCGTCGTCGGGCCCGAGGGGGGCGTGTCCCCGGAGGAACTGGAGCTGTTCGCCCGGGCGGGCGCGAGGCCCTACCGGCTCGGGCGTAGCGTGTTGCGCACCTCGACCGCCGGTACGGCGGCGGCCGCCCTGCTCCTCGGCCGCACCGGCCGGTGGTCCTGACCCGGAGGGGGAGCCCGTGGAACTGGCACAGGTCCGGCTGCTCGTCGGCGACTTCGCCGCCTGCTACCGCTTCTACGCCGATGTGCTCGGCCTGAAGCCGCAGTCGGGGGCGGCGGAGGGGCCGTACGAGAAGTTCAGTCCGGCCACCGGGTCCGCGGGGATAGCCCTCCAGGACCGGGCGATGATGGCCGGGGTGCTGGGCGAACTGGGGGAGGAGGCCAACGGGCACCGCTCGCTGGTGGTGCTGCGCGTGGACGACCTCGACGCGACCTGCGCCCGGATCACCGCCCGTGGCGGGACCCTGCTGCACGGCCCCGCCCCGCTGACCGACCGGATGCGCGTGGCCCACCTCAAGGACCCCGAGGGCAACCTCGTCGAACTCCAGGAGTGGCTGCTGCTGCGCGGCTGACCGCGCGGGTCCGGCACGGTGCCGTGCAGGCCGGCCACGCGCCCCGAGTGGGGGCCACGTACCCGAGGGGGCGGGCGGCGCGCGTGTGGCCGTATGCGCTCTACCGTGCGGGGCGGGCCGGTGGCAGGCTGCCGTGCATGGGGGTACCGAGGCGTATCGGGCAACGGCCGCGCGGGCGACGGGTGATGGCCGTGGCGGGGCTCGCGGCGGTCGCCGTGGGCGGGGCCGTCGCGTGCGACCCCGGCGGGCTGAGCTCCGCGGCGGTGGCGTACACGACCGACAGGACCGCGACCGCGGAACTGAACCGGCGGCACGCCTCCGTGCGCTGGCTGACCTGCACGGCCGGCTATGAGGGCGGGAACAAGGCGTACACGCCGGGGAAGCGGGCGCCCTCGGCGTCCGTGACCACCGCCGCCACCGTCGACTGCCAGGGGCGGACGGAAGACGGCCGGAGGATCACCGTCACCGGGAAGGTGACCCGCGCCGTGGACGGCGCCTGCGTGCGCGGGAACCTGACCGCGAAGGTGGGCGGCAAGGTGTGGTTCCACGTCGACGGCCTCGGCGACTGCGACGCCGCCCCCGGACCGACGTACGCCCCGCCCGTCACCCACCGCCCCACCCACGACGGTCCCGGGCCGACGGTCACGGTGACCGTCACCAGGACCCTGTGGTGCAAGGGCGACCCCACCTGCTGGCCCGTCGAGGGCAAGTGAGGCCGCCCCTTTCCCGCGCCGGTCCGCCCCTCCGGGGCCTGACGTGCGGGAGAAGTGATCGAAACCCCTGTCCACGGGTGCCGTGGCTGCGTAGGGTGATCGGGTGACTCAGCCCACATCGTCAGCAAAGGCGTCGTCGTCTGCGTCGTCCGCCCCGCCGGCCGCCTCCGCCGCGTCGGCGTATCTCCGGTTCCCGCACCTGCACGGCGAGTTGGTCGCCTTCACCGCCGAGGACGACGTGTGGCTCGCGCCCCTCGACGGCGGCCGCGCCTGGCGGGTCAGCGCCGACAACGTGCCGGCGACCCACCCGCGCATCTCGCCCGACGGCGCCACCGTCGCCTGGACCTCCACCCGCGACGGCGCCCCCGAGGTGCACGCCGCTCCCGTCGACGGCGGCCCCGCCCGGCGCCTGACGCACTGGGGCAGCCGGCGGACCCAGGTGTGCGGCTGGACCCCGGACGGGGAGGTCCTCGCGATCAGCACCCAGGGCCAGGCGAGCCTGCGCCGCACCTGGGCGCGGGCCGTCCCGCTCGACGGCGGACCGGCCACCACCCTGCCCTACGGCCCCGTCGGCGACGTCGCCCACGGCCCGCACACCGTGCTGCTGTCCGCACCGATGGGGCGCGAGGCGGCCTGGTGGAAGCGCTACCGCGGCGGCACCGCGGGCAAGCTGTGGATCGACCCCGCCGGCGACGGGCAGTTCGTGCGGCTGCACGAGGACCTCGACGGCAACATCGAGTGCCCGGTGTGGGTGGGCGAGCGCCTGGCCTTCCTGTCCGACCACGAGGGCACCGGAGCGCTGTACTCCTCCCTCGCCGACGGCTCCGACCTGCGCCGGCACACCCCCCTCGACGGTTTCTACGCCCGGCACGCGGCCGGCGACGGCAGCCGCGTCGTCTACGCCAGCGCCGGTGAGCTGTGGCTGCTGGACGACCTCGACGGCGCGGAGCCGCGCCGGCTGGACGTCCGGCTCGGCGGATCCCGCGTCGACCTCCAGCCGCACCCGGTGAGCGCCGCCCGCTGGTTCGACCACGCCTCGCCCGACCACACCGCGCGCGGCAGCGCGGTGGCCGTGCGCGGCGCCGTCCACTGGGTCACCCACCGCTCCGGCCCGGCCCGCGCGCTGGCCGCGCGGCCCGGGGTGCGGGCCCGGCTGCCGCGCACCTTCCGCGCGGACGGGGAGGAGTGGGTGGTGTGGGTGACGGACGCCGAGGGCGAGGACGCCCTGGAGTTCGCTCCCGCCACCGGCGTCGGCGTGGGCGCGACCCCGCGCCGGCTCGCCGCCGGGCAGCTCGGCCGCGTCCTGGAGCTCGCCATGGCCCCCGACGGCAGCCGCGCCGCCGTCGCCTCGCACGACGGGCGGCTGCTGCTCGTCGAACGGGAGACGGGGGAGGTGCGGGAGGTCGACCGCAGCGAGGACGGCGACGTCGGCGACCTCGCCTTCTCGCCCGACTCCGGCTGGCTCGCCTGGTCGCACCCCGGCCCGCGCCCGCTCTGCCAGCTCCGGCTCGCCAACACCACCGACCTGTCGGTCACCGAGGCGACCCCGCTGCGCTTCCAGGACTACGCGCCCGCGTTCACCCTGGACGGCAAGCACCTGGCCTTCCTGTCCAGCCGCTCCTTCGACCCGGTCTACGACGAGCACGTCTTCGACCTGGCCTTCGTGGAGGGCTGCCGCCCGCATCTGATCACCCTGGCGGCGACCACGCCGTCGCCGTTCGGGCCGCAGCGGCACGGGCGCTCCTTCGAGGCCCCGGACAAGGACGAGACGCCCGAGAGCGAGGGCACCCCGGCCACCCGCATCGACCTGGAGGGCCTGGCCGACCGGATCGTGCCCTTCCCCGTCGAGGCCGCCCGCTACTCCACCCTGCGCGCCGCCAAGGACGGCGTGCTGTGGCTGCGGCACCCGGTGCGCGGCGTCCTCGGCGCCACCCGCGCCACGCCCGACGACCCCGACCCGAAGACCGAGCTGGAGCGCTACGACCTCGCCCAGCAGCGCCTGGAGCACCTCGCCGCCGACGCCGACCACTTCGAGGTCAGCGGCGACGGCAAGCGGGTCCTGCTGTGGACCGACGGCAAGCTGAAGGTCGTCCCCAGCGACCGGCGCGCCTCGAACGACGACGACAGCGACTCGAACATCACCGTGGACCTCGGCCGGGTCCGGCAGACCGTCGACCCGGCAGCCGAGTGGCGGCAGATGTACGAGGAGACCGGCCGCCTGATGCGGGACCACTTCTGGCGGGCGGACATGGGCGGCGTCGACTGGGACGGCGTCCTCGGCCGGTACCGCCCGGTCCTCGACCGCATCGCCACCCACGACGACCTGATGGACCTGCTGTGGGAGGTGCACGGCGAGCTCGGCACCTCGCACGCCTACGTCATGGCGGACGGCGGCTACGGCAGCGGGCCCCGGCAGGGGCTGCTCGGCGCGGACATCTCCCGCGACGAGGACGGCAGTTGGCGCATCGACCGGATCCTGCCCGCGGAGACCTCGGATCCCGACGGGCGCAGCCCGCTCGCGGCGCCCGGGGTCGCGGTGCGCGCCGGGGACGCCATCGCCGCGGTGGGCGGGCAGCCGGTCGACCCGGTGACCGGGCCTGGCCCGCTGCTGGTCGGCACGGCCGGCAAGCCCGTCGAGCTGACGGTCTCGCCGTCCGGTGGGGGCGAGGCGCGGCACGCGGTGGTGGTGCCCCTCGCGGACGAGGAGCCGCTGCGCTACCACGCGTGGGTGGCCGACCGCAGGGCCTACGTCCACGAGAAGTCCGGCGGCCGCCTCGGTTATCTGCACGTGCCCGACATGCAGGCGCCCGGCTGGGCGCAGATCCACCGCGACCTGCGCGTGGAGGTGGCCCGCGAGGGACTCGTCGTCGACGTGCGGGAGAACCGCGGAGGCCACACCTCCCAGCTGGTCGTGGAGAAGCTGGCCCGGCGGATCGTCGGCTGGGGGGTGCCGCGCGGGATGCGGCCGTACAGCTACCCGCAGGACGCGCCCCGCGGTCCCGTGGTCGCGGTCGCCAACGAGTTCTCCGGCTCCGACGGCGACATCGTCAACGCGGCGATCAGGGCGCTCGGCATCGGCCCGGTGGTCGGCACCCGCACCTGGGGCGGCGTCATCGGCATCGACAGCCGCTACCACCTGGTCGACGGCACGCTGATCACCCAGCCCAAGTACGCGTTCTGGCTGGAGGGCCAGGGCTGGGGCGTGGAGAACCACGGCGTGGACCCGGACGTCGAGGTGGTGCAGCGCCCGCAGGACCACGCCGCGGGGCGGGACGTCCAGCTCGACGAGGCGATCTCGCTGGCGCTGGCCGCGCTGGAGGACAACCCGGCGAAGACGCCCCCGGACTTGCCGGAGCCCGGCCGGCGCACGGCTCGATAGCATGCCCCCGTACGCGATCAACCGGCGTGAGGAGGCACCCGTATGACCGGGGAGCCGCAGGACGACTGCCTGTTCTGCAAGATCGTGGCGGGGCACGTCCCGGCGACGATCGTCCGTGAGACCGAGACGACCGTCGCCTTCCGTGACATAAACCCGCAGGCGCCCACCCACGTCCTGGTGATCCCCAAGGTGCACCACAAGGACGCCGCCGCGCTCGCCGCCGCCGACCCGGCCGCGGCGGCGGACGTCCTGCGGGAGGCGCAGGCCGTCGCCGACGAGGACAAGCTGGAGAGTTACCGCATCGTCTTCAACACCGGCCACGGCGCCGGGCAGACGGTCTGGCACGCGCACGCCCACGTCCTCGGCGGCCGCGGCCTCGAGTGGCCCCCCGGGTGAGGTGCCGTGTCCGTCCGTGAACTGGTCGTCCTCGGCACCGCCAGCCAGGTCCCGACCCGCCACCGCAACCACAACGGCTACCTGCTGCGCTGGGACGGCGAGGGCATCCTGTTCGACCCCGGCGAGGGCACCCAGCGCCAGATGGTGCGCGCCGGGGTCGCGGCGCACGACCTGAACCGGATCTGCGTCACCCACTTCCACGGCGACCACAGCCTGGGCCTGCCCGGGGTCGTCCAGCGGATCAACCTCGACCAGGTGCCGCACGAGGTCACCGCGCACTACCCGCGCTCGGGGCAGCGGTTCTTCGACCGGCTGCGGTACGCCACCGCCTACCGGGAGACCGTCCCGCTCACCCAGGCGCCGGTCGACACCGACGGCGACCTGGCGGTGACCCCGGCGTACACCCTCCAGGGCCGCCGGCTCTCCCATCCCGTCGAGTCGTTCGGCTACCGGCTCGTCGAGCCCGACGGGCGCCGCATGGTGCCCGAGCGGCTCGCCGCGTACGGGATCAAGGGGCCGGACGTGGGCCGCATCCAGCGCGAGGGGGCCCTGGGCGGGGTTCCGCTGGAGGCGGTGAGCGAGGTGCGGCGCGGGCAGCGGTTCGCGTTCGTCATGGACACCCGGCTGTGCGACGGGGTGTACGCCCTCGCCGACGGTTGCGACCTGCTCGTCATCGAGTCGACCTTCCTCGACGACGAGGAGGGACTCGCCGTGGAGCACGGCCACCTGACGGCCAGTCAGGCGGCGCGGGTGGCCCGGGAGGCGGGCGTACGGCATCTCGTGCTGACCCACTTCAGCCAGCGGTACGGCGAGCCTGGGGGCACCTCCCAGACGGAGTCCGGGGGAGAGTTCGAACGGCAGGCGCGGGCGGCCGGGTTCGAGGGTGAGCTGACCGTGGCGCACGACCTGCTGCGGGTGCCGGTCCCGAAACGGCGCTGAACCGGTTGTTCCGCATCGCCCGCCGGACGCCCGTACGATGCTGCGATGCCCCTCCCCAAAGCTGAACTGCACCTCCACATCGAAGGCACCCTCGAACCCGAGCTGGCCTTCGCGCTGGCCGCCCGCAACGGCGTCGCGCTGCCCTACGCCGACACCGACGCACTCCGCGAGGCGTACCGGTTCGAGGACCTCCAGTCCTTCCTGAACCTGTACTACGAGCTGATGGCCGTGCTGCGCACCGAGCGGGACTTCGAGGACCTCGCCGACGCCTACCTCGCCCGCGCCGCCGCGCAGGGCGTGCGGCACGCGGAGATCTTCTTCGACCCGCAGGCGCACCTGGCGCGGGGCGTGGAGATGGGCACGGTAGTCGAGGGGCTGTGGCGGGCGCTGGGCCGCAGCGAGCGCAGCCACGGCGTCTCCACCCAGCTGATCATGTGCTTCCTGCGCGACGAGTCCGCCGAGTCGGCGCTGCGCACGCTGGACGCCGCGAAGCCCTACCTCGACCGCATCGTGGGCGTCGGCCTGGACTCGGCCGAGGTCGGGCACCCGCCGGTGAAGTTCCGCGAGGTGTACGAGGCCGCCGCCGCGCTCGGGCTGCGGCGCGTGGCGCACGCCGGCGAGGAGGGCCCGCCGGAGTACATCACCGAGGCGCTGGACGTGCTCGGCGTGGAGCGGGTCGACCACGGCCTGCGCTGCATGGAGGACCCCGCGCTGGTCGCCCGCCTGGTCCGGGACCGGATCCCGCTGACGCTGTGCCCGCTGTCCAACGTCCGCCTGCGCACGGTCGACACCCTCGCCGACCACCCGCTGCCCGCGATGCTGGACGCGGGCCTGCTCTGCACGGTCAACTCCGACGACCCGGCCTACTTCGGCGGTTACGCGGGCGACAACTTCGACGCGGTGCGCCGGACGCTGGGCCTGAGCGAGGACCGCCTGCGGGAGCTGGCCCGCAACTCCTTCGCCGCCTCCTTCCTGGAGCACGACGAGGAGCGGCGGCAGCGCTACCTCGCCGAGGTGGAGGCGTACGCCTTCCCGTAGGCGAGGTCCGCTCCGGGGCGGCCCGGGTCAGCGGCCGCCGGGGCCCGGCGCGCCCGCCGTGGCGTGCTGCGGACCCGCGGTGCCGTAGGCGGGGCGCACGGGCGCGGCGGTGCCGTCCACCTCGATCTCCACCACCGGCTGCTCCGGGGCGCCGATCTGCGGCACCGCACCCGAGGGGGCACCGGCGGAGGCGGCGACCACGGCGGCCGGGGTGCCGCCGCGGCGCCGGACCGTGCCGGGCAGCAGCGCGCGTCCGCCCGTGTGCAGGGCCACCGCGGTCATCGGCAGCGCGACCACCAGCAGGCCGACGGCCAGCACCGAGCCCATCACGGGGAATCCGGCCTGGGCGGACAGCACGCTGCCGGCCAGCGGACCCGCGGCCGTGCCGAGCGAGGAGGCCGAGCCGACGAGCACCGCCCAGCGGCCGCGCGGGTCGAGGGATGCGGCGAGGCCGATCAGATACGACAGGACGATCGGGTAGAGCGTGTTCCAGGAGATCTCGCCGGCCGCGAAGGACGTCAGATCGGTCGCGGACGCGCTCAGCACGATGCAGCCCGCGATGAGCGCCGTGCCCGCGCCGACCGGCAGTGCCCGGCCGAGGCGCGGACCGAGCGCCCCGGCCCCGATCACCCCGAGCAGTCCGGCGCCGAGCGACACCGCGAACACCGCGCCGACGGTGACCTCGCCGAGGTGCGCCTGGGTCAGGCCGATGCGGCCGCTCACCCCCCACAGGGAGTTCTGGGCGAGGGACCAGCAGAGCATGGCGGCGGCGAGCACCAGTCCCGAGCGGCGGTGCGGCAGCCGGGAGCCCTCCTGCACGGCCGTGCGTGTGGCCGTGCGCACCGGCAGACGGCCCGTCAGCGGCCACACGGCGAGCGCGCTCAGCGCGATCGCGGCGGGCGGCTGCCCGTGTCCCGGACCGAGGTGAGGCAGCGTCAGGTAGAGGGCGCCGGCGAGCGCGGAGACGGTGAGCAGGCCGAGCGTGGAGATGCGGTGCGGGTCTCTGTGTGCGGCGATCCCGGTGGCGGCGACCGTGGTGGCCGTGCCGGAGCCGAACCCGCCGACGACCAGGCCGGCGACGACCGCCGGGACCGCGTCGGTGAGCGCGGCCCCGCCGTAGCCGAGGACGGCGAGCGCGAGGCCGACGCGGGCGAGCGCGCGGGCCCCGAAGCGCTCGACCCGGGAGGCCAGGAGGAACCCGGCCGTGGCGGAACTCAGCAGCAGGGCGCTGCCGACGGCTCCCGCCTGGGTCGCGGACAGCGGGAGTCCCGTGTCCAGGCGACCGACGGTCGTCGGCAGGAGATACGGAGCGAGGTACCCGGCCGTGAACAGGGCGACGAGCGGCCAGGGGAGGGTACGAGCGGCGGACACGGGCGTTCCCAGGGCATACGAAGGGGAGGGCTCAAAAAGAGGGGGAGGGGCGCCGACCGTCGACGGACAGGAACGCGCGAAAAAATTTGTATCAAGCACGGAGTCGTGGACGGGAATCCAGAACGTGTGATCTGGGACACATTCTGTTTGCGTCTTTGCGGCCCGGGTAGAAGTGCGCGCTCAACCCCGGGTACGGCGCCCGCTGGTGAGTTCCCCGTCCCCCGCTCGGTGTGGTGCACACTGGCCTGATCCGCACCACGTCAGGGAGCGCACCGTGACCGCGTCCAACGCGTCCGCCGGAGAGGGACCGGAGTACATCGTCGGAACACCGCACGCCCACGCCCAGGTCGACCCCCTGGCCGCCCTGCGCACCCCGGACGACCCGCCGTGGGACGTCTACCTGACCGGCACCGTCTTCCTCGACATCATCTTCACCGGGCTCGACTCCGCCCCGGTGCGCGGGACCGAGTCCTGGGCGCGCGGGATGGGGTCGAGCCCCGGCGGCGTGGCGAACATGGCGACCGCGCTGGCCCGCCTCGGCCTGCGCACCTCGCTGGCGGCCACCTTCGGCGACGACCACTACGGCGAGTACTGCTGGGACGAGCTGGAGCAGGGCGAGGGCATCGACCTCTCGCCCTCGCGCACGGTGCCCGGCTGGCACTCGCCGGTCACCGTCTCCATGGCGTACGAGGGCGAGCGCACCATGGTCTCCCACGGCCACGAGCCGCCCCCGGAGGAGCCCGCCCCGGACTGCCCGCCCCGCGCGCGGGCCGCCGTCGCCTCCCTGACCCCGGGCCGGCGCGCCCCCTGGATCGCGGCGGCCGCCCGGAAGGGCACCCGCGTCTTCGCCGACGTCGGCTGGGACGACACCGGGGCCTGGGACCTGGCCGGGCTCGCCGACCTGGAGCACTGCGAGGCGTTCCTGCCCAACGCCGAGGAGGCGATGCGCTACACGGGCACCGCCTGCCCCCGCACCGCCGCCCACGCGCTCACCGCGTACGTCCCGGTGGCCGTGGTCACCCTCGGCGCGGAGGGCGCCTACGCCGTGGACCGACGCACGGGGGAGAGCGCCGAGGTGCCCGCGATCGAGGTCGAGGCGCTGGACCCCACGGGCGCGGGCGACGTCTTCGTGGCCGGTTTCGTCACCGGCTCCCTGGCCGGCTGGCCGCTGGCCGACCGGCTCGCCTTCGCGGGCCTGACGGCCGCCCTCTCCGTGCAGGAGTTCGGTGGCTCGCTGTCCGCCCCCGGCTGGTCCGAGATCGCGGCCTGGTGGCGCCGGGTGCAGTCGGTGGACGGCCAGGACCCGGCGGGCCTGCGGCGGTACGCGTTCCTGGAGGCCCTGGTGCCCGGGGCGGGCGTCGAGCCGTGGCCGCGCAGGCGGGCCGTGCCGACGATCGGCTTCCGCGGGCCGCGGTGACGGGCCGCCCCGGGGCCCGGCCCTGCCCCGGCACCCTCATACCCGTCTGACGGACCCTCACCGGCCGTGCTCGAGTTCGGCGCGTCTCCATGTCGTTGCGGCCTGCCCGTAAACCGTTCGTGCGATGCTCCGACCCGGAGCCCGGCATTGACAGGTGACGTTTGCTGCTCAATTATCCGCGGAATCAAGCACGATACTGCACGGGCTTCGGCACCTCCTGTCCCATGACCCCCGCCGTGACTCCCTCCGTCGAAGGACATGCGTCGTGCGCAGACCATCACCCAGGCCTCAACTGCTCCTCGCCGCCCTGCTCCTGATCCTCGCCCTCCCCGTCGGCACCTCGGCCCGGGCCACCGCGCAGGCAGCCCCCGAACCCGCCGGCACCCCCCGGGTCCACGCCACCGGCGGCGGACTCGCCCTCACCGTCCCGCGCAGCGGCAACG
Source organism: Streptomyces sp. NPDC014864 (assembly GCF_043081525.1). NCBI lineage: Bacteria > Bacillati > Actinomycetota > Actinomycetes > Kitasatosporales > Streptomycetaceae > Streptomyces > Streptomyces sp. NPDC014864. The sequence continues at coordinate 241,637 of NZ_JBIBWT010000006.1, forward strand.
CCCCCGGCTACACCGTTGATGTGACCGAACGTCAGCTCTCGTTCGCCGTACGCCGGTCCGGCCGCACACTCCTCGCCACCGCGGACGGCGACACCGGAGCCCTGCGCTTCCGCACCGGCGAGGACTGGCAGCACGCCACGCGGCTCACCGACTGGTCCTGGACCAAGGGCGTCCTCACCCTCACCGCCGCCACCACCGCCCCCGGCGCCACCGTCGAGGCCCGCCTCACCCCGCGCGCCGACCGCTACCTGCTCGACTGGCAGGTCCGCGGCACCACTCCCGACCGCCTCGGGCTCGCCTACGACCTGAAGTCCGCCGGGCACTGGTACGGCCACGGAGAGGCCCAGACCCCCAGGGGCGGCCCCGCCACCGACCAGCCCTGGCCGCTCGACACCGGGCAGGTCGTGCACCCGTCCTTCAGTCCCGCCTCCTACTACATGATCGACCCGTTCTGGTTCACCTCCAGCGCCACCGGGCTGCACGTCGACACCGGGCAGGTCATGTCCGTGGGGATCAACGAGAGCGAGGACGGCCTCGGCCGCTTCGACATCGACTCCGCCCAGCCGTACCGGGCGACCGTCTTCGTGGAGTCCACGCCCCTGGAGGTCTACCGCGACTACGTCGGCGTGGTCGGCCGGCCCGCCAAGAGCGACGCCACCGACGCGCAGTACGCCCGGCCGGTGTGGAACTCCTGGGCGCAGTTCTACACCCACGTCGACCAGGCCAGGATGCTCGACTACGCGCAGGACCTGCACGACCACCGCGTGCGCGGGCACACCATCCAGCTCGACGACAAGTGGGAGTCCAACTACGGGAACATGACCTTCGACGAGAAGGCCTACCCGGACCCCAGGGCCATGTCGCGCAGGATCCACGACCTCGGCTTCGACTTCGGCCTCTGGGTGACCCTGTGGATCAACCTCGACTCCGACCAGTACCGGTACGCCGCCGACCACGGCTACCTGCTCAGGGACCGCGCCCATCCGGACGCACCGTGCCGGGTCACCTGGTGGAACGGCACCGCCGGGATCGTCGACCTCGCCGACCCGGACGCCCGCGCCTGGTACGTCGGCCGGCTCAAGGACCTGATGAGCGCCTACGGCATCGACGGGCTGAAGTTCGACACCCGCTTCTTCGACGACCGGTGCGCCCCGAGCCCGGGCCACAAGCCCACCGACTACCAGCGGCTCGGCGCCGAACTCGCCGACGAGTTCGACCTGCAGGGCGTCGGCATCCGCGTCCACTGGGACACCACCGCCCACCGCGCCGGATTCGTCACGCGGCAGGTCGACAAGGGCACCGGCTGGAACTCGCTGCGCGCCTCCGTCACCCAGAACCTGGCCATCTCCACGATCGGCTACCCGTTCGTCACCACCGACATGATCGGCGGCTCCAGCGGCCAGCCCGCCCCGAGCAAGCAGGTCCTGGTCCGCTGGGCCCAGTCCGCCGCCCTGCAGCCGCTGATGTACTCCTCCACCTCGCCGGTCGACACCATCGACGTGACCACCGGCCGGAAGGTGACCTACGACGAGGAGACCGTCGCCCTGTACCGCGCGGCGATCGCGCGCCACGAGCGCCTCGCGCCCTACATCCTCGACCAGGTGCGGCACACCCTGCGGACCGGCGACCCGATCATGCGTCCGCTGTTCTTCGACTTCCCGCGGGACGGGGCCGCCTACACCGTCACCGACGAGTGGATGCTCGGCCCGGCGGTCCTGGCCGCCCCCCAGCTCTCCGACAGCCCCACCAGGACCGTCCACCTGCCCGCGGGCGACTGGTACGACGTCGGGCACGGCCGGCGCATCCACGGCCCGACCACTCTCACGGGCTACGCCACCCCGCTCGGCGTCACCCCCGTCTTCGTCAGGGACGGAGCCCCGGGCGCGGCCGAGGCCCTGCGCGCGCTGCGGTGATCCGTCCGTCGAAAAGCCCTTCGGCCCTGTCACCTCCGCGTCGTACCCTTGGAATCGCGAGGCCGCCCTCAGCTACGCGGCCGTGAAGAGGAGGAACCGCAGGCCTTCAGCGCCGGCCCATGACTCAGACACCCACAGCCAGCAGCCCCGCGCAGGGGCAGGCGAGAGCGCAGTTCACCGTCCCCGCCCAGCACCCCATGGTGACCGTGCTGGGTTCCGGCGACTCCCTCCTGCGCGTGATCGAGAAGGCCTTCCCGGGGGCCGACATCCACGTCCGGGGCAATGAGATCAGCGCGGTCGGCGCCCCGGCGGAGGTCGCCCTCATCCAGCGCGTGTTCGACGAGATGATGCTCGTGCTCCGCACCGGGCAGCCGATGACGGAGGACGCAGTGGAACGCTCGATCGCCATGCTGAAGGCGAGCGAAACCGGGGAGAGCGACGGCCAGGAGACCCCGGCCGAGGTCCTCACGCAGAACATCCTGTCCTCGCGCGGCCGCACGATCCGCCCCAAGACGCTCAACCAGAAGCGGTACGTCGACGCGATCGACAAGCACACGGTCGTCTTCGGCATCGGCCCCGCGGGCACCGGCAAGACCTACCTCGCCATGGCGAAGGCGGTGCAGGCCCTGCAGTCCAAGCAGGTCAACCGCATCATCCTGACCCGCCCCGCGGTCGAGGCGGGAGAGCGCCTGGGCTTCCTCCCGGGCACTCTCTACGAGAAGATCGACCCTTACCTGCGCCCGCTGTACGACGCCCTGCACGACATGCTCGACCCGGACTCGATCCCGCGCCTGATGGCGGCCGGCACGATCGAGGTCGCGCCGCTGGCGTACATGCGCGGCCGCACCCTGAACGATGCGTTCATCATCCTGGACGAGGCGCAGAACACCAGCCCCGAGCAGATGAAGATGTTCCTCACCCGGCTCGGCTTCGACTCGAAGATCGTGATCACGGGCGACGTGACGCAGGTGGACCTGCCCAACGGCACGAAGTCCGGGCTGCGCCAGGTCCAGGAGATCCTGGAGGACGTCGAGGACGTCCACTTCTCCCGGCTGACGTCCCACGACGTCGTCCGGCACAAGCTCGTCGGCCGTATCGTCGACGCGTACGAGAAGTACGACACCAAGCTCGGCACGGAGACCGGCGCGCACAAGGGCGGCCGGGCGAAGTCCGGGCACAAGGGGAAGTAGACAAGCACAGCGCCATGTCGATCGACGTCAACAACGAGTCCGGAACCGAGGTCGACGAGCAGGCGATCCTCGACATCGCCCGCTACGCACTCGCGCGGATGCGCATCCACCCGCTCTCCGAGCTCTCGGTGATCGTCGTGGACGCCGACGCCATGGAGCAGCTGCACGTCCAGTGGATGGACCTGCCGGGGCCCACGGATGTCATGTCCTTCCCGATGGACGAACTGCGTCCGCCGTCGAAGGACGACGAGGAGCCCCCGCAGGGCCTCCTGGGCGACATCGTGCTCTGCCCCGAGGTCGCCGCGAAGCAGGGCGCCGAGGCTCCGACGGAGCACTCCATGGACGAGGAGCTCCAGTTGCTCACCGTGCACGGCGTGCTGCACCTGCTCGGCTACGACCACGAGGAACCGGACGAGAAGGCCGAGATGTTCGGCCTGCAGGCCGCCATCGTGGACGGCTGGCGCGCGGAGAGGGGCCTGACCGGCCCGTCCCCGGCTCCGACCGTCTCATGAGCCCGCAGATCGTCCTCGGCGCGATCGCGCTCGTCGTCGTCGCGTGGCTCGCCGCCTGCGCGGAGGCGGGCCTCGCGCGCGTGTCGAGCTTCCGTGCCGAGGAGGCCGTGAAGTCCGGCCGCCGCGGCAGCGCGAAGCTCGCTCAGGTCGCCGCCGACCCGACCCGCTATCTCAACGTGGCGCTGCTGGTCCGCGTCACCTGCGAGATGGCGGCGGCCGCGCTCGTCACGTACGCCTGCCTCCAGGAGTTCGCGGGCACGGCCGAGGCGCTCGTCGTCGCCATCGCCGTCATGGTCCTGGTCTCCTACGTCGCCGTCGGGGTCTCCCCGCGCACCATCGGCCGCCAGCACCCGCTGAACACGGCGACCGCGGCGGCGTACGTGCTGCTCCCGCTGGCGCGGATCATGGGGCCGATCCCGCCCCTGCTGATCCTCATCGGCAACGCCCTCACCCCGGGCAAGGGCTTCCGCCGCGGCCCCTTCGCCTCCGAGGCGGAGCTGCGGGCGCTGGTCGACCTCGCCGAGCAGGAGTCGCTGATCGAGGACGAGGAGCGCCGGATGGTGCACTCGGTCTTCGAGCTGGGCGACACCCTGGCACGTGAGGTCATGGTCCCGCGCACCGACCTAGTGGTGATCGAGCGCTACAAGACGATCCGCCAGGCCCTCACCCTCGCCCTGCGCTCCGGTTTCTCCCGCATCCCGGTGACCGGCGAGAGCGAGGACGACATCGTCGGGATCGTGTACCTGAAGGACCTGGCCCGCAAGACGCACATCAGCCGGGAAGCCGAGAGCGAACTGGTGTCCACGGCCATGCGCCCGGCGGCCTTCGTGCCCGACACCAAGAACGCCGGCGACCTGCTGCGCGAGATGCAGAAGGACCGCAACCACGTCGCCGTCGTCATCGACGAGTACGGCGGCACGGCCGGCATCGTCACCATCGAGGACATCCTCGAGGAGATCGTCGGCGAGATCACCGACGAGTACGACCGCGAGCTCCCGCCCGTGGAGGACCTCGGCGAGGACCGCTACCGCGTCACCGCCCGCCTCGACATCACCGACCTCGGCGAGCTGTACGGCCTGGAGGAGTACGACGACGAGGACGTGGAGACGGTAGGCGGGCTCCTCGCCAAGGCCCTGGGCCGGGTGCCCATCGCCGGGGCCTCCTCGGTCGTCGAACTGCCCGACGGCCGCGAACTGCGGCTGACGGCGGAGGCCTCCGCCGGCCGCCGCAACAAGATCGTGACGGTCCTGGTGGAGCCGGTCGGACCGGCGGTCCCGCCGGAGGAGACGGGGTCGGAGTGACCCCGCGGGAGCTGCGCGCCCTCTGCCTGTCCTTCGAGGCGGCGGTGGAGGACTTCCCCTTCAACCCCGAGACCTCCGTCTTCAAGGTCCAGGGCCGTCTCTTCGCCCTGACGGCCCTGGACGCCCGCCCGCTGACGGTCAACCTCAAGTGCGACCCGGAGGACGCGATCCGCCTGCGCGCGCAGTACCAGGGCCTGATCGTCCCGGGCTACCACATGAACAAGCGCCACTGGAACACGGTCACCGCCGACGGCGGCCTCCCCGACCGTCTCCTGCGCGAACTCGTCGAGGACTCCTACGACCTGGTGGTGGCGGGCCTCCCGCGCGCCCAGCGCCTGCGCCTGGACCGTCCGTAGGACGTGAGGGACCCGGTACCGGGGCGGGCGGCGGGGTGACCTCGGCGGGCGCGGGTGGGGGCTCCGTGTGCGTGGGGTTCGGTGCGGCTTCGTATGCTCGGGGCATGACCGACAGCAACGCGCTCGATCCCGAGGACCGCAAGATCGTCACCCTGGCCCGCTCGGCGCGGGCCCGCAACGGTGTGCCGGAGGGGGCGGCCGTGCGGGACGACACCGGCCGCACCTACGTCGCCGGGACGGTTCACCTGGCGTCGCTGAAGCTGAGCGCCCTGCAGACGGCGGTGGCGATGGCGGTGGCGTCCGGGGCGCAGTCGCTGGAGGCGGCGGCCCTGGTCAGCGAGACGGAGAGCGTCGAGCCCGGGGACCTGGCCGCCGTCTCGGACCTCGGTGGGCCCAGGACGCCGGTGCTGCTCGCCGGTCCCGACGGAGCCGTCCGGCTGACCGTCCCGGCGGGCCCGGCCGCACAGTAGCCCGCAGATCCGGCCCGTCCCGCCGATCCGGCCGGCTGACGCCGACGACCCCGCCGACCGTGCGTCGGCGGGGTCGTCGGCGTCAGCCGGCCGGTGTTCGTCGCGGTGTGCGGTGTCGCTCAGAGCGCGTCGGGGCCGCGCTCGCCCGTGCGGACCCGGACGACCGTCTCGACGGGCACGGCCCACACCTTGCCGTCGCCGATCTTCCCGGTCTGCGCGGCCTTCACGACCGCGTCGATGACGGCCTCGGCGTCCGCGTCCTCCACGACCACCTCGATACGGACCTTGGGCACCAGGTCCACCCGGTACTCGGCGCCGCGGTAGACCTCCGTGTGGCCGCGCTGACGGCCGTAGCCGCTCGCCTCGGTCACGGTCAGCCCGTGCACGCCGAGCTCCTGGAGCGCGGTCTTGACCTCGTCGAGGCGGTACGGCTTGACGACGGCGGTGATGAGCTTCATGGCTGGGTCTTGACCTTCTGGGCGGCGGAGACGAGAGCGGACGCGGCGACCGGGGCGCCGTGGCCCAGGACCCCGTGATCGTAGGCCGTCTCGGCGTGCACCGTAAGGTCCAGGCCGGTCTGCTCCTCATCCTCGCTCGCCCGGAAGCCCATCGCCCTGTCGAGCAGCCTGCCGAGGCCGTACGTCAGGGCGAAGGCGTACACCGCCACGGCCACCACCGCCACCAGCTGTTTGCCGAGCGGGGCGAGGCCGCCGCCGTACAGGAGGCCCTCGGCGCCGCCGGTCATCGCCTTCACCGCGAACAGGCCGATCAGGAGCGTGCCGACGATGCCGCCCACCAGGTGGACGCCGACGACGTCGAGCGAGTCGTCGTAGTTCAGCTTGAACTTCCAGCTCACGGCGTAGCTGCACAGCACACCGGCGGCCAGGCCGACGACCAGGGCGCCGACCAGGGAGACCGTGCCGCAGGACGGGGTGATCGCGACCAGGCCCGCCACCGCGCCGGAGGCGGCGCCCAGCGTCGTCGGGTGCCCGTCGCGCTTCTGCTCGACGAACAGCCAGCCGAGCAGGCCGGTGCAGCCCGCGGCGAGCGTGTTGAGGAAGGCGGCGGCCGCGAGGCCGTTCGCGCCGAGCGCGGAGCCGGCGTTGAAGCCGAACCAGCCGAACCAGAGCAGCCCGGCGCCCGTCACCACCATCGGCAGGTTGTGCGGGCGCATCGCGTCCTTCCTGAAGCCCAGCCGCGGCCCGAGGACCAGGCACAGCGCCAGCCCCGAGGCACCGGAGGTGATCTCGACCGGAAGCCCGCCGGCGAAGTCGAGGGCGCCCAGGCCGGCCCCGATCCAGCCGCCGGGACCCCACACCCAGTGGGTGACGGGAACGTATACGAGCAGCGCCCAGACCGGCACGAAGACCAGCCACGCCCCGAACTTGGCCCGGTCGGCGATGGCCCCGCTGATCAGCGCTGCCGTGATGATCGCGAAGGTGAGCTGGAAGGTGGCGAACAGCACGGTGGGCACGGTGCCGTGGACGCTCTCCGGACCGAGGCCCGCCATGCCGGCGTGACCGAGCCCGCCGACGAGGCCGGCGAAGGCGTCGTCGCCGAAGGCCAGGGAGTAGCCGCCCGCCAGCCACACCACCGTCACCAGGGCGATCGACACGAAGCTCATCATCAACATGTTGAGGACGCTCTTCGTGCGGACCATGCCCCCGTAGAACAAGGCGAGGCCCGGGGTCATCAGCAGGACGAGGGCGGTGGCGGCGAGCAGCCAGGCGGTGTCGCCGGTGTCGATGTGCGCGGCGGCCAGGGGCACGGATTCCACGGGCGGGTCTCCTCGGAAACGGGGGCTGCCCCGAGCCTCACCGGCCCGCGTTTCCTGTCGCGTACGGCCGTGTTTCCGTGACGTTTCGTGTTGCGCGGGGGTTTCCGGAAACTCACCACGGACGGCCGCGGGACGCGGGGTGCGGCGGGGCTCCGTGGATCAGGGACAATGGTCGCCATGAGCGTGCGTACCCAGTCATCCGAGCAGCCGGCCGAGACCGTTCACCGTGCCGGCTTCGCCTGCTTCGTGGGCCGCCCCAACGCGGGCAAGTCCACCCTCACGAACGCTCTGGTCGGGCAGAAGGTGGCAATCACCTCCAACCGGCCCCAGACCACGCGGCACACCGTGCGCGGCATCGTGCACCGCCCCGACGCGCAGCTGATCCTGGTGGACACCCCCGGGCTGCACAAGCCGCGCACCCTGCTCGGCGAGCGCCTGAACGACGTGGTGCGCACCACCTGGGCGGAGGTCGACGTGATCGGCTTCTGCCTGCCGGCCGACCAGAAGATCGGCCCCGGCGACCGCTTCATCGCCAAGGAGCTGGCGGGGATCAAGAAGACCCCGAAGGTCGCGATCGTGACCAAGACCGACCTGGTGGACCCCAAGGCACTGGCCGAGCAGCTCATCGCGATCGACCAGCTCGGCGAGGAGCTCGGCATCACCTGGGCGGAGATCGTGCCGGTGTCGGCGACCGCCGGCAAACAGGTGGACCTGCTGGCGGACCTGCTGATCCCGCTGATGCCCGAGGGCCCCGCGCTCTATCCCGAGGGCGACCTGACGGACGAGCCCGAGCAGGTCATGGTGGCCGAGCTGATCCGGGAGGCGGCGCTGGAGGGCGTCCGCGACGAGCTGCCGCACTCGATCGCCGTGGTGGTGGAGGAGATGCTGCCGCGCGAGGACCGCCCCGCGGACAAGCCGCTCCTCGACATCCACGCGAACCTGTTCATCGAGCGGCCCAGCCAGAAGGGCATCATCATCGGCCCCAAGGGCAAGCGGCTGAAGGACGTCGGCATCAAGTCCCGCAAGCAGATCGAGGCGCTGCTCGGCACCCCCGTCTTCCTCGACCTGCACGTGAAGGTCGCCAAGGACTGGCAGCGCGACCCGAAGCAGCTGCGCCGGCTGGGCTTCTAGGTTCCGGACCCCCGGCGCGGACCGGTCCGCCGGACAGCGACCCGCCGCCGCCCGGGCGTGGTCACCGCTGTGTCCGCAGCACGTCCCGGAACCAGGCGTACGACGCCTTCGGCGTCCTCTCCAGCGTCTCGAAGTCCACGTGCACCAGCCCGAACCGGCGCGCGTACCCCTCCGCCCACTCGAAGTTGTCCAGCAGCGACCACACGAAGTAGCCGCGCACGTCGACGCCCGCCTCGATCGCCCGGTGCAGGGCGCGCAGATGACCGTCGAGGTAGGCGATGCGCTCCTGGTCGTCGAGGCCCTCGTACGAGCATCCGTTCTCGGTGATCATGACGGGTGGGAGGCGGTCGCCGTAGCGGTCGGAAAGGTGGGTGAGCAGCTCCGTGAGCCCCTCCGGGACCACCGGCCAGCCGAAGTCGGTGACCGGGCGGCCCTCGATCTCGCGCAGCGAGAAGGGCAGTTCGGCGGGCAGGGCCACACCGCCGACCTCGGTCTGCGCGCCCCGCGGTGCGCCCACCCGCGCCGGGGCGTAGTAGTTGACGCCGTACCAGTCGACCGGCTCGGCGACGATCTTCAGGTCCGCCTCCACGTCGCCCGGCATCAGCTCCCCGATGCCGTCCGGGTAGCGGCCGAGCAGCAGCGGCTCGCAGAACAGGCGGTTCAGCAGCAGGTCGTAGAAGTCCGCCGCCGCCACGTCGGCCGGGTCCTGGGACGCGGACCAGGTCGGTCCGTGCGAGTTGGCGATGCCGATGTCCGTGGCCCCGGCCGCGCGCAGCGCCCGGACCGCCAGGCCGTGCGCCAGCAGCTGGTGGTGGGCGACGGGGAGGGCGTCGAACAGCAGCCGCCTGCCGGGCGCGTGCACGCCCAGGGCGTGGCCCAGCAGGGTGTGCTCGGCCGGCTCGTTGAGCGTGATCCACGTCGGGACGCGGTCTCCGAGGCGCCCGGCGGTCACCGCCACATGGTCGGCGAACCGCGCGGCGGTGTCCCGGTCCAGCCAGTCCAGCTCCGCCGGCAGGTCCCAGTGGAACAGCGTCGGCACCGGGCGCACGCCCACCCCGCACAGCTCGTCCACCAGGCGGTCGTAGAAGTCGAGGCCGCCGGGGGAGCTCACCCGGGGCCAGGAGACCGAGAAGCGGTACGCGTTCACGCCGAGGCCGGCCAGGAGCGCCACGTCCTCCCGGTGGCGGTGGTAGTGGTCGCAGGCCACCGCCGCGGTGGAGCCGTCCTTCACCCGTCCCGGCTCGGCCGTGAACGTGTCCCACACGGACGCGCGGCGCTCGTCCGCGGCCCCCTCGATCTGGTGCGCCGAGGTCGACACGCCCCACAGGAAGCCGGCCGGGAACTGCGGTATCGGGTCCGTCGCCATGCGCGGATCATCCGTACCGCCGGTAACGGGTGTCAACGCCCGTGCGGGAAAAGGAAGTTGAGCCCCCGGCGGGCGGGCGTGGGGGGCGGGAGCCGGTCACGCGCCCTCCTTCAGCACGCGTGTGACCAGCTCGCGCTGCTCCCGCGTCAGCCGGGGGTCGGCGAAGTACACCGTCCTGCCGTCCACGGTCAGCTCGTAGCCGAAGCCGTCCGGCACTCCGAGCGGTGGTGTGCCCTGGCCGTCGGCCAGCGCCTTGTCGGCCAGGGCTCGCCACTCGTCGGCGTCGGGCCGCCCCGAGGTGTCCACCTCGGCGTGGCGCTCGATGCCCGCGAATCCGCCCGTGCGCCTTACTTCGATACGCATGGGTCCCTGTCTAGTACGGAACTACAGCGTGCGCACCCCGACCTGCTCCCAGGCCTTGCGCACCGCCTCCAGTTCCTCGCCCTCGCCGTAGCGCTCCCGTGCCGTGGAGAGCGTGAGGGTGGCGAAGTCCGCGAACATCGCGTCCTGCTTGAGCCGGCCGCCGGTCAGCACGTCGTACCAGATCTGCCCGGCCCGCTCCCAGGCGTGGCCGCCGAGCGCGGTGGCCACGAGGTAGAAGGCGTGGTTGGGGATGCCGGAGTTGATGTGGACGCCGCCGTTGTCCCGTCCGGTGCGGACGAAGTCGTCCATCGTCGCCGGCTGCGGGTCCTTGCCGAGGACGTCGTCGTCGTAGGCCGTGCCCGGCTCCTTCATGGAGCGCAGCGCCTTGCCGGTCACCCGCGGGGCGAGCAGTCCGGCGCCGATCAGCCAGTCGGCCTCGGCGGCGGTCTGGCCGAGCGAGTACTGCTTGATGAGCGAGCCGAAGACGTCGGAGAGCGACTCGTTGAGCGCGCCGGGCTGGCCGAAGTACGTCAGGTTGGCGGTGTACTGGGTGACGCCGTGGGTCAGCTCGTGGCCGATGACGTCGATCGGGAGGGTGAAGTCGAGGAAGATCTCGCCGTCACCGTCGCCGAACACCATCTGCTCGCCGTTCCAGAAGGCGTTGTTGTACCGCTCGTCGTAGTGGACGGTGGCGTTCAGCGGCAGCCCGTTGGCGTCGATCGAGTCGCGCTCGTAGGCCTTCAGGTACAGCTCGAAGGTGGCGCCGAGGCCGTCGTAGGCGCGGTTGACGGTCGAGTCCTGGTTGTCCCGGTCGCCCTCGGCGCGGACCTTGGTGCCGGGCAGGTCGGTGCCGTGCCGGGCGTCGCAGATGGTGCGGTGCGGCTTGCCTGCCTCGGCCGCGGCGGGCGCGGCGATCGACGGGGCGCCGATGACCGTGGTCAGCCGGCGGTGGGTGCGCTCGTAGGCGTCGCGTTCCAGGGTGCGGCGCGCGGGATCGGCGAGCGCGGGGTCCTCGTGTCGCGCGAGGCGGTCGAGGACGTGGGGCGGCACGATCGTGCAGAAGACGGGCTCGAAGCCCCCGTTGTGGGTCATGCCCGGCACCATCGCACTCGGTTATGCCAATGTCACTACCCGCAACCATGATTGGTGAAATATCCGGGCACTGGATGTAACGCTCCGTGGCGAAGCGCCAGGGGGCGACGGTCGGCGTGATATGGCGCACTGATTGTCCTATTGGTCCCTCTGGTTTCGCATACTGGGACAGGCCAGCGCATCCGGCGCGGCTCGGTTAGGCTGCGGAGCATCATGCGTTTCGGGCTGCTTCTTCTTAGCTGCCGCGGCGAGGGCCTGTAGTCGAGGCCGACTCCCTCCCCGCGGAGTGTGGCGTTGCGCCGTCGGCCGTCCTTCCGGACCCGCGGACCCGCGGACTTTTCGAGGAGCCCACGCCCCCATGGCCAACCGCCAGCAGCCCAGTTCCCTGCCGATCCGCAAGTACGGCCGGTACGAGCAGGTCGACATCCCCGACCGCACCTGGCCGAACCAGCGGATCACCACCGCCCCCCGGTGGCTCTCCACCGACCTGCGGGACGGCAACCAGGCCCTGATCGACCCGATGTCCCCGGCCCGCAAGCGCGCCATGTTCGACCTGCTGGTCCGGCTGGGCTACAAGGAGATCGAGATCGGCTTCCCGGCCTCCGGCCAGACCGACTTCGACTTCGTGCGCTCGATCATCGAGGAAGAGGGCGCGATCCCCGACGACGTCACGATCTCCGTGCTGACCCAGGCCCGCGAGGACCTGATCGAGCGGACCGTGGAGTCCCTGAAGGGCGCCCGGCGCGCCAACGTCCACCTCTACAACGCGACCGCCCCGGTCTTCCGCCGGGTCGTCTTCCGCGGCTCCAGGGACGACATCCGGCAGATCGCCGTCGACGGCACCCGCCTGGTGATGGAGTACGGGGAGAAGCTGCTGGGCCCGGAGACCGAGTTCGGCTACCAGTACAGCCCCGAGATCTTCACCGACACCGAGCTGGACTTCGCCCTGGAGGTCTGCGAGTCCGTCATGGACGTCTGGCAGCCCGGTCCGGACCGCGAGATCATCCTCAACCTGCCCGCCACGGTGGAGCGTTCGACGCCGTCCACGCACGCGGACCGCTTCGAGTGGATGCACCGCAACCTCTCCCGGCGCGAGTTCGTCTGCCTGTCCGCCCACCCGCACAACGACCGCGGCACCGCCGTCGCCGCCGCCGAGCTGGCCGTGATGGCCGGCGCCGACCGCGTCGAGGGCTGCCTGTTCGGGCAGGGCGAGCGCACCGGCAACGTCGACCTGGTCACCCTGGGCATGAACCTGTTCTCGCAGGGCGTCGACCCGCAGATCGACTTCTCCGACATCGACGAGATCCGCCGTACGTGGGAGTACTGCAACCAGATGGAGGTCCACCCGCGTCACCCGTACGTGGGCGACCTGGTCTACACGTCCTTCTCCGGCTCCCACCAGGACGCCATCAAGAAGGGCTTCGACGCCATGGAGGCCGACGCGAAGGCCAAGGGCGTCACGGTCGACGACATCGAGTGGGCGGTCCCGTACCTGCCGATCGACCCCAAGGACGTCGGCCGCTCCTACGAGGCCGTCATCCGCGTCAACTCGCAGTCCGGCAAGGGCGGGGTCGCGTACGTCCTGAAGAACGACCACAAGCTGGACCTGCCGCGCCGGATGCAGATCGAGTTCTCCAAGATCATCCAGGCCAAGACGGACGCCGAGGGCGGCGAGGTCACGCCGAAGGACATCTGGGCGGCCTTCCAGGACGAGTACCTGCCGAACCCGGAGAACCCCTGGGGCCGCATCCAGGTCAGGACCGGCCAGTCGACCACCGACACCGACGGCGTGGACACCCTCACCGTCGAGGCCACCGTCGACGGCGAGGACACCGTGCTGACCGGCTCCGGCAACGGTCCGATCTCGGCCTTCTTCAGCGCCCTGGAGTCCATCGGCGTCGACGTACGCCTGCTCGACTACCAGGAGCACACGATGAGCGAGGGCGCCTCCGCGCAGGCCGCCTCGTACATCGAGTGCGCCATCGAGGACAAGGTCCTGTGGGGCATCGGCATCGACGCGAACACGACGCGTGCGTCGCTGAAGGCGGTCGTCTCGGCCGTCAACCGCGCGGCCCGCTGACCACTCCCACCGGCGAATTCGGGACCCCGGCCGCCCACCGCGGCGGCCGGGGCCCCGTCGTATCTCGGCCATGTGCCCGCGGAGGTCACGGAAAGGTCTCGTCCGGGGTACTGACTCCGCCTCACCTATGTGGCTAACATCACGCCTGCGCGGCAATGTTGCCGTGGGGTTACGGAGGTGCGACGTGCTGCCTGGACGGGGACGAGACGGCCGTGTGGTCCGGCGCGCGTGCGTGCTGGGCACCCGGACCGCGTGGTCGGCCGTCGGCGACGGCGAGTTCTTCTGCCCCGGCTGCGGCGGCGACCGCAACTACCAGCGCCTGAGCGGGCGCCGGCGCTTCACCGTCCTCGGCATGCCCCTGCTGCCGCGCGGTGTGACCGGGCCGGTCGTCGAATGCGCCGCCTGCCGCGGCCACTTCGGCACCGACGTCCTGGACCACCCGACCACCATCCGCTTCTCCGCCATGCTCCGCGACGCCGTGCACACCGTCGCCCTGGCGGTGCTGGCCGCCGACGGCACCTGCGCCCGCCCCGCGCTGGAGACCGCCGCGGCCGCGGTCCGCGCGGCCGGCTTCGACGACTGCACCGAGGAGCAGCTCGCCGTCCTGGTCGAGGGACTCGCCGCGGACACCGGGCGGGTCCACGGGCAGCCGTGCGGCCCGGGTCTGGCCATAGAGCTGCACGAGGCGCTCGACCCGCTCGCCCCGCACCTCGCCCCCGCCGGCCGCGAGTCCATCCTCCTCCAGGCCGCCCGCATCGCCCTGGCCGACGGCCCCTACACCCCGGCCGAACGCGACGCCCTGACCACCGTCGGCGCGGCCCTGACCATCTGCACGGACGACGTCACCCGCCTCCTGGCAGCGGCCCGGACACCGTCCTGACTCCGTCTCCACCGGTTGGATCCAGCGGCGGAGGCCGCGTCAGCGACTCCGGCGATGTCGCAACGAGCTGGAGAAGCGCGACTCCGACACATATGTGCTCGTGAACCGGGCCATCTGGGTTCTTGCCTGCCACGGTCCCGCCGAGGGGCGTCCCCTGGTCGATCGGATCAAGGGATCGGCCCTGCACAATCTCGAGGAACGGCGCAGGTGGCGAGCGTATGGGAGTGAGCAAAGGCCGCGTCTCACAGATCGAGAGCGGCCAGGTTTCCGGAACGGAGGTCGTGGCCCGCTACGTCGAGGCGCTGGGAGGCAACCTCGTGACGGTCGCGGTCTTCGCCGACGGAGAATTGCGGAAGGTCGGCTGACCGGAAGAGACGGACGCCTAGAGCAACCCGGCAGCCGATAGGAACTTCCCCACGTGTTCCACCTCTTCCGGTGACAACGGGATCTGCGGGTCCGCCGTGGACGGGCAGGCGATGACGCCCCGCAGGTGCAGGGCGGCCTTGAAGGCGCCGAGGGCCGAGGAGCCCGGGCCCATGCGGGCCGGGTCGCCGGCGCCGGTCATGCGGAACAGGGCGGCCAGACGCTCCTGTTCCGCGCGGGCGCCGTCCCAGTCGCCCGCGCGGGCGAGGCGGTAGAGGCGTACGTAGCCGTGCGGGTCGACGTTGGCCAGGCCCGGCACCGCCCCGTCCGCGCCCACCGCGAGGGCGGCGTCCGTGATCAGCTCGGAGCCGGTCAGCACGCTGAAGGCGGCGGTCGCCGGGTCGGTACGGGCGCCCGTGACGACCTCCCGGAAGCCCCCCAGATCGCCGCTTGAGTCCTTCAGCCCCGCCAGGACGCCCTCGGCCGCCAGCTCCAGGACCACGGCGGCCGGAAGCCGGGCGGGCACCGACACCGGGATGTCGTAGGCGAGGACCGGGACCGGGCTGCCGGCCGCGACCCGGCGGTAGTGGCGGGCGATCTCCGCCGGGTGGTGAGTACGGGCGTAGAACGGCGCGGTGACCACGACCGCCTGCGCGCCCGCCGCCGTGACCGCCGCGACGTGCTCGAGCACCCGCGCGGTGGTCATGTCGATCGCCCCGGCCAGGACGGGCAGCTGCCCGCCGACGTGCGCGACGACCGCCTCCACCACCTGCCGTCGCTGCCGGTCCGTCAGGAAGGCCGCCTCGGACGTCGACCCGAGCAGGAACAGCCCGTGCACCCCGCCCTCCACCAGATGGTCGACCAGCCGCAGCAGCGAGGGCACGTCCACCTCGCGGTCGGGGGTCAGGGGCGTGCACACGGGCGGGACGACACCCGTCAGCGGGGTGGGAAGAGTCATGAGGACCTGTATAGCCGCCCGCCGCGCCGGGACACGTCGCAGACGCGAGCTCCCCACGGCCCCGACGAACTCCGCGCCCCCTCGGCGGCGGCCGGAAGTGGGACCGCGCGGCGGAGCTGGTGCGGGCCACCCCGGCCGATCGGCTCAGCACGGCCACGGCGCGCACCAGTGCCCGCGGCCGCGGCGAGGTGCCGTGAGCCGAGAGGTCTCACCGGCCGGGAAGCTCCTGCCGTAGGGTGCGGGCGCATGAGTTCGTGGAACGTGTCGACATTGCTGAACATGTCGCGGCTGTCGAGGTGGAGGAGGCCGCGGGCCAGTCGCCGCTACCCGGTCCCGCTCACCCGGCACCAGTTGTGGATGGTCTCGTTGAGCGCGCCGGTGAGCCGTGGCCCGGAGGCCTCGCGGACCACGCTCTACCCGCTGCGGCGGATCGACGACGACAGCTCCCGGCGGTGGCTGGCCGACCAGTGGGAGATCACCACCCCGCGGGAGCTGGCCGACCGGCTCGACTGGCTGGCGGGCGCCGGCTACCGCACGCGGGCGCACCGGCTGCTCGGCGTCGCGCCGCTGGCCTGGGACGCCGCCCTGTACGCGGACATCTCCCGCCGGGGCTTCGCCGCCGGGCTGATCACCGAGGCCGACGCGTGGACGGCGCTCAAGAACATCGTGCCGTCGGTCGCGGGGACGTACGGCTCCTGGCGGGAGTACGCCGACCACTATCTGCTGGGGCGGAAGGTGTGGCGGGACGACCTCAGGGGCCGTACCGGCGCCGTAGGTGCCTCCGACGCCGCTCTCCCCGCTCCGCAGGCCGTCGCGGACGCCCATCTGCGCTCCCTGCTGGACCCGGGGAACCGGGCCAGCCCGTGGAACCTCGCCCCCTGGGACGTCATACGTCACCCCGACCGCCCACGCTGACCCCGTACGCGACAATGGGGCCATGAGTCTGTTCCGCGACGACGGCATCGTGCTGCGCACCCGGAATCTGGGTGAGGCGGACCGGATCATGCTGTGCTCTCCCGGGGGACGACCCCCGGACCCCCGGCCGGACTGCGGCGGGGGTGCGCGATGAGTCTCTTCCGCGACGACGGCATCGTCCTGCGCACCCAGAAGCTCGGCGAGGCGGACCGGATCATCACGTTGCTCACGCGCGGGCACGGGCGGGTGCGGGCGGTGGCGCGCGGGGTGCGGCGGACCAAGTCCAAGTTCGGCGCCCGGCTGGAGCCGTTCTCCCACGTCGACGTGCAGTTCTTCGCGCGGGGGAGCGAGCTGGTGGGCCGCGGGCTGCCGCTGTGCACGCAGAGCGAGACCATCGCCCCGTACGGCGGCGGGATCGTGGCGGACTACGCCCGCTACACCGCCGGGACGGCGATGCTGGAGACCGCCGAGCGGTTCACCGACCACGAGGGGGAGCCGGCCGTGCAGCAGTACCTGCTGCTCGTCGGCGCGCTGCGCACCCTCGCCCGCGGCGAGCACGCCCCGCACCTGGTGCTCGACGCCTTCCTGCTGCGCTCGCTGGCCGTCAACGGCTACGCCCCGAGCTTCGGCGACTGCGCCAAGTGCGGAATGCCCGGTCCGAACCGGTTCTTCTCGGTGGCGTCGGGCGGCTCGGTCTGCGTCGACTGCAGGGTGCCCGGCAGCGTCGTACCCTCACCGCAGACCCTGGAACTGCTGGGCGCGCTGCTCACGGGAGACTGGGAGACCGCGGACGCCTGCGAGCCGCGGCACGTCCGGGAGGGCAGCGGGCTGGTGTCCGCCTATCTGCACTGGCACCTGGAGCGCGGGCTGCGCTCCCTGCGCTACGTGGAGAAGTCCTGAACGACACGACGTCCTGACACGAAGGAGACGAGAGACACATGGTGGTAAGCGGGTTCCTGGGACGCCGGCGCCGCGAGTACAAGGCGCCGGAGCCACACCCGTCCGGTGCCCGCCCGCCGAAGCTGCCCGGCGAGCTGGTCCCCGACCACGTGGCGATCGTCATGGACGGCAACGGCCGCTGGGCCAAGGAGCGCGGCCTGCCCCGCACCGAGGGCCACAAGGTGGGCGCCGAGCGCGTGCTGGACGTGCTCCAGGGCGCGGTCGAGCTCGGCGTCCGCAACATCTCCCTGTACGCCTTCTCCACGGAGAACTGGAAGCGCTCGCCCGAAGAGGTCCGCTTCCTGATGAACTTCAACCGCGACTTCATCCGCAAGACCCGCGACCAGCTCGACGAACTGGGCATCCGGGTGCGCTGGGTGGGCCGTATGCCCAAGCTGTGGAAGTCGGTCGCCAAGGAGCTCCAGACCGCCCAGGAGCAGACCAAGGACAACGACCGGCTCACCCTCTACTTCTGCATGAACTACGGCGGCCGGGCCGAGATCGCCGACGCCGCCCAGGCGCTCGCGCAGGACGTGAAGGCGGGCCGTCTCGACCCGTCGAAGGTCAACGAGAAGACCCTCGCGAAGTACCTGTACTACCCGGACATGCCGGACGTGGACCTGTTCCTGCGTCCGAGCGGCGAGCAGCGCACCTCCAACTACCTGCTCTGGCAGAGCGCCTACGCCGAGATGGTCTTCCAGGACGTGCTGTGGCCGGACTTCGACCGGCGCGACCTGTGGCGGGCGTGTCTCGAGTTCGCCTCCCGCGACCGGCGCTTCGGCGGCGCCATCCCGAACGAGGAACTGCTGGCCATGGAGGGCCGCAGCGAAGACAGTTGATCACTGCCGCTACGATTCCGCCTCATGGTCATGGACATGAACACGGGGCGGGATGCCGCGCGGGACGGGGTCGAACTGGTGTACCAGCCGACGGTGGGGGACTACGCGTCGGCGCTGCGGGCACGCAGACGGGCCGGGCGGCTGGGCCGTATGCAGCGATGGCTGCCGTACGTTCTGCTCGTCTGCGGCGGGCTCGAGGCCGCCCTCGTGATCGCCGGACGCCGTGGTTCGGTGAACGTCGTCGTGTACGCGCTGGTCGCCGCCTGCCTGGTGTGGTTCACGCCGTGGCTCCAGGCGCGGCAGGTGCACCGGCTGTCCCAGCGGCAGGGCACGTTCCGCGCGACGGTCACGGAGGCCGGTCTGGCCCTGAGCACCGACCACACCACCGCCTCCGTGGACTGGGTCGCGCAGCCGCGCTACGCGGAGACCCGGGAGGCGTTCGTCCTGCTGAGCGCTGACAAGAACGCTGTCGGGTTCACCATGCTGCCCAAGCGCGGCCTGAGCGACCCCGCCGAGGCGGACCGGCTGCGGGAGATCCTCGACCGCAACCTGACCCGCGTCTGATCCGCGTCAGCGGTCCGCCGCCGCGCACTCCGCGCAGGTGCCGAAGATCTCCACGGTGTGGGCGACGTTGACGTAGCCGTGCTCCGCGGCGATCGCCTCGGCCCACTTCTCCACGGCCGGCCCCTCCACCTCGACGGCCTTGCCGCAGACGCGGCAGACGAGGTGGTGGTGGTGCTCGCCCGTCGAGCAGCGGCGGTAGACCGACTCGCCCTCGGAGGTGCGCAGCACGTCGACCTCGCCGGCCTCGGCGAGGGACTGAAGGGTGCGGTAGACGGTGGTGAGCCCGACCGAGTCGCCCTTGTGCTTGAGCATGTCGTGGAGGTCCTGCGCGCTGCGGAACTCGTCGACCTCGTCGAGGGCCGCCGCGACAGCGGCACGCTGCCGGGTGGCGCGGCCCTTCACGGGCGGTCCTGCGGTCGTCACCGGATGCCTCCTACTCGATGGCCCGTTCACCTGCTGGGTGCGCCTGCCGGCACGCCCCGTCGGCTCCCGCACGGCCACGTCTGCGCCTGCCGGGCCATTGTGCCAGCCCGGACCGCGTGGGGTCAGACGCCGACCTCGTCCGCGGCCCCCCGGGTGGCCGGAATCGCGCACTCCGCCGGGTCCCCGGAGGGCCGCCCGGTGTCGAGCGCCCGCGCGCGCCGCCGGGCCAGCGGTGCGGCCAGCGCCGTCAGCGCGACGAAGGCCGCGATGGTCAGCAGCACGATCGTCGCGCCGGGCGGGACGTCCTGGTAGAAGGAGGCGACCGTGCCGCCGATCGCGACGACGACGCCGATGCCGACGGAGATGGCGAAGGTGGCCGCGAAGCCGCGGCTGAGCTGCTGGGCGGCGGCCACCGGGACGACCATCAGCGCCGACACCAGCAGCAGTCCGACCACCCGCATCGCGACCGACACCGTGACCGCCGCCGTGACGGCCGTGAGCAGGTTCAGGGCGCGCACCGGCAGGCCGGTCACCCGCGCGAACTCCTCGTCCTGGCTGACCGCGAAGAGCTGGCGGCGCAGGCCCACGGTGACCACCACGACGAAGGCGGCGAGCAGGCAGATCGCCGTCACGTCGGACCGCGAGACCGTCGACAGCGAGCCGAAGAGGGACGACATCAGGTTCGCGTTGGAGCCGCCCGGGGCGAGGTTGACGAGCAGCACGCCGCCGGCCATGCCGCCGTAGAAGAGCATCGCCAGGGCGATGTCGCCGCGGGTCCTGCCGTACCAGCGGATCAGCTCCATCAGCACCGCGCCGAGCACGGAGACGGCCGTCGCCATCCACACGGGGGAGGCGGACAGCAGGAAGCCGAGGCCGACGCCGGTCATCGCCACGTGGCCGATGCCGTCGCCCATCAGGGCCTGGCGGCGCTGCACGAGGTAGATGCCGATGGCGGGGGCGGTGATGCCGACCAGGACGGCGGCGAGCAGCGCCCGCTGCATGAAGTCGTAGTTCAGGAGGTCCATCAGCTCAGCAGTCCCGTCCGGATCGGATCGGCGCCCGGGGCGTCGTGCGGGTGTACATGGTCGTGGCCGGGCAGGGCGTGCTGGCCGACCGCCTTCGGCGGCGGGCCGTCGTGCAGGACGCAGCCGTCGCGCAGGACGACGGCCCGGTCGATCAGCGGCTCCAGGGGACCCAGTTCGTGCAGGACGAGCAGCACCGTCGCACCCGCCGCCACCTGCTCCCGCAGAGTGCGTGCGAGCACCTCCTGGCTGGCCAGGTCGACGCCGGCCATCGGCTCGTCCATGATCAGCAGTTCGGGTTCGGCGGCCAGCGCGCGGGCGATCAGCACCCGCTGGTGCTGGCCCCCGGAGAGGGCGTGCACGGAGTCCCTGGCCCGGTCCGCCATGCCGACCTGCTCCAGGGCACGCCGTACGGCCGTGTGGTCGGCCTTGCGGAAGACGCCGAAGCGGGTGCGGGAGAGCCGACCCGAGGAGACGACCTCGGTGACCGTCGACGGCACCCCGCCCGCGGCGCTGGTGCGCTGCGGGACGTACCCCACGCGCGCCCAGTCGCGGAAGCGGCGCAGCGCGGTGCCGAACAGCTCGATCTCGCCCGCGCCGACCGGCACCTGGCCGATGGCGCTGCGCACGGCCGTCGACTTGCCCGAGCCGTTCGCGCCGAGCAGCGCGACGACCTCGCCGCGGCGCACGGTGAGGTCGATGCCGCGCAGCACGGGGCGCGACCCCAGTTCGGCGCGGACGCCGCGCAGCGCTATGACGGGCTCGTCCACGACGTTGGTGACGTCCATGACGTCCTCCCTCACGGTCACTTGGTGCCCAGGGCCTTGCGCAGGGCCTGGAGGTTGGCGTCCATGACCTGGATGTAGTCACGGCCGCGGGACTTGCCGGTGATGCCTTCGACCGGGTCGAGGACGTCCGTCCGCAGCCGCGCGTCCCGGGCGACGGTCCGGGCGGTGCCGTCGTTGACGAGCGTCTCGTAGAAGACCGTGGTGACCCCGTCGGCCTTCGCCATCCGCTCCAGCTCCTTGACCCGCGCCGCGCTGGGCTCCGACTCGGGGTCGAGGCCGCTGACGGCCTCCTCAGTCAGGCCGTAGCGCTCGGCGAGGTAGCCGAAGGCGGCGTGGGTGGTGAGGAAGACCCTGGTCCTGGTGTTCCTGAGCCCGGTGGCGTACCGGGTGTCGAGGGCCTTCAGCTTCTTCACCAGGGCGGCGGTGTTCTCGCGGTAGTCGGCCGCGTGGTCCGGGTCGGCCTTCTCGAAGGCGCTGCCCACGCCCTCGGCGATGCGCGCGTAGCGCACCGGGTCGAGCCAGACGTGCGGGTCCTTGGCACCGGACTCCTCGCCGCCGTGCGTGTCGTGGGCCTCGGCGTGGCCGCCGACCTCGGTGCCGTGCTCCTCCAGCGTGGTCAGCGAGGTGGCGTCGATCTTCGTCCCGATCTCCGACTGCGCGACGGCGTCGTCGACGGACGGCTGAAGCCCCTTGAGGTAGAGCACCGCGTCGGAGTCCTGGAGCTGAGCGGTCTGCCGGGCGCTGATGTCCAGGTCGTGCGGCTCCTGGCCGGGCTGGGTGAGCGTGGTGACGTGCGCGTGGTTCCCACCGATCTGCTCGGCGAGGAAGGCCATCGGATAGAACGACGCGACGACGTCGAACTTGCCGGTGCCGCCCGCGGCACCCGCGGTCGAGCAGGCGGAGAGGGCTCCGAGGCCGAGGGCGGCGGCCGCCGCGGCCGCGGTCCCGGATATGAGGCGTCGTCGTACGTTCATGACAGTCATTTTCATCAAACATGGAAACCGTTGTCAACAAGCTGGGTCGGAGCCCCGCCGGAGGCCCGCATTCCGCCCGCACCCGGCACCGATTTGATTGAGGGGGAGCCTCCGCCGGTACGCTGAAGCATTCGCTCTGAAGCGTCTCGCTTCGTCGCCCGTCGTCGTAATGAAGAGAGCACCGTGGCCGCCGACAAGATCGACACCATCGTCAGCCTGAGCAAGCGCCGTGGCTTCGTATTCCCCTGCAGTGAGATCTACGGCGGCCAGCGCGCCGCGTGGGACTACGGGCCCCTGGGTGTCGAGCTCAAGGAGAACCTCAAGCGCCAGTGGTGGCGCTACATGGTGACGTCGCGCGAGGACGTGGTCGGTATCGACTCGTCCGTGATCCTGGCCCCCGAGGTCTGGGTCGCCTCCGGCCACGTCGCCACCTTCACGGACCCGCTCACCGAGTGCACCGCGTGTCACAAGCGGTTCCGCGCGGACCACCTGGAGGAGGCCTACGAGGCCAAGCACGGCCGTGTCCCGGAGAACGGCCTGGCGGACGTCAACTGCCCCAACTGCGGCAACAAGGGCCAGTTCACCGAGCCCAAGCAGTTCTCGGGCCTGCTGTCCACCCACCTCGGCCCGACCCAGGACTCCGGCTCCGTCGCCTACCTGCGCCCCGAGACCGCCCAGGGCATCTTCACCAACTTCGCCCAGGTGCAGACCACCTCGCGCCGCAAGCCGCCCTTCGGCATCGCGCAGATGGGCAAGTCCTTCCGCAACGAGATCACGCCCGGCAACTTCATCTTCCGCACCCGCGAGTTCGAGCAGATGGAGATGGAGTTCTTCGTCAAGCCGGGCGAGGACGAGAAGTGGCAGGAGTACTGGATGGAGCAGCGCTGGAACTGGTACACCGGCCTGGGTCTCCGTGAGGAGAACATGCGCTGGTACGAGCACCCGAAGGAGAAGCTCTCCCACTACTCCAAGCGCACCGCCGACATCGAGTACCGCTTCCAGTTCGGCGGCAACGAGTGGGGCGAGCTGGAGGGTGTGGCCAACCGCACCGACTACGACCTCGGCGCGCACGCCAAGGCCTCCGGCCAGGACCTCTCCTACTTCGACCAGGAGGCCGGCGAGCGCTGGACGCCTTACGTCATCGAGCCCGCGGCCGGTGTCGGCCGCGCGATGCTCGCCTTCCTGCTCGACGCCTATGTCGAGGACGAGGCGCCCAACGCCAAGGGCAAGATGGAGAAGCGCACCGTGCTGCGCCTGGACCACCGCCTGGCCCCGGTGAAGGTCGCGGTACTGCCGCTGTCCCGCAACCCGGAGCTGTCCCCGAAGGCCAAGGGCCTCGCCCAGGCCCTGCGCCAGAACTGGAACATCGAGTTCGACGACGCGGGCGCCATCGGCCGCCGCTACCGCCGCCAGGACGAGATCGGCACGCCGTTCTGCGTGACGGTCGACTTCGACACCCTCGAGGACAACGCGGTCACCGTCCGCGAGCGTGACTCGATGAAGCAGGAGCGCGTGTCGCTGGACCAGATCGAGGGCTACCTCGCGAGCCGCCTGCTCGGCTGCTGAGGCCGCCCGCCGCTCGTCACGCCGGTGCCGGGTCCCTTCCGGGGGCCCGGCACCCGCGCGTCGGCGCCCCGGCCGCGGTGAGCCGGAGCGAGCCCGTCGCGGCCGATCCGTGACCGTCCGCGACGGCGCTGCCGGTCACAGATCGAGGTCGGCAGAGAGGGCGGCGTGGTCGGAGGCCTCGTCGGCCTTCGGCGTCACCGTGTCGAAGGACTTGATGGCCGGCGGCGCCCGGACCCCGCGCCGCTCCATGCCGACGTGCTGCACCCGGCCCCACACTGGCGCCGGGAACAGCAGGTAGTCGAGCTTGTCGCTCGGCCTGGTGCCCGAGCCGTGGGTGCCGGGGTCGCCCCGGTAGGCGGGGTGGCTCATGGCGTCCCGCAGGCCGGCGTCCGTCAGCGTCCTGATCGGCGGGCTGTCCAGGAAGTCGTTGAGGTCCCGGCGACCAGCACGTTCGGGGACTGCTCCGCTGCGGCCCGGCGGATCCTCGCGACCTGCTCCGCCTGGGCCGGGCGCAGCTCCGGGTCGTCGCCGGCCTTGCTCTTGAAGTGGTTGCCGAGGACCCACAGGGCG
Organism: Streptomyces sp. NPDC014864; assembly: GCF_043081525.1. NCBI lineage: Bacteria > Bacillati > Actinomycetota > Actinomycetes > Kitasatosporales > Streptomycetaceae > Streptomyces > Streptomyces sp. NPDC014864. Next base: position 265,989 of record NZ_JBIBWT010000006.1, read on the forward strand.
CCCCGTCCAGTTCGATCTCGAACTCGGGGCAGTCGCGGCTGAACACGGGGCCGCCCGGGTGCTCCGGACTGGTGTCGAAGATGTGCGAGCGGACGGACCGGATCGGGTGCCGGCTGAGGATGCCGACGTCGATGCCGCGGCTGTCGTTGCCGTCGGTCAGCGTGTTGAAGGTGTAGGGACGCCTGCCCAGCACCCCGCCCAGGACCTGCGTGTTGAAGCGGTCCAGGGTGAGGCGGTCCTCCACCTCGACGGTGAGCGGGACGTCGGCGTCGATCTCGGCGATCACCCGGCCGGTGTTCTTCACGGCGGCCCGGTCGAGGTCGTCACGCTCGAGCCCGGCCCAACCGGCCCAGGGGCCGCGGCCCCTGGCGACGACGCGGATCTCCGGATCCTGCGGGTGGCCGCTCCTGCGGAAGAGTGCCACGGCGCCGCCGCAACTCGTCGAAGTCGTCGAGGACCTCCTTGCGGTGGGCGTCGTCCGGAAGACCGAAGGCCCGGGGGCGGCGGAACAGGTTCTCGGCGTTGAAGGTGGCGACGCGGATGGTCGTGGCGCGCCTCCCGCGGCGGCGCATGGGATGCCGCGGGGCCGGCGGCAGGCGCCGCCGGGGTGACTGCTCACCGACAACACCCATTCTCCGAGCCGGGGCGGACCAGGTCGAATGCGGCGGCGCCGACGATCTTCGTCGCCGTCCGGGCAGCCGGATGCTGACAAGTAACGAATGACAGATATTGAAATCTGTCATTCGTTATGCCAGGGTGGAGCCATGACGATCCAGACCCGCCCCCTCGGAACCACCGGACCCCAGGTCTCCGCCCTCGGCCTCGGCTGCATGGGCATGTCCGCGCTGTACGGCGACGCGGACCGGACCGAGTCCGTCGCCACCGTCCACGCCGCCCTGGAGGCAGGCGTGACCCTGCTCGACACCGGCGACTTCTACGCCATGGGCCACAACGAGATGCTGATCGGCGAGGCCCTGCGGACCGCCCCCGCGGCCCTGCGCGAACAGGCGCTGCTCAGCGTCAAGTTCGGCGCCCTGCGCGACCCGGACGGCGGCTGGAGCGGAGTCGACGGACGGCCGGCCGCCGTGAAGAACTTCGCCGCGTACTCGCTCCAGCGCCTCGGCGTCGACCACATCGACGTGTACCGGCTCGCGCGCCTCGACCCGGACGTGCCCATCGAGGAGACCATCGGCGCGATCGCGGAACTGGTGGAGAAGGGGTACGTACGCCACATCGGCCTGAGCGAGGTCGGCGCCGACACCGTTCGGCGGGCCGCCGCCACCGCGCCCATCGCGGACCTGCAGATCGAGTACTCGCTCATCTCGCGCGGCATCGAGGACCGCATCCTGCCCACCACCCGCGAACTGGGCATCGGCGTCACGGCGTACGGCGTGCTCTCCCGCGGCCTGATCTCCGGGCACTTCGGACGCGACCGGCAGCTCGCCGCGCACGACTTCCGGGCCCACTCCCCGCGCTTCCAGGGTGAGAACCTCCAGCACAACCTGAACCTCGTCGACGCGCTGCGCAAGGTCGCCGAGCAGAAGGGCGTGACGGTCGCGCAGATCGCCATCGCCTGGGTGCTCTCCCGCGGCGAGGACATCGTGCCGCTGATCGGCGCCCGCAGCCGGCAGCGGCTCACCGAGGCGCTCGGCGCGCTGGACGTGACCCTGGACGAGGGCGACCTCAGGGCCGTCGAGGAGGCCGTGCCGGCCGACGCCGCCGCGGGCGCCCGCTACCCCGAGGCGCAGATGGCACACCTCGACAGCGAGCGCTGACCCGGGCGCCGGGTACGGTCTATGCCATGGCCACCACCGCCGAGACCCTGACCGCCGAACGCATCCTCGAGGCGACCGAGGAGGTGCTGCGCCGCCACGGCCCGGCGAAGGCCACCGTGGTGGACGTGGCCCGCGCGCTCGGCGTCAGCCACGGCAGCGTCTACCGCCACTTCCGCACCAAGGCGGCGCTGCGGGAGGCGGTGACGAAGCGATGGCTGGACCGTACCTCCGAGGCGCTGGCCGACATCGCGGCCGACGGGGACCGCGCCCCCGAGGCACGGCTGCGGGACTGGTTCGCGACCCTGTTCGAGGCCAAGCGCCGCAAGGCGGGCGACGATCCCGAGCTGTTCGCCACCTACTCGGTCCTGGTCGGCGAGAACGGCGCGGCGGTCGGTGAGCACATCGCCGACCTGACCGCCCAGCTGACCCAAATCGTCGCCGCGGGCGCCGACGCCGGCACCTTCACCGCCGCCGACCCGGCCGCCACGGCCCGCGCCCTCTTCCACGCCACGGGCCGCTTCCACGATCCGTGCTACGCGCCGGAGTGGGAACAGGCGGGCATCGAGGACGAGTTCGCGGCGGTGCTGGACCTGGTCCTGCGGGGACTGCGGACCTGACCGCGCGGTCACGGGACCGCGGGGGCGGAGGCGGGTGACCGGCCCGCCGGTGGTCACCCGCCCCCACGTCCCTCGTGCCGCCGTGGGGCCCGCCGGGCGCCCGGCGGACCCCACGGAGCTACCCCACGGTGCGCGGCAGGCGCAGGCTCAGCAGCGCCGTCAGTGCCACGCCCGCGAGCTGGACGAGGAGCGTCGCGACCAGCGCGTCCCGCATCCCCAGGCCCGGGACCAGGGAGAGGAACAGGGTGCCCAGCGTCGCCACGCCCAGCGCCAGCGACGACTGCTGGGTGGTGACCATCACCCCGCTGCCGACTCCGGCCCGCGCGGCCGGCACCTCGGAGAGGACGACCCGGAAGAGCACCGGCAACTGGAGCGCCTGGCCCGCGCCGGCCACCGCCGCGCCGGGCAGCAGTGCGGCCGGCCCCAGGTCCGGCCAGTCCCGCCAGGCGGCCAGCGCCAGCAGTCCCACACCCACCGCCTGGATCAGCGCTCCCGCGGTCACCACGCGGGTGCCGTACCGGGCGACCAGCCGCGGCCCGGCGAGCGAGACGAAGAAGAACACGACCGCCATGGGGGCCAGCGTCAGTCCCGCCGGGACCGGACCGAGCCCCGCGCCGCGCTGCAGGGCCACCGCGACCACGAACATGAAGCCGCTGAACCCGATGGAGAACGGCACGATGATCACCAGCCCGCGTCGCAACGAGGTGAGCGCGAACAGGCTCGGCGGCACCAGCGGCGTACGGCCCCGCCGGTCCGCCCGGCGCTCCACCGCGTAGAACGCGGCCGCCAGACCCGGGAACGCGGCGAGCGACATCCAGGTCCACAGCGGCCAGCCCGCCGCGCGGCCCTCGGTCAGCGGGACCAGCAGCGCCAGCAGGGACGCCGCCAGCAGGACCGTGCCGGGACCGTCCACCGGCTCCGGGCGCGGGGAGCGGGTCTCCGGGACGGCCCGGGCCCCCAGCACCAGGCCCGCGATCACGAACGGCACGTTCACCAGGAACACCGAGCGCCAGCCGGTGCCCGCGACGTCGGCGGCGACGAGGACGCCGCCGAGGATCTGCCCGGCCACCATGGACAGGCCCGCCGTCGCGCCGTACAGGCCCATCGCCCGGGCCCGGCGGGGGCCCGAGGTGGCCGCCTGGATGGTGGCGAGCACCTGCGGCAGCATCGCGGCGGCCGCCGCGCCCTGCGCCACGCGGGCCGCGACCAGCGACCAGGCGTCCGGGGCGAGCCCGCACACCAGCGAGGTCAGGCCGAAGGCCGTCATGCCGCCGAGGAAGAGGCGGCGGCGGCCGAACAGGTCGCCGAGCCGGCCGCCGAGGACGAGCAGGACCGCGTACGCCACCCCGTACCCGGCGACGACGAGTTCCAGGACGGCCTCGCCCGCCCCGAGGTCCCGGCCGATCGTGGGCAGGGCGACGTTGACGATGAAGAAGTCGATCAGAGGCAGTGCCGCGGCCAGCAGCACCGTGAACAGTCCGAGTCCGCCGAGCGCGGGTGGCGCCACCGGTGACCGGACGGTGCGTGAGGAGATGGTTTCGGTCGTCACGGTCACGAGCCTGCGCCCGCCCTCAGGGTGGTACCAGAGTCTTCTTGTCCTGGTAGCGGGAGTACCTGGAAACAGGCTCCGGGCGCGGGCACTGTGGAATCATGACGACCATGGCCCAGGAGACGCCGGTACGTGAAGCCCAGGCCCCGCGCCCCCCGAAGGCGGCAGCCTCGGCGATCCGGCGGCACGAACTCGCCGCCTTCCTGCGGCACCGCCGCGAGCACATCAGCCCCGAGCGGGTCGGCCTGCCGCGCGGCAGCCGGCGCCGCACGCCGGGGCTGCGCCGCGAGGAGGTCGCGCACCTCTCCGCGGTCGGCGTCACCTGGTACACCTGGCTGGAACAGGCCCGCGACATCCAGGTCTCCGTGCAGGTGCTCGACGCCCTCGCCCGCACCCTGCTGCTCGACCCCAGCGAGCGGGCCCACCTCTTCCAGCTCGCGGGCGCCACGGACCCGACCCCGGCGACCACGTGCCCCTCGGTCACCCCGGCCCTGCGCGCCATCCTGGATCAGCTCGAACCCATGCCGGCGTGCCTGCAGAACAGCAGGTACGACATCCTCGCCTACAACCGCACGTACTCCCTGCTGCTGTGCGACCTGGACGCGGTGCCGCCGGAGGACCGCAACTGCATGATCCTTTCCTACACGAACGAGGAGTGGCGCTCCTCGATCGTGCACCTGGAGGAGACCACCCGGCTCATGGCCGCCCGCTTCCGCGCCGCGATGGCCGGGCATCTCGGCGAGCCCGCCTGGAAGATGCTGCTCAAGCGGCTGCGCACGGAGTCGGCGGACTTCCGCGCGGCCTGGGACCGGCACGAGGTGGTCGGCGCCCGCACCAAGCGCAAGGAGTTCCGCAACGCCCACGTCGGCCGCCTCGTCGTCGACCACACCGACCTGTGGCTGAGCCCCGACGTGGGCCCGCGCATGGTCACCTACGCACCGGCCGACGAGGAGACCCGCGAGCGCCTGGGGAAACTGCACGCCATCGCCGCGGCGAGGTGACGCGCTCCGCCGGAGTCGCGGTCCGCGCCGCTGCGACGGACCGCGACCCCGGACTCCAGGGACGCCGCGACGCCGGTGCGGCTGCGCCCGCGACGCCGGTGCGGCTGCGCCCGCGACGCCGGTGCGGCTACGCCGAGACGCCGGTCGTCTGCCGGATCTCCGCCGACTCCAGGCGCCGGGCCGTCCGCTCGGCGGTGTGCCGGGCCCAGCGTCCCGAGGTCACCGCGCCCAGTCCCAGGACCGCCGCCCCGCACGCCACCAGGACCCACCAGCCCGGCCGCGCGGCCGTCACGAACGTGTCCGCGTACGAGGACGAGCCCACGCCCGCGGCCAGCAGCGCCCCGACCACCGCGACCCCGAGCGTCTGCCCGAGCTGCCGGCTGGTAGAGGCGACCGCCGCGGCGACCCCGGCCTGCGCCCGCGGCATACCGGAGACCGCGGTGTTGGTGATGGGCGCGTTGACGAAGCCGAAGCCGATGCCGAACAGGACGTAGCCGACGAGGAGCGTCACGTTCGACGTCTCGGCCTCGAAGGCCGCGAAGAGCACCGCGCTCGCGGTCATCGCGCACCCCGCGACCAGCAGCGGCAGCCGCGGCCCCCGGCTGCCGACCAGCCGTCCGGACAGCGGCGCGCACAGGAACGTCGGCACGGCCATGGGCAGCATCCACAGGCCCGCGTGCAGGGCGTCCAGGCCGCGCACGTTCTGCAGGTACAGCGTGGACAGGAAGAGGAAGCCGCCGAGCGCCGCGAATGCGCTGACCGCGATCCCGGTGGCCCCGCTGAACGGCGCGGAGTGGAAGAAGCGCAGGTCGATGAGGGGTTCGGCGCGGCGCGGCTCGTACCACAGCAGGGCGAGCAGGGCCGCGAGAGCCATGGCAGCGAAGGGCAGCACGGTGCCGGGGCCGGCGTCCGGCGCCTCGATGATCGCGTAGGTCAGCGAGCCGAACAGGGCGATCACCAGCACCTGCCCGACCGGGTCGGGGCGGCGGGGCTTCGGCGCCCGCGACTCGGGGACGAAGCGCAGGGTGAGCAGCAGCGCGGCGAGGGCCACCGGCAGGTTGACCCAGAAGATCGAGCGCCAGCCGACCGACTCCACCAGCAGCCCGCCCACCAGCGGACCGGCGGCCATGGATATGCCGATCACGGCGCCCCAGGCGCCGATCGCGCGGGCGCGCTCGCGCGCGTCGGTGAAGGTGTTGGTGATGATCGACATGGCGACGGGGTTGAGCATCGAACCGCCGACCGCCTGGACCATGCGGAAGACGACCAGCAGCTCCAGATCGGGCGCGAGGGAGCACAGCAGCGAGCCGACGCCGAACACGACCAGGCCCGTGGTGAACACGCGCCGGCGGCCGATCCGGTCCGCGGTGGAGCCCGCGAGCATCAGCAGCGAGGCCAGGACCAGGGTGTACGCGTCGATGGTCCACTGCAGGCCGGAGGTGGCGGCGTGCAGCTCGCGCTGCATCGAGGGCAGGGCGACGTTCAGGACGGTGTTGTCCAGGCTCACGATCAGCAGGCTCATGCAGCAGATCGCGAGCACCAGCAGCCGTCGTCGGTGGCTGAGCTCGGGCATGGGGACCATGGTACGCGGTTCAATAGTGCGGTTAACTAATGACTGATACATGATCTTTGCCCGGTGCCTGCCCGGTTGTCCACAGGCCGGGCGGAGCATCCGCCGGCGTACGGGACAATGGAGCAATGTCCACGCCGACCACCACCCCCGTGTCCCCGTTGCAGATCGGCCCGCACACGGTGCAGCCGCCCGTCGTGCTCGCACCGATGGCCGGGATCACCAACGCGCCCTTCCGCACCCTGTGCCGGGAGTTCAGCGGTGGCAAGGGACTGTTCGTCAGCGAGATGATCACCACCCGCGCCCTGGTCGAGCGCAACGAGAAGACCATGCAGCTGATCCACTTCGACGCGACCGAGAAGCCGCGCTCGATCCAGCTGTACGGCGTCGACCCGGCCACCGTCGGCAAGGCCGTCCGCATGATCGCGGAGGAGGACCTCGCCGACCACATCGACCTCAACTTCGGCTGCCCGGTGCCGAAGGTCACCCGCAAGGGCGGCGGCTCCGCGCTCCCGTACAAGCGGAACCTGCTGCGGGCGATCCTGCGCGAGGCGGTCAGCGGCGCCGGTGACCTGCCGGTCACGATGAAGATGCGCAAGGGCATCGACGACGACCACATCACGTACCTCGACGCCGGCCGGATCGCGGTCGAGGAGGGCGTGACCGCCATCGCGCTGCACGGCCGCACCGCCGCCCAGCACTACGGCGGCACCGCGGACTGGGAGGCGATCGCCCGCCTGAAGGAGCACGTCCCGGAGATCCCGGTGCTGGGCAACGGCGACATCTGGTCGGCCGAGGACGCGGTGCGGATGGTCCGGGAGACCGGCTGCGACGGCGTGGTCGTCGGCCGCGGGTGCCTGGGGCGGCCGTGGCTGTTCGCCGACCTGGTGGCCGCCTTCGAGGGGCGTACGCAGGACGTCGCACGGCCCACGCTGCGCGAGGTCGCCGACGTCATGGTCCGGCACGCCACGCTCCTCGGCGAGTGGATCGGCGACGAGGCACGGGGCGTCATCGACTTCCGCAAGCACGTCGCCTGGTACCTCAAGGGCTTCGCGGTCGGCTCCGAGATGCGCAAGCGGCTCGCCGTCACCTCCTCGCTGGCCGAACTGCGCGCCGGCCTGGACGAGCTGGACCTCGGCCAGTCCTGGCCCACCGGCGCCGACGGGCCCCGCGGCCGCACCTCCGGCAACAACCGCGTGGTGCTGCCGGACGGCTGGCTGAAGGACCCCTACGACTGCGCGGGCGTCTCCGAGGACGCCGAGCTGGACACGTCCGGGGGCTGAACCCCCTACGGCTGAGCACTCACGGGGCTGAGGATCGGGGGCCGGACCGGCCGGCGGCCCAGCCCCCTGCCGGTCCGGCGCGGTCAGCGCTTCGTCGGGTGCGGCGTGGAGCCGTACGCCGTCAGGAACCGGTCGCGGAAGGCGCTCATCCTCCACACCGGGGCGTCGTGCGCGGGGCGCAGCCCGTCCGACCAGCCCCAGCCGGCGATCTTGCGCAGCACCTTCGGGTCCTTGGCGACGATCGCGCAGGGCACGTCACGGCTGGCGTGGTCGCCGCTGACCCGGGCGATGGGCTGGTGGTCGCCGAGGAAGACCAGCACGGTGTTCTCGTTGCCGTACCGCTCCAGCCACTGGGTGAGGGCGGTCACCGAGTACTGGACGGACTTGCCGTACTCCTCGCGGGAGCGGGTGGGGTCGGTGATGATGTCCGCCGGCCGGGTGCCCGCCGCCTCGATGCCCTTGTAGACCGAGCCGTCGCCGAGCCGGTCCCAGCCGACCGTCTTCGGGATCGGTGCCCAGGGCTGGTGGCTGGAGGTCAGGATGACGAACCCCATCAGCGGCTTGTCGCGCTTCCGGCCGTGCTCCAGGCGCTGGAAGGACTCCAGGGCGTACTGGTCGGGCATGGTGGACCAGCTGAACTTCGGTCCCTTGTAGCCCAGCTGGAAGGCGTTGTAGACCTTGTCCAGGCCGTACCACTTCGCCTCCGGCCAGCCCTTCTGCACTCCCGGCATGACCCCGACCGTGTCCCAGGCGCCGGTCTTCTTGAAGGCGTCGGTGAGGGTGAGGTGATCCCCGGCGGTCACCGTGCGGTAGCGGTACTGGTTGTCGATCCACAGGCCCGACATGAACGTGGAGTGCCCGAGCCAGCTCCCGCCGCCGTACGTCGCCGACGTCAGCCAGCCGCTCTTGGCGTGGAAGCCCGCCTTGGCGAGCGCCTGGGTACTGGTGTCGAGGGTCCGGTCGACACCGGGCGCCATGATCGGGTCCTCCACGGCGCTGCGGCCGTAGCTCTCGATGAACGTGAAGATCATGTCCTTGCCGCGCAGGTCGGGCACCAGCTCGCTGCCCGGGGTGCCGCCGAACGCGTCCGCCCGCGCCGTCCTCGCGAACTCACGCTCGTCCCGGATCGTCGAACGCAGCGCCTGCCCGTGGTACTTGAGCATCGCCACCGTGTGCTCGGCGGCCAGCGGGACCCCGCGGACCTCCAGGTTCAGGGACGCGCAGGTCATCCAGAGCGCGCAGAGCAGCAGCAGCCCGCGGGTGGAGCGGGTCCGGTGACGCCCCAGCCAGGTGCCGACGCGGACGACCGCCAGGGCCATCAGCGCGAGCACGGCGAGCACCAGGACGACCAGGCCGACGGTCGCGAGCAGCGCCACCGTCCCGCCCATCGTGTCGACCAGGTAGGACCGGGCGTCGTCGAGGAGCTGCCAGTCCAGGATCACGTTGAAGCTGCGGCCCAGGTACTGGTTGAACTCGATGTCCGTCAGGTTCAGCACCGTCAGCACGCCGAGCGCCACCCCGCCGAGGGCCGCGACGACCGTCCGCGCCCGCCGCGGCAGCGCGATCAGCAAGGCCGCGCCGAGCAGCGCCTCCACCGGGATACGGGTGAACTCCGCGATCCGGAACTGCTCCCTCTTGTTCGGCAGCAGCAGTGCGACGAGGACCACGGCCAGGGCCAGTCCGGTGAGCGCGACGGAGAGCCCCCGGGCGGCCACCGGATGCCCGGCCTTCCACTCACCCCAGGCCCGCCGGACGGCCCGGGGCCGGAGCGCGCGCAGGAAGCGGAGGGGGAGGGTGCGGGGAGCGGGGGAGGCGTCGGCCGGGGTGGATCCGCCTTCGGCTGTGTCCTCCGCGGCCGGTCCGTCTTCCGCGTCGGCCGCGGCGGGCCGGCTCTGGGCTTCGTTGCTCGGGGCGGGCTCGCCTTCGGTTTGGGCGGCCATGGCCTGCTCGCCGTCCGGTCCGTCGGCCGGGGCGGGTCCGTCTTCCGCGGCGTCGGCCGCGGCGGGCCGGCTCTGGGCTTCGTTGCTCGGGGCGGGCTCGCCTTCGGTTTGGGCGGCTATGGCCTGCTCGCCGTCCGGTCCGTCGGCCGGGGCGGGTCCGTCTTCCGCGTCGGCCGCGGCGGGCCGGCTCTGGGCTTCGTTGCTCGGGGCGGGCTCGCCTTCGGTTTGGGCGGCCGTGGCCTGCTCGCCGTCCGGTCCGTCGGCCGGGGCGGGTCCGTCTTCCGCGGCGTCGGGCGCGACGGGCCGGCTCTGGGCTTCGTTGCTCGGGGCGGGCTCGCCTTCGGTTTGGGCGGCCGTGGCCTGCTCGCCGTCCGGTCCGCCGGCCGGGGCGGGTCCGTCTTCCGCGGCGTCGGGCGCGACGGGCCGGCTCTGGGCTTTGCCGCTCGGGGCGGCCGCCCTCCCGGCCGCGTCGCCCGCTGCGACGGTCTTGTCTCCGGTCGCCGGGGCGGCGATCTCGTCACCGTCCGCCGGTTTCACGGGCGTCGGTGGCTCTTCCGGTGGCAGGACTTCGGCCCCGCCCGCCCCGGCCGTACCCGATGACTGGCGTGTACTCGTGTGCTGAGGCACCCCGGAGGTCCTTCCGTGCGCGGCGTGGCGAAGCGGCGGGCCACGCTGGGGAGGGGGGCCCGCCGCACTTCCGTACGGCCTGCCCGCCTCCCCTGTTCACGGCACTCGGCAAACACCCGGCAAACGACCGGCCGGCCGTGACAGCTACGCCCCTCCCACCGCCGTGAGCAGGGCCAGGGGGGCCGAGGCCGAGCGGGACTCGCGGACGCAGGCGTGCGGGTAGGGGACCGGTTCGGCGTGCGTGTCGCGGCCGTAGCCCGCGAGCACCTCGGGGAGGCGGTGGCCGGTGGCGGTCGCCGCGTCGACCAGGCCGTGGGCGACGGTGCGCGCCTCGTCGTGCAGGCCGTAACGGGCGAGCCCCAGCGCGATCAGCGCGTTGTCGTGCGGCCACACCGAGCCGCGGTGGTACGACAGCGGGTGGTACGCGGGCTGCCCGGCGGCAAGTGTCCGTACGCCCCAGCCGGAGAAGAAGTCCGGCTCCAGAAGCCTGCGCCCCACGGCCTCCCCGTACTCCTTGTCCAGCAGCCCCGACCACAGCAGGTGCCCGGCGTCCGAGGCCAGCGCGTCCACCTGGCGGCCCTGGCCGTCCAGCGCCAGCGCGGGAAAGGACCGGTCCGGCATCCAGAAGTCCCGCTGGAAACGGTCCCGCAGATCACCGGCCGCCTGTTCGAGCAGCGCCGCGTAGACCTCGTCCCCCCACGCCGTGCGGGCGATCCAGGCGGTGCGGCGCAGCGCGTCGTACGCGTACCCCTGGGCCCCCGCCGCCATCACCGGGCCGGAGGCGCGGGTGCCGTCGGCCGAGCAGATGGCGCCGGGGGAGTCCTTCCAGTTCTGGTTGGCGAGGCCGCCCCGGTCGGCGCGGTAGACGAGGTAGCCGCGCGAGGTCAGTCCGCCGTGGTCCAGCATCCAGCCGATCGCGGCGCGGGCGTGCGGTTCCAGGCGGCGGGCCAGCGCCGTGTCGCCGGTCCGCTCCACGTACGCGCCCAGCAGGACGAGGAACAGCGGGGTGGCGTCGACCGAGCCGTAGTACCGCCCGAACGGCACCTGGCCGAAGTGCGCCAGCTCCCCGTGCCGCACCTCGTGCACGATCTTCCCCGGCTGGGCGACCGACCGCGTGCTGGTCTCCCCGGCCTGGGTGGCGGCCAGGGCGAGCAGCGTGGCGGCGGCCGGCCGGGGGTGGTGGGGCAGCACGAACAGCGACGTGAGCAGGGCGTCGCGGCCCAGCAGGGTGAGGAACCAGGGGGCTCCGGCGGCCGGCACCCGCAGCTCCTCGCCGTCGGGGCCGGCCGCCGGGACCTGGAGCGCGGCCAGGTCGGCGAGGCCGCGGGCGCAGGCCGCCGCCAGCTCCGGCCAGCCGGTCGGGAAGGCCACCCCCTCCACGAACGCGCCTTCCAGGGAGCGGAGTCGCTCGGTGACGGCGGAGGGGGAGCGCGGCACCCGCACGGCCCGCCGGTCCCCGTGCGGCCGGGCCATCACCCGCATCGTCAGCTCCACCGTGCCGTGCGGTGCCAGCTCCAGCGCCCACACCAGGCGGCGGGCGCCGGTGCCGGTCTCCTCCACGCCGTCCGGTGCGGGGTCGGCGGTCACCGTCGTGCAGGACCGCCACTCGCCGCGCCGGTAGCGGAACTCCACCCCGTCGACCAGGATCTGACGGGAGCGCACGACGCCGGTCTTGGCGTAGGTGCGGTGGTCGGCGCGCAGCTCGAACTGGTCGGTGAAGTCGGCGTCGGCGGTGACCGCGAGGCGGACCGTAGTGGCGACCGGGCGGTTGCTGGTCACCCGCAGACACTCCACGAACGCGCTGTCGGCGACGGCCTGTTCGCGGAAGAGCGTGTACGCCGGCGGCTCGGTGCGCCCGCCGCGCGGCACCAGCACGCAGCGCGCGGCGTCCCCGTCCCCGACCGGCGCCAGCGTCTGCGGGACGGCCCCGTCGACGGTGAGCTGCCAGCGGCTCAGATGCCGGGCGTCGCGCACGAACAGCCCGTCCGGGGAGCTGCCGCCGCGTACGCCGCTGATGTCCCCTCCGTCGCCCACGGCGGCGAACGTCGTGCCGTGCACGAGCAGATGATGCCGGTCCGTCATCCCCGGTCCCCTCCCTTGACGTCCTGGGCTGCCTCGTCGTGCCTGCCGGACATGCCGGTGCCCGTGGGGGACACGGCGTGTCCCAGGGGCTCGTGCAGCAGGTCGAGCGTGAGTGCGGCGGTCCAGCCGAAGCCGAGCGCCCCGCAGGCCTCGCCGGTGTACGGGTCGACGTACTCCGCGAAGCCGGTCGTGTCCGCGGTGTGCAGGGCCGCGTCCCGCAGCGCGTCGGCCGTCTCCCGCTCGCCGTGCACCCGCAGCCCGCGCTCCACCAGCCAGCACGTGTTGAACCAGGCCGGCCCACGCCAGTAGCGGTGCGGGTCGAAGGCCTCGCCGAGCAGGTCGTAGCTCGGGACGAGGCGGGTGCTGGTGCCCAGCCCGAAGTGCGGCCCGCGCAGGGTGCGCACCAGCGCGGCGGCGACCTCACGGGGCAGGCCCGGCAGCAGCAGGGGGACGAGGCCGGAGACACCGCGCTCGGGGATCGGCCGCCCGGTGCGCACGTCCCGGCACAGGAAGATGCCCTCGGCCGGATCCCACAGCCGCCCGATCAGCGCCGCGGTCAGCCGCTCGGCGCGCGCGTGCCGGGCCGTGCCGGTCGCGCCCAGTTCGCGGGCGATCCGCGCCAGCGCGTGTTCCGAGGCGATCAGCAGGGCGTTGAACGCCGGGTCCTCCACCGCGAAGGCGCCCGCCCCGTCGGCGTAGGCCCGGTTCCGGTAGTCCGCCGCCAGCCGCACGTACCGCCCGTAGTCCAGGTCGGTCGGCCGGTCCTCCGGGGCGCCGTGGTCGAGGTCGGCGCGGCGGAAGGAGCGGGCCGGGGCCGGGGTGACCCGCGAGAGCGGGGCGTCCCAGCAGGGGCTGTTGTCCATGCCCTGCTCCCAGGGGTGCACGACGGACGCGAGCCCGCCGCCGCCCAGGTCGCGCCGGTGCAGCAGATAGCGGTGCCAGGCCGCGAGCCGCGGGTGCGCCCGGGCCAGGAAGCCGCGGGCGCGGGACAGCCCCGGGTCGGCGCAGTGCACCAGCCAGGCCGCCAGCGCGTGCACCGGTGGCTGCACGATGCCCGAGGTCTGTACGGTGCGCGGGGCGCCCGTGGCGCGCCCCGCGGTCGACGAGCGCCAGAAGTCGGGGCTCGGGAAGTAGGCGTCGAGGGGCACGGAGGGGTTGAAGACGATGTGCGGGATCCGCCCGTCGCCCCACTGGGCGTCCAGCAGCGTCTCCAGCTCCGTCTGGGCCCGTAACGGGGAGACGTGCCGCAGGCCGACGGCGATGAACGCGGAGTCCCAGGACCACTGGTGCGGATACAGGCCGCGCGAGGGGACCGTGGAGCCGCCCGTCCAGTTGTCCTCCAGCACCCGGGCGGCCCTGACATGCAGCGGATCCGGAGCGGAGGGGGGATCGTATGCGACGGCGGCGGGCGCCGTGTGCCCGTCGTGGCGGGCGGTGAGTTGGGCGGTGCGATCCACTCGGGGCTCCCCGAAAGACGTCCGGCCCGACCGGTTCGGTCGTGGCCACCGTAGAGTTACGTCTATTTAACACGCAAAACCCAATATGTAATGCAGGGTTGGGAAACACAAGGGGGTGCGCATGACGGGACGGAGCACGGCACGGAATCAGGTCGGCGCCGGCGACCTGCTCGAACTCGTGCGCAGCGGCCGGGCCACCACGCGCGGCGCGCTCCAGCAGGCCACCGGTCTGTCCCGGGCGACCGTGGGCCAGCGGCTGGACCGGCTGTTCCGCGCGGGCTGGCTGCGCGAGGGCGCGGGCGGCCCCGTCGACTCCCCGCTGGGCGGACGCCCGTCCATCACCCTGGAGTTCGACGACGCCCACGCGGTCGTCCTCGCCGCCGACCTCGACACACGGCACGCGCGTGTCGCCGTGCTGTCGCTCACCGGCGAGATCCTCGCCGAGCACGGCGGCACCCTGGTCGTCGAGGACGGCCCGGAGGTGGTGCTCGGTGAACTCGGCTCCTGGTTCGCCGAGTTGCTGCGCAGGGCGGGCCACCGCCCGGACGAGGTGTGCGGCATCGGCCTCGCGGTGCCGGGGCCGGTGGACAGCGAGACCGGCCGGGTGGTGCAGCCGCCGATCATGCCGGGCTGGGACGGCTACGACATAAGAGGCCGCCTGGCCCGGGCCTTCACCGAGCACACGGGCGCCCCGCCGGTGCCGGTGCTCGTCGACAACGACGCCAACCTCCGGGCGTACGGCGAACAGCGCACCGGATACCCCGACTGCTCGGCCTTCGTGCTGGTCAAGGTGTCCACCGGGATCGGCGCGGGTGTCGTGGTCGGCGGCTCGATCTACCGGGGCGTCGACGGGGGCGCGGGCGACATCGGGCACATCCGGGTGGGCGCCGAGGCGCTGTGCCGGTGCGGGTCCCACGGCTGCCTCGCCGCCGTCGCGAGCGGCGGCGCCGTGGCGCGGCGGCTCGCGGAGGCGGGGGTGCCGGCCGCCTCCGGCTCGGACGTACGGGACCTGCTGGCGGCCGGGCACCCCCGGGCCACAGCGCTCGCGCGCGAGGCCGGGCGACTGGTCGGGGACGTGCTGGCCACGGTGGTCACCCTGCTCAATCCGGGGGTGCTGATGATCGCGGGCGACCTGGCCGGTACGCCCTTCGTGACCGGTGTACGGGAGCTGCTGTACCAGCGGGCGCTGCCGCGCTCCACGGCCCATCTGGACGTGGTGACCTCGCGGCTCGGCGAGCGGGCGGGGCTGGTGGGGGCCGGGGCGCTGGTCGTGGAGCACCTGTACGCGCCGGACCGGGCGGAGGAGCGGCTGCTCGCGCTCGGCGTGTGAGGGGTCCGTCCGGGTCTGCCGCCGCCGCCCGCACCCGCGTGTGACCCGCCGCCCGCACCGGCGTGTGACCCGCGGGTTTCCTCCCCGGCACCTGTCCGTACACGCGTCCGGATGGTGAAATCCGCGTCCGTGTGACAGCGTGATTCTCGCCACCCCTGATAAGGGTTGCGCTCAGATGAGCGGATCTTGAGCGGCTGCACTTCTCCAAGGGGTGGCACTGAGTGCCATCCCTTGATCGTTCATCGATCGAACTCACTCGTGGCACAACTCGCTCATGTGAGCGGTTGGAGCGGCCTCGCCGGCAATGGTGCGTTCAAGAAGTGAAAACATCGGGCCCCCGTTCTGTGCCCTGCCTTGACTTTCGATCTGCTGGCTGACGATCGGTTACAGGCACATGACGCGCGAGTGGACGTACCCAGGCGCCTTCGATCTGGGTATGTTCCTCGCCGTCAGGGCAGCCACCGAGTCCTCGAGGAGTCGAGACCCGTGTCGGAAAACAAAGATCCCCAGGTAGCCGGGCAGGGCACCAGCGTTGAGGGGGTGAAGTTCGTCTACGACTTCACCGAGGGCAACAAGGACCTCAAGGACCTGCTGGGCGGCAAGGGCGCGAAC
Source organism: Streptomyces sp. NPDC014864 (assembly GCF_043081525.1). Classification (NCBI taxonomy): domain Bacteria; kingdom Bacillati; phylum Actinomycetota; class Actinomycetes; order Kitasatosporales; family Streptomycetaceae; genus Streptomyces; species Streptomyces sp. NPDC014864. The sequence continues at coordinate 281,832 of NZ_JBIBWT010000006.1, forward strand.
CTCGCCGAGATGACGAACCTGGGCCTCCCCGTCCCGCCGGGCTTCACCATCACCACCGAGGCCTGCAAGGTCTACCTCGACAGCGGCGAGGAGCCGGCGGCACTGCGTGACGAGGTGAGTGCGCACCTCGACGCCCTCGAGCAGAAGATGGGCAAGAAGCTCGGCCAGCCCGACAACCCCCTCCTCGTGTCGGTCCGCTCCGGGGCGAAGTTCTCCATGCCCGGCATGATGGACACCGTCCTGAACATCGGCCTCTCCGACAAGTCCGTGCAGGGCCTGGCCAAGCAGGCCGGCGACGACCGGTTCGCCTGGGACTCCTACCGCCGCCTCATCCAGATGTTCGGCAAGACCGTCCTCGGTGTCGACGGCGAGCTCTTCGAGGACGCGCTCGAGAAGGCCAAGGAGGCCAAGAAGGTCACCGTCGACACCGAGCTGGACGCGGCCGACCTGAAGAAGCTGGTCACCCGGTTCAAGAAGATCGTCAAGACCGAGGCCGGCCGGGACTTCCCGCAGGACCCGCGCGAGCAGATGGACCTCGCCATCAAGGCGGTCTTCGACTCCTGGAACGGCGAGCGCGCCAAGCTCTACCGCCGTCAGGAGCGCATCCCGCACGACCTCGGCACCGCCGTCAACGTCTGCTCGATGGTGTTCGGCAACCTCGGCCCGGACTCCGGCACCGGTGTCGCCTTCACCCGCGACCCCGCCTCCGGCCACCAGGGCGTGTACGGCGACTACCTCCAGAACGCCCAGGGCGAGGACGTGGTGGCGGGCATCCGCAACACCGTCCCGCTGGCGGAGCTGGAGCAGATCGACAAGAAGTCGTACGACCAGCTCATGCAGATCATGGAGACCCTGGAGAACCACTACCGGGACCTCTGCGACATCGAGTTCACCATCGAGCGCGGCCAGCTGTGGATGCTGCAGACCCGCGTCGGCAAGCGCACGGCGGGCGCCGCCTTCCGCATCGCGACCCAGCTGGTGGACCAGGGCCTGATCGACGAGGCCGAGGCGCTCCAGCGCGTCTCCGGCGCGCAGCTCGCGCAGCTGATGTTCCCGCGGTTCGACGACCGCGCGAAGGTCGAGCAGGTCGGCCGGGGCATCGCGGCCTCGCCGGGCGCGGCGGTCGGCAAGGCCGTCTTCGACTCCTACACCGCGGTGAAGTGGTCCCGGTCCGGCGAGAAGGTCATCCTGGTCCGCCGTGAGACCAACCCCGACGACCTGGACGGCATGATCGCGGCCGAGGGCATCCTCACCTCCCGCGGCGGCAAGACCTCCCACGCGGCCGTGGTGGCCCGCGGCATGGGCAAGACCTGTGTCTGCGGCGCCGAGGAGCTGGAGGTCGACACCAAGCGCCGCCGGATGACCGTGCCCGGCGGGCACGTTGTCGAGGAGGGCGACGTCATCTCCATCGACGGCTCCACGGGCAAGGTCTACCTGGGCGAGGTCCCGGTCGTGCCGTCGCCGGTCGTGGAGTACTTCGAGGGCCGGATGCACCCGGGCGCCGACGACGCCGACGAGCTGGTCGAGGCCGTGCACCGGATGATGGCCTTCGCCGACCGCAAGCGCCGGCTGCGGGTGCGCGCCAACGCCGACAACGCCGAGGACGCGCTGCGCGCCCGCCGCTTCGGCGCCCAGGGCATCGGCCTGTGCCGCACCGAGCACATGTTCCTCGGCGACCGGCGCGAGATGGTCGAGCGCCTGATCCTCGCCGACACCGAGGACGAGCGCGAGGAGTCCCTCAAGCAGCTCCTGCCGTTGCAGAAGCAGGACTTCGTCGAGCTGTTCGAGGCGATGGACGGCCTGCCGGTCACCATCCGCCTGCTCGACCCGCCGCTGCACGAGTTCCTGCCCGACATCACCGAGCTGTCGGTCCGCGTGGCGCTGGCGGAGTCCCGCCAGGAGCCGCACGAGAACGAGCTGCGCCTGCTCCAGGCGGTGCACCGCCTGCACGAGCAGAACCCGATGCTGGGCCTGCGCGGCGTACGCCTCGGCCTGGTGGTGCCCGGCCTGTTCACCATGCAGGTCCGCGCCATCGCGGAGGCCGCCGCCGAGCGCAAGGCCGCCAAGGGCGACCCGCGCGCCGAGGTCATGATCCCGCTCGTCGGCACGGTCCAGGAGCTGGAGATCGTGCGCGAGGAGGCCGACCAGGTCATCGCCGAGGTGCAGGCGGCGACCGGCACGGAGCTGAAGCTGGCGATCGGCACGATGATCGAGCTGCCGCGCGCCGCGCTGACCGCCGGCCAGATCGCCGAGGCGGCCGAGTTCTTCTCCTTCGGCACCAACGACCTCACCCAGACGGTGTGGGGCTTCAGCCGGGACGACGTGGAGGCCTCGTTCTTCACCGCGTACCTGGAGAAGGGCATCTTCGGGGTGTCGCCGTTCGAGACCATCGACAAGGACGGCGTCGGCTCCCTGGTGAAGTCCGCCGCGAAGGCCGGCCGGGAGACCCGCCCCGACCTGAAGCTCGGCGTCTGCGGCGAGCACGGCGGTGACCCGGAGTCCGTCCACTTCTTCCACGAGGTGGGCCTGGACTACGTCTCCTGCTCGCCCTTCCGCATCCCGGTGGCCCGCCTGGAGGCCGGCCGTGCCGCGGTGACCGCCGAGGGCAGCGACCACCGGTAAAGACCCCGGGGTCCTCGTCGTTGTCCCCGACCCTCAAGACCGACGCGACGAGGACTCCGGCCTGCGAAAAGGAGGGGGCGGCACCCTGTGCGGGGGTGCCGCCCCTTCGGCGTGCGTCGACGTCGTGCGGGCGTCAGCCGGCGCGCACCTCGTACGCCGTCACCCGCACCCCCTCGTCGTCCAGGCACTGGCCGGAGAGCAGGTCGAAACGCTGCTTGAGCAGGGGAGAGGCGACGAACGGGCGCCCCTGGTGGGTGCCGGTCAGGCCGCGGGAGAGGACCGCGGCGCCCGTGAACGGGTCGCGGTTGTCGATGCCGTACAGCCGGCCCGACCGGTCGCGGAACAGGGCTGCCTGCCGGCCGTCCGGCAGCAGGGCCGCCACCCCGCGGCCGGGGAGCAGCGTGCTCAGGTCGCAGACGGTGAGCCAGCCGGCGTCGAGCTGGAGCCGGACCTTCAGGTCGGTGGTCTCTGGGGCCAGGGTCATCGCTGGGCGCTTCCTTCCAGGACGTCGTGGGCAGGGCGCCTGCCGATGGAGAGCAGCGGCAGGTCGGGCTTGATCTGGTCGCGCTCGGGGACGAAGCCGACGACCGGGTCCGGGGTGTCGGGGGCGTTGACGAAGGACACGAACCGGGCGAGCTTCTCGGGGTCCTCGATGGTCTCGGCCCACTCGTCGCGGTAGTGCGCCACATGGGCGGCCATCAGTGACTCCAGCTCCTCGCAGATGCCCAGCGAGTCGTGCACCACCACGTCCCGCACATGGTCCAGGCCCCCCGGGATCCGCTCCAGCCACACCGAGGTGCGCTCCAGGCGGTCGGCGGTGCGGATGTAGAACATCAGGAACCGGTCGATCAGCCGGACCAGTTCGGCGTCGGACAGGTCCTGCGCGAGCAGGTCCGCGTGGCGCGGGGTGGCGCCGCCGTTGCCCCCGACGTACAGGTTCCAGCCGCTCGCGGTGGCGATCACGCCGAAGTCCTTCGACTGCGCCTCCGCGCACTCGCGGGCGCAGCCGGAGACCGCCGACTTGAGCTTGTGCGGCGACCTGAGTCCGCGGTAGCGCAGCTCCAGGTCGATCGCCATCCGCACGGAGTCCTGGACGCCGTAGCGGCACCAGGTCTGCCCGACGCAGGACTTCACCGTGCGCAGCGACTTGCCGTAGGCGTGGCCGGACTCGAAGCCCGCGTCCACCAGCCGGGCCCAGATCAGCGGCAGTTGCTCCACCCGCGCCCCGAACAGGTCGATGCGCTGGCCGCCGGTGATCTTGGTGTAGAGACCGAAGTCCCGGGCGACCTCGCCGATCACGATCAGATTCTCCGGCGCGATCTCGCCGCCGGGGATGCGCGGCACCACCGAGTACGAGCCGTTCTTCTGGAGGTTGGCGAGGAAGTGGTCGTTGGTGTCCTGCAGGGCGGCCTGCTCGCCGTCCAGGACGTAGCCGTCGGCGCCGATCGCCGGGGCGAGCGAGGCGATGACCGAGGCGACGGCCGGCTTGCAGGTCTCGCAGCCGTCGCCGCCCCGGGCGCCCTCGCGGCCGTAGCGGTCCAGCAGGTCCTGGTAGGAGGCGATGCGCAGGGCGAGGACGATCTCGTAGAGCTCCTCGCGGGTCTGCGGGAAGCAGCCGCACAGCCCCTTGTCGATCTCGACACCGCTCGCTTCCAGCTCGTCGTTGACCAGCTGGGTGAGCACCTTGACGCAACTGCCGCAGCCGGTACCGGCCTTGGTGCACTTCTTGACCGCAGGCACGGTGGTGCACCGGTGCTCGGTGACCGCGCCGCGGACGGCCCCCTTGGTGACGTTGTGGCAGGAGCAGATCACCGCCTCGTCCGGCAGCGCGGACGGGCCGAGCTGGGCCGGGGCGCCCGCGCCCGCCGGGAGGACCAGCTGCTCCGGCGAGATCGGCGGCACCGAGCCGGTGAGCGCGCGCAAGGTGCCGTAGGCCTCCGCGTCGCCGACCAGGATGCCGCCGAGCAGCGTGCCGTCCCGGCCGACGACCAGCTTCTTGTACAGGCCCGCGCGGGAGTCCGAGTAGACGACGTCCAGGCAGTCCTCGGTGCTGCCGTGCGCGTCGCCGAAGGAGGCGACGTCGACGCCGAGCAGCTTGAGCTTCGTGGACAGGTCGGCGCCGGTGAAGGAGGCCTCGTCCTCGGCGATGGTCGCGGCCGCCGTCTCCGCCTGCTCGTAGCCGGGGGCCACCAGGCCGTACACCCGGCCGTCCGACGCCAGCGCGCACTCGCCGATCGCGAACACGTGCGGGTCGGTGACCGTGCGGCACTGCTCGTCGACGGTGATGCCGCCGCGCTCGCCGACCGTCAGCCCGCAGTCCCGGGCGAGCTGGTCACGGGGGCGGACACCCGCGCTGAACACCACCAGGTCGGTGGCGAGTTCGGAGCCGTCCGACAGCTTCATGCCGGTGACCGCGCCGTCCTCGCCGACGACGATCTCCTGCGTGCCGACCCCGGTGTGGACGGCCAGGCCCATGTCCTCGATGGTGCGCAGCAGAGCCGCGCCACCACCCTCGTCCACCTGTACCGGCATCAGGCGCGGCGCGAACTCGACGATGTGGCTGGTGAGCCCGAGACCCTTCAGCGCGCCGGCCGCCTCCAGTCCGAGCAGGCCGCCGCCGACCACCGCGCCGGTCGTGGCGCGGGTCCGCGCGTACTCCTCGATCGCGAGCAGGTCCTCGATCGTGCGGTAGACGAAGCAGCCCTCGGCGTCCTTGTTGGGGACGGGGGGAACGAACGGGTAGGAGCCGGTGGCCAGCACGAGGACGTCGTAGCCGACGACGAGCCCCGAGCGGGCGGTCACCCTGCGCGCCTCGCGGTCGACCGTCTCCGCCGGATCGCCCACGTACAGCTCGATGCCGTGGTCCCCGATGAACCCCATGTCGGTCATGGAGAGGTCCTCGGGGGTCTTCCCCGAGAAGTACGAGGTCAGCTGCACGCGGTCGTAGGCGGGACGCGGCTCCTCGCACAGCACGACCACGCGGTGCGTGGCGGTCAGGCCGCGCTCGGCGAGCGCTTCGAGGAAGCGCTGGCCGACCATGCCGTGGCCGACGAGCACGATCGTGGGGCGGGGCCGGGCGGCCGTCGTGGACATCAGGAGCCTCCGTCGTTGGTGAGCAGATGGAGCAGGGGGCCGCCGTCCGAGGGGAGCGGCTCCGCCCCCTCCCAGGCGCGGGCGAGCGCGCCGACGGTGCCGAGTTCGCCGACGAGGACCCCGCCGACCAGGCGGTCGTCGCGGACGACGACCTTGCGGTAGGTGCCGCGGGTGGCGTCGGCGAGCCGCACCACGTCGTCGCCGGGCAGCGGCTCGGTCTCGCCGAAGGCGGCGAGGTCGAAGGACGCGTCCCGCCCGGCCAGGGTGAGCCGGGTCAGGGAGCGGGTGCCGGTGTAGCGGGCGGCCGGGCCGTCCGTGTCCCCGGCCAGCGACTCGGCCAGCGCGTACGCCTGTTCGATCGCGGGCGCGGCGAGGCCGTACACCGTTCCGTCGTGCTGGGCGCAGTCGCCCACGGCGTGGATCCGCGGGTCGGACGTGCGCAGCGCGTCGTCGACGAGGACGCCCTTGTGCACCGCGAGCCCGGCGTCCTCGGCGAGCCCCACCCGCGGGTGGACACCGCAGGCCAGGACGACGAGGTCGGCGTCGAGGGCGTAGCCGTCGGCCATCTCCACCGAGCGGACCGCGCCGCCGGCGCAGCGCACGTCCCGCACCCGGCACTCGGTGTGGACCTCCACGCCGAGGTCCGTCAGGTGCCGCAGCACCAGCCGCGACGCCTCCGGGTCCAGTTGCCGTTCCATCAGCCGCTCGGCCTGCTGGGCGAGCACCACCTGTCCGCCGCGCACCGCCAGCGCCCGCGCGGCGGACACCCCGAGCAGCCCGCCGCCGATGACGACGGCCCGCACGCCCGGCCGGACCGCCTTGGACAGGCCGAGGCAGTCGTCCATGGTCCGGAACGCGTGCACACCCTCGGGCAGTTCGTGCCGGCCGGTGGTGAACAGACCGCGCAGCGGAGGCAGTACGGGGTTGGAGCCGGTCGCCAGGACCAGCCTGTCGTATGCGATCTCCGTGCCGTCCGCGCACCGCAGCCGCCGTGCGGCGCGGTCGATGCCGGTGACCCGGGCGCGGACCAGACCGGCGGGTGCCGGAAGGGCGATCACCTCGGGGGCGTACCGGCCGGCCAGCACCTCGGCGAGCAGGACCCGGTTGTACGGGCGGTGCTCCTCCTCGCCGACGAGCAGCGCGGGCGTGCCGAGCTCGGCCAGCCGCCGGGCGAGCGTCACACCCGCGAGTCCGGCGCCGATCACCACCACACGCGTATTCGAGGTCATGTACCGCAGCGTGCGGCGTCGACGTTACCCGGCCGCATCACGTCTGTTTCCCCCGGGGAACGCTGCCCTCAGCGGGAGCGGGGATCAGGTGTGAGGGGTGCGCGGGCGTGCCGGGACGCTGCTGTGAGGTGTGCGGGGGGGCGGGTGGGGGCGGCACTGTGAGGTGTGCGCGGGCCGGGACGGTGCCGTGGGGTGTGCGGGGTGCGCGGGCGGCCAAGCTCTGAAGTCCCTCAGGTGCATGGACGGCACACGCATCGCGTCTCTAGGGTCGCGATCATGCCCGAGATATCGCCGACCGTGGTCGCCCTGCTGTGCCTCGCCGCCCTCGCGGCCGGGTGGATCGACGCCGTGGTCGGCGGCGGCGGGCTGCTGCTGCTGCCCGCACTGCTGCTCGGGCTGCCGGGCGGCACCCCGGCGGCGTACGCGCTCGGCACCAACAAGGCGGTCGGCATCGTCGGCACCACGGGCGCGGCCGTGACGTACGCCCGCCGCGCGCCCGTCGACGTGCGCACCGCCGTCCGCATCGGTCTCGCGGCGCTCGCCGGGTCCGGCGCGGGCGCCTTCTTCGCCGCCGGGATGAGCACCGAGGTCCTCAAGCCGCTGATCATGGTGGTGCTGCTCGCGGTCGCGGCCTTCGTGATCCTGCGGCCCGCGTTCGGCACCGCCCCCGCGCCCGGCCCGGCCACCCGCCGCCAGGTGCTGGCCGCGATCGGCCTCGCGGGCCTCGGCATCGGCTTCTACGACGGCTTCGTCGGCCCCGGCACCGGCACCTTCCTGGTGCTGGCGCTCACCGCGGTCCTGCACCTCGACCTGGTGACCGCCTCCGCCACGGCCAAGATCGTCAACTGCTGCACCAACGCGGGCGCCCTGGCCACCTTCGCCTGGCAGGGCACGGTCCTGTGGCAACTGGCGGCGCTGATGGCCGTGTTCAACCTGGCGGGCGGCACCCTGGGCGCGCGCACCGCGCTGAAGAAGGGCAGCGGCTTCGTCCGCGTGGTGCTGCTGACGGTGGTGTTCGCGCTGGTGGCGAACCTGGCGTACGAGCAGTGGGTGGCGTAGGGGCCTGAGCCCCGGGAGATCGGGCTTCGACTGCGGTGGCCGGGGCGGCCGCGGGCCGGTCGGCGGCTCCCGGTCAACTGCTGCCGGTCAGATGGGCGAAGACGACCACGTTGCCCTGGTAGCCGGTGGTCCGCGAGTAGCCGCCGCCACAGGTGATCACCCGCAGCTCGGGGCGCTTCGCGGCGCCGTACACCTTGCCGTCGGGGAAGTTCCTCGCCGCGTAGACCTCGACCGCGTCCACGGTGAAGCGGGCCACGGAGCCGTCCCGCCGGTCCACCTCGATGGCGCTGCCCTTCTTCACGGCGCCGAGGTCGTAGAAGACGGCCGGTCCCTCGGTGTTGTCGACGTGGCCGGCGACGATCGCGGTGCCGGTCTCGCCCGGGGTGGTGCCCGCCTCGTACCAGCCGGCGAGGTTCTTCTGCCCGGCGGGCGGGACGTCGAGGCTGCCGGAGCTGGTGAGGCGCAGGCCCATCAGCGGGGCGTTCACCCGGATCGAGGGGATGCGGATGCGGTCCGGCGGGGACGGCGGCAGCGCGGGGGCCGTGAGCCGTGCCTCACCGGGGTCGGGCAGACCCTCGGCCACGGAGGGCTGGGGCGGGGCGTGCCCGGCGCCGTGCAGCAGCCAGGCGCCGCCGCAGAGGGCGGCCATGGTGACGGTGGCTATGGAGGTGTTGCCTATCCTGCGCATACGCACTCTCTTCCGGACTCGGTGCCCCGCCCCTCCGGGCCACGAGGGGCGTCGGACCCGGAGGGGGAGAGGCGTGCGGTACTGGCGGACGGACAGCGGAGGGCGCCCGTCAGATCCCGTCGCCTCTCGCCCGGCGGTGCAGGAGCCAGGTACCGCCCGCGGCGGCGACGGCGAGAGCCGCCACGCCGGCCGCGGACTGCACGGGGTCGGGGCCCAGCGCGCCGCCGACCCCCGTCTTCACACTTCCTCGGGGCAGCACCTGCCCGCGCACCGCGGTCAGCGTGACCACCAGGTCGCCCCTGACCTCCTTGCCGCCCTCGGCGCACCGCACGACGATCTCGTACGTGCCCTGCTGGGCGCTCTCCGGCACCCGGAACTGGCCGATCGCGTCGCCCTCGTGCGCGCTGGGCGCCAGCGTGAAGGGCCCGGCACCGACCGCGCTGGCGTCGCCCGCCGCGGTGGCCTTCTCGCCGCACGCCTTCGTGTTCACGGTGACCTGACCGCCCGGCACCACCGGGGACGGGTACACCTCCAGGCCGGCGGTGTCCGCGGCGTACGCGGGCGCGGCGAGGCCGCTCGCGGCGGCTACGGCGAGCGCGGCCCCGGTCAGCGGACGGGCGGGTCGTCGCATCGGTGCTCCTTCGAGCTCTGCGGTGGGTCGCGGCCCGCGGCATCTCCGTGTGCCGCCGTGTCGGTCGCGCCCCTGCCCTTCCGAGATAAGCCGCCCCAGGGCAGGCTCGCCTTTCGACAAAGAGTCAGAAAGTAGGATGAATGGGTGTCCATGAGACGGCCCGAGGGGCCGGGCGGAGCAGGTTTGGGCAGGTCACGGCTGTCATGCTGACGGGCCGTCGAAAACATCCCGAAGGGTGCGGGCCACGGGGGTGAACGGGTGACCGGGCCGCCGTCGTGCGCTGGGCCGCCTCCGTGGCGCTCACCCCGATGCCGTACACGCGCCAGAGGCCGGCCCCACCGGGGGCCGGCCTCCTTCGCGCGGGGTGGTGCGTCGTCCGCTCAGGGGCGGTGCGTCGTGCGCACGGGAGCGGTGCGGCGTGCCGGATCAGCCGACGTTGACTGCGCTCCAGGCCGCCGCCACCGCGTTGTACTCCGCGCTGCCGGCGCCGTAGAGGTCCTTCGCCGCGTTGAGCGTCGCGGTGCGCGCGCCCGCGTAGTTCGTGGACGACGTCATGTAGACGGTCAGCGCGCGGTACCAGATCTTGCCCAGCTTGTCCCTGCCGAGGCCGGTGACCGAGGACCCGTTGCAGGTCGGGGAGTCGTAGCTGACGCCGTTGATCGTCTTCGCGCCGCTGCCCTCGGAGAGCAGGTAGGCGAAGTGGTTGGCGACGCCGGAGGAGTAGTGGACGTCGAGGTTGCCCACCGAACTGCTCCAGCAGTCCGCCGAGTTGCCGTCCTTGGACGGCTTGTCCATGAACCGCAGCGCCGCCTTGCCGAAGCCCGAGCGGACGATCTCCTCGCCGATGAGGTAGTCGCCGGGGTCGGAGGAGTTGTTGGCGTACCACTCCACCAGTGTGCCGAAGATGTCCGAGGTGGCCTCGTTCAGGCCGCCGGACTCGCCCGAGTAGGTCAGCGCCGCGGTCTTCGACGTCACGCCGTGCGACATCTCGTGCCCGGCCACGTCCAGGGCCACCAGCGGCCCGAACGTGCTGCCGTCGCCGTCGCCGTACGTCATGCAGAAGCAGCTGTCGTCCCAGAAGGCGTTGTTGTAGTTGCTGCCGTAGTGGACGCGGTTGTACGAGCCCTTGCCGTCGCCCGCGATGCCGTTGCGGCCGTGGACGTTCTTGTAGTAGTCCCAGGTCGCGTTGGTGCCGTACTGCGCGTCCACGGCCGCCGACGCCCGGTCCGCCGTCGTGCCCGTGCCCCAGTGGTTGTCGGCGTCCGTGAAGAGCGTCGCGGGGGCGCGCTGGAAGCAGATGCCGAAGAAGCAGAGGTCGGTCTTGTTCGCGGCGTCACCGGTGTACGTGTTGCCGCGCGTCGGGTCCTTCATCTGGTACGTGGATCCCGACAGGGTGGTCTCCAGCGGCACCGTGCCGCTGTAGAGCCCCTTGCCGTCGCCGGTGGCCGTCTCGATGCTGTCCCAGCTGTCGATCTGCGCGCCGGTGCGCGCGTCGGTCAGCACCGTACGGGCGACCGGGTTGCCGCGGGAGTCCTGCGCGACGGCGTCGGTGCGCCAGGCCAGGCGCGGGGTGCCGTGCAGGGCGTCGACGAGGAGGTGGGGCTTGGCCGTGACCCGGCGCAGCGTCTCGCCGAGGTTGGCGGCGCGCAGCGCGTTCACCGCGAGGTCGGCGGCCTTGGGCGCGCTCACCGTCGGGGTGACGCTCTGGAGGGAGATGGCGCTCCTGGTGGCCCGGTTGGCGCTGCGGTAGGCGCCGTCGGGGGCCAGGTGGACCACGAAGTCACCGCCGAGGACCGGGAGTTGCTTGTACGTCCGGTCGTAGCGGACGTGCTGGGTGCCGTCCTTGTCGACGACCACGTCCCGTACGGTGGTGTCCTGGGCCGCGGTGAGGCCCAGGGAGGTGGCGTGGTCCGCGAGCGCGGAGGCGGCGTTCTGGATCGCGGTGGACCGGGTCGGTCTGCCGTCCGCGTGCGCGGTGGGGGAGAGTGCGGCGGCCAGCAGGGTGGCTGCGGTGGCGGCTATGCCGGCCGTGGCCAGACGGGAACCTCGGGAGTGCCGTGTCCGACTCATCGTTCTCCTTGAGCGCGGGCGCCCTCGGGCGCGTGGGGGTGGCGCTGGTGATGACTGAGATTTAAGGGGCCATGACATGTCATGTCCATAGCGCAGGCGGGGGGATGTGTGAGGGGAGAGAATCGTTTCTGTGACTCTCCCGTTCTTCGTCTACGGCACTCTTCGCCCAGGTGAGACCAACCACGACCGGTTTCTGCGCGGTCGCACCAGCTCCGAGGAACCCGGCAGGCTGACCGGATCCGTTCTCTACGACGGGCCCGGTTATCCGTACGCCGTCGACGAGCCCGGCGGCGTGGTGCACGGCGAGCTCGTCACCGCACGGCCCGGGGACTACCGGGAGTTGCTGGCCGTCCTGGACCGGCTGGAGGAGTACGCGCCCGGCGACGCGCGGAACCTGTACGAACGGGTGGAGCGGGGGGTCGTCCGCGCGCGCGACGGCCTGGTGATGCAGGCCTGGGTGTACGTCGCCGCGCCGCCCGCCGCGGCACGGCTGCGGGCGGGCGGGAGGCGGATCGAGGGTGGCGACTGGCGGATCCGGAGCTGACGGAACCTCAGCTTCCTCCCCTCGTTCAGGACTTCACGGCCTCCACCCGTACCGCGCACACCTTGAACTCCGGCATCCGCGAGGCCGGGTCGAGCGCCGGGTTGGTCAGGGTGTTGGCGCGTCCCTCGCCCGCCCAGTGGAAGGGCATGAACACCGTGTCCGGCCGGATGCCGGTGGTGATCCGGGCGGGGGCCACCGCCCGCCCGCGCCGTGAGACGACCGCGACCGGGTCGCCCTCGGCCGCCCCGAGCCGCGCCGCCAGCCGCGGGTGCAGTTCGACGAACGGGCCGGGCGCGGCGGCGTTCAGCTCGTCCACCCGCCGGGTCTGGGCGCCGGACTGGTACTGGGCCACCACCCGCCCGGTCGTCAAGAGCACCGGGTACTCGTCGTCCGGTTCCTCCGCGGCGGGCCGGTGCGACACGGCCGCGAACCGGGCCCGCCCGTCCTCGGTGGCGAACCGGTCGAGGAACAGCCGGGGGGTGCCGGGGTGGGGCTCCGGCCCGGGGGCGCCGGACGGGGCGCCGGGGGTGCCGGAGCCGGGAATGCCGGTCGAGGCGCCGGACCGGTGGTCGGCGGAAAGGACTTCGAGCGGCGGGGGAGCAACGGAGACGTCGTCGCGCGCCGGGTCGTCCGCGGCGACGTCCAGGCAGGCGTCCTCGCCGTCCGCCGCGGAGGCGGTGGACGTGGTGGACGTCGCGGTGGAGGCGCCGGTGGACGTGGTGGCGGGCACGGCGGCCCCGTCGCCCTCGCCGCCGTTCGCCTCCTCCGTGTGCTCCGCGTCCCCGGCCGGCGCGGGACAGGGCCAGAACACGCCGTTCTCGTCCGCCAGCCTGCGGTAGGTGATCCCGGAGTAGTCGGCCGGGCCGCCCGCGCTGGCCCGGCGCAGCTCCTCGAAGACCTCCTCGGGGTCGGTCGGGAAGCCCTTCTCCACCCCCAGGCGCGCCGCGAGTTCGTGCAGCACCTCCAGGTCGCTGCGAACCCCGTCCGGCGGGGTGAGCGCGCGCCGCCGCAGCAGCACCCGCCCCTCCAGGCTGGTCGTCGTGCCCGTCTCCTCGGCCCACTGCGTGACCGGCAGGACGACGTCCGCGAGGGCCGCCGTCTCGGACAGCACCACGTCGCACACCGCCAGGAAGTCCAGCGACCGCAGCCGCTCCTCCACATGGGCGGCGCGGGGTGCCGAGACCACCGGGTTGGAACCCATCAGCAGCAGCGTGCGGATGTCCGTGCCGAGCGCGTCCAGCAGTTCGTACGCGCTGCGCCCCGGACCCGGCAGCGCGTCCGGGTCCACGCCCCACACCTCGGCCACGTGCCGACGCGCGGCCGGGTCGGTCAGCTTGCGGTAGCCGGGCAACTGGTCGGCCTTCTGGCCGTGTTCGCGCCCGCCCTGCCCGTTGCCCTGCCCGGTCAGGCAGCCGTACCCGGACAGCGGGCGGCCCGCGCGCCCGGTCGCCAGGCACAGGTTGATCCACGCGCCCACGGTGTCGGTGCCCTTGGACTGCTGCTCGGGGCCGCGCGCGGTGAGCACCATCGCGGCCTCCGGCTCGCAGAACAGCCGTACCGCCTCGCGCAGTTGCGGGACCGGCACCCCGGTGATCCGCTCCACGTGCTCCGGCCAGTGCGCCATGGCCGCCGCGCGCGCCTCCTCCCAGCCGGTGGTGCGCTCGCGGATGTACGCCTCGTCGGTGCGGCCCTCGGCGACGATCAGGTGCAGCAGGCCCAGCGCCAGCGCGAGGTCGGTGCCCGGACGGGGGGCCAGATGAAGGTCGGCCTGCTCGGCGGTCCGGGTGCGGCGGGGATCGACGACGACGAGTGTGCCGCCGTTCTCGCGCAGCTCGTTGAAGTACCGCAGCGACGGCGGCATCGTCTCCGCCGGGTTGGAGCCGACCAGGATCACACAGCCCGTCCTCGGGATGTCCTCCAGCGGGAACGGCAGGCCCCGGTCCAGCCCGAACGCCTTCGTCCCGGCGGCCGCCGCCGACGACATGCAGAAGCGGCCGTTGTAGTCGATCTGCGAGGTGCCGAGCACCACCCGGGCGAACTTGCCCAGCGCGTACGCCTTCTCGTTGGTCAGACCGCCCCCGCCGAACACCCCGCAGGCGTCCGGGCCGTGCGCGGTGCGCGCCCGGGAGAGCCCCTCGGCGATCCGGTCCAGGGCCTCCTCCCAGGTCGCGGGCGTGAGCGTGCCGTCGCCGGAGCGCACCAGCGGGGAGGTCAGCCGCACCCGGGAGGAGAGCACCGCCGGCGCCGTACGGCCCTTGCCGCACAACGCCCCCCGGTTGACCGGGAAGTCCGCGCGCTCGGTCACCTCGACGCCGCCGCCGGGGACGGGCGTGAGATTCATCCCGCACTGCAGGGCGCAGTACGGGCAGTGCGTGGGCGTCGCGGAGGTCTGCATGCCGCCCAGCGTGCGTCGGGCGTGTTACGGGCCCGGGCGGCCCGCTGTTACACGGCCGGGACGGTGACCTCCCCGTCCGCCCCCGCCCGCCGTGAGGTGGAGGTCAGCGGCCGTCGGCCAGGGCGCGGGCCACCCCCGGCTCCTTCGGCCCGAGGAACCGCGGATCGGGCTGGAACAGCACGTCCAGGGCCGCCTTGCCCGCCGCGAAGACCTCGCGGGTTCCGCCGTAATACCAGGTCACGTCGTGCTTGTCCTGCACGCCGACGCCCCAGGAGGCGACGCCCGCCGCGTCGCACAGGGCGACGGCCCGGCGGATGTGGAACGCCTGGCTGATCAGCACCGCCCGGCGCACCCCGAAGATCTTCCTGGCGCGCACGCAGGAGTCCCAGGTGTCGAAGCCGGCGTAGTCGGTCACGATCCGGGGGCCGGGGACGCCGTGCCGGGTGAGGTACGCCCGCATGGCGTCCGGTTCGTCGTAGTCGTCGCGGCTGTTGTCGCCGGTGACCAGGACGGCCCTGATCCGGCCCGCGCGGTACAGCTCGGCCGCCGCGTCGAGGCGGTGCGCGAGGTACGGCGACGGCTCGCCGTCCCACAGACCGGCCCCGAACACGACGGCGACCTCGGTGCGCGGCACGTCCGCCGTGGTGCGCAGGCGGTCACCGGTCACCGTGTACATCCAGGTCGCCGGAAGCAGCGCCAGCACGCACCCGGCCACCAGCGCCTGCACCAGGCGCCGCCGCCCGTCCCGCGTGCGCGGCAGACGCGGCAGACGCGGTCGTGGCGGCCTCGGTCGGCGCATCGGACGTCCCCTCCCCGGGCGGCCCGCTCGGGCCTGCCCCGATCATGGAGGACGCGGCGCGCGGCACCCCGGTTCGCTTCCCGCGCACCACCTTCGCAACAGCCCGCGCACGGCGGACACCGACGCCCGTACGCCCCGAAACGTGCCCCGCTCTCCCTCACACTCCCTCGCGCCGCCCGGTGATCCCGTGGAAAACACCTGTCACGGTCACGCAACGGCGGCGCAATCCGCGGCCGGGAGAATCCCTGCATGACGGCGTCGAACCCTTCTCGCGACGAGTCCTTCCAGCGCCCCGGCGGCCCCCCGCCCGGCGGTGTCCACCTCGACAGCACGGCGCAGATCATGAACAGCATCAGCAGTCACCTGGCCGGCCGGCTCAGCCTGGTCGCGCTCGACGGCAGGCGCCGCCCCGGGCCGCCCGCCCTCGTCCTCGTGGCGCACGGCAGCCGCGACCCGCGCGCGTTGACCACCGTGCGGGCCCTCATGGACCGGGTCCGCGAACTGCGCCCCGGGCTGCCCGTGCGTCTCGGCCACATCGAACTGAACGAGCCGCTGCTCCCGGACACCCTCGCGGACCTGGCGGGCGCCCCCGCCGTGCTGGTGCCGCTGCTCCTCAGCCGTGGCCACCACGTCAAGCGGGACATCCCCGAGGCGGCGGCGGCCGCCCCGGCACACGCGAGGGTGGCCGCCCCGCTCGGCCCGCACCCGCTGCTCGTGGAGACCCTGTACGACCGGCTGGTGGAGGCCGGCTGGCGCCCGGGCGCGGGCGGCGCGGCCCGGCGCGCGAGCGGGGTGGTCCTCGCCGCGGCCGGCTCCCGCGACCCCGAGTCCGCGGCCGACACCCGCACCACCGCCCGGCTGCTGGCCGAGCGCCTCGGCGTGCCCGTCGTCGCCGCCTACGCCTCCGCCGCCACGCCCACCGTCCCGGAGGCCCTGCGCGCCCTGGCCGCCCGGGGCCGCCACCGCGTCGCCGTCGCCTCCTGCTTCACCGCCCCCGGCCGCTTCGCCACCCAGTGCGCCGAGGCCGCGCCCGGAATCACCGCCGCCCCGCTCGGCGACCACCCGGCGATGGCCCGCCTGGTCCTGCACCGCTACGACCAGGTCCTCGCCGCGCCCGAGACCACGGCCGGACCGGCGCTCGCCTCGGCCTGAAAGCGCCACGGGAAACGGACGCTGACGTCCCGAATGTCACTGCCTGCGCTTACTGTCGAGGCATGGAAGGCATCGCTCCCGGGGCACCGCGGACGTACGAGACGGAATCACGGACCTACGAGAACCACGTACCGCCCGTCGGTTACGAGGCGTCGGCCGTCGAGCGCTGGGCCGTCGAGCCCGACAAGCGGCCCGGCCGCACCGCCTTCCAGCGCGACCGCGCGCGCGTGCTGCACTCCGCCGCCTTGCGACGCCTCGCGGGCAAGACGCAGGTGGTCACCCCGGGGACGCGCAGCCAGGTCTGGGACGCCAGCCCCCGCACCCGGCTCACCCATTCGCTGGAGTGCGCCCAGGTCGGCCGCGAGCTGGGCGCCGCCCTCGGCTGCGACCCCGACCTGGTGGAGGCGGCCTGCCTCTCCCACGACCTGGGCCACCCGCCCTTCGGGCACAACGGCGAACAGGCGCTCAACGAGTTCGCGCGCGACTGCGGCGGCTTCGAGGGCAACGCCCAGTCGCTGCGGCTGCTCACCCGCATCGAACCCAAGCGGTTCGTCCGCGACCCGGAGACCGACGGCCTCGTCAGCGTCGGCCTCAACCTCACCCGGGCCACCCTCGACGCCGCCACCAAGTACCCCTGGCCGCGCGGCGCCCACCCCACCGACCCGGCGTCCGGCAAGTTCGGCGTCTACGAGGACGACCGGCCCGTCTTCGACTGGATCCGCAAGGAGGCCCCCGGCACGCGCACGTGCTTCGAGGCCCAGGTCATGGACTGGTCGGACGACGTGGCGTACTCGGTGCACGACGTGGAGGACGGCCTGCACGCCGGCCACATCGACCCCAACTGCCTGCACGCCGAGCCCGAGCGGCAGGCGGTCTTCGAGGTCGCCGTCGGACGGTACGTGCCCGCGGACACCGACACCGAGGAACTCGCGGAGGCCCTGGACCGCCTCCTGGACCAGGAGTGGTGGCCGCACGGCTACGACGGCTCGGCCGTCGCCCAGGCCCGCCTGAAGGACGCGACCAGCCAGCTCATCGGCCGCTTCTGCCTGGCCGCCGAGGGCGCCACCCGGGAGGAGTACGGCAGCGGCCGCCTGACGCGGTACGGCGCCGAGCTCGTCGTCCCGCGCGCCGCCCGCATGGAGTGCGCCGTCCTCAAGGCGGTCGCCGACCGGTACGTGATGCAGCGCGCCGAGCAGGAGCGGCTCCGCGCCGACCAGCGGATCGTGGTCGCCGAGCTGGCCGAGGCCCTCACCGCCCGCGCCCCCGACGGCCTCGACCCGCAGTTCCGCGCCCTGTTCGACCAGGCGGGCGACGACCGTGCCCGCAAGCGCGTCGTCGTCGACCAGATCGCCTCCCTCACCGACGCCTCGGCCCGTTCGCTTCACGCCCGTCTGACGGGGCACATATGACACGGGCGAGGGCCCCGCAGGTGCGCACGGGACCCAGGTGATCCAAGGGGCCCGAAGGTGACCCTCCGTGGCCTGATCGGGTCACTCCCTCTTCCCGCATCACGCTCCGTGCGGGACGCTCGCAGATGGCGGCACCGTTACGAGGAGGCATCAAGTGGTCGACGCGGATCAGACATTCGTCATCGTCGGAGGTGGTCTCGCCGGCGCGAAGGCGGCCGAGACCCTCCGCGCGGAGGGCTTCAGCGGCCGCGTGATCCTCATCTGCGACGAGCGCGACCACCCCTACGAGCGGCCCCCGCTGTCCAAGGGCTACCTGCTCGGCAAGGACGAGCGCGACAGCGTCTTCGTCCACGAGCCCGCCTGGTACGCGCGCAACGACGTCGAGCTGCACCTCGGCCAGACGGTCGTGGCGATCGACCGCGCCGCGAAGACCGTCCACTACGGCGACGACGGCACCCATGTCCGCTACGACAAGCTGCTGCTGGCCACCGGCGCCGAGCCGCGCCGCCTGGACATCCCCGGCACCGGCCTCGCGGGCGTCCACCACCTGCGCCGCCTCGCCCACGCCGAGCGCCTCAAGGGCGTCCTGGCCCACCTCGGACGGGACAACGGCCACCTGGTCATCGCGGGCGCCGGCTGGATCGGCCTGGAGGTCGCCGCGGCGGCCCGCGAGTACGGCGCCGAGGTCACCGTCGTCGAGCCGTCCGCCACGCCCCTGCACGCCGTGCTCGGCCCCGAGCTCGGGCAGCTCTTCGCCGAGCTGCACCGTGAGCGCGGCGTCCGCTTCCACTTCGGCGCCCGGCTCACCGAGATCGTCGGGCAGGACGGCATGGTGCTGGCCGCCCGCACCGACGACGGTGAGGAGCACCCCTGCCACGACGTGCTCGCCGCGATCGGCGCCGCGCCCCGCGTCTCGCTCGCCGAGGCCGCGGGCCTGGAGATCGCCGGCCGCGAGCATGGCGGCGGCATCGTCGTCGACGAGCGGCTGCGCACCTCCGACCCGGACATCCACGCCGCCGGGGACGTCGCCGCCTTCCCGCACGCCCTCTTCGACACCCGGCTGCGCGTCGAGCACTGGGCCAACGCGCTCAACGGCGGACCGGCCGCGGCCCGCGCGATGCTCGGCAAGGACGTCACCTACGACCGCGTGCCCTACTTCTTCTCCGACCAGTACGACCTGGGCATGGAGTACTCCGGCTGGGCGCCCCCGGGGTCGTACGACGAGGTGGTGATCCGCGGGGACGCCGGGAAGCGCGAGTTCATCGCGTTCTGGGCGAAGCAGGGCCGGGTCCTCGCCGGGATGAACGTGAATGTGTGGGACGTCACAGAGACCGTGCAGCGGCTGATCCGTGCCAAGGCGCCCGTGGACACCGAGGCGCTCGCCGACCCGCGCGTACCGCTGGAGAGCCTGGTCCCGTAGCGCGGGGAGTGTCCGTCCCGCCCCGTAGAATTCACGCGTGGCAGGACGGATCAACGACGAGGACGTGAAGGCGGTACGGGACGCGGTCCCGATCGACGCCGTGGTGTCCGAGTACCTCCAGCTGCGGAACGCGGGCGGCGGCAACCTGAAGGGCCTGTGCCCGTTCCACGACGAGAAGTCCCCGTCCTTCCAGGTCAGCCCGAGCAAGGGGCTCTTCCACTGCTTCGGCTGCCAGGAGGGCGGCGACACCATCACGTTCGTGATGAAGATCGATCACCTCTCCTTCTCGGAGGCGGTCGAGCGCCTGGCCGGCCAGGCCGGCATCACCCTGCGCTACGAGGAGGGCGGGTACAACCCCTCCCACCAGCGCGGCGAGCGCATCCGCCTGGTAGAGGCGCACAAACTGGCCGCCGAGTGGTACGCCGAGCAGCTCGCCGCCGGCGCCGAGGCCGAGACCGGCCGGGTCTTCCTCGCCGAGCGCGGGTTCGACCAGGCCGCCGCCCAGCACTTCTGCGTCGGCTACAGCCCGCAGGGCTGGGACCACCTCACCCGCTTCCTGCGCGGCAAGGGCTTCACCGACAAGGAGCTCCTGCTCTCCGGCCTGTCCCAGGAGGGCCGCCGCGGCCCGATCGACCGCTTCCGCGGCCGTCTGATGTGGCCGATCCGCGACATCGGCGGCGAGGTGGTGGGCTTCGGCGCCCGCAAGCTCTACGAGGCCGACAGCGGCCCGAAGTACCTCAACACCCCCGAGACCGCGATCTACCGCAAGTCCCAGGTCCTCTACGGCATCGACCTGGCCAAGAAGGACATCGCCAAGTCCAGCCGCGCCGTCGTCGTCGAGGGCTACACCGACGTCATGGCCTGCCACCTCGCCGGGGTGACCACCGCGATCGCGACCTGCGGCACGGCCTTCGGCGGTGACCACATCAAGATCCTGCGCCGGCTGCTGATGGACAACGGCTCGGCTCGCGTGATCTTCACCTTCGACGGGGACGCGGCCGGCCAGAAGGCCGCCCTGCGCGCCTTCGAGGACGACCAGAAGTTCGCCGCCGAGACCTACATCGCGATCGCCCCGGACGGCATGGACCCCTGCGAACTGCGTCTGGCCAAGGGCGACGAGGCGGTCGCCGACCTGGTCGAACCGCGCACCCCCCTGTTCGAGTTCGCGCTGCGCCAGATGGTGGCGCGCTACGACCTCGACACCCCCGCGGGCCGCGCGGCCGCGCTGGACGAGGCGGCGCCGATCGTGGCGCGGATCAAGAACAGCGGCGCGCAGCACGAGGTCGCGGTGCAGCTCGCCGGGCTGCTCGGCATCCTCGACACCCAGTTCGTGGTCAAGCGGGTGGCGCAGCTGGCCCGTTGGGCGCGCGACGGCGGCCGGGGCCAGGCGCCGGACCGCCAGCAGCAGCGCTCCCCGCAGCGGTACGCGGCCGCCGCGTCCCCGGCCCGCGGTCCCGCCCTGCACCTGCGCAACCCCGTGCACGCCACCGAGCGCGAGTTGCTGAAGCTCGCCCTCCAGCGCCCCGAACTGGTCTCCCCGGCCTTCGACGCGTACGGCGTCGACGAGTTCACCGCCCCGCCCTACGCCGCCGTACGCCAGGCCGTCCTGGACGCGGGCGGCGCGGAGTACGGCGTCCAGGACCCCCAGGAGTACCTGGTGCGGGTCCGGGAGCTGGCCCCCGACGACAGCGTCCGCGCGATGGTCACGGAGCTGGCCGTCGAGGCGATCATGATGCCCAGGGGAGCCAAGGGGGCGGACGAGGTCTACGCGGGCGCCCAACTGGTCACCGTGCGCCGCCGCGCGGTGGAGCGCCGCGTCCGCGACATCCAGTCCCGGCTCACCCGTCTGGGCGCCGGCGGCGACCCGGCCGAACTGGCCGCCGTGCAGAACGAGTTGTGGGTGCTCCAGCAGTACGACCAGGCGCTAAGGGTGCACGGCACCGACGCCCTGTGACCCGCCCTCGAAGGTCGGGGCGACGGCACGGACCAGCCGGTCGACGAACATCTGCTCGTCGTCCCGGTGCTGCGGGTACTCCGCCACGAAGTGGTTCCACTTCACATGGTGCTCGAAGTACTGTGCCCCGCCCCACGGTTCGGCCGGTACCTCCGGCGCCCACGGCGCCGACTCCGTCTTCACCCGCACCGGCGCGAACCCGTCCGCCCGCAGTCGCGCCGCGGTGCTCTCGGCCTGCGTCCTGGCCGCGTCGTGGCTCCTCGCGCCCGTCAGGGTCAGCATGGGCTGCGATCGCATCCGTCCTCGGGCCAGTTCGATGAGGGTGAGCTTCAGGCCGGCCGCGGCCGCCCAGCCGGTGAGCCGCTCGGAGTCGGCGGGGCTGTCGCAACGGACCGTCACATGGCTTTCGTACAAGGATGCGGACACCCGGGGATATTGCCAGATCAGTACGCGCGGGGGCATCCGGGTTTGCCGTCACCGTAATCGCGCGGTCACGGGCCGATCGCAAAAAGTCACCGCACGCCCCTCGTGGCAGTGATGTGTCGTACCCCACACTGGGTCCGGTGCCTGAGTCCTCGGAGCGCGGCCGATCCGTCCCCCACGGGTCCTACACCCCCGCGGTTCCACTCATCGCGTACGGGACGGACAGCGGCGTGGCCGCCGACTCCGCCCCCCGAGTACCGCTGCCGCTCCCCCTGGCAGCGATCATCCTGGAGGTCGCCCCCGTGCAGACCCAGACCCTCGCCCAGACCGATGTCGCCGGCGGCCTCGCGGTCGCCGCCGTACCCCCGCAGGACCGGGTCACGCTCCGCCTGGAGGCGGAGCCGGACGGCCCGGCCGCGGATCCCGCCGGACCCGGGGAACCGCCCGCCGGCGCGCTGGAGGAACCGCCCGCCGAAGCCCTGGAGGACGCCGGGGCCGCCGGGCCGGCCGAGCCCGCCGTACCGGCCCCGACCCGCACCGAGACCGGCGGCCCCTCCTCGGACCTCTTCCGCCAGTACCTGCGCGAGATCGGCCGGATCCCGCTGCTCACCGCGGCCGAGGAGGTCGAACTGGCCCGCCGGGTGGAGGCCGGGCTGTTCGCCGAGGAGAAGCTGGGCAGCACTCCGGACCTGGACAGCCGGCTCGCGCTCGACCTGGACCGGCTCGTGGTGCTGGGACGGATGGCCAAGCGCCGTCTGATCGAGGCGAACCTGCGGCTCGTCGTCTCCGTCGCCAAGCGGTACATCGGCCGCGGGCTGACCATGCTCGACCTGGTGCAGGAGGGCAACCTGGGCCTGATCCGGGCGGTGGAGAAGTTCGACTACGCCCGCGGCTACAAGTTCTCCACCTACGCCACCTGGTGGATCCGCCAGGCGATGTCCCGCGCCCTCGCCGACCAGGCCCGCACCATCCGCGTCCCGGTCCACGTCGTCGAACTCATCAACCGTGTCGTCCGCGTCCAGCGCCGGATGCTCCAGGAGCGGGGCTACGAGCCCACCCCCGAGGAGGTCGCCGGCCACCTCGACCTCCCGCCCGAGCGGGTCAGAGAGGTGCTGCGGCTGGCCCAGGAGCCGGTCTCCCTGCACGCTCCGGTCGGCGAGGAGGACGATGTCGCCCTCGGCGACCTCATCGAGGACGGCGACGCCGCCTCCCCCGTGGAGTCGGCCGCGTTCCTGCTGCTCCGGGAGCACCTGGAGGCCGTCCTGTCGACGCTCGGGGAGCGGGAGCGGAAGGTGGTCCAGCTCCGCTACGGCCTCGTCGACGGCCGTCCGCGCACCCTGGAGGAGATAGGGCGCATCTTCGGCGTGACGCGGGAGCGGATCCGCCAGATCGAGTCCAAGACCCTCAGCAAGCTGCGCGACCACGCCTTCGCCGACCAGCTCCGCGGCTACCTGGACTGACCGGAGGGCCGCTCACCCCGGGCGAGCGGCCCCCCATGACGGCGTACGGCCGGACAGGCCCCCTAGTCGACCTCGGCGACCGCCTGCGCGAACTGGGCCTTGTACAGCCGTGCGTAGGCCCCGTCGGCGGCCAGCAGTTCGTCGTGCGCGCCCTGTTCGACGATGGACCCGTTCTCCATGACGAGGATCGTGTCCGCGTCCCGGATCGTGGAGAGCCGGTGCGCGATGACGAACGACGTCCTGCCGTGCTGGAGTTTGGCCATCGCCTTCTGGATGAGCACCTCGGTACGGGTGTCGACGGAACTGGTCGCCTCGTCGAGGACCAGGATCACCGGGTCGGACAGGAACGCCCGCGCGATGGTGATGAGCTGCTTCTCGCCCGCGCTCACCCCGGAGCCCTCGTCGTCGATCACGGTGTCGTAGCCGTCGGGCAGGGTGCGGACGAACCGGTCCGCGTGCGCGGCCCGCGCCGCCTCCTCGATCTCCCCGCGGGTGACCTCGCGGGAGGCGCCGTAGGCGATGTTCTCCGCGATCGTGCCGCCGAACAGCCAGGTGTCCTGGAGCACCATGCCGATCGCGGAGCGCAGTTCGTCCCGGGACATCCGCGCGACGTCGACGCCGTCGAGGGTGATGCGCCCGCCGGACACCTCGTAGAACCGCATGAGCAGGTTGACCAGGGTGGTCTTGCCCGCGCCGGTGGGGCCGACGATCGCGACGGTGTGGCCGGGCTCCGCCTTCAGGGACAGGTCCTCGATCAGCGGCTTGTCGGGGTCGTAGCGGAAGGAGACGTGTTCCAGCGCGACCCGTCCGCGCAGTTCCTCCGGCCGCGTGGCCGGCACCGGATCCGCCTCCTGCTCCTCCGCGTCCAGGAGTTCGAAGATCCGCTCGGCCGAGGCGACGCCCGACTGCACCAGGTTGGCCATCGAGGCGACCTGCGTCAGCGGCATCGAGAACTGCCGCGAGTACTGGATGAAGGCCTGCACGTCACCGATGGACAGGGCGCCCGAGGCGACCCGCAGCCCGCCGACGACCGCGACCAGCACGTAGTTCAGGTTCGACACGAACATCATCAGCGGCTGCATGATCCCGCTGTTGAACTGCGCCCGGAACCCGGCCTCGTACAGCGCCTCGTTCTGCTCGGCGAACTGCCGCGCCGACTCCTCCTGCCGCCCGAACACCTTCACCAGGGTGTGCCCGGTGTACATCTCCTCGATATGGGCGTTGAGCTTGCCGGTGGAGCGCCACTGCTGCACGAACTGCGGCTGCGACCGCTTGCCGATGCGGGTGGCGACGACGAACGACAGCGGCACCGTCACCAGGGCGACCAGCGCGAGCAGCCAGGAGACGTAGAACATCATCACGAGCACGCCGATGATGGTCAGCAGCGAGTTGATGAGCTGCCCCATCGACTGCTGGAGCGTCTGCCCGATGTTGTCGATGTCGTTGGTGGCCCGGCTGAGCACCTCGCCGCGCTGCCGCTTGTCGAAGTACGACAGCGGCAGCCGCGACAGCTTCGCCTGGACGTCCTCGCGCATCCGGAACATGGTCCGGTTGACCGACCGGTTCACCAGCCGGGTCGCCACCGCCATCAGCAGGCCGGCGAGGAGGAACGTGCCGAGCGCGAGCAGCAGCACGTTCCCCACGGCGCCGAAGTCGATGCCCTTGCCGGGGGTGAAGTCCGTGCCCTTCAGCATGTCGGCGATGTCGCCCTGGCCCCGCTGCCGCATGGAGTCGAGGACCTGCTCCTTGGTCGGCCCGGACGGCATCCGCCGTCCGACGATCCCCCCGAAGACCAGGTCGGTCGCCCGGCCGAGGATCTTCGGGCCGATCACGCTCAGGGTGACGCTGAGGACCACGCACAGGATCAGCCCGTAGATCGTGACCCGTTCGGGTCGGAACCGGGCGATGAGCCGTGCGCCCGACTTCCTGAAGTCCATCGAGCGGTTGTCGGGGCCGCCCCCGGCCATCATCCGCCCCATCGGCCCGGCCATCAGGCAGCCTCCGCTTCCGTCAGCTGGGAGAGGACGATCTCCCGGTAGGTCTCGTTGTCCGCCATCAGTTCGTGGTGGCGGCCGGTGCCGACGACCCGCCCCTCGTCCAGGACGACGATCCGGTCGGCGTCCCGGATGGTGGCCACACGCTGGGCGACGATGACGACGGTCGCCTCCGCCGTCTCCTCGGCCAGGGCCGCCCGCAGCGCCGCGTCGGTGGCGTAGTCGAGGGCGGAGAAGGAGTCGTCGAAGAGGTAGATCTCCGGGCGCTGCACCAGGGTGCGGGCGATGGCCAGACGCTGGCGCTGGCCGCCGGAGACGTTGGTGCCGCCCTGCGCGATCGGCGCGTCGAGGCCGCCCTCCAGCGCGGTCACGAAGTCCTTGGCCTGCGCCACCTCCAGCGCGTGCCACAGTTCCTCGTCCGTGGCGCCCGGATTGCCGTAGCGCAGGTTGGTCGCCACGGTGCCGGCGAACAGGTACGGCTTCTGCGGCACCAGCCCCACCGTCCGGGCCAGCAGTTCGGGATCGACGGTCCGCACGTCCACCCCGTCGACGAGGACCTCGCCCTCGGTGGCGTCGAACAGGCGGGGCACCAGCCCCAGCAGCGTGGACTTGCCGCTGCCGGTCGAGCCGATGACGGCCGTCGTCTCGCCGGGCCGGGCCACCAGTTCGACGGCGCGCAGCACGGGCTCCTCGGCCCCCGGATAGCGGAAGCCGCCCGCGCGGATCTCCAGATGGCCGTGCCGGCGCAGTTCGGTGACCGGCGCGAGCGGCGGCACCACGCTGGACTCGGTGCCGAGGACCTCCTGGACGCGCTCGGCGCACACCTCCGCGCGCGGCACCATCATGAACATGAAGGTCGCCATCATCACGGACATCACGATCTGCATCAGATAGGCGAGGAACGCCGTCAGGTCGCCGATCTGCATCCCGCCGCTGTCGATGCGGTGCGCGCCGAACCACACCACGGCGATGGACGACAGGTTCACCACCGTCATGACGATCGGGAACATCAGCGCGAGCAGCCGCCCGGTGGCCAGCGACATGTCGGTCAGGTCGGTGTTGGCCCGGCGGAAGCGGTCCTTCTCGTAGTCGTCGCGGACGAAGGCGCGGATCACCCGGTTGCCGGTGATCTGCTCGCGCAGCACCCGGTTCACCGTGTCCAGGCGCACCTGCATGGAGCGGAACAGCGGGCGCAGCCGGCGCACGATCAGGGTGACGCAGACGCCGAGCACGGGAACGACCGCGACCAGCACGGCGGACAGCGGTACGTCCAGGCCGAGCGCCATCACGATGCCGCCCACGCACATGATGGGCGCCGACACCATCAGGGTGAACGTCATCAGCGCCAGCATCTGCACCTGCTGGACGTCGTTGGTGGTCCGGGTGATGAGGGAGGGCGCGCCGAAGTGGCCGACCTCGCGCGCGGAGAAGGACTGCACCCGGTCGAAGACGGCGGCGCGCACGTCGCGGCCGAGCGCCGCCGCGGTCCGGGCGCCGTAGTAGACGGCACCGATGTTGCAGACGACCTGCGCCAGCGAGATGCCGATCATCAGGGCGCCGTACGTGAGGATGTAACCGGTGTCGCCCTTCACGACGCCCTCGTCGATGATGTGGGCGTTCAGGGTGGGCAGGTAGAGGGTGGCGCAGGTCTGCACGAACTGCAGCAGCACCAGTACGGCGATGGGTTTTCGGTACGGCCTGAGATAGGTCCGCAGAAGTCGTATGAGCACGCTGGGTCTCTCGGAGTCGGCGGTGGGGAGTGGTCGATGTCCCCTGGCCCCTATCGTCGGACACTCCACCCGTGTTACCTCAACCGATTAACCCGACAGCGGGCCAACGACCGACGGCCCGTCAGCCGTCGGTCCTAGGTCCCCGGTTTCCCGGTCTGCCCCTGAACGGGTGACCGTCGCGGAGGGAAACGTCCCCGTACGGGTGACCGTCCCGCCCGGCCCGAGACCCCGGGCCGCCCCGGTTTCACGACCGGAGCGCGCCGGGGTGGGTCTGCTCGCGCACCGACACGTACTGCTGGCGCACCGCCTGGCCCACCGCCAGGTCGTCGCCGGGCTCCAGGACCTGGGCGACCGCGCCCTGCCAGGCCGGCGGGGTGCGCGGGTCGAGGGCGCCCTGGGAGACGCCGAGCGCCCAGGCGGCCTGCCGGGCGGCGCCGATCGCGGCGTAGTCCGCGGGCTGCGGCACCACGACCTGCGTCCCGAACAGCGAGGGCGCCGCCGCCTGCACGGCGGACAGCTCGGCGGCCGGCCCGAGCAGGAAGATCCGGCGCACCTCCACGCCCCGGCCGCGCAGCACGTCGAGCGCGTCCGCGAGCCCGCACAACATGCCCTCGAAGGCGGCCCGCGCCAGGTGCTCCGGCTTCATGGACTCCCGTCTCAGGCCCGCCAGTGTGCCGGCCGTGTGCGGCAGGTTCGGCGTGCGCTCGCCCTCCAGATAGGGGAGCAGGACGAGCCCGTGGGACCCCGGGGTGGACTTCATCGCCAGGTCGGACAGGCTCTCCAGGTCGGGCAGGCCGAGCAGTTCGGCGGTGCCGCGCAGGGTCCGTACGGCGTTGAGCGTGGTGACGACCGGCAGGTGCATACCGGTGGCGTCGGCGAGCGAGGTGATCATTCCGCTCTGGTCGACGAGCGCCTCGGGATGCACGGCCATCACCGACCCGGAGGCGCCGAGCGACACCACCGCGTCGCCGAGACCCAGCCCGAGCCCGAAGGCTGCGGCCATCGTCTCCCCGGTCCCGGCCGAGATCAGCAGGCCCTCCGGGGTCGTGCCGGCCGCCTCGGCGGGCCCGATCACCTCGGGCAGCGAGACCTGCTGACCGAGCGCCAGCTCGACCAGGTCGGCCCGGTAGGCGCCGGTCGCCGCGGACCAGTAGCCGGTCCCGGACGCACCACCGCGGTCCGTGGTCCGGCGGGCCGGCCGCCCGAGCAGCTGCCACACCAGCCAGTCGTGCGCCTGCAGCAGGCCGGCGATGCGCCGGGCGGCGTCGGGCTCGTTCCTGGCGAGCCAGCGCAGCTTGGTCACCGGCTGCGCGGCCTGCGGCACCGACCCCACCGCCCGCGCCCACGCCTCGCGCCCGCCGAGCGCGTCGATCAGGTCGGCGGCGGCCACCTGGGCCCGCCGGTCGCCGCCGACCAGCGCGGGCCGCACGGTGTTGCCCTGCGCGTCCAGCGGGATCAGCGCGTTCTGCTGCGCGGACACGCCGATGGCCTGCACGCTCTCCAGCAGTCCGCCGCCGGCCGCCTCGCCGAGCGACAGCAGCCACGCCTGCGGATCGACGTCGGCGGGCCGTCCGCCCTCGGGATTCTCCACCGGATGCGGCGCATAGCCCTGCCTGAGCACGGCCCCCGAGTCCGTGTCGCAGACCACGATGCGAGTGAAATCGGGCGAACTGTCCAGCCCGGCGACTATCCCCATGGCTAAAATTCTGCCGCACCGCGAGGGGTGACCGTGCCGGGTCGGTGCCGCAGGGAGCGTCGGGGTGCGGAGCGCGCCTGTGACGTACGTCTCGACGGGCCGCCCCCGTGTGCCGGGAGCGGCCCGTCGGTCGAGGCGTCGTGGGCGCTACGTGTCGCTGGTGCCCCAGTCGTCGGGGCGGTTGCCGTTGGTGTGGCGCCCGCGCAGGGAGTGCACGCGCTGGGTCACCGACTCGGGCATGTGGTCGCCGACCTTCTCGCTCACCGCGTGGTACGCCTTGCCCGCGAACTGACGGCCCTGTTGTGCCGCCGACTCCGCGGTATTGCGCACCGCCGGGTTCTGCGCGACCTGGCGGGCGGACTTCTTCAGCTGCTCGTAGCGCTCACGTCCGGCCCTCGTGCCCAGCACGTAACCCAGAGCGAGCCCGGTGATGAACGTGAGCCGGTAACGCATGGCGGCCACCCTTCCCTTGCGTCGTGGTCCAAGCCCGGGGATACCGATTGGCGGAGCACCCCCCTGCTTGCGCTAATGTATGTGTCGCAGCGAGCGCCCGCCCTCTGGCGAATACCCAGGTAGGTGCGTTCGATGCAACGAGGCATTCCTCCGTAGCTCAATTGGCAGAGCAGCCGGCTGTTAACCGGCAGGTTACTGGTTCGAGTCCAGTCGGGGGAGCTCGGTCCTCCGTAGCTCAATTGGCAGAGCAGCCGGCTGTTAACCGGCAGGTTACTGGTTCGAGTCCAGTCGGGGGAGCATGTCGAACGAGGGCCCTTCGGGGTCCTTTTTCATGTCGTCCTCATGCCCGCGGGAACCGCCGGACCCACGGTGAAGTCCTCAAGGTCATGAGGGGCCGCAGGAAGCCGACCATGGCGAAGCAGGAGATCGTATGAGCGGCTATGCTGCGGCAGACGGCGCGCACACATGTACGCGACGCGCCGTTACGGGGCGGTAGCTCAGCCGGTTAGAGCAGCGGACTCATAATCCGTCGGCCGTGGGTTCGAGTCCCACCCGCCCCACCGCACGCTACGCGTGCAGAAGCGTTTCTAGCTGCGGCGACGCAGAAGCGGGGGACGCCACTCCGCGAGGCGTCCCCCATTCACCCGATGTGATGGCCCCGCCTTCGGCGGACGGGTGAACCGCCCGCACATCAGAGTCGGCGGGACTCGATCGCCACCCGCAGCGCCGTACGGATCTCCTCCGGCGGCGGGGGAGCGTCCGGCTGGGTGCCCGTGGTGATCATCGCGGCCACCGCGCGCAGCTTGGTGTTGGACCGTTGGGAGACCTCCCGCAGGATGTCCCAGGCCTGGCGGGACGTGCAGCCGTGGGCGGCCATCAGGATGCCCCGCGCCTGGTCGATCACCGGGCGGGTGGTGAGGGCCTCGCGCAACTGGTCGAGCTCCTGGCGCAGCAGCAGGAGCTGCTCCGTCCGCTCCGCGGCCACCATGGAGGAGACCGGGGGCGTGGACCGCGGCCGGGCCGGGCGTTCCGCGGGGTTCAGCGGGTCGGTGGTGTCCAGCCCGGCCAGTTCGAGGATCCGGCGGGGCTGGCCGGTCCAGCCGGTGGCCGTCACCGGGACCGCGTGCCGGCGGCCGTACGCGTCGAGGGTGTCCAGGAACTGCAGCGCAGCGGTGTCCATGAAGGTCACCCGGGCCATGTCCAGGTCGATCCGGGGCGAACCCGGCGACACCCCGGCCAGCGCTCTGCTCAGGATGCCCGCGCAGCCGTGGACCAGCTCCCCGCGCGGGGTGAGCACGGCCCTGCCGTCCGCCTCTCTGCGGACGTCGATGACCAGGGTGTCGACCAGGATGTGCGTCCGCCGCGTGAGCGGTCGTGATGCCGTTGAGGCCATGTCCCCGCCTTGTCGTCTCCCCGACCGTCCTCCTCGGGCGTCCTCGTGACGCCGCGTCCCCCGCCGCCGCCGGACGGCGACGCATCTGTGCCCGTGCCCCTTTCCGGGGGGACTAATCGTCAGGAGGAGGACGCGATTCCGGACCGCGTGCCGCGTCCCCGGCCCGCGACTACGAGGACTCAAGAGGACGCAAGAGGACGCAAGAGGACGGGCGGGGACGCGCGGGGAGGGGCGATCCTCACCACAGCGGACCCGCGGGACCCGCGCGTCCCCGGCGACGCGCGCATACTGGGTCGCACCGCCAGGTGTCCAGGAACAGCTAGGGAGACGGCGTGGACATCCCGGACCCCGCTCGCCGTCCACCGCCCCCCGCCGGCGCGGACGCCGCGGACGTACTGCCCGGATCCGACGGAGACCGGGCCGGCGGCGCCGTGACCGGCGCCCCGACCGCCACCGCCCGCGCCGGCGCCTTCGTCCACCCCGCGCTGTTCTACCGCAGCGAGCGGGAGTACCTCGACGGGACGGTGCCCTTCGTGCGGGCCGGGCTGGAGTCCGGCGAGCCGGTGGCGGTGGCCGTGCCCGGCGAGCGGCTGCGGCTGATCGAGGCGGAGCTGGGCGCGGACGCGGCCGGGGTACGGCTGCTGGACATGCGGGAGGCCGGACGCAACCCCGGCCGGATCCTCCCCGGGGTGCTGCACGCCTTCGCCGACGCCCAGCGCCCCGGACGCCGGGTGCGGATCATCGGGGAGCCGGTCTGGGCCGGGCGCACGCCCGACGAGTATCCGGCCTGCGCCCAGCACGAGGCGCTGATCAACCTGGCGTTCCGGGGCCGCGAGGCGACCATCCTGTGCCCGTACGACGCCGTGCGCCTCGACGAGCCGGCCCTCGCCGACGCCCACGCCACCCACCCCGTCGTGATCCCGGCCGGCACCGATGAGTGGCGGGAGAGCGCCGCCTACGCCCCCGAACAGGTCGTCGCGCGGCGCAACGAGCCCCCTGCCGCCCGCGCCGGACGCTCCCGTCCTCGACTTCGCCGCTCCGACGCTGCCGCTGGCCCGGCACGTCGCCACCGCCGGGGGAGCGCGGCCACGGTCTCGCGGGCACCCGGCTGGCGGACCTGGCCCTGGTCGTCGCCGAGCTGACCACCAACAGCGTGGTCCACGGCGGGGGTTCGGGGGAACTGCGGGTGTGGGCGGAGGGCGGACGGGTGCTGTGCGAGGTGCGGGACCGCGGCCGCCTGACCGACCCGCTGGCCGGCCGCCGACCCGCCTCCCGCGACCAGCGCGGCGGTCGCGGCCTGCTGCCGGTCAACCTCGTCGCCGACCTGGTCCGCGTCCACACCGGCGAGACGGGCACCACGGTCCGCTGCTGGTTCGGCGGCTGACCGGGCCCGGCCCGCCCGCGCGCGTCGCACGGCGACGGCCCTACGGGCGAGGGTGCCGGGGGCGGCCTCAGGCGCTCAGGCGCTCAGGGGGTCCAGGACCAGGGGCTCGATCCTGCCCTCCAGCATCTCGCCCAGGCCCTGTACGGCGCACACGTCGGGGCGTTCGGCGATGTGCACCGGCACGCCGGTCGCCTCGCGCAGCATCTGGTCGAGGCCCGGAAGCAGCGCTGAGCCGCCGACCATCATGATCCCGCGATCGGCGAGGTCGGCCACCAGGTCCGGCGGGCACTCCCGCAGCACCCTGCCGATGCCGTCGAGCACGGCCGTCAGCGGCGTCTGGATGGCGTCCCGTACGGCGGCGGTGTCCACCCGCACGGAGCGGGCGAGCCCCGTGGCGACGTCCCGACCGTGGATCTCCGTGGACTCCGGGCCGTGCGCGGTGAGGCCGTTGCCGGACAGGGCCAGTTGCAGTGGCCGTACCGACTGGCTGGGCAGCATCAGCGCGTGCGCGTGACGCAGGTGCTGCACGATCGCGTGGTCGACGGCCTCGCCGCCCACGGGGATGCGCTGGGCGGTGACGATCGAGCCGAGGGAGAGGACGGCCACCTGGGTGGCCGCGGCCCCGCACACCATGATCATGGTGGCCTCGGGCTGTTCCACGGGCAGCCCGCAGCCGACGGCGGCGGCGATCAGGGTGTCGACGAGTTCCACGCGGCGGGCGCCGAGTCCGACGAGCGTCTCGATCGTGGCCCGCTGGGCGAGCGGATCGGCGTCGTGCGGGGTGCAGGCCGCCGCCCGCAGCCGGGGCCGGCGGCGCAGCGACCGGCGCAGGCGGTCGCCGAGCAGTTGCCGCAACATGCGCTGCGCCATCTCGATGTCGACGACGGTGCCGCCGGAGACCGGGCGCACCACGCGGATGTAGTCGGGGGTGCGGCCCGTCATCTTCTCGGCGAACTCGCCCACGGCGATCAGCGCGCCGTTGCGGGTGTTCATCGCGGCGACCGAGGGCTGGTCCACGACCAGCCCCGAGCCCTTGACGTACACACGGGTCCGGGCCGCTCCCAGATCGACGGCGAAATGGCAGCGGCGCAACTGCTCCAGATTGGCGGTCATGGCAGATCCTCCCGAGAGCACGGACCGTGAGGGCCGCCGGCGGTCGGGGCCTCCCTGGCATCGTGCGCGGGAGCGGGGCCCGGGCGCCTTCTGGAGGGGGCCGGGCGGGGCGCCGCTGAACGGGGGTATTCGGCCGTCCCGGTGACGGATGCCGTGGTGCCGCCGGGGTCACGGCGAGCGGCCGGTGTCCGGCCGCTGGTGCTGCAGCAGGGCCTGCCGCTCCGAGGTCAGCCGGACCGTGCACGTCACGGCGAGTCCCGGCACCGGCCAGTGGCGCACCCCGTTCTGCGCGGCGCGCTGGGCGGCGCTCGCGTGCCGGACGGGGTAGCGGCGGGTGATGCGTGACGCCTCGTCGACGAAGCGGCTCAGCAGCCGGGCGCCGACGCCGGAGGGCCGGCCGTGGACCACGGCCACCGGATCGTCGACGTGCCAGGACAGTTCGACCGTCGCCCGGAAGGCGCCCTTGCCCGAACTCGGCAGGGACACCTCGTGGGTGGCCCGGTGGGTGGTGAGGTCGACCTCGTAGTACGTCGTGACCCGCGGTGCGCGGTCGCCGCGCGGCCGGGCCGGGTCCAGCAGCGCCGGCGGGCCGCTGGGCGGGGCGTGCACGAGGGCCGTGCCGCCCGGGACACGGTGACCGAGCCGGGCGGGGTCGCCGGTGCCGAAGGGGCCGCGCACCAGGTCGCCGCCGTCCGGCCCGGCCGCCCCGCGCAGCGGGAGGCACCAGGCGAGCGGCGGGTCCTCGGGGGTGCCCCCGTACAGCGGCCGGAAGGACGGGAAGCCGGGCGCGGCGGAGCTGCGGGCGAACTCCTCGTACAGCGCCGGGGACACGACGACCACCGCGTCCTCGGTGACCCGCCGCACCGCCGACCGCGCCGAGCGGGACAGGACGGACAGCTCGGGATCGCCGGTCCAGGGGGCCCGCCAGAACGACACCCGCAGCCGCGGCACTCCGGCGGTCGCGGCGCCGGCGCCGGGGAGCAGGCGCAGTGCGGCGACCAGCAGGGGCAGGACGGAGACACCGGGCTCGGCGACGACCACACAGCCGTTGCGGCGGCCGAGGACCGCGCACCGGCCGGGGTCGAGACCGCCCCGGGCCACCAGCCCGGTGACGGCGCGGACGAGGGCATCGCGCAGCAGCGGTCGGCCGGGCAGGGCGTCGGACTCGAACGCGATCACGGAGCGGACGCGGTCCCCGCCCGGCGGACCGGTCTCCGCCGGTTCGAGGTCCTCGGGGCCGGCGGTGAGCGACCGGTGCAGGGCGCGCAGCCGGACGCGGGTGGACTCCGCGAAGGGGCCCGGGACCCCGTCGAGGGGGTCGCCGCGGAAGAGGGCGAGGGCCTCCTGGGTCAGGGCCCGCCGGGCCCGCAGGTCCTGCCACGGCGTACGGCGGCGGCGGGCGAGGAGTTCCTCGCAGTGCACGACGTCGAGGTAGCCGCCGGCGGTGTGCAGGGCGTAGCCGTCGGGGAGCGCGGCGAGGGTGCCGGGGCCGAGGTGCCGCACCAGCTCCTCGACGAGGTGGCCGACGCGTCCGCGCGTGGCGGGGCCGGTGGGCGCGGGCGGGTCGGACCAGATGCCGTGGGCCAGTTCGTGCCAGGTCACCCGCCGTCCGTGCCGCAGCAGCAGCACGCACAGCAGCGCCCAGGCCTCGGGGGACTCGGGGGGCGGACCGGCCGGGAGCCGTCCGCCCAAGGAGACGGCGGGCCGCCCGAGCAGGGTGAAGCGCATCCGGTCGGCGTGCTGGGCCGAGTCCAGCAGGGCCGCCGCGGAGCGGGCGGTCAGCCGGCGGCCGTCGAGCTGGGCCAGCAGCGCGAACTCCCGGGGCGCCCGCACGGTGGGGAGCAGCCGGCGCAACAGCCGGTCCAGGACGCGGAAGTCCCGCGCCGGGCTCATGCCCTCGGACTCCTCACCCAGCGCGAACCGGCTGAGCACGACGGTGCCGTCCGGTCGCAGCAGCAGGCCGTCCGCGCCCGCCTGACCGCGCACCAGACCACGCGCGTGCAGCGCCTGGAGTCCCGCGACGGTCTGGCACGCCAGCCGGGCGAAGACCCGGAAGCAGACCCCGGGCCCGCTGCCGGCCTCCAGCTCCGTCAGCGTCACCCCGTCCACGAACTCCGCGACGAGATAGGGGGTGTCGCCCTCGACGCCGTACGCCGTCACCGGCACCACGTGCGGGTCGTCGACCGCAGCCAGCTCCCGCGCCTGGCCCAGGAACCGCTCCGTGGACGCCTGCTCCGGGTACAGGTGCACCACCACCGGGCGGCCGGTCCGCTCGTCCACCGCCTCCCACACCCGCTCGCCGGCGCCCCGCCGGTCGACCAGCCGGAACCGCCCCCCGATCAGCTCGCGGGCGTCGTCGGCGTCCGTGCCGCCGAGCCGCCGTACGCTCCGCCGCCGCACGGCGGCGATCGGGTCCCCGGCCGCGTCCTGCCCGCCGCCCGGCGCCAGCACCCGCAGTTCGCCGGCCCGCACCCCGGCGCGCGCGTCGATCACCGCGCCCACCCGGGCCAGCAGTTCCGCCGTACGGGAGCGGTCCGTGCGCGGCAGGGTGCGCAGCAGGACCTCGCGCACGCCGGGGCGGAAGGCGTACGACCCCGGCGGGCCGTCCGCGGTGGTCAGGACCCCGCTGAGGATCACCTCGGCCAGGTGCTGCGGGCGCGGGGCGTCCTCGATGGCCGCCTGGACCAGCCGCATGACCGGCAACTCCGGCCTGCCCACCGCCAGATGACCCGCGAGCCGGAAGGCCTGCGGCGAGGCGATGGAGCGGAAGCGCAGCACCAGCTCCTCGGGGGACAGCCGGGCCACGTCGCCGCGGCCCTCCTCGTCGACGGGCGCGGGCGGCGGTGCGGCGCACAGCAGCCCCACCGCTCCCGGCAGCGCGGTCCGTGCCGCGGACCCCACCAGCTCCGCCCAGTGCGCCAGCCAGGGCGCCGACGCCTCCAGGACGGGCAGCGGCAGGGCCCCGGCGGGCAGCTCTCCGGACCCGTAGGAGTCCACGGTGCAGGCCGAGTTGGGGGCCGCGCGCCCGGGTGCCGACAGCAGGGCCGGCACGGTCGGCAGGGCGGTCGTCCGCCACAGGCGCTCCGGCAGCGGCTGGACCACCGCGACCGGCATCGCGGCCGCCCAGCGCCGCACGGTGCGGTACCAGCGGCTCCCCTCCGGGCCCTCCCGCCACTGCGCGCCCATGCAGTCGCTGACCACGAGGGCGGCGCTGCGCCCGGCGGTGTGCAGCGGCGGCGCGCTGCCGTGCCGGACGGTGCCGTCGGCCGCCAGCCGGTGCAGTTCCACCGTGCGGAACACGCCGGACTGGCCGAGAGCGGTGTGCAGTTCGCGGATCAGCGGACGCCACACGGGCATCGTCGGCCCGGAGTCGTACACGAGGTGCAGGGTGAGCCAGCGTTCGGTGGCGGGGCGCAGCACGGGCAGCCAGCAGCGGGGGTGGGCGCCGAGCCGGGCGATCCGGTGTGCGGTCGCCTCCTCGTCGACCTCCCGGCCGTGGGGGGCGGGCACCAGGCGCTTGAGCGGACGCAGGGCGCGCTGGAGCGCCAGCGGGTGGGACAGCATCGGGGGGGCGGGGGCGAGCAGCGCCCGGTGGGCGCCGGGCCGGTCCCGGGCGCCGGGCAGGCTGAGCGGGACGCGCCGGCCGGCCTGCCGGTGCGGACGGTCGGCGGGCGGCCGCGGGGGGCCGTCCGGCGGGAGCGCCGGGCCCGGTTCGCTCTCGGGAGGGGGCGGGAAAGGGTCGTGGTCCGCGGTCCGTCCGGAGTCGGCCGTCGGCTCGGGCGTCTCGGGATCGCGCAGGTGTGCTGCCAGCCACAGGACCTCCGCCAGTTCCACCGAGGTCGGCCGGTGGCCGCCGCCGGTCTCGGCGAGCAGGTCGGCCAGCCGGGCCACACCCCCCGGCGATCCGTCGTCAGAAGGCATCCGCGTCGTCCCGGGTACGGCTGAGATACGGCATGACCCGCTCCGCCAGCTCGTCCAGCGAGCCCGCTTCGGCACCGGCGGCGCCGGTCAGGTAGATCGCGTTGAGCAACTGGTCCGTGGCCAGCTCGCCCTCCGTCCCGCGGGCCAGGAAGCGGTCGATGAGCTCCCGGGCGTACGGGCCGGGCTCGCCCAGATGGGCGCGGACGATGCTCTCCAGATGGGCGTCGCGCGGCTGGTGCAGCTCCAGCCGGACACAGCGGCGCAGGAAGGCCGGCGGGAACTCGCGTTCGCCGTTGCTGGTGAGCACCACGAACGGGAACGCCCGGCAGCGGACGCGGCCCCGGGAGACCGTCACCCGTTCGTCCGTGCCGTCGACCATCACCTCCGCGGCCGGGGTGTGGCGGGCGGCGCGGACCAGCTCCGGGATCTCGTACTGGCCCTCCTCCAGCACGTTCAGCAGGTCGTTGGGCAGATCGAGGTCGCTCTTGTCGATCTCGTCGATGAGCAGGGCGCGCGGGCGGCCGTAGGGCAGCAGCGCGGTGCCCAGCGGGCCGAGGCGCAGATGGTCCTGGAGGTCGCCGTCCGGGGGCAGTTCACGGGCGGCCGCGCGGCCGGCGGCGTACAGGCGGGAGAGCGGGTCGTACTGGTAGAGGCCGTCGCGCAGGGTGGTGCGGCTGGTGACGTTCCAGCGCAGCACCGGGCCGAGCCGCAGCTCCCGGGCCACCGCGTAGGCCAGGCTCGACTTGCCGCTGCCCGGCGGGCCGGTGACCAGCAGCGGACGGCGCAGGTAGAGCGCGGCGTTGACGAGCTGGACCGTCTCGTCGCCGGGGCGGTAGGAGCAGGCGCGGTGGCGGCGGTCGGGCGAGGCGGCCGCCCGGTCGGTGTCCTCGGCGGGCGTGGGCAGGACCGGGCCGCCGTCGAAGTCCCGCCAGGGCGGCGGCGCGGGAAGCCGGCCGATGCCGTCGTGGGGCGCGCTCGCGCCGGTGTACACGGGCCACAAGGACATGCGTTCTCCCTAGGGTCGCCGTGGCTCAGCCGACGGGCGAGTGCTGGTAGGCGACGGGGTCGGGCAGGCAGCGGGGGTCCTCCCACAGCAGTGCCAGGTCGTGCGCCCAGTGCGGTTCGGGGCCGTCGGAGGCGTACGCGGCCTCGCGCAGCTCGTGGACGTAGGAGGGCAGTTCGCTCGGCGGCAGGTCCGCCAGGTGCTCGGCCAGGCGGTCCAGGAACTCCGCGCCCCGGCAGTCCTCGTGCGCCGGGCCGCCGCGGCAGCCGGAGCGCGGCCACAGCAGCACCGGCACGGCGGCGTTCAGGCTCGCGGTGAACAGCCGCCGGGTGCCGTCGGCGCGCGGCGGGGTGCCGAACCCGACGATGTCGGCGTCGTGCCGGCGCAGCCCCACGGTCAGTTTCACCGGGTCCTGGCCGAGCGCGCCGCAGCCGACCCGGTGCAGCCGGGCCGACTGACGGTCGTCGAGCTGCCGCCACTTGCGCACCAGCTTGTGCTGGAGCCCGCCGCTGCGCCGCCGCTCCAGGTCCAGCACGACGACCGGCGCGAAGGAGCCGAGCGGGCTGTCGTCGTCGGCGCTGCGCTGCCAGTGCGCCACGTCCGTGTTGAGCCAGCGGCGCGGCAGTACGAAGGCGATCAGCTCCCGTGCGTCCGGGTCCAGTTCGCGGTAGGCCTCGTCGATGCGCTCCAGCGCGTAGCCGCGCACCCCCCGCATCGGCAGGGTGCGCGAGCCCACCACGCGGCGGTGCCGGTCGGTGTAGGCGGACACCTCGACCAGGAAGCGGTCGTCGCCCAGGCCGCTGGGCGCGATCTCGACGAGGATGGGGGACCACCCGGGCCGTGCGGCGGGCCGCGCCGCCGGGGCCGGGGCGCGGTCGGTGTGCGGCCAGGCGCGCAGCGCGTACCGGGTCGGCCCGTCCTCGGCGAAGTCGGCCAGGCGCAGGGCGAACCGGGTCACCGCGGCCGGGTCGGGCACCTCGGCCAGCAGGTACCAGGCCGCGTCCCACAGCGAGCGGAAACCGTGGGCGGGCAGTTCCGGGCCGAGCGGGCCGACGGCCTCGCGGTAGAGCCGCTCGGGAGGGCAGGCCGAGGTGCTCTGCCGGGACACCGCGTCGATGAGCGCGCGCAGCCGCTCCTTGTCCGCGCGGCCGAAATGCGGCGTCGGGATCAGCTCGCCCAGCCGCGGCCAGTAGCGGGCCATGACCTGCGCGGGGAGCATCCGGCCGTTGCGGACGTCGGTGCCGCGCGCGGCGGCGGACACCATGCCGACGACCTGGCCGGTGTCGGCGAGCGTCACCGCCGCGCCGCTGAAGCCGGGCGCCAGCGGCTGGCCGTGCGCGGCCCACGCCTCCAGCTGCACCCACTCCCCGGCGATCAACTGGGTGGCGGTGGCGCGGTATTCGGCGAGGGTGCCCTCGTCGTAGCGCTTGGGGAAGCCGTACGCGACCAGCCGGCGCGGGGGGTCGCCGTACGCGTCGGAGGGGGCGGCGAACTCGGCCGGCTTCATGGGGACGGGGCGGTCGAGTTCCAGTACGGCGAGGTCGCCGGGGTCGGTGGCGCGCCCGGCCCAGCCGCCGTGCCCCACCACGCGGGCCGTCCGCTCCTCGGCGCCGGCCGAGCCGTGGGCGAAGGTCACGCTGACCGCGTCCGTGTTCCCGTGCGCCACCACATGGGCGCAGGTCAGCACATGGCAGTCGGTGACGAGGAACCCGGCGCCCGTCTCCCGCCCGCAGCCGATCCTGGCGTGCCAGGCAGCGCTCGTCATGAGCCGGGCGTGGTCTCCGGGGAGCCGTCGGACCGCCCGGGGGACCAGGAGAGCTTGACCACGAGCTGGCCCTCGACCGCGCTCTTCGCGATGAGGGCACCCGCCTCCGCCGTGAGTTTCACGCCGAACTCGATCTCGACCGCGTCCGGTTTGAGCGAGCCGTCCCGGAAGACGCGCAGCGCGGACTCGGCGGCCGCCCGCACTCCGTCCAGCGCGCCCTCGAAGGTGCGGGTCGCCTGGAGCGCGCCGTCGTCGCCGCGGGCCACCAGCCGGGAGCCGTACTCGTCGTCCGGGGTCTCGACCCGGACCACGGTGCCGTCGGCGGTCCTGAAGTCGACCAAGCCTTCCATCATGCCCCCGTCGTGCTGTCTGTGAGCGTCTCCACTGTGACGGACGGTGCCGGTGTCGTCCGGGAGCAGATGATCCCGCAGATACGCCGTCCGCAAAAACGCGCCACGGCGTCAACCGCCGGTTTCGGCCAACTCGCCCCCCTCACCGACTCGTCGGCGGCGGGGGCGACGGCCTGCCGGCGGGGAGCCGCTCAGCCCCGGGGCAGCGCCCGCTTCATGATCTTCCCCATGTCGTTGCGGGGCAGGGAGTCGAGCAGGCGCACCACCCTCGGCCGCTTGTGCGGGGCGAGCCGGCCCGCCACATGGTCTGCCAACTCCCGCGCGGCGGGCGGAGCCTGAGGGTCGGCCGGGACGATCCAGGCGACGATCCGCTCGCCGAGGTCGGCGTCGGGCTCCCCGGTGACGGCGGCCTCGCGCACCCCGGGGTGCTCCAGGAGCGCGTTCTCGATCTCGCCCGCGCCGATCTTGTACCCGCCGCTCTTGATCAGGTCGGTGGCCCTGCGGCCGACGATGCGGACGTAGCCGTCCGGGTCGCGCACCGCCATGTCCCCGGTACGGAACCAGCCGTCGGCGGTGAAGGCGGCGGCCGTCGCGTCCGGCCGGTTCAGGTACTCGGTGAACAGGTTCGGACCGCGCACCTGGATCTCGCCGACGCTCTCCCCGTCGTACGAGGCGAGAGGCGTGCCGTCGTCCTCGACGAGCCGCAGTTCCACCCCCGGCAGCGGTACCCCGACGGTGCCCGCGCGGGGCTCCCCGTCCGCTCGGACACTGGGCCGGGGGTCCGGGGGTGTCCACCGGGATGAGCACAGCATCAGGGTCTCGGTCATGCCGTACCGCTCGATGACCCGCCGCCCGGTCGCGGCGGCGATCTGCTCGTGGTCGTGCACGGGCAGCGCGGCGGACCCGGAGACCAGCAGCCGGGCCCCGGCGAGGGCCCGGGCCAGCGCCGGGTCGCCGGGCAGCGCCTCCGCGATGCGGTGGTACATGGTGGGCACGCCGAAGAGCATGGTCGCCCCGTCGCCCAGCTCCCGGGCCACGCCTTCCGTGGTGAACCGGCCCAGGTGCCGCACGGTGCCGCCGCGGCGCAGCGGTCCGAGGACGCCGAGCACCAGCCCGTGCACGTGGAACAGCGGCAGCGCGTGCACCAGTACGTCCGCGCCGGTCCACTGCCAGGCGTCGGCGAGGGCGTCCAGCGTGACGGCGACGGCCCGGCGGGAGAGGACGGCGCCCTTGGGCGGGCCGGTGGTGCCGGAGGTGTAGACGACGAGGGCGGGGTCGCCGTCGGCCGCACGGTCCTTCGGCGCGGACCCGCCGCCGTGGCCGGGGGCGCCGTCGAGGTCCACGTCGAGGCGCGCCGGCCCGGCGAGGACGGCGGGCAGGTCGTCACCGGCCGCCGCCAGCACCGTCGTGGGCGCGCTGTCGGACACGATGTGCCCGAGCTCCTTCTCCCCGGACTTCGGGTTGAGCGGTACGGCGGGCACCCCGGCGAGCAGCGCGCCGACGACCGCGACCGCCGTCTCCGGCGCAGGGGTCGCCCACACGGCGACCCGGCCGGCCTCCCGGATCCGGGCGGCCGTGGCCCCCGCGGCGGACGCGAGGTCCCGGTACGTCAGCGTCCGGTCGCCGAACCGCAGGGCGACCCGCTCGCCCGGACTGCCCGCCAGGGCCGGAAAGAGGGAGGACACGCGAGGACTCCTCACACGCTCGGGGAC
Organism: Streptomyces sp. NPDC014864; assembly: GCF_043081525.1. Classification (NCBI taxonomy): domain Bacteria; kingdom Bacillati; phylum Actinomycetota; class Actinomycetes; order Kitasatosporales; family Streptomycetaceae; genus Streptomyces; species Streptomyces sp. NPDC014864. The sequence continues at coordinate 323,294 of NZ_JBIBWT010000006.1, forward strand.
GACACCACCAGGCACCATCAGGACCACACCGCGGCGCACCGCGAGTCCGGCGCCCACTCCCGTTCCTACACCAGACCCCGCCCCCTCGACCGCCCGGCACCCTCGCCCGCGCCCACCGCCCGCTGTCCCGGTCCCGCCGGTTGTTAGCCTGCGAGGCGATCAACGCCGCACCGGACCGCAGGGGACGGACCGCACCGCACCCGGCCGCGCCGCCGTACGAAATGAGGGGGGAGCCCGTCGTGCCCCGCATCGCGCTCGTGACCTGCCGGCCCGGACCCGAGGTCAGTGCCGACCCCGACCTGCCCGCGCTGGTGGAGGCGTTCGCCGCCGCGGGTGCGGAGGCGGCGACCGTGGAGTGGGACGACCCGCAGGCCGACTGGGCCGGATTCGACCTCGCCCTCATCCGGTCGACCTGGGACTACAGCTGGCGGGCCGCCGAGTTCCTGGCCTGGGCCGAGCGGTGCGGCACGCTCACCCGGCTCGCCAATCCGCCGGGGGTCGTGCGGTGGAACACCGACAAGCGCTACCTGGGGCAGCTCGCCGCGGCCGGTGTGCCCACCGTGCCCACCCGGTACATGGCCCCCGGCGAGGCGGCCCGCCTCCCGGACGGCCACGAGTACGTCGTCAAGCCCACCTCCGGAGCCGGCGCCCGGTTCGCCGCCCGCTACACGCCCGCCGAGCGGGACACCGCCGTACGGCAGCTCGCGCGGATGCACGCCGAGGGGTTCACCGCGATGGTGCAGCCCTATCTCCACGGCATCGACGTCACCGGCGAGCGGGCGCTGCAGTTCTTCGGCGGCCGGCTGCTGCACGCCAGCCGCAAGGGCGCCGTCCTCGCCCCCGGCACGCCCTACGACCACAAGAAGGTGGCCCACCCCGAACTCCGGCCCTGGACTCCGACCCCGGCCGAACTCGCCACCGCCGAGCGCGCGCTGGCCGCCGTGCCCGGCGCGCCCGAACTGCTCTACGCCCGCGTCGACCTGGTGGACGGGGAGGACGGCGAGCCCCAGGTGATGGAGCTGGAACTCGTCGAGCCGAACCTGTTCCTGTTCCTGCACCCGCACTCGCTGCCGCTGGTGGTGCGGGCGACGCTGGAGGCCGCTACCCGCTGACCCGGGTCCGCTGCAGCAGCCCCCAGGTGAACTCCGCGACGACCTCGTGCGGTGTGCCGTCCGCGTCCGGCGCGGTGAAGGCCAGCCCCCACCGGGTGGGGGCGGTGCCCTCCAGGGGGCGGGCGGGGGCGAAGGCGCGGGCCGCCTCGTCGACCGTGCAGGACCAGGGGGTGAGGTCCTCCACCGTGCGCAGGCGGGGTGCCGGGGCCTCCGGGGCGCGTACCAGCCACTCGTTCCAGACCCGGCCGTCCGGCCCGGACAGCACCTCGAACCGCAGATCCGGCCACAGCGGTACGGGCCACCGCCGGGCCTCGCAGTCCAGGTCGCCGATCCGGCGGGCCGCCACCGACTCGGGGCTGCCGAGGACCGAGCGGTAGCGGGCGGCGGCGGACCTCGAGCGCGGTGAACGGACCATGGCCTGCCACCGCTTGTTGGCCTCGCGCATCTCGGTGAGGGACACGCCGAGCCGGTGGCGGGCGCCCTCGACCAGGTCCGGATTGTGGTCGGCCATGCGGCGCAGCAGCACCAGCTGAAAGCCGAGCGGGCCGAAGGAACCGGCGGAGTCGGCGGGGCCTGCGGAGCCGTTGGGGTGCGTTCCGGGGGACATGCCCCCATCGTCACCCACGCCGCCCCCCGCCCGGGTCCGGGCCCTCCGGCCCATTGCCCGGGTCCCCCACTGTGACTAGCCTGTGTTCGTCATGCCGATCGCCTGTTGATATTTCGAACATGCCTGGATCCAAGGGAGGGGGCCGGTTGTGGGACGTCTCGTACCTGCTGTGACCCGGGCTCTCGACATCCTCGAGCTCTTCCTCGACGGGGACGGCACGCTCTCCGCCCCCGACATCGTGCGCAGGCTCCAGCTCCCGCGCACCACCGTGCACGAGCTGGTCACGACGCTCGCCGCCCGCCAGTACATCGTCCCGCTGGCCGGGCAGCCGGGACGCTATCGCCTCGGCGTGCGCCCGTATCAGCTCGGCAGCCGCTACGCCGAGCAGCTCGACCTCGCCGCGGAGGGCCAGCAGGTCGCCCGCTCGGTCGCCGAGACCTGCGACGAGACGGTGCACGTGGCGATCCTGGAGGACACCGACGTCATCTACATCGCCAAGGTGGACTCCACGCACGCGGTGCGCATGGTGTCGGCGGCCGGCCGCAGGCTGCCCGCGCACTGCACCTCGGTCGGCAAGATGCTGCTCGCCTCCCTTCCCGAGCAGGAACTGGCCGCCCGCGTCCCCGACGACGCCGACCTGGCCGCCATGACCCCCAACAGCATCACCGACCCGGCCGCCCTGCGCGAGGCCCTGGGCGAGATCCGGCGGCGGGGCATCGCCGTGGAGAGCCGCGAGTCCAACCCGGACGTCAGCTGCGTGGCCGCCCCGGTGCGCGACCGCGCCGGCCAGGTGGTGGCCGCCCTGTCCATCTCGGTGCCCATGATCCGCTGGAGCGAGGAGCGCCGGGCGGAGCTGGAGCAGCTCGCCGCGAAGGGTGCCGCCGAGCTGTCGGAGCGCCTCGGCCACCGGGGCGCCGCATGACCTGGGAGGCGGCGGTGCGCGCCGAGGCCCTGCTCGGCGAGGGGCCGACCTGGGACCCGGCCACCGGGCGCCTGATCTGGGTGGACATCCTCGGCTCCCGGGTGCACACCTACGACCCCGGATCGGGCCGGCGCTCGGTGCGCACGACCGGGCAGCACGTGGGGGCGGCCAGGCCGCGCGCCGGGGGCGGGCTGGTGCTGAACCTGCGGGACGGCGTGGGCCTGCTGGACCCCGACGGCACCTTCCGCTGGCTGCACCGCGACCCGGTCCCGGGCCGCCGCGGCAACGACGCCGCCGTCGCGCCCGACGGCTCCCTGTGGGCGGGCACCATGCGCTACGACGAGGCCCCGGGCGGCGGCACGCTCTCCCGCCTCACCGGCGACGGCTCCGCCGACGTGGTGCTCGACGACGTCACGGTGAGCAACGGCACCGGCTGGAGCCCCGACGGGCGGCTGATGTACTACGTCGACTCGCCGACCCGCCGGATCGACGTCCTCGACCACGACGGTGAACGGGTCTCGGGGCGGCGGCGGTTCGCGGTGGTGGAGGAGGGCGCCGGGTTCCCGGACGGCCTCACCGTCGACGCCGACGGCTGTGTCTGGGTGGCCCTGTGGGACGGTGGTGCGGTCCGCCGCTACGCGCCCGACGGCACGCTGGACCGCGTGGTCGAACTGCCCGTCCCCCGCCCGACCGCCTGCGCCTTCGGCGGTACCGGCCTGACCGACCTCTACGTCACCACGGCCCGCACGGGCCTGCCCGCGCCCCCCGCCCTGGCGGGCTCGCTCCTGGTCCTCCCGGGCGCGGGCAAGGGCCTGCCCCAGCCCCCGTTCAGGGGCTGACGGCCCGGTCGCCCGCCCGCTCGCGTGCCGACCGCGCCGGGCCGCCCGTTCCCGGTTCCCCGGCCGCCGCGCCGGGGGCGGCGGGCCGGTCCGGTGCCGGGGCGGCGGCGCGGGCGCGGACGCGCGCCAGGCGGTCGGGGTGGCCGAGGGCGCGGGAGACCGGGCCGATCTCCCGGAGCAGGTCGGTCGGGTCGGGGCCCGCGGCGCCGTCGCTCTCCGGGCTCCGGGCGCGGGCGTCGGCGGCGTCCAGGATCGCCACCGCGGCGGCGGCCGCCCGTGCCGCGTCGGGCGCGTACCCGAGGGCGAGTGCGGCGTCGTACGCCCGGCTGCGCAGATCCTCGTCGATGCGGCGGGCGAGCGGCAGCAGCACGTCCCGGATGAACGTCTCGCGCCGGGTCAGCCGCAGCTCCGGGCTGGCCCACAGCCCCACCGGCACCCCGCCGCCGCCCACGGTCCGGGTCAGCGCGTACAGGTGCCGCAGTTCGTGGTGCGCGAGCCGGACGCGCCAGCGTTGCTGGAGGAACTGCCCCGCGTGCGGCAGGATGAAGCCGACCGCGATCAGGATGGCCGACAGGCAGGCGACCGGCGGCGCGAGAGCGGTGCTGAGCCAGTCCAGGTCGTGTCCGGTCCAGCGGGTCACGACGGCGGTGAGCTTGGAGGCGTCGAAGATCAGGTTCAGCCCGTAGCCGACGCCGAGGGACTTCAGCCCCCACCGCAGCCAGGCGTCGAGCCCGTCCGTGCGCACCCAGTTCCAGATCAGCCGCCCGGTGATGAGGACCGCCACCGCGTGCGCGATCAGGTAGAGCAGGATCTCCTCGCGCATGAACGGCGTGTTGGCGTAGTAGGTGTCCAGGTCCCGCAGCCGTTCCACGGGGGTGTCGGCGAGGGCGAACAGCACCCACAGCGCGGCGATCACGCCCGCGTAGGCCGAGAGGACCCAGCGCCGGGCGCGGCGGGTCGCGGCGGAGCGGTCCGACAGGCCGTTGCGCCAGGCGATGATCAGCAGCAGACAGGAGCCGCAGAACGCGGTGAGCAGCGAATACACCCAGGGCGCGGCGATGTTGGGCACTCCGGTGACCCGGTTGGTCCAGGCGATCGTCGGCGGCGCCACGAACACGAACACAGCGCAGGCGAGCAGCAGCAGCCCGCCGACCGCCCGCAGCAACGGGTCCTTCCACAGCCGGATGATGGTGGGCAGCTTGATCGCCAGGGCGGCGGTCAGCACCGCCGTGGGGATCCAGAAGGAGATGGAGAACCGTCCGGCCAGCACGGCCGGGTCGAACGCGGCCGGCGCGGACACGGGCGTCACCGGGGGTCACCTCCAGACAGGCCGCCGGTCTTGAGCACGGCGTCACCTCCGCGCCCGCCGCCGGGGCCGAGCCCGGCGCCACCGCTCCCTCGTCCGCCCGCCCGGCGGCCGCGGTACCCGAGGGTGCGCTGGAGGGGGTCGAGGGGCCGGCCGGTGTCCGGCGCGGTGAGGCAGGGCCGGAAGGCGGTCGCCAGGCGGTGGCCGAAGTCGTCGGCCTCCGCCTCGTCGCGCTCGCGCGAGCCGTCGCGGGCGGCCACGGGCGTGCCGCCCTGCTCCAGCGCGGCGGAGAGTCTCGGCCAGAGCCCGGGGCCGCGTCCGCCGGGCTCCCCGGCCAGCGCACGGGCGGCCGCGGCGCGCGTGGGGTGGAGATGCCGGTGCCCGGCGTGCAGATGCCACAACTCATGTCCCAGGATGACCAGCTGCTGCACTGCCTCGGCCCGCTCCTCGACGATGACCAGGTCGAACTCCTGGAACTCCACCCACAGCCCGGTGACTTCGAAGTCGTCCGGGATGCGCTCGAAGCGCAGCTCCACGGGACGGCCGCCTCGGCGGGCGGTCATCTCCTCGCACAGGGCCTGGCACAACTCGCGTATTCCGACGGGAGGGTGGGGGCGGGCGCCCAGCGCGGTGACGAGGTGGGCCGTCAGGGCACGCATGCCCGACGTCTCCCGGGCGCGGAGGGACCGCCGTCGCCGCAGCGCCCCGGCGAGCCGGGCCGCCGTACCGCGCGCGCCCGCGAACGCCATCGCCGTCACCCCTTCCGCTGCCTGTGCCGAGGCAGGTCGTCCGAGCCTACGCGGCCGGAAGTGTTCGCGTCATGTGATCCGACGACCGTTGTTCAACCAGGAACGACCGTTGTGCCGCGACTCCACCCGTCAGCTGTCTGTGCACCGAAGTTCACTTGCTGCACACTTGCGACCGAAGGTGAGCGCCGTCACATCCGTACGGTCGCCGCCCCGTCCCGTGGGGGGATCCCGTCATGAACCATCCGGGCAGACGCGCGAGCGGACACCGGATCGGCACGGCCGTGCGGTGGGCGGGGCGCCTGCTGTGCTGGACGCTGGCCGTCGCCATGGCCGCCGCTGCGGTGGACGCCGTCTTCGCTCCGGCAGCCGACTGGTGGCGGGCCGGGTGGCCGCTGCCCTGGTGCCTGGTCCCGGTGTGCGCGCTGCTGTGGGCCGTACTGCGGGCCCGGGAGAAGCGGGTGCGCGGCGACGGCCGGTGCACCGGTGAGGGCGTACCGGCCGACTTCGACCGCGCCGCCTGACGCGGCCGCGTCCCGCCGCTCACCGCCCGGGCGAGGCCACTGGTGTCACCGGCACCCCGCCCGCCGCGGCGCCGAGCAGCGTCAGCCGCACCCGGCCCGGTCCCGACAGCGTGGTGAACTCGGACAGGACCGCCAGGGCCAGCGTGTTGGTGCCCCGGGTGCGCAGGATTCCGTTCGGCAGTACGAAGGTGTGCTGCGGGCCCACGTCGTTGACGTACTGGCCCATGTTCCAGCCGTTCAGGAAGATCTGCGCGCGGTAGGCGCGGGACGGGTCGTCCTCCATGACCAGACCGATCGAGGCGTCGATGCCCGGCGGCACGGCCAGCGGGAAGGTGGTCCGGTACCAGGTCACGCCCTGGCGGCGCTCGGCCCGCGGGAAGTCCACCGCTTCCCAGTCGCGGTCCGGGAAGCCCGGCAGGTGCCAGCCCTCCCGCTCCCCGAACAGCCCGCCGTTGTTCATCGGCCCGCGCACCGGATCGGGCGCCGCCTCGCCCTGGATGCGCCACCGCACCTTCGGGGACGCGCCGGTGAAGGAGGCCGCGGTCAGGCCGCGCGCCGCCTTGTGTGTGTCCTGGGCCCTGCCGTCCTGGTCGTGCTGCATCCGCCGGACCAGGACCGACAGCACGTGCCGGCCGGGCGAGCGCCGCTCCGGCCGGACCGGGAGGACCGCCGTGTCGGCCCAACTGCCCTTGCGGATCGTCCTGCTGTCCGGCACGGGCATCCGGTGCGTGCCGAGCGGCTCCCCGTCCAGCCAGGCCATCAGCAGGCCCTGGGTGCCGGTGCTGTAGGCGAGCTCGACGGCCTCGATGCCGGTGGAGTCGGTGAAGGTGCCCCGGTACCAGACGTCTCCGTAGTGGAAGCCGTAGTCGTCGGCGAAGAGCACCGGCTGCCCCTTCGGGACCTCGGTGGTGCTGTACGAGGCGGACTTGTCGGCGAGCCGCCACCCCGAGTCGTCGAAGTTCGGCCCGGACTCCGGGTTCTCGGTGCGCGCCCGCCAGCCGCCCAGCGGGGGCAGCTCCACCTTCGGCACGCCGGGCAGCGGCGCGGCGGAGCACAGGCTCGCGGAGCCGCTGACCGAGGTCCGCACCGCGCCGCCGTTCCACACCACCCGCTCGATGCCGCGCGGCCCCCACACCTCCAGACCGGCGGCCTCGACGGTGTCGCCGGTGAGGTGCACCGCGGAGTCGCGCAGGGCGGCGGTGCGCAGCAGTTCGGGGCCGTACACGAGCAGGGAGCCCGACGGGGTGTCGCGCGGCCACAGGCGCACGGAGGCCGCCTCGTCGGCGAAGAGCAGCAGCAGCGGCCGGTTCTCCCCGTCCCCCTGCACCAGCATCCGCAGCAGCCGGCCGCCGCCGAGGGGAGCGGTCACCCGCATCAGTCCCTGGTCGTAGACGTAGGCGACGTCCGGGTCCAGCCGGGTGACCAGCGGCTCCTCGGCGGCCTCCAGGGCCAGGCTCACCATCTCCCCGCTCCATCCGGTGAACACGGCGACGTCCTGCCGCCCGGCGGACATCAGCAGCATCGGCTGCGCGGTGGAGTAGCGCAGCCTGCGCTGCCCCAGCGACAGCCCGGCCACCATCAGCCGGGCGTCCCGGGCGGGCACGGTGACCGGCAGGTCGGTGCCGCCCACGGGCAGCGTCGAGGTGACGTCCTTGTCGTGGTCGTTGCGCAGCACGTGGACGTGGGCGCCGGTGTCCGGGTTGGTCAGGTGGTACGTGGTGAGCCCGGCCGCCTTCACCTCGGGCGCCCGGTCCAGTTTGGCGAAGTCGGGGACGCGCTGCAGCATGTGCCCGATCTGGTGCATCGGCACCAGCTTGTCGGTGGGCTGCCGCCCCTCGTCGAGGGCCGCCCCGTAGTCGTAGGACGTGTAGACGACCGGCGCGGGCAGCCAGCCCCAGGAGGTGCCGCCGAAGGTCATGTAGACGTTGTGCAGGGTGATGCCGTTGGCGAGGTTGGTCAGGTGGAAGCGGCGCTCGTAGGCCGCGTCCCGGGTGCGCCGCGCCTCGGCGTACCCCTTGCCCCGGAAGGACACCCCGCCCCAGGGGTCGAACCAGCCGCCGCCGAACTCGGGCACGAAGCCGGGCGTGTGCGGGCTGGCGGTCGCCCCGCCGGTCCTGCCGCCGGTCCCGAAGTGCCCCCAGTCGGGCGGGGTCCGGGAGGGCGAGGGGTAGCCGTCGAAGCCGTACAGCCAACGCCCCTTCTCCCCGCCGGTGTCGAAGGAGCCGGGGACCCAGTGGCCGTTGCGGCCCTTGTCGTTGTGGAAGAGCGGCACGTCGATGCCGTCGCGGCGCACCTTCCGGTACAGGTGCGCCATGTAGTCGCGGCCGGCCGGCTCGTCGACGTGGGAGTCGTACTCGTTCTCGATCTGGTAGAGCAGCACCGTGCCGGTGCCCCGGGTGTACAGGTGCCGGGACACGATGGCGTCCACGTGGGTCAGCCACGTGTCGACGTGCCGCAGATAGGCGGGGTCGGCGGTCCGGGCGGTGCCCGGCGCGGCCGTCAGCCAGCCGGGGAGGCCGCCGCCGTCGACCTCGGCGTTGATGTAGGGGCCGGGGCGCACGACGACGTACAGGCCGGTCTCGGCGGCCGTGCGCAGGAACAGGTCCAGGTCGCGCACGCCGGTGAAGTCGTACCGGTCCGGCGCGGGGGAGTGGTAGTTCCACGCCACGCAGATGCTCACGGCGTTGTGGCCGTGCGCCCGCATCTTCTGCAGCACGTCCCACCACAGGGAGGGGCTCGGCAGCCGGAAGGGGTGCATCTCGCCGGACCACAGCACCAGCCGCCTGCCGTCCACCAGCAGGGAGTAGTGGTCGAAGCCGACGGTGTGCGGCCGCCCGTCCGCGTGCGGCTCGGGGGGCGGGGGCCCCGTGGGGACGGAGCGCGCCGCGTAGGCCGCGGGTGCCCCCGGGCCGCCGCTGCCGCCCAGGGCCAGGCCGAGCGCGGCGGTGCCGGCGAGGGCGCTGAAGGAACGTCTGCTGAGCGCCAAAGGTATTGCCTCCCGGGCGGCGATCTTACGGGGCGCGGGCCCGGCCATTCTCCACGGGTCCGGGGCCCGCCACGGCCACATGGGGGTCGCGGCGCGGCCGGACGGCGCGGAGCACGCGGTGTGAATGGCCGGACAGCGACCTACGCACCCCCTGACCGGATGCGTACGATGCGACCGCTCCCCGCCTTCACAGCGCATCCATGGTTTCTCCATGGGCGGGGGCATGCCCGTGCCGCTCTCTTGGCATGGACACGCTATTTCACGTCCCAGCACCCCCCACGGACCGAACGGATGGGAGAACCATGGCTGGTGGACTGCTCTTGAGCGGCGCGGTAGCCGCGCTCCTGACCTCCGCGCTGCCCGCGCACCCCTCGTCCCCGGTGGTCACCGACCCGCCGCCGGACAGGATCGTCATCGACGTCGCCACCGTGAACGGCTCCGGCTGTCCGCAGGGCACGGCCGCCGTCGCCGTGTCCCCGGACAACACCGCCTTCACGGTCACCTACAGCGAGTACCTCGCCCAGGCCGGGGGCAACTCCGACCCCACCGCGTTCCGCAAGAACTGCCAGCTCAACCTGATCGTGCACGTCCCGCAGGGCTTCACCTACGCCATCGCCAGCGCCGACTACCGCGGCTTCGCCTCGCTCCAGTCCGGCGCGAACGCCACCCAGAAGGCCTCGTACTACTTCCAGGGGTCCCCGAACACCGCCGTCAAGAGCCACCCGTTCAGCGGCCCGTACAACGACGACTGGCAGGCCACCGACAGCACCGACTGGGCCCAACTGGTCTGGGCCCCCTGCGGAGTGCTGCGCAACTTCAACATCAACACCGAACTGAGAGTCAACGCGGGCACCAGCGCGCCCGGCAAGGTCAGCTTCATGACCATGGACTCCACGGACGGCGACATCAGCACGGTCTACCACCTGGCGTGGAAGGAGTGCCCGAAGGCCTGACCCGGCGGCCGGAGGGGGCGGGCCCGGTCGCGGGACGCCCCTCCGGCAGGCAACCCCGCCGCGTCTCCGGGCATCTTCCTTCACATGGGCGGTCGCTGGAGAACCAGGACGTGGTGGTACACGGCGGTGGTGTGTGCCGTGGCGCTGGTGGCGGCCGGCGCGGGTCTTCTCGCCGCACTGCGGCCCGATTCCGGCCGGTCCGCCGTGCCGGCCGGGGAAGCCGCCGGAGTCCTGAGGATCCGGTCCGCGCCGAACACCTACTACGTGCCGCGGTACACCCGCTCCGGCCGGGCGCCCCTGCCGACCCAGTACCAGGTCGACCTGGGTGCCGCGGCGGCAGCACCCGGCACGGCCCGAGGAGCGGTCCGGAGGATCCGGGTGACCTTCGGCCTGGCCGCCCTCCTCGGGAAGACGGAGATCTGGGGCGTCAACAAGGGCTACGGGTGCGTCCGTTCGGGCGTCCGCGTCACCTGCTCGCTGCACGACATCGACTTCGGGGAGGGGGCGCTCCTCGTTCCCTTCAGCGTGAAGCCCGCACCCGCGGCGCAACGCGGCCCTGCCGGAGACGTCACGATCACCGTGCGCAGCGCCAACGCTCCCACCGTCCACCACACCACCCGCGTGATCGTCGGCTCGCCGTACCTGACCGCGCGGCAGCACTCCGGGACGGTGACCGGGGTGCGCCCCGGCGGCGAGGTGCGGCTCACGCCGGGCTTCGGCAACAAGGGGGACACCGACGTCGACGGCGGTATCAGCGTCCTGGTGTCGGTCTCGGACGCCACGCTGCTGCCCCGGTACGGCAACTGCCGCTACGACAAGTCCAAGGGCGCGACCAAGGCCCAGTGCGACTTCCCCGGGCCGCTGCGCGCGGGGACGGCGTACGAGGCCACCGGACCGTTCACCGCCGTGGCCGGCCGCACCGCGCGCAGCGGCAGCGTCGGCTACGGCGTGTGGCGCACCGGCGACCTCGACTACCGGTCACGGCTGCCCGCGTCGGCTCCCCGCGGCAGCGGTGCCCCGTTGGGGCTGCGCCCCGTCGACGGGACCCGGTTCACCGGCGTCCGGCTGGACGCCGCCCAGGTGGGCACGGCCTCACTGGACTTCGAGACCACCCGGCTCAACGACCTCGAACCCGTCGGCTTCGCCATCAAGGGCAAGGTGGGCCAGGTGGTGGACACCCAGGTGCCGTACCCGCGGAGCTACGGGCGCAGCGCGGTCGGCAACCCGACGATGTGGGTGACCCTCCCGGAGGGCGTCAGCCTGGTCCCCGTGGACCCGGAGAGTCACTCCGGCGACTTCCTCTACTGCGCCCCCGGCCCGAAGAAGGGCGGCCCCGTCGCCTGCCCCGGCCCGGAGGTCGGCGGCACCTTCCTGCGGGTGCGCATCGACAGGCGCGTCGAGGGAGCGCGCGGCAGCATCTCGGTGGCGTCCGATCCGGCCGTCGACCCGGATCAGAGGAACAACACGGCACCGGTGACGGTGGAGTACGCGGACTGAGCGGCCGGACCAACTCCCGTGCGGACACTTCATGACCCTGGCCGGGCCGGCCCGACACCCGGTCCGGTCGTCCGCGGGAGCGGCCCGTGCGCGGCGCGCACGGGCCGTCGCGGCCGTCAGTGGTCGTTGACGAAGCTCACGTAGTAGGAGCCGTTGTCGGCCCCACCCTCGAAGTTGAGGGCGATCCGGTCGTACTCGATCATGTTGTACCGGTAGCCCTCACTGGCGAGGTGCGAGGCGCACGACCCCTTGCCGCCGCGGGCCGTGAGCTTGTAGCCCGAGAGGTTGGCGTCGATGTCGCTGACCGTCACCCAGGCCGAGTGGCCGTTCGCGGACGTGTCGCACACGGACACGATGTCCCCGTGCTCCTTGACGTAGACCTTGACGCCCGCGCCGGAGTACACGTGGTCCCAGGAGGTGCCGCTGGGCGGCGCGACGGCGGCGACGGCGGACGGCGCGGTGATGGTGGTCAGCGTGGCCAGGGCGGCCGCGCCGAACAGGGCGGCGACGGCGCGGGATGCGCTGGTGTGAGGCATGGTCCCCCTCTGATCGTTCTTCTGCTGAAGTGATCACTCTACGATCCGGGCGGTGCCGCGTCTCCCGCACAAGTGCTGCCCGGCCAGGGCGCGTTGGCCTCTCACCCGCCTGATGTGTCCATAGGCAACCGCGAGGACGCGTGGGCCGTCTTACGTCGTATGAGCCGCTGGCAGGGGAACGGGTTGTGGCGGCGCCTGGCCGCGGGAGGTGCCGCGCTCGTCCTGCTCGCGGTGGTCCTGGCGCTCGTGGTGCACGGCGGCGACGGGCAGCGCGCGGGCGGTGCCGACGCCGGTCGCACGAGTCCCGCACCCTCGAATCCCGCCCCTGTACGGATCGCGTCCGCGCCCGCGGCCCCGACGCCCTCCGGGCCCGGCGTCCTCACCGTCCGGTCCGCGCCGAACGTCTACTACCTGCCCCGCTACGGCACCGCAGGGCAGCCGCCGTACACCCCCGAGTTCGCGATCGACCTGGCGTCGTCCGCCACGCCGCCCGCCTCCGGCCCGGGCCCGAGTCTCAGTCCCGAGGTGACGATCGACCTGTCGTCCCTGGACGGAAAGGCCGAGATCGACTGGGTGAGCAAAGTGTGGGGATGCGTCCGTACGGGTCTCCGCGTGCGGTGCAAGCCGCCCGGCGGAAAGCTCACCGTGATGCGGGTACGCGTCGACCGGCGCGTGGAGGGCGCCCGCGGCAGCGTCACGGTGACCTCGGACCCGGCCACCGACCCGAACCAGACGGACAACACCGCGCCGGTGACGGTGGAGTACCTCAGCTAGCGGCGGCGAGTCCGAGGAAGTCGCCCCAGGCCGCGGGGGAGACGGCGAACTGAGGACCCTGCCGGTCCTTGGAGTCGCGGACGTGGACGGTGGCGGGGGTGAGGGCGACTTCTACGCAGTCGCCCTCGCTGCCGCTGCTGTAGCTGCTCTTGAACCAGGCCAGTTCGGACGTGCTCATAGCGCTCCTCGCATCCGCTCCAGCAGACCTCTTGAGTCCTCAGGCGTGAGGGCCTGCGAGCGCAGTTTCGCATACCGCTGCTGAAGGACACTGATCTCTTTCCGGTCGCAGATGAGACGGCCGTTCTTCTGCCCCTCGGAGTAACCGAACCACTGATTGCCCGGCGTCTCCAGCAACTGCAACGGGCCGTCCAGGCCCGCGTGCACCGGCTGCCGCCGCGGCATGATCTGCACCTCCACGTTCCAGTGCCGACCGATCACCCCGAGCAGGTGGTGCAGCAGACCCCGAGTGACGTCCTCGCCGCCGGTGTGCCGGTCCAGAACGGCCTGCTCCACGATGAAGCTGAACGCACACGGCGGCTTCCGGCGGGTCGACAGCAGCTCCTGCCGTTCCAGTCGTGCGGCGACCCGCTCGTCGAGCTGTTCCTCGTCGGGAATCGGCGGCACGCTCAACGACACCGCTCGCGTGTACGCCTCCGTCTGCAACAGACCCGGCACGACCCGGCATTCGTACGTGTACAGGCTGACCGCCGTGGTCTCCAGCCGCGCCCACTGCCGGAACCAAGCCGCCAGTCCCGGCTGACGTGCCAGATGTCCCGCCGCCCGTCGTAACGCCCCCGTGTTCCCCAGGGCCTCCTCCGCCCGTTCCACGAAGGCCGGGTCCGGCATCCGCCGTCCCAACTCCACGGACGCCACCGTGTGTTTGGAGAAGCGCACCAGCTCTCCGAACTCCTCCCGGCTCAGCCCGGCGTGCTCCCGCAGCCCCTGGACCACGGCGCCGAACGTCCGCAGACTGTCCGAGGACACCGGCTCGCCCCCCGTGCCCGTACCCGTTCCCACGACACCATCGACCACTGTCGGTCACCTCCCGCACTCATGGTCACGGCGGGTCACCGGTACTGTCCATTCCGTGACCGCGTACGCTGCCCCGGCGTACGCGGCTCCGACCTGGTGAAGGGCCCCGCGCGACCGCCAGATTGGGCACATGGCACCGCACACCGCCGCCCAAGGGCCGGTCACCGTACGTATGTTCAGCCAGCGCCTCAGCCCGACTCCGCGCGGCGCCCGCCTGGCCCGGCATCTCGCGCTCGCGCGGCTCGGCGACTGGGGCGTCCCGCGCGACTCGGAGACGGCGGACGCGGTTGCCTTGATCGTCGCGGAGCTGGCCGCCAACGCCGTGACCCACGGACGCGTACCGGGCCGGGACTTCGAGCTGATGCTCGCCCTCCTCCCGGGAAGCGTCCGCATCGAGGTGACCGACACCCGCGACGATCGTCGGCCGCCCGGCGCCCGGGACGTACGCGAACCCGCGCCCCTCGCGGAGGCGGGACGCGGACTCGTCCTGGTCGACGCGCTGGCCGACCGCTGGGAGGTGGTCGACCGCGACCCACCGGGCAAGACCGTACGGGCCGAGGTGGATCTGCGGAGCCGGCCCCGCTGCGACTGACCGGGGTCACCTGAGGGGCGGAAGCGTGGGTTGCGCGTTCCGCTCCCCGGAGGGACGGGCCGCGAACGCGGCGCGGCGGTGCGCCCGGCGGAGCGCGCGGCGGGCCATGTAGGGGTGGACGCGGCGCACCACCGCGAAGTAGAGCCGACCGCGCGTGTTGTGCAGCCGCACGGCGGAGGCGAGTGTCACGGAGTCGTCGTCGACCAGAATCGACGCGCGGAAGTCCAGGTGGGACGCGTCCTCGCCGAGCATGAGCTCGTGGTCCTCGGCGCCCCGCTCGGTGAAGGGCAGGACGTGCCGCCAGGCCCGCGGGTCGCGGGGCATGCCGGGGGCGAGCGGCATGCGCCAGGCGTCGGTGAAGTCGGGCCGCTCGAAGGCGCCGTGGAGCAACCGGGCGTTCGCCGGGACCGGCAACCCGGTCGCCCGGACCCACAGGAGCCGGTTGACCAGCAGGGCGCGCCGCGGCCGGCGGGCCGGCGGGTGCGGCAGAACGCCGAGGGCGGCCCGCTCGGCGTTGTCGAAGATCTCCTCGACCATGATGTCGTGCACCGGCTCGATCGCCGTCTTGAAGAAGGCGAACTTGCCGACACTCATGGACACTTCGAGGACGTGGGAGATCCGGCAGTGGCCGGGGCCGAGGGGTTCGACGTCGAGCCGGTGGTAGCCGGTGCCGAGGCCGTCCTCGGTCGTGTCGAAGCGGACGGACCGCCCGGGTTCGTAGGCGGTGACCCGGTAACGGATCCTGCCGTGGCCGCCGTCGGCGCCGACGGTGAGGGGACGGTCCAGGACCATCGCGGGCCAGACCGGAGTGGGGAACAGGGGGTCGTCCGGTGCGGAGAGCCGGTCGACGAGGGCACCGACGGTCTCGGCCGGGGCCTGGACGATCCGCTCGTGAACGTTGCGTAGCGTGGGCATGCCACACCTCCATACGGGAGCGTATGTTGAACCGTACGGTAGCGTATGGAAACATGCACGAGCAGCCGGCCCCCCCGAAGCGGTCCACCCGCAAGCGCCTCACCGCCGACGACTGGGCGGACGCGGCCCTGACCGCGCTCGCCGAACGCGGCCTCGCCGGGGTCGCCGTGGAACCGCTCGCGGTCCGTCTGGGCACCACCAAGGGCAGCTTCTACTGGCACTTCGCCAACCGGGACGCACTCGTCGCGGCGGCCCTCGCCCGCTGGGAGGAGTTGTCCACCGAGCGGATCATCCAGGACATGGAGGCCGCCGAGCCCGACCCCGCCGCCCGGCTCGGCGCGCTCCTGCGCGGCGCGACCGCCACGGCCGCCGAGGATCCCCTGGAAGTGCGACTGCTCGCCGCCGCCGACCACCCGGAGGTCGCGGCGGCGCTCGCCCGCGTCACCGAGCGCCGGGTCGGCTACCTCGCCCACCTCTTCGAACTGCTCGGCTTCCCGACGCCGGAGGCCCGTCGGCGCGGCCTCCTCGCCTACACCAGCTACGTGGGCCACGCCCAACTGGCCCACGCCGTCCCGGGTTCCGTGCAGGACGACCCCGCGTACCTGGCGACCGTGACGGCGGCGCTGCTCAGGACCTGACCGGCCCGAGCCCCGACCCGGGCCTTCCCGCCGGGACCCGCGGCGCAGCGCCGCGTTCCGTCACCGGGCGCGCACGCCCTCGGCACTCGTCGCCGTCCTCGCACCCGCTACCCCGCCTGCCCCATCCCCGCCGCGTTCGGCCAGTTCTGCGGGCTGGGCCAGCCGGTGGCGGGGGCCGGGGTCAGGCCGGGGGCCGGGGCGGTCATGCCGCGTACCTGCGCGGCGGTGAGACCGCCGCGGGCCGGGACGCCCGGAGGGGTGGGGCCGGTCGCGGCGGGCACCGGAGCCGGCACCGGGGTCGGAGCCGGCACGTGCATCGGCGGCGGCACCGGCGCGCCCATCGGACCCGGCATCTGCTGGGCCGCCGCGGGGGCCAGAGGCTGCATCGGAGCCGGAGCCGGAGCCGGAGCCGGAGCCGGAGCCGGAGCCGGAGCCGGAGCCGGAGCCGGAGCCGGAGCCGGAGCCGGCATCGGCATCGGCATCGGAGCGGGCGCCGGGGCGGGAGTCGGTGGCTGGGGGGCGGGGCGGGCCGCCGCCGGCATCGGCATCCCACCGGGCGTCGGCGCGGCGGCGGGGAGCGGCATGCCGGTGCCGGGGCCCGGGGCGGCGGCGATCCCCGGGGAGGCGCCGGCCGCGGCGGCCTGATCGGCCAGCTCCCGCACGCCGGCCCCGTTGGTCTCGTTCATCAGGCGGTCCACCGCCGCCGTACCCGAGCTGTAGGTGGTCCCGGTACCCAGCTCGGATACGGCGGCTCCCCTCCTGGTCCCGTAGAGCACCGACTCCAGGCCGGACACCAGGCGACGCACGTCCACCTGGGGGCGCACCACGAGACGCAGGAAGCGGCTGGACGAACCGATCTTGTTGCCGCACTCGCGGACCAGGATCCGGTGCTCGGTGAGCAGCCGGTCGCGGACCACGGTGCCCTCGGCACCCACGGGCAGGCGCACGAAGAGGAAGTTGCCCTGCGACGGGTAGACCGTCAGACCGGGCAGCGCGGAGAGGTGGCTGGCCATCTCCAGGCGGTCGCGGCGCACCTGCTGGAGGCTCTGCTCGTACTCCGCGCCGTTCTCCCTCAGCATGAACACCACGTGCTCGGCGAAGGAGTTGAGGTTCCACTTCGGCAGCATCGCGCGGACCCGGCCCGCCAGCGCCGGATTGGCGACCAGGTAGCCGAAGCGGACGCCGTGCAGCCCGAAGTTCTTGCCGAGGCTGCGCAGCACGACCACGTTCGGGCGCAGCATCGCCTCCTGGACCACACTGGGTTCGGCCTCGGCGTCCGCGAACTCCAGGAACGACTCGTCGACGACGACGAGGTCCAGATCGGCCATGGCGTCCATGAACTGAACCACGTTCTGCCGGTGCAGGAAGCCGCCGTCGGGGTTGTTCGGGTTGCAGATCACCGCGACCCGGGTGCCCCGCTTGCGGATGAACTCGGCGTACTGCGCGAGGTCCAGGGCGAACCCGCTGGACTCCTGGAGCGGGAACATGTCCACCCGCTTGCCGGTCTCCATGGGCTGGTCGGTCCAGCGGCCGAAGGTGGGCACGGGGATCGCGAGGGACTCACGGACCATCAGGTGGTCGAGCCAGGTGATCAGCTCGGTCGAGCCGTTGCCCATCGCCACGCACTGGGGCGGCAGTTGGAGCAGACCGCACAGCTCGGCCGCGATGGTGTCCGCGCTGCTCGGGTAGTACGTGATGATGTCCCGCAGCCGGGCCGCCATCTCCTCGAACATCTCGGGGGTGGGGAAGTACGGGTTGCACGGAATGCAGAAGTCCACCGGTCCGGCTCCGTCGCCCTCTCGCGCCAGCGCCGCCATCGACGGGCTGTGGGCCGCGTTGCCGCGGAACAGCGAGGTGACGTTGCCGGTCATGGAACCTCCGTATGGGGCGGGCCCGGCCGGGGGGACAGCCGGGCCCGTCGTCTTCGGGTGGCCCGTGCGGGGGAGCACGGGCCGCCCTTACATACGCAGGGGCGGGGGACGCCGTTCAACACGGCGCGGGAGGCCGGGCCCCGCCGGACGGCCGGGCCCGTGCCGCTCACGCACCGGACTTGCGCTTGTTCCACACGTCGAAGCCGACCGCCACCAGCAGCGCCAGGCCCTTGATGACCTGCTGCCAGTCCGTGCCGACGCTGAGGAGGTTCATGCCGTTGTTGAGGACACCGAGCACGAGACCGCCGATGATCGCGCCGAGAACGGTGCCCACACCGCCGCTCATGGACGCGCCGCCGATGAACGACGAGGCGATCGCCTCGAGTTCGAAGTTGACGCCCGCCTTCGGCGAGGCCGCGTTCAGCCGGGCCGCGACCACCAGACCCGCCAGGGCCGCGAGCACGCCCATGTTCAGGAAGACCTGGAAGGTGACCCGCTTGTCCTTGACGCCGGACAGCTTCGCCGCCGGCAGGTTGCCGCCGATGGCGTAGATGTGGCGGCCGAAGACGGCGTTGCGCATCACGTAGCCGTACCCGACCACCAGCGCGCCCAGGATGATGAGGACGACCGGCGCGCCCTTGTAGCTGGCGAGCAGCAGGGTGAGGGTGAGGATCGCGGAGACCAGGGCGACCAGCTTCAGAGCGAACAGCCGTCCGGGCAGCACGTCGAGGGAGAACTCCTGCTGCCGGCGCCGGTCGCGCACCTCCTGCCACACCACGGCCGCCATGAGCACGAGGCCGAGGAGCAGTGTGAGGTTGTGGTAGTTGGTGGTCGGGCCGACCTCCGGCAGGAAGCCGTTGCCGAGGTTCTGCAGGCCGTCCGGGAACGGGCCGAGGGTCTGCCCCTTGAGCAGGATCTCCGTCAGACCGCGGAAGAGCAGCATCCCGGCGAGGGTGACGATGAACGACGGTATGCCGAGATACGCGATCAGGAAGCCCTGCACGGAGCCCGCGACCGCGCCCACCAGCAGGCACAGCACCACGGCGAGCGGCCAGGTCATCCCGTGCTGCACCGTCAGCACGGCGGCGAACGCGCCCACGAAGGCGGTGAGCGAGCCGACCGACAGGTCGATGTGCCCGGCGATGATCACCAGCATCATGCCGATCGCGAGGATCAGGATGTAGCTGTTCTGCAGCACCAGGTTGGAGACGTTGCGCGGCAGCAGCAGGTCCCCGTCCGTCCAGACGGCGAAGAGGACGACGATCAGGCCGAGCGCGAGCAGCATCCCGTACTGGCGCATGTTGCGGCGCAGGCCGTCCAGCATCAGCCGGAGCAGGCCCCCGTCCGCGGCCGGCCCGCTGCCGCCCGGCGGCGCGGGGGCCGGGGTCTTGGCGGTCACATCGGTGCTCATCGCGTTACCACCTCTTTGTCCTGGGTGTCCTTCGTCATCCGACGCATCAGCGCTTCCTGCGTGGCCTCGGCCCGCGGCACCTCACCGGTCAGCCGTCCGGCGGCCATCGTGTAGATGCGGTCGCACATGCCGAGCAGCTCGGGCAGCTCGGAGGAGATGAAGACGACCGCCTTGCCCTGGGCGGCCAGCTGGTCGATGACCGTGTAGATCTCGTACTTGGCGCCCACGTCGATGCCGCGCGTGGGCTCGTCCAGGATCAGCACGTCCGGACCCGCGAAGATCCACTTGCTGAGGACGACCTTCTGCTGGTTGCCGCCGGACAGCTTGCCCACCGGCTCGAAGACGGTCGGCGCCTTGATGTTCATGGACGTGCGGTAGCCCTCGGCGACCTGCCGCTCCTCGTGCTCGTCGACCACGCCCCGCCGGGCGACCTTCCGCAGCGCGGTGAGCGAGATGTTCCGGTGGATGGTGTCCATGAGGTTGAGGCCGTAGTGCTTGCGGTCCTCGGTGACGTAGGCGATCCCGTGGCCGACCGCCTCGGCGACGGTCCTCGTACGGATCTTCCTGCCGTCCTTGAGGACCGTGCCGCCCGCGTACCGGCCGTAGGCGCGTCCGAAGACGTTCATCGCCAGCTCGGTGCGGCCGGCGCCCATCAGGCCGGCGATGCCGACGATCTCCCCGCGCCGCACCTCGATCGACACGTCGTCGACGACCTTGCGCTGCCGGTCGATCGGGTGGAGCACGGTCCAGCCGCGGATCTCCAGCGCCGGGGCCGCGCCCTCCTCCGGGTGGTGCGGGGTGCGCTCGGGGAAGCGGTGGTCGAGGTCGCGGCCGACCATGCCGGAGATGATCCGCTCCTCGGTGGTCCCGGGCGCCTTCACGTCCAGCGTCTCGATGGTGCGGCCGTCGCGCAGGATGGTCACCGAGTCGGCGACCCTGCGGATCTCGTTGAGCTTGTGGGAGATGATGATCGAGGTGATGCCCTGCTTCTTCAACTCCAGGATGAGGTCGAGGAGCTTGCCGCTGTCCCCGTCGTTGAGAGCCGCGGTCGGCTCGTCCAGGATGAGCAGCTTCACCTGCTTGGACAGCGCCTTGGCGATCTCCACCAGCTGCTGCTTGCCCACGCCGATGTCGGCGACCCGGGTCTCGGGGTGCTCGTCCAGGCCCACGCGGCGCAGCAGTTCGGTGGCGTGCCTGAGGGTGTCGTTCCAGTTGATGAACCCGCGCGTGGCGTGTTCGTTGCCGAGGAAGATGTTCTCGGCGATGGAGAGATACGGCACCAGCGCCAGCTCCTGGTGGATGATCACGATGCCGCGGTGCTCGCTCGCCCGGATGTCCTTGAAGTGGCAGACCTCCGAGTCGAAGAGGATCTCGCCCTCGTAGGTGCCGTGCGGATGGACGCCGGAGAGCACCTTCATCAAGGTGGACTTTCCGGCGCCGTTCTCCCCGCAGATGGCGTGGACCTCGCCCTGACGGACCGTCAGTGTGACGTCCGACAGTGCCTTGACACCGGGAAAGGTCTTGACGATCGAGCGCATCTCCAGGACGGGTCCCGCCATGGTCGTGCCTTCCAGTCGTGTGCGGTCGGTTGGCTGCGGCGGGATTACCTGAGCTCGGCCTCGGTGTAGTAGCCGCCCTTGACCAGGACCTCTTCGTAGTTGGCCTTGTCGACGCTCACCGGCTGGAGCAGGTAGGCGGGCACGACCTTGGTGCCGTTGTCGTAGGTCTTCGTGTCGTTGACCTGCGGCTTCTTGCCGTTCAGCACGTCGTCCACCATCGTCGAGGCGACCTCGGCGAGCTTGCGGGTGTCCTTGTAGACGGTCTGTGTCTGCTGGCCGGCGATGATCGACTTCACCGAGGCCAGCTCGGCGTCCTGGCCGGTGAGGACCGGCAGCGGCTTGCTCTTGGAGCCGTAGCCGTCCGACTTCAGCGCCGACAGGATGCCGATGGAGATTCCGTCGTAGGGCGACAGGACCGCGTCGACCCGCTGGCTCTTGTAGGCGGAGGTGAGGACGTCGTCCATGCGCTTCTGGGCGGTGGCGCCGTCCCAGCGCAGGGTGGTGACCTGGTTCAGCGCGGTCTGGCCGGAGCGGACGACCAGCTTCTTGCTGTCGATGTACGGCTTGAGGACGCTCATCGCGCCGTTGAAGAAGTACTTGGTGTTGTTGTCGTCGTTGGAACCGGCGAACAGCTCGATGTTGAAGGGGCCCTTGCCGTTCTTCAGGCCGAGCTTGTCGACGATGTAGCCGGCCTGGAGCCGGCCGACCTTCTCGTTGTCGAAGGAGGCGTAGTAGTCGACGTTCTTGCTGCCGAGGATCAGCCGGTCGTAGGAGATGACCGGGATGTGGGCGTCCGCGGCCTCCTGGAGCACGTTGTTCAGGGACTTGTTGTCGATGGCCGCGACGATCAGGCCCTTGACGCCCTGGGTGATCAGGTTCTCGATCTGGGAGACCTGGGTGTCCGGGTCGTCCTCGCCGTAGACCAGCTTGGTCTTGTACCCCTTGGACTGCAGGTCCTTGACGACGTTCTTGCCGTCGGCGATCCAGCGCTCGGAGGACTTGGTCGGCATCGCGATGCCGATGGTGCCCCCCTTGGCGCTCCCCTTGTCCTCCTTGCTGCCGCCCTGGCTGTTCTGCCCGCAGGCGGACAGGGTCAGGGCGAGGGAGGCGGCTGCGGCTGTCGCGACGAGGACGGCTCTGCCATTGCGCATGATCATCATCCTTGATGTGTGTGCACGGCTCGGTCTGCGGGGCGAGGACGCTCCGGGGGCAGTGCGGGGATGGGCGACCGAGAATGGTTGTGTGGGATTGTGCGCGGCTCTGTGGGCTTGTGTGAAGCCGCGTTTCCGGAACGTTATGAGGGGGTGTCGAATCGCTTCAGCGCGCCGGGCAGCCGCGAGCCGAGCGGCGCCATGCCGCCGTCCGCGCCGTGCCGGGCGAGCAGGTCCAGGGCGAGCCGGCCGCGCCGCACCCGCTCCCGGGCGGTGGCCAGGGTCAGCTCCCGCAGATGGTGTCCGTAGGGGTAGATCCCGGGCGCCTTGGACAGCCCGAACTTCAGATAGAGCGGTGCGCCGCGCCGGATGAGCTCGGCGACCTCGTACATCCGCACATAGCCGCCGAGATCGTCGGGGGCCTCGATGTACATGTCCATGGGGGCGGCGGAGACCCGGCGGATCTCCGTGAGGTGATCGGGCGTCAGGTCGCTGGGCACGTTGACGGAGTCCGCGCCCAGCCGCTCGAAGACCGCGTACGACGCCGGGTTCACCGGTCCGATCAGCGCGGACACCTTGAGCGTGGTGTCGGCCGGGATGATGCCCGTCGCGCGCGCCCGGTGCAGCGTCCACAGCACGCCCTCGTCGGCCACCAGCAGGCACTTCACGCCCAGCTCCGTGGCCCGTACGGCGTCCTCGACGCACCCGGCGACGGCGTCGTGGCCGCGCGCCCTGAGGCCCGCGCCGCGCGAGTCGGAGCGCACCGAGCCGCCGATGTCCCAGGTGCCGCGCGGGCCGGTGAACAGGCACAGCTCGATGGCGCGTTCGGCGGTGGCCTCCACCATCTCGATGATCTCGGCGTCGGTCAGCATCCACACGCCGCTTCCCTGGCTGATCCGGTGGATCGGCACGTCCAACCGCGAGGACTCCTTCAGCACCACCGCCAGTGCCTCGGGCCCCTCGCACGAGGGGACCTCGGTGCGCCAGCGGCCACCGCCGGGGAAGGTGTGGGGCGAGGCGTCGGCGGGGTCGGGGGCGGGGGCGCCCAGGCCGAGCGCGGCAAGCGCCGGTTCACCGGGTCTGCGGGCTGCCGTGGCGGAAGCGTCGGTCACGAGTCGTCCTTCATGTTCGGTATTTCGTACAAGGTTCGCGTCTCTGGGCGTGCGTCGAGCAGGGTGCGCACGCCGGTCACGGCGCCGTCAGGTCGCGCCGTGACCGGCGCACGGCCAGGGGCGGAAAAGGGCTTGGGGAGGAGGGGCCTAGGGGCGGAGCAGGACCTTGCCGACCTTCGGGTCGCCGGACCCGACCAGCTCGATGGCCTGCGAGAACCCGGCGAGCGGCAGCTCATGGGTGACGAGCGGCAGCGGATCGAGCAGTCCGGCCCCGAACACCCGTACCGTGTGCGCCCAGGCGGCCGGCGGTGCCCCGAAGACGGTGTGCACCTCCAGCTGCCGCACCACCAGGTCGGCCGGGTCCAGCCCCTCGGCGCCCGGCGCCGGGATGCCCGTCAGGACCAGCCGCCCGCCCCGCCTGAGCAGGGAGGCGGCCAGCCGTGCCGCGTCCGCCGAGCCGGCGGTCTCGATCACGACGTCGATGTCGTCCGGGAGTTCCCGGTCCCTGGTGCGGAAGTCGGTGGCCCCGAACCGCCGCGACAGCGCCTCCCGGTCGGTACGGGTACCGACGACCAGCAGCTCGGCGGGGGAGCCGGCCTTCAGGAACTGCACGGCGAACATCCCGAGGGTGCCGGTGCCGACCACGGCCACGCGCTCGCCGGGCCGGGCGTTCGCCCTGATCGCGGCGGCCGCGACACAGGCGGCCGGCTCCAGGAGGGCGGCGGTGGTCAGATCGGCGTCCCCGGGCAGGACGTGCAGCAGCCGGGCCGGCAGGGTGAGGGTCCCGGCCATCGCACCCGGCTGGGTGAAGCCCGTCTCCTCGTACCCGGCCGTGCACAGGGTCGTCTCGCCCGCGTGGCAGCGGTCGCAGACCTGGCAGTTGTGGAAGCCCTCACCGACGACCTTGCGGCCCACCAGGTCCGCCGGCACCCCGGCGCCGACCGCCCGCACCGTGCCGGACCACTCGTGGCCCGGGGTCAGCGGGTAACGGACGTACCCCTCGGGCCGGTTGCCCTGGTACACCTCGCGGTCGCTGCCGCAGATCCCGACGGCGTGCACCGCGACCAGTGCCTCGCCCGGTCCGGGGTCGCGCGGGGTGTGGTCCGCGAGCCGGTGCTCGCCCGGCCCCTCGACGACGACGGCGGTGCTCACTGCGACCCCTTCGGCCTGCGCTGCTCCCAGCCCTCGGCCCACAGGTCGAACCGGGCCTGCTGCTGCGGGAACTCGGCGGCCGCGTCGGTGTCCAGCTCGACGCCGAGGCCCGGCGCGTCGGAGAGGTGGAAGTAGCCGTCGACGACCTGCGGGGCGCCCTTGACCACCTTCTTGATCTCCGCGTCCGCGAAGTCGTTGAAGTGCTCCAGGACCTTGAAGTTCGGGGTGGTGAAGCCGACTTGCAGCGAGGCCGCGGTGAGGACCGGGCCGCCCACGTTGTGCGGGGCCACCAGCATGTAGTGGGTCTCGGCGGTGGCGGCCAGCTTCCGGGTCTCCCAGATGCCGCCGATGTGGCCGACGTCGGGCTGGATGATGTCCACGGACTGGCTCTCGAACAGCTCGCGGAACTCGATGCGGTCGTGGATGCGCTCACCGGTGGCGACCGGGATGTCCACCTTGGCGGCGACCTTCTCCAGGGCCTTGAGGTTCTCCGGCGGGACCGGCTCCTCCAGCCAGGCCGGCTTGAAGGGGGCCATCTCCCGGGCCAGCCGGACGGCGGTGGCGGGGGAGAAGCGGCCGTGCATCTCCAGCATCAGCTCGGCCTCCGGGCCGATGGCGTCCCGGACGGCCTCGATGAGCGAGACGGAGTACAGGGTCTGCTCGTGGTCGAGTTCGAAGTGCCCGGTGCCGAAGGGGTCGATCTTCAGGGCCCGGTAGCCGCGGGCGACGACCTCCTGGGCGGCCTTGTGGTAGGCCTCCGGGGTCCGCTCGGTGGTGTACCAGCCGTTGGCGTACGCCTTCACCCGGTCGGTGACGCTGCCGCCGAGCAGTTGCCAGACGGGGACGCCGAGGGCCTTGCCCTTGATGTCCCAGCACGCCGTCTCCACGACCGCGATGCCGGACATCACGATCTCACCCGCACGGCCGTAGTCGCCGTACTTCATCCGGCGGACGAGGTCCTCGACCGCGAACGGGTCGGATCCGAGAATGTGATTGGCCTCGGCCTCCCGCAGGTAGCCGATCAGCGCGTCGGTGTGGCCCAGCATCCGGGTCTCGCCGACTCCCGTGATCCCCTCGTCGGTGTGCACCTGTACGTACGTCAGGTTGCGCCACGGCGTCCCGACCACGTGTGTGCTGATTCCGGTGATACGCACGGCGGTTGCCTCTCGGATGTTCGATATTTCGTCACCTGTTCGAAATGCTGGCGTGACAGTAAGGAGGTGGCGAGGGGGGTGTCAATGGGTCGCGCCAGTACGGTTTCGGCCAGTCTTTCCGGAGCTCTTCCGGTCCCCCACAGAACCTTCACAAAGGTGCCTAGGAACGTTATCTACCGGGAACTTAGTCTTCCCGCGTCATGGACTACTGCCACCCGTGCCGACGGCACCTGAACGGCGCCCTCGCCTGCCCGGGGTGCGGCGCACCCGCCCAGAGCCTCGCCGTGTACGCGCCTGCGGCGGACGAGCGCCCGGCGGCGTACACCCCCGAACAGCGGCACGCGAACGGTGGCTTCGCGCACCCCGGGGGCGATGCCGGGGCCCGCGCCGAGGACGACCCGGACGACGCCGGGCGCGACGCCGGCGACGGTTACGGCGACGACGGCTACAGCGACGACGGCCACGGCGACGACGGCTACGACGACGGTTACGGCGACGACGGCCACGACGACGACGGCCACGACGAGCCGCAGGGGCGGGCGGCCCGGCGCCGGGAGCAGGGCAGGGCGGGACGCAGGGCGCGCGGGCGTGACGACGAGGGCCCGGTCGGCGCGGCCGCGAGCCGCCGCGACCGCAAGGCCGCCGCGCACCGCAGGCGCAGGCGGCGGACCGTGGTGATCACCGCCGGTCTCGTGCTGGCGGCGAGCGGACTGGGGCTGGCCGAACTCGGCGTCGACGCGCCGGGCCTGCCGGGCTTCTCCCACACGGAACCCGCGGCGGCGGGGGGCGACGCGGCGGACGGCGGCGCGTCCGACGGCAAGGGCGGGACCGCCCGCCCGACGGGCGGCGCCGCAAGCGCGGGGGCGAGTGCGGGCACGGCGTCGCCGGACGCGTCGGCCTCGCCGTCGTCGTCGAAGTCCGCCAAGTCCGAGACGCCGAAGCCCGAGGCGAGTACGACGGGCGACCCGCGGCAGTCGGCCACGGCGACATCCGGCACGGGCGCGACGGCCGCCCCGGCGACCACGTCGGCACCGCAGCCCACGGCGACCCCGACCAGCGGGCCGACCTCGTCGGACCCGAGCCCGCAGCCCTCGCCGACGAAGACGTGCAAACGGATCCTGTGGTGGTGTTCCTGAGGGGTGGGAGGGTCCCGGCCGTTCCTGAGGTCTGAGACCTGAGGCCTGAAGAGGCTTTCCCGGCCCACCCGGCTCGGGCCGGCTCAGGCCTCCAGCATCCGGCGCAGCAGGTCCCGCAGCGACAGGCGCTCCTCGTCGGAGAGCCCGGCCAGCGGCTCGCGCGCGAAGCGCAGCCCCTCGCGCAGGTCACGGGCGACCCGGCGGCCCTCCTCCGTCGCCGCCGCCACCTTCACCCGCCGGTCGGCCGGGTCCGGCCGCCGCTCCGCCAGCCCCCGCGCCTCCAGCCGGTCCACGATCCCGGTGACGTTGGACGGCTCGCACTTCAGCTTCTGCGCCAGCCTGCGCATCGGCAGCGGCTCCAGCGACAGCAGGCTCAGCAGCCGCGCCTGGGGTCCCGTCAGCGCGTGCTCCCCGGCGGCTTCCTCGTAGTCCTCGTAGAACCGGGCCACGACGTCCCCGATGAGCTCGACGACCTCCATGGTCAGCGCGTCGGGGCGGCGGGTCTTCGGTGGTGTGGCCATGGCCGTCAGAATACCCCCTTGCTTGACATCCTGAAATATTAAGGAGCATGGTTGTTTCAGGTACTGAAACATTTGCCGTCCGCACCGAGGAGAGGCACCATGTCCGACACCCCCACGCTGCCCGCCGTCAGCCGTGAATGGCACCTGCTCAGCCGCCCGGTCGGGTGGCCGAAGCCGGAGGACTTCGCCCTGGTCGAGGCCGAGCTCCCGCAGCCGCGCGAGGGCCAGGTCCTCGTACGGAACGAGTACCTCTCCGTGGACCCCTATATGCGCGGCAGGATGTCGGCGGCCAAGTCGTACGTCGCCCCCTTCGAACTGGGCAAGGTCATGCAGGGCGGCGCGGTCGGCGAGGTCGTCGCCTCCCGCGCCGAGGGGATCGCCGTCGGCGACCACGTGCTGCACTTCGGCGGCTGGCGCGAGTACGCCGCCGCGGACGCCCAGCACGCCGTCAAGGTCGACCCCGAGGCCGCGCCCCTGTCGACGTACCTCGGTGTGCTCGGCATGACCGGCCTCACCGCCTACGCGGGCCTGCTGCGCACCGCCGCCTTCAAGGAGGGCGACGTCGTGTTCGTCTCGGGCGCGGCGGGCGCCGTGGGCAGCCAGGTCGGCCAGATCGCCCGCCTCAAGGGCGCCTCACGCGTGATCGGCTCCGCCGGTTCCGACGAAAAGGTCAAGCTCCTGGTCGAGGAGTACGGCTTCGACGCCGCCTTCAACTACAGGAACGGCCCGGTCGCCGAGCAGCTGCGCGCCGCCGCTCCCGACGGGATCGACGTCTACTTCGACAACGTCGGCGGCGACCACCTGGAGGCCGCCATCGGCTCCCTCAACCAGGGCGGCCGGATCGCGGTCTGCGGGATGATCTCGGTCTACAACAACACCGAGCCCGCCCCCGGTCCGCGCAACCTCGCCCGCCTGATCCAGACCCGCGGCCGCATCGAGGGCTTCCTCGTCGGCGACCACTACGACCTCCAGCCCCAGTTCGTGGGAGAGGTCGGCCCCTGGGTCCGCTCCGGCGAGCTGAAGTACCGCGAGACGGTGGTCGAGGGCGTCGAGAACACCCTGGAGGCCTTCCTCGGCGTCCTGCGCGGCGACAACACCGGAAAGATGATCGTCAAGCTCTGACGGTCGCCGGGCCGTGAGGATTCCCGGGCTCACGGTCGCCGGGCCTGGACGGCCGTCCGGCCCCGACGGCCGCCGGGCCCCGACCCGGCGGCGCGGCCCTCACCCGGTGAGGGCCGCCCGGAGCACCGCGCGGGCCAGCCTGTCGTTCTCCGGGGCCGCACCGCCGGGGAAGGCGGACCGGCGGCGGGTGTAGCCGTAGGCGAGGCCGCTCGCCGGGTCGGCGAAGGCCTGTGAGCCGGCCGCGCCGCTGTGCCCGACGGCGCCGGCGCCCAGGAACGGATGCCACGTGTCCGCCGTCGCCTGGAAGCCCAGCCCGTACGACCTGTGGCACCGGTCCACCAGGTCGTACCCGGCGGAGTGGAACTGCCCGAACTCCGCGACCGTGTCCGGCTTCAGCAGCGGCGCCTTCCCGTCGACCTCGCTGATCGCCGCCGCGTACAGCCCGGCCAGACCGCGCGCGGAGGCCACCCCGCCGACCGAGGCCGGACCCCGGGAGCGGATCACGCGCTCGTTGGGCAGGGTCTCCAGGTCGGTCGGTTCGGGCCCCTGCCGGTTGAAGGCGATGGAGGAGAGCGAGTGCGGCCCGCCGGGCAGCTCCTCCAGCAGCGCCCGCTGCTTCGGGGTCGGCGCCATCGGCTGCGTGGTGCGGAAGCGGGGTTCCTGCGAGGCGGGCAGGCCGAGGAAGAAGTCCAGGCCGTACGGGGCGCGGACCCGCTCCTCGTGCAGCTCCTGGATCGTCCGGCCGGTCGCGCGCCGCACGACCTCACCGGTGAGCGCGCCGAGGACCAGGGCGTGGTAGCCGAACGCGGTGCCGGGCCGCCAGAACGGCCGCTGGTCGGCGAGGCGTTCGGCGACCACCCGGTCGTCGGCAAGCTCGGCGAGCGTGAACCCGGTGTCGGTGCCCACCAGTCCCGCCCGGTGCGTGATCAGGTCCCGCAGGGTCACCGATCCCTTGCCCTCGGCCCCGAACTCCGGCCAGTAGTACGTGACTTTGCGGTCCAGCTCCAGCGTGCCGTCCTGCACGAGCAGGGCGGCCACGAGATGGGCGGCGCCCTTGGTCGACGCGTGCACCCCGTACAGCGAGCCGCCGTCGTCCGCCGCCCCGGCCCACAGATCGACGACCTTGCGGCCGTGCACGTAGGCGCACAACTGCCCCTCGTAGTCCGGACGTTCCTCCGCCGCGAAGGCGGCGAACTCCTCCCGCACCGGTTCGTAGCCGTCGGCGACGGCGCCGTGGATCTCCTGGGTCATCCGCTCTCCTCAACCTGACCGCTGCCGCTGCTGACACCGTGGGGGGTTCCCTGCTCCGGTACGGCGAGGCGCCCCCGATCGACTCAACCGCGCCGCCGGCCGGGGTGTCGGGGGCGGCGGCCGGGCACAGGGCGGATACGGCCGGCCACGGACCGGAGACGGTTGGGCGACGGTCGTGACACCGGCCCGCCCCGGTGCCGGCGCGCCTCGGTAAAGTTCCGCCCATGCGCGATCTTGGGGCGGGTTTCCGGTATCTCGTGGACGGCCAGCGCTGGATGGCCCGGCACGGAAAGTCGTACGGCTTCGGCCTGCTTCCGGGCCTGATCACCCTGGTCCTCTACACGGCGGCGCTCGTCGCGCTCGCCCTGTGGGGCGAGGACGCCGTCACCTGGGCCACCCCCTTCGCCGACGGCTGGCCGGGCCCCTGGCTCGGCCTCTTCCGCGGCTTCCTCACCGCCGTGCTCTTCGCCCTCGGCCTGCTCCTCGCGGTGGTCACCTTCACCGCGGTCACCCTGCTGGTCGGCCAGCCCTTCTACGAGAACCTCTCCGAGACGGTCGACCGCGACGTCTCGCCCGACGGCACCGCGCCGGAGTCGGGCCTGCCGCTCTGGCGCGAACTGTGGATCTCGGCCCGCGACAGCCTCCGCATCGTCCTCCGCGCCGCGGTGTGGGGGATCCTGTTGTTCGCCCTCGGCTTCCTGCCGTTCGTCGGCCAGACCGTGATCCCGGTGGTCGGCTTCTTCGTGACGGGCTTCTTCCTCACCGAGGAACTGGCCTCCGTCGCCCTGCAGCGCCGGGGCGTCGACCTGCGCGCCCGCCTCGCCCTCCTGCGCTCCCGCCGCACGCTGGTCTGGGGCTTCGGCACACCGCTGGCCCTCGCCTTCCTGGTCCCGTTCGTCGCGGTGCTGCTGATGCCGGGCGCGGTCGCGGGCGCGACCCTGCTCGCCCGCGACCTGCTGGGGGAGGCGATAACCGACGGCGTCGCGCAGGAGCGGGAGGCCGCCGCCGACAGCGAGGCGGAGGCCGGGACGGACCGCTGAGCCCGCCTCGCCCCGCCGCTACGGCGCGGACGCCGGTGCCGCCGTCGCGCCCCTCGCGTCCACCGCGCCCGTCGCCGGTTCCGCCGTCGCGTTCAGCGCCACGGTCAGGATCGCCCGCACCTGCGCGATGATGTCCAGCCGGTTGCGCACGAACTCCGGATCGGTGACCGTGCCCGTCGCCGGGTCGGTGTTCCCGGCCCCGAACTGGAGCACCGGCGTGTGCACATGGCCGCCGGGCAGCGTGCCGCGCAGGCCCAGCCGGTCCCGGAGCAGGGTCGCCCGGTAGGCGATCTCGTTGGAGAGGTAGTCGCCGCCGCCTCCGGCGCGGGCCGTCGAGCCGGGGGTCGGACCGTCCGGCCGCACCACGGGATCGCCGCCGCCCGCCGGGATCTCGGTCACGGAGGTGTGGTCGTACACCGGGAAGCGCCCGGTCTCCGCGGCCGCGATCTCCCGGTACGGCAGCGTGGTGGTCGTCCACTGCGGCTGCGAGGCGGGATCGGCCACCGGGACGGTCCCGGTGCTGCCGACCTCGTCGTTGTCGGGGAAGCCGCCGCGCCAGGCTCCGTTGGTGCGCTCGACGTCGAACCGCCCGACCCGCCCCTGGCTCACGGTCGCGAACAGATCCGCCCCCGGCAGGTACGGCCGCAGCGTCCGCTCCACCGTGCCCTCAGCGAAGTCCCCCCAGCGCACCGGGAACACGACGGTCTCGACGCGCGCCGGGCCCCGGTCCGTCCGGATCAGTGTGCCGTCGAGGGTGAGCGCGGTGGCACCGGACGGGTTGGAGATCCGGATGTCCCGGTCCAGGGTGAACGGGTCGAAACCGGTGACCAGGACCCTTCTCTCGCCCCCCACCCGCGGCCGGCCGAGGTCGGTCTGCCCCCGGGAGGTGCGCTCCAGCACGTCCAGCAGACCGTCCCGCTGGTTGTCGGTGAGGCCGAACTCCGGCTGCCAGGTGCGCACCTGACGCGTCATCGCCAACCGGGCCCAGTACAGCGGCCGGTCGTCGTCCCGGCTGAGGTCCCCGCGCAGCGGCCCGCGCCCCTGCGCCCGGTCCACCGCCCGCCGCCACAGGGCGGTCCCCTCGCGTACGACGACCCGGCGGGCCTGCGCGGAGGAGCGCACGCGCCCGAGGTCGCGGGCGAAGCCGTCGGCCACCGCGTCGAAGCCGGACCGTCCGAGGATCTCCTGGGGCACGGCCTGCTCGAGCCGCCGCTCCTCGGCGGTCGGTGCGGGAGCCCGACCCGCTGCGGCCGCCGTCGCGGTGGGGGAGGTGGTGAGGCCGGCCAGCAGTGCCAGGCCGAGCACGCCGATCCGAACAGGCAGAGATGTCAAGGGGGTTCAGGTCCTTCCGTCGCCGTGGGGCGCGTACCGCCGGACGGCCGCAGTATCGCGTGACGGAAGGGAGGGACGCCATGGGGCGTGATCAGGAAGGCGGGGCGGGCGGACGGCCCGGGCGTGCCGTGCGGCCCCGGGGCAGTCGGCCCCTGCCTTCATGGCCCGGGGCGAGGAAACGAACTCGTGGGCGCGTGTGAAGGGTTCGTACGAGGTTGCCGCGCGGAGCCCGATCACCGGACGCCGGGCCGGTACGGCGATTAACGTCTGATCCGGGACAAGTCCGCCCACGGGCAGCCCCGGTCCGGGACCTGACACCCGGACCGGGGCTGCCCGTGGGTCAGGCGCCGGTGGGGCGGGCGCTCGCGGGTCGGGCGCGGCCGGCCGCGCGTACCCCGAAGCCGTACACCGTCTCCGAGCGGTACACCTCGCCGGGCCGCAGCTCGGTGCTCGGGAACTCCGGCCGGTTCGGGGAGTCCGGGAAGTGCTGGGTCTCCAGGGCGATGCCCGCGCCCGGGGTGAAAGGGGCGCCGAGGTGGTCGGCGGTGTAGACCTGGATGCCGGGTTCGGTCGTCGCCACCGTCAGGACCCGCCCGGACGCCGGGTCGTGCAGCTCCGCGACCTCCTCGGGCGCCTTGGTGACGCCCTTGTCGAGGACGAAGTTGTGGTCGTAGCCGGAGCCGGCCCCACGGGCCTGCCGGAAGTCGAAGCGCGTCCCCGCCACCTCCTGCGGTCCGCCGGTCGGGATCAGCCCGGCGCCGACCGGCGTGTAGCGGGAGGCGGCGAGCCGCAGCGCGTGGCCGGCGGTGTCGCCCGAGCCGCTCAGGTTCCAGTAGGAGTGGTTCGTCAGGTTGACGACGGTCGGCGCGTCCGTGACCGCCTCGTAGGCGATGCGCAGCGCGCCCGCCTCGTCGAGCGTGTACGTCGCCGTGACCTCCAGCCGGCCCGGGAAGCCCTCCTCGCCGTGCGGGCTGACCCGGCTCAGGCGCACGCCGTGCGCGACCGGGGTCACCTCCCACACACGCTTGTCGAAGCCGCGCTCGCCGCCGTGCAGCGAGTTGTCCCCGTCGTTGCGGGCGAGCGTGTGGGCGCGCCCGTCCAGGATGAAGCGGCCCCCGGCGATCCGGTTCGCGTACCGGCCGACCAGGGCGCCGAAGTACGGCCCGGGGTGGTCCAGATAGCCGTCGAGACCGGGGAAGCCCAGCACCACGTCCGCCGGGCGGCCGTCCCGGTCCGGGATCTCGACCGACTGCACGATCCCCCCGTAGGACAGCACCCGCACCCGCACTCCGCCCCGCTCCAGGGTCCAGCGGTGCACCGGAGTGCCGTCGGAAAGTGTGCCGAAAAGTTCAGTCATGTGGGAAACCCTAGGGCCTGCCTTTCGGATCAGGCCGGCTTCGGGCGCGGGTGCCTTCTGAGGTGCGCGACCCACGGCAAGATCCGAACGAGAGGCCCTAGGCCACAGGCTCCCTCGCGGTGACCGTGCGGTAGGCGATCTCGGCCAGCCGGGCCTGCCCGTTCCGGCTCGGGTGGAACCAGTCCCACTGGCTCAGCTGCTCCGTGCCGAAGCGGAAGTCGAAGACCGCGTTGCCGTCGAAGCGGCACCGACGGTCCTTGGCGCAGACGTCCCGCAGCACCTCGTTGTACGCCTCCACCCGGGCCTGCACCCGGTCCCGCCGCCGCACCGCCGCCGCGTCCAGTGCGTCCGCGTCGCCCAGCATCGACGGGCAGATGCCCAGCCTCCACACCTGCTTGCCCAGCGGGTTGGTCCGGCCCTCCGACCACAGCCGCTTCAGGTTCGGCACACTGGCCACGTACACCTGCGTCCTCGGCAGCGCCGCGCGCAGGCGGTCCATCGCCTCCTGGAACGAGGCCCGGAAGTCCGCGACCGGCGTCATCGCGGCGGTGGAGACCCGGCAGGCGTCGTTCGCCCCGGCCATCACGGTCAGCAGCTCGGGCCTGTGCCGCACCGCCTCGGTGACCTGCCGGGGCAGGTCGGACATCCGGGCGCCCGTCACCGCGAAGTTCCAGCTCCGCCGCGCCGCCCCGGTCACCCCGAGCAGCCGTACGGCCAGGCTGTCCACCGCCGCGTCGCTGCCCGTCGCCCAGGACGACTCGGGGCAGTCGGACAGCACCGCGCAGGCGTCGAAGCCGCGGGTGATGGAGTCGCCCACCGCGGCCATCGAGTCCGGGCTGCGGTCCCACACCGGGACCGGCCGCGACGACGGACGGGCCGCCTTCGTGCCGTCCCCCGAGGCGCCGCCACCGCCGGCGTCGCATCCCGCGGCCGCCAGGACCGCCGCCGCCACGACGGCGAGGCAGGCCCGCGTACGGTCGCTTCGCTTCCGCATCCCTGGTGGTCCCCTCGGTCGGCGTGCGGTGCTCTCCACTCATGACAACGCGCCGGGGTTCCCGGCGCCGCCCGGTGCGGCGACGCGCACCCGTACAAGCGTCCCCCCGGGTGAATGGCGGACGTTTCCCGGCCGCCGGACCGACGGTACGTCACACTCCTTGCGCCGCCGCACGGTAGCCTCGCCATCAACGTGGCCCTCAGGCCGCCGCCGTCCGCCCGCCCGCAACACGTCCCGCTCAGCCCGGAGGTCCAGGTGACGACACGTGGAGTTCTGTACGTGCACTCCGCGCCGCGCGCGCTGTGCCCGCACGTCGAGTGGGCCGTCGCCGGGGTGCTCGGCACGCGCGTCAACCTCGACTGGATCCGGCAGCCCGCCGCGCCCGGCACCTGGCGCTCGGAGTTCTCCTGGCAGGGCCAGGCCGGCACCGCGTCCAAGCTCGCCTCCGCGCTGCGCGGCTGGCACCTGCTGCGCTTCGAGGTGACCGCCGAGCCCTGCCCCACCGCCGAGGGGGAGCGCTACAGCTGCACCCCCGACCTCGGCATCTTCCACGCCGTCACCGGCATCCACGGCGACATCCTGATCCCCGAGGACCGGCTGCGCGCCGCCCTGACGCGGTCTCAGCACGGCGAGACGGACCTGGAGGCGGAGATCGCCAAGCTCCTGGGCAAGCCCTGGGACGACGAGCTGGAGCCGTTCCGGTACGCCGGCGAGGGCGCGCCGGTCCGCTGGCTGCACCAGGTGGTGTGATCCTCCGGGACATGCGGAAGGGCCCCCACCGGACGGTGGGGGCCCTTCCGCATGTGCGGGGATGTGTCTCAGACCGTGCGGAACGCGAGCACCACGTTGTGGCCGCCGAAGCCGAACGAGTCGTTCAGCGCGGCGATCCGTCCCTCCACGGGCAGCTTCCGCGCCTCGCCGCGGACCACGTCCGCGTTCGCCTCGGCCTCGGGGTCGATGTTCTCGACGTTGATGGTCGGCGGCGCGACCCGGTGGTACAGGGCCAGCACGGTCGCCACGGACTCCACGCCGCCCGCGCCACCGAGCAGGTGACCGGTCATCGACTTGGTCGCGGACACCGCCATGTGGTCGGCGTCGTCGCCGAAGACCTTGCGCAGCGCCTTCAGCTCGGCGATGTCACCAGCCGGCGTCGAGGTGGCGTGCGCGTTGACGTGCACGATCTCGGCCGGGTCCAGGCCGGTGCGCTCCAGCAGGTTCTGCAGGGCGTGCGAGATGCCGCGGCCCTCGGGCTCCGGCTGCACGATGTCGTGGCTGTCGGCGGAGATGCCCTGGCCGACCGCCTCCGCGTAGACGCGGGCGCCGCGCTTGGCGGCGTGCTCGGCGGACTCCAGGACGATCACGCCGGCGCCCTCGCCCATGACGAAGCCGTCGCGGGCCACGTCGTAGGGACGCGAGGCGCCCTGCGGGTCGTCGTTGTTCTTGGACATCGCCATCATGTTGCCGAACGCGGCGATGGGCAGCGGGTGGATCGCCGCCTCCGTGCCACCCGCGACGACGACGTCGGCGCGGCCGGTGCGGATCATCTCGATGGCGTAGCCGATGGCCTCGGCGCCCGACGCGCAGGCGGAGACCGGCGTGTGCACGCCCGCACGGGCGCCCACCAGCAGGCCCACGTTGGCGGACGGGCTGTTCGGCATCAGCATGGGCACGGTGTGCGGGGAGACGCGGCGGACGCCCTTCTCCTTGAGCACGTCGTACTGGTCCAGCAGGGTCGTCACGCCGCCGATGCCGGAGGCGATGACCGCGCCGAGCCGGTCCGGGTCGATGGCCGGGTCCTCACCGGCCCGGCCGTCGAAGCCGGCGTCCTTCCAGGCCTCCTGGGCGGCGATCAGCGCGAACTGCGCGGAGCGGTCCAGACGGCGCGCCTGCGGCCGCGGGATGACCTCGGTGGGCTCCACGGCGACGGGGGCGGCGATGCGGACGGCCTGTTCCGCGGCCCACTCCTGGTCCAGGGCCTTGACGCCGGAACGACCGGCGACCAGACCCTCCCAGGTGGAGGCCGCGTCGCCACCCAGCGGTGTGGTTGCGCCGATACCGGTGACGACCACGGTGCGATTGGTCGGGCTCACGGGAATTCTTTCTCCAACGGATACGAGGATTCAGCGGCGCCACCGCCGGGTGGCGGGGCAGGTGGCCCGAGGCGCCGGCCGGGAGACCGGCCGGGGCCTGGGGTCTCAGCCCAGGTGATCGGTCGATCAGCCCTGGTGCTTGAGGATGTAGTCGGTCGCGTCGCCGACCGTCTTGAGGTTCTTGACGTCCTCGTCCGGGATCTTGACGTCGAAGCGCTCTTCGGCGGCGACGACGACCTCGACCATGGACAGCGAGTCGACGTCCAGGTCGTCGGTGAAGGACTTGTCCAGCTGGACGTCCTCGGTGGGGATCCCGGCGATCTCGTTCACGATCTCCGCGAGACCGGCGACGATCTCTTCCTGAGTGGCGGCCATGTCGGCGCTCCTTCGTAGATATCCAGAGGGTGTGGCGCCCGCCGCGGCAGCGGCAGGTTGGTGCGTGTCCGTTCCGGATGCATGATCCGGCACGGAGTGCCTAGGGGAGGGTAACGACCGTCGCGGCGTAGACGAGACCCGCCCCGAAGCCGATGACGAGCGCGGTGTCGCCGCTCTTCGCCTCCCCGGTCGCCAGGAGCCGCTCCATCGCGAGCGGGATCGAGGCGGCCGAGGTGTTGCCGGTGGTGCGGATGTCACGGGCGACCGTGACGTGCTCCGGCAGTTTCAGGGTCTTCACCATCGAGTCGATGATCCGCACGTTGGCCTGGTGCGGGATGAAGACGTCCAGGTCGTCCGGGCTGATCCCGGCCGCGTCCAGCGCCTGCTGCGCGACCTTCGCCATCTCGAACACGGCCCAGCGGAACACCGCCTGGCCCTCCTGCGTGATCGCGGGGAACTTGACGTTGCCCTCGCTGTCCAGCGGCAGCTCGGACACGTCGCCGATCCTGAAGCGGTCCCACGGGACGGTCTGCTTGATCGTCTCGGACTTGTCGCCCTCGGAGCCCCACACGGTCGGGCCGATCGCGGGCTCCTGCGAGGGGCCCACCACGACAGCGCCCGCGCCGTCGCCGAACAGGAAGGCCGTGGCCCGGTCCTCCAGGTCGGTCAGATCGCTCAGCCGCTCGACGCCGATGACGAGCACGTACTCCGCCGATCCCTCGACGATCATGCCCTTGGCGAGGGTGAGGCCGTAGCCGAAGCCCGCGCAGCCGGCCGAGATGTCGAAGGCGGCGGCCTTGTCCGTGCCCAGCTTGTCGGCGATCTCGGTGGCGACGGCCGGGGTCTGGCTGAAGTGCGAGACGGTCGAGACGACGACGGCGCCGATCTGCTCGGCGCCGATCCCGGCGTCCGCGATCGCCTTGCCGGCGGCCTCGACCGACATGGCCGCGACGGTCTCCTCCGGCGACGCCCAGTGCCGGGTCTCGATGCCGGAGCGCGAACGGATCCACTCGTCGGACGAGTCGATCGTCTCGAGGATCACCTCGTTGGGCACCACCCGCGTCGGGCGGTAGCCGCCCACGCCCAGGATGCGCGCGTACGGGGCACCCTTGCTGGGCTTGATCTTCGACATGATCGGTCGGCTCCTTAGGGCGTCAGGCGCGGGTGTGCTCGGCGATGAGCTCGCGGGCCGCGTCGAGGTCGTCGGGGGTCTTCAACGCCAGCGTCTTCACACCGGGCAGCGCGCGCTTGGCGAGACCGGTGAGCGTGCCGCCGGGGCACACCTCGACGAGCGCGGTGGCACCGAGCTCCTTGAAGGTCTCCATGCACAGGTCCCAGCGGACCGGGTTGGCGACCTGGCCCACCAGGCGGTCGAGCACCTCGGCGCCGGTGACGACGGCCCCGCCGTCCTTGTTGGAGACGTAGGCGACCTTCGGGTCGGCCGGGGTGAGCTGCCGGGCGGCCTCGGCCAGCCGGTCGACCGCGGGGGCCATGTGACGCGTGTGGAAGGCGCCGGCCACCTTCAGCGGGACGACCTTGCGCACCCCCTCCGGCTTGTCCTCGGCCAGCGCGGCGAGCTCCTCCAGCGTACCCGCGGCGACGATCTGGCCCGCGCCGTTGATGTTCGCCGGGGTCAGGCCCAGCTTCTCCAGGTGCGCGACGGACACCTCGGGGTCGCCGCCGAGCAGCGCCGACATCCCGGTCTCGGTGATCGCCGCGGCCTCGGCCATGGCCAGGCCCCGCTTGCGCACCAGGGTCAGCGCGGAGACGTCGTCGAGGACGCCCGCGAAGGCGGCGGCGGTGATCTCGCCGACGCTGTGGCCGGCGACCGCGCCCGGCGAGATGTCACCGAGTGCCGCGGCCGACAGGAGTCCGGCGGCGACCAGCAGCGGCTGGGCGACGGCCGTGTCGCGGATCTCGTCCGCGTCGGCCTGGGTGCCGTAACGGGCGAGGTCCAGTCCGATGGCGTCCGACCAGGCGGCCACGCGGTCGGCGGCACCGGGGAGTTCGAGCCAGGGAGTCAGGAAGCCGGGCGTCTGGGCGCCCTGGCCGGGAGCGACGAGTACGAGCACTCTCACACTCTCTCTTGGGGACGGGCACGGCCGCCCGTGGGGACAGGGACGAAGAACACGAAGGGGTTTTGTGGGCCTCCGACAAAACCTTAGGCCTGAGGATCTCCATCGGCCAGACGCCCCAGGATCAGCGCGATCCTCAGTGTGAAGGCGGATCGTACATCGGAGGGTGACCAGCCGGTGACATCAGTCACACGTCGGAGCCGGTAGCGCACGGTGTTCGGGTGAACGAAGAGCATTCGGGCCGCGCCTTCCAGACTGCTCGCCTGCTCCAGATAGACGCTGAGCGTTTCCAGCAGCGCGGAGCCGGCCTCCTCCAGCGGTCTGTAGATCTCCTCCACCAGCTGCTCGCGGGCGCTCGGATCACCGGCGATCGCGCGCTCCGGCAGGAGATCGTCCGCCAGCACCGGGCGCGGGGCGTCCTGCCAGGCCGAGCACGCCTTCAGCCCGGCGGCCGCCGCCTGCGCGGAGCGGGTCGCGGCCAGCAGGTCGGGCACGATCGGGCCGGCCACGACGGGGCCGGCGGCATACGGGCCGATCAGCGACTTGGCGACGGCGAGCGGGTTGTCGCTGCCGCCCGCGATGACGACCAGCCGGTCGCCGAGCACGCCCGTGAGGACCTGGAGCTTGGCGTGCCGGGCGGCCCGCCGGATGGCCTCGACGGTCAGCTCGGAGTCGCCGTCCGGGGCGGTGCCCAGCACCACGCACACGTGCTCCGGGGAGTTCCAGCCGAGGGCGGCGGCGCGCGAGACGGCCCCCTCGTCCGCCTCGCCCGACAGGACGGCGTTGACGACCAGGGACTCCAGCCGGGCGTCCCAGGCACCGCGTGCCTCGGCGGCCTGGGCGTAGACCTGGGCGGTGGCGAAGGCGATCTCGCGGGCGTAGACGAGCAGCGCCTCCCGCAGCACCGACTCGTCCCCGGGGGCCGCCACCTCGTCGATGGCGGACTCCATGACCTCGATCGTGGTGCGCACCATCTCCACGGTCTGCCGCAGCGTGATCGCCCGGGTCAGCTCCCGCGGCGCGGTCCCGAACACGTCGGTGGAGATCGCCTGCGGGGCGTCGGGGTGCCGGAACCACTCGGTGAAGGCGGCGATGCCCGCCTGGGCGACCAGCCCGATCCAGGAACGGTTCTCCGGGGGCATGGCCCGGTACCACGGCAGCGTCTCGTCCATGCGCGCGATCGCCTGGGCGGCGAGAGATCCGGAGGACTTCTCCAGCCGCCTCAGGGTCGCGGCGTGCGTATGGATGCCGTGCGCGGCGGCCTCGGGCGTGTTTGATTCGGGTTCGGGCACGGGGACAAGACTGCCTTATCGGGACTCGGGCACGTGCCGCCGGGTGGGGACCGGCCCGTTCGGCCCGGAGCTACGGTGGTGTCCGTGATGGACGTACGGCGCGCGGCAGAGCGCTACGAGGGCGGTGAGGCGGCGGCCGGGATCGAGTCCCGGCACGCCTTCTCCTTCGGCCCGCACTACGACCCGGACAACCTCCGCTTCGGCGCGGTGATCGCCTGCAACGAGGAACGCCTCGCGCCCGGCGCCGGCTTCGACGAGCACCCGCACAGCCACACCGAGATCGTCACCTGGGTGGTCGAGGGCGAGCTGACCCACCGGGACTCCACGGGACACGAGACGGTGGTCCGCCGCGGCGACGTGCAGCGGCTCAGCTCCGCGGGCGGCGTCCGCCACGTGGAGCGCAACGACGGCACGGTGCCGCTGACCTTCGTGCAGATGTGGCTGGCCCCGCTGGAGCCCGGCGGCGACCCCTGCTACGAGATCGTCCACGGCATCGCCGACTCCACGCCGTACGCGGTGCCGGAGGCGGCCGCCATGCTCCACGTCCGGCGGCTGTCGGCGGGCGAGCGGACGGCGGTGCCGGACGGGGCGTACGTGTACGTCCACGTCGTACGCGGCGAAGTGCGGCTCGGCGGCGAGCGGTTGGGCCCGGGGGACGCCGCCCGCATCACGGACGCGAAGGACCTGGAGGCGGCCGCCGAGACCGACGCCGAGCTGCTCGCCTGGGAGATGGCGGCGCGGGCGTGAGACTCAGCGCAGCTCGGCCAGGACCGCGTCCGTGAACGGCGGCCACGCCTCGACCGCCCAGGGCCCGAACGCCCGGTCCGTCAGGGCCACGCACGCCGCCCGCGCGTCCGGGTCGATCCACAGGAACGTGCCGGACTGGCCGAAGTGCCCGAAGGTGCGCGGGGAGGACGAAGCGCCGGTCCAGTGCGGGGACTTGGCGTCGCGGATCTCGAAGCCGAGGCCCCAGTCGTTCGGGTTCTGGTGGCCGTAGCCCGGCAGGACGCCCTTGGTGCCCGGGTACTGCACCGTCATCGCCTCCGCGACCGTCCGCGGGTCCAGCAGCCGCGGCGCCTGGATCTCGGCGGCGAAGCGGAGGAGGTCGTCGACCGTGGAGACGCCGTCCTTCGCCGGGGAGCCGTCCAGCGTCGTCGCCGTCATGCCCAGCGGTTCCAGCACCGCCTGGCGCAGGTACTCGGCGAAGGGGATGTCGGTCGCCTTGGCGACATGGTCCCCGAGCTGCTCGAACCCGGCGTTGGAGTACAGCCGCCGCTCCCCGGGCGGGGCCGTCACCCGGTGTTCGTCGAAGGCCAGGCCCGAGGTGTGCGCGAGCAGATGGCGGACCGTCGCTCCGGGCGGCCCGGCAGGCTCGTCGAACTCGATCGCCCCCTCCTCGTACGCCACGAGCACCGCGTAGGCGGCGAGAGGCTTGGTGACCGAGGCCAGCGGGAAGCGCCGCCCGGCCGGGCCGTGGGTCCCGAGGACCGTCCCGTCGGCCCGTACGACACCCGCCGAGGCGGTGGGAACCGGCCAGTTCTCGATCGACGCCAAGCTGTTCAACGACATGACGCCGAGCCTATGCGGCTCACAGCGCCAGGCGCATCGAGGGGTCGGGCTTGCGCACGAAGCCCAGCGAGGCGTACAGCGGCTCCGCCTCGGCCGACGCGTTCAGGTCGACCTGCCGGGCGTCGCGCTCGCGGAACCAGTCCAGCAGGCTTTCCATGCACCCGCGCGCGTACCCGCGGCGCCGGACGTCCGGGTCGGTCGCCACGCTGAAGACGTACCCCACCCGGCCGCGCGGGTTCTCCGCCCGCCCGATCCGGTACTCCAGCGCCCCCGCCGCCAGCGCGGCCAGCGCCCCCGGCCGCTCCGGGTGGTCGACGACGAACGCCACGAAGTCGCCGTCGGGCTCGGTCAGCCGGGCCCGCAGGGCGGGCAGGGACTCGGCGTGCCAGTCGGTGGACCCGCCGGCCGTGAACACGGAGTCGAGCATCACCTGGCGCAGCCGCAGCACTTCCCCGGCGTCCTCGGGCAGGGCACGTCGTACGAGACTCATGGGCCGCACGGTAGCCACCGCGCCGGCGGCGCGTCCTGTGCTTTTCTCACCGGTTCGGCTTGCTTCGAGTGCGCTCCAAGGTTTTAGCGTGGAGGCCATGACGGTGATGCAGACCACGGCCGCGGCCCGCGAGGCGACCGGGGAGGGCGCGGAGCCGGCCGCCGAGCGGGGCGACCTCTGCGCCGCCCCGCGCCCGCGGCACCCCCGCCCCGACGGACAGGACGGCTACACGATCAGCGAGGTCGTCGCCCTCACCGGCCTGACGGCCCACACCCTGCGCTGGTACGAGCGGATCGGGCTGATGGCCCACGTCGACCGCTCGCACACCGGCCAGCGCCGCTACACCAACCGCGACCTGGACTGGCTCGACCTCGTCGGCAAGCTCCGGCTGACCGGTATGCCGGTCGCCGACATGGTCCGGTACGCCGAGCTGGTGCGTGCGGGCGAGAGCACCTACGCCGAGCGTTTCGAGCTGCTCCAGGCCACCCGCCGGGACGTCCTGGCCCGGATCGCCGAACTCCAGGACACGGTCGCGGTACTGGACCGGAAGATCGGTTTCTACGCGGACGCCGGACGTCCGCACACAGCGGAGAGGACTCCATGAGCGACAGCAGGATCCCGACGGTACGGCTCGGCGACCACGGACCCGAGGTCGGTGTCCAGGGCCTCGGCTGCATGGGCATGAGCTTCGCCTACGGGCCGTCGGACGCCGGGGAGTCGCGCGCCACTCTGGAGCGGGCCCTGGAGCTGGGCGTCACGCTCTTCGACACGGCCGACGCGTACGGCGCGGGCGAGAACGAGCGGTTCCTGTCGCCGTTCTTCACCGCGCACCGGGACGAGGTCGTGATCGCCACCAAGTTCGCCCTGACGATCCCGCCGGACGAGCCGACCAGGCGGATCATCCGCAACGACCCGCCGTACATCCGTCAGGCCGTGGAGGCGAGCCTGAAGCGCCTCGGCGTCGACGTGATCGACCTGTACTACATGCACCGGCGCGATGTGCGGGTCCCGATCGAGGAGAGCGTCGGGACCATGGCCGAGCTGGTGCGCGAGGGCAAGGTCAAGCACCTGGGCCTGAGCGAGGTCACGGCCGACGAGCTGCGGG
This sequence comes from Streptomyces sp. NPDC014864, assembly GCF_043081525.1. Lineage (NCBI taxonomy): Bacteria > Bacillati > Actinomycetota > Actinomycetes > Kitasatosporales > Streptomycetaceae > Streptomyces > Streptomyces sp. NPDC014864. Next base: position 366,432 of record NZ_JBIBWT010000006.1, read on the forward strand.
CGGCGCAGGACGTGCACCCGATCGCCGCCGTGCAGTCGGAGTGGTCGCTGTTCAGCCGGGACATCGAGGCGCACGTCGTGCCGGCGGCCCGCGAGCTGGGCGTGGCCCTGGTGCCGTACTCGCCGCTCGGCCGCGGCTTCCTGACCGGCGGCTTCACCGACGCCTCGAAGGAGCTGACGAGCGACGACTTCCGCCGGACGATGCCCCGCTTCCAGGGCGAGAACGCCACGGTGAACGCGGCCCTGCTGGAGCCGGTCCGCGCCGTCGCCGAGGCGCACGGCGTCTCGCCGGCGCAGGTCGCGCTGGCCTGGGTGCAGCAGCGGTCCGCCGTGCACGGGCTGCCGGTCGTCCAGATCCCGGGCACCCGCAAGCCGCGCCGGGTGGAGGAGAACGTGGCGGCGACCCGGATCGTCCTGACCGACGAGGATCTGACGCTGCTGGAGCCGATCGCGGCGAAGGTCGTGGGCACCCGCTACCCGGACATGTCGTTCGCGTCGAGCGGCCGGGAGTAGCCGGTCGAGCGGCCGGGAGCAGCCGGTTCGAGCGGCCGGGAGCAGGCCGGGGCCGCAGCAGGCGAAGGCGGAGCTACAGCTCCGCGAGCAGCTCCGCCTTCTTCAGCGAGAACTCCTCGTCCGTCACCAGCCCCGCCCGGTGCAGGTCGCCGAGGTGCCGGATCCGCTCCGCGATGTCGGACGGATCGCGGCGCCCCGCCGGGACCGGCACCGGGGCCGGGGCGGCCGGCCCGCAGGCCCGCACCGCCGCAAGCACCGCTGCGGCGAACGGCAGCGACTCGTGCACCGGGCCGTAGCCGAGCCCGAACACCACCGCGGCCGGATCCCGGTCCGGCTGCGGGGGCGGCGTGGAGCCCGCGTCGCGGGGCAGCAGCCGCAGATGTCCCTCGAAGACCTCGGGGGAGCGCCACTCCACCCCGCCCAGGCCGGTGACCGGGAAGCTCTGGTCGCCGGCCTTCCACTTCTCCGACGACGCCCCGGTCCACGACCACCGGTACCGCACGGCCGTGCCGTCGAAGGACGCCCTCCCGTCGTACGCCTTGAACCGCAGCGGCGTCTCGGGCGCGGCCACCAGATGGCGCTCGGCGGGACCGGCGCCGGTGAGGTGCGCGCGCAGTTCGTCGGCGTAGTACTCGGCGAGCGTCTCGCGCTCGGCGGGCAGCACCAGCCGGTAGGGGTCGCAGCCCTCCTTTTGAGCTGTCCCGCGGCCGCCTCCATCAGCGGGTCGGCGCCCGCTCTGGGCTCGGCGCGCAGCACCACGGTCCCGCGTCTGCCCGGGGCGAGCGTCACGTCCGCGAGGGCGGCCAGCGGGATCCGGCGCTCACCGAGCACCTGGAAGAGTTTCGGTGTTCGAATCCCCCGTTCGTAGCGGATGAGCACGGAATCGGACTCGAACTCCCAGGCAGCATGAAATCCGGCCAGCACGTCACCCATGCGGCTCATCGTAGGCGGCACGAGCGTCTTCGTCCCTCCTCGCGCGGACCGCAGTTCCTGCTGTCTCTACGCGCGTCCGGCCTTCGCCGTGCCGGGCAGATCGGCCCGGCACCCGTCGTCGTCACGGGCGCAGCGCACCGCGTCGTACGCGCCGACCCCGATCTCGGCGAAGTTGGTCAGGCTGTCGGTGCCCGGCTCGAAGTAGCCGGCGTGCCCCACGGCCCCGTGCGCCGACAGCACCCGCGCGCCGAAGGCCGAGGAGACCGGGTCGGCGCCGTGGCCGAGCCCGCCGAGCTCCAGGTACGGCACGTCCTGGATCCAGTCGGTGGCGTCGCGCATCGCCCAGACCCGGGCGGAGGTGCGCAGCTGCGCGGCGTCGCGGACCCGCATACCGGGGCTGGCGGCCACCGCCACGTCCGACACCCGCTGCGGCATCGAGCGCGCGGCCACCCCGCACACCACCGAGCCGTAGCTGTGGCAGAACAGCGCCACCGGCGAGCGCCCGGGCAGTGCGTGCAGCAGCGCGTTCAGCCGGACGGCGCCCTCCTCGGCGCGCATCGCGGTGGCCGCGTCGACGCCGAGCCCGCTCGGGGCGGTGTAGTCGGCCCAGGCGATCACGGCCGTACGTGTCCCGGGCCGCGCCGTGCGCTCGGCGCGGTAGAGCGACTTCGCCATGCCGACCGGCGCCGAGTAGGGGCGGTAGCTCTTCTGGAAGGAGAGCAGGTCGGTGTCGACGCCGGGGACGACGACGGAGACCCGGTCGGCCCGCTGGAGGTCGCCGAAGACCTCGGCGACCCGGCCCGACCCCTCGGGGTCGAAGGCGAGGATCTGCCGGCCCTGGCCGAGCAGCGCGGTGTAGCGGTGCATCCGGCGGCCCGCGTCCTGCTGTCCGGCCGGGCTGAGCCGGGCGTCGTGCATCCGGGCCAGCTCGTCCGCGCGCGCCTGGCGCAGCGCCTCCCGGTTCGCCTGGTAGCGCAGCCGCACCGGAGCGCCGTTCATGTTGCCGACCGCGAGCGGATAGCGGTGGGCGAGCCGGGTACCGTCCCGGGCGGTCAGTGACGCGAAGAACCGGGTGAGCCGGGCCGACGACGCCTCCGGGTCCGGCAGCCGGTGGCCGTGCAGGCGCCCGTGCTCCCACGCGGAGAGGGAGGCCTGGACGGCGGCGCTCCCGCGGTGGCTGCGCACGGCGGTCCAGCCGGTGGTCGCGAGCATCACGAAGACCACGGCCAGGGCGAGCAGCGCACGCCAGACGTTCAGGGGCGGGGAGGTGTCGAAGGAAGTCACTGGGAGGACACACTAGGAGAACGGGAGGGTCTCGCGTGAATCCAGTGACGGGGATCACGTTTGGGCCGGGGCGACAAGTTTCCCAGTCCGTACATCAGTCCAAGATCGGTCATCCGTACGCCGGTTCAAGATCGGTGGAGCGCACTCCGCGTCAAGGTCGGGCGGTCGTGCGCCAGTTCCCGGTCAGTGCGGGTCCCACCTGGTCGAGGTGCGCGGCCGTGAGCGCCCGGATCGCCTCCAGCCCGGCGTCCTCGCGCGTGCTCCACTGGCGGCCCGTGACCCTCATCACCGCGCCGAAGACGGCCACCGCCAGCCGCGGCCGCGGATCGGCGGCCACGTCGAGCCCCTCGCGATCGGCGAGCAGCCGCGCGATCTGCTCCTCGGTCTCCGCCGAGCGGCGCAGGTGCGCGGCGAGCAGGACGGGCGTCGACTCGATCACCCGGAACATGCGCAGGTACAGCTCCACCGGCACGACCGCCCCGACCGCGTCGCTGATCGTGTCCCAGCCCTCCAGCACGGCCCCGCGCAGCGCCTCCAGCGGGGCCTCCCCGGGCGGGCGGGTGCGCAGCGACTCGACGAAGTGCGCCTCCACCATCTCCTGCACGGCGAAGGCGGCCTCCTCCTTGCCCGCGAAGTAGCGGAAGAAGGTGCGTTGTGAGACGTCGACCGCCTCGGCGATCTCGTCCACCGTGGTCCGCTCGTACCCCTGGGTGGTGAACAGTTCGAGCGCGGCGCGCAGCAGCGCGTCCCGGGTGCGCCGCTTCTTGCGCTCGCGCAGTCCCGGCCGCGGTGCCGCCTCGGCGGTCCCCGCCCTCTCCATGCGTCTCCCGGATCTCGGAGTCCCAGTGTTTGCCCAGTTCAGCCTATACGGGGGTGACATGTCAGTTACCGACTAGTGAACTCGTTTGTCAACTGTCAGTCGCTGACATTAGCCTCGAACGCATGACTAGTCAGACCACCATCGACTCGACGGGACCGGGGGACCGGGCGCCGGCCGGTCCGTCGGACCCCGTTCCGGCCGGGGGGCTGCGCGGCCACCCGTGGTTCACCCTGATCACCGTCGCCGTAGGGGTCATGATGGTGGCCCTCGACGGCACCATCGTGGCGATCGCCAACCCGGCCATCGCGAAGGACCTGCACGCCAGCTTCGCCGACGTGCAGTGGATCACCAACGCCTACTTCCTCGCCCTCGCGGTCGCCCTGATCACCGCGGGCAAGCTCGGCGACCGCTTCGGGCACCGGCAGACGTTCCTCATCGGCGTGACCGGCTTCGCCGCCGCGTCGGGGGCCATCGGCCTGTCCCACAGCATCGCCGCCGTCGTCACCTTCCGCGTCTTCCAGGGCCTGTTCGGCGCGCTGCTGATGCCGGCCGCGCTGGGCCTGCTGCGGGCCACCTTCCCTGCCGAGAAGCTCAACATGGCCATCGGCATCTGGGGCATGGTCATCGGCGCCTCCACCGCGGGCGGCCCGATCCTCGGCGGTGTCCTCGTCGAGCACGTCAACTGGCAGTCGGTGTTCTTCATCAACGTGCCGGTCGGCGCCCTCGCCCTGCTCCTGGGCCTGCTGATCCTGACCGACCACCGGGCGGCCAAGGCGCCGCGCTCCTTCGACCTCCTCGGCATCGCCCTGCTGTCCGGCGCGATGTTCTGCCTGGTCTGGGCGCTCATCAAGGCGCCGACATGGGGCTGGGGCGACGGCCGGACCTGGGCGTTCCTCGGTGTGTCCGTCCTGGGCTTCGCCCTGTTCTCCTTCTGGGAGACGCGGGTGAGCGAGCCGCTCGTCCCGCTCACGCTGTTCCGCTCCGTCCCGCTGTCCGCGGGCGTGGTCCTGATGGTCCTCATGGCCATCGCCTTCATGGGCGGCCTGTTCTTCGTCACCTTCTACCTGCAGAACGTGCACGGCATGAGCCCGATCGACGCGGGTCTGCACCTGCTGCCGCTCACCGGCATGATGATCGTCGGCTCCCCGCTCGCGGGCTTCGCGATCACCAAGCTCGGCCCGCGCATCCCGCTCGCCGGCGGCATGGTCGCCACCGCGGTCGCCATGTACGGCATGTCCACGCTCAAGGCGGGCACCGGCAGCGCCACCATGTCGCTCTGGTTCGCCCTGCTCGGCTTCGGCCTCGCGCCGGTCATGGTCGGCGCCACGGAGGTCATCGTGGGCAACGCGCCCATGGAGCTCTCCGGTGTGGCCGGCGGTCTTCAGCAGGCCGCGATGCAGATCGGCGGCAGCCTCGGCACCGCCGTGCTCGGCGCCGTGATGGCCTCCAAGGTCGACAACGACCTCGCGGGCAACTGGAAGGACGCCGGACTCCCGCCGCTCACCCCGGCCCAGCTCGACCAGGCCTCCGAGGCGGTCCAGGTCGGTGTCGCCCCGGTGCCCCAGGGCACGCCCGAGGCGTTCGCCGTGAAGATCACGTCGGTCGCGCACGACACGTTCGTCTCCGGGATGAGCCTCGCCTCCCTGGTCGCCGCCGGGGTCGCGGCCGTGGCGGTCCTGGTCGCGCTGCTCACCAAGCGCGGCGAGAACGCCGAGGCGGGCGCGGGCGTCGGCCACATCTGACGGCCGGTCCGGGCCGGTCCCCGCGGGGCGGACCGGCCCGGTTCCCCCATCAGGGTGACTCCGCCGAAGATCGCTCGACCCGGCCGCGCACCGCGGGTCACAGTGGGTCACGTCCTCCGCAGGGGAGGGAGGGCGACCGGCTGCGGCGCGCTGCTGGAGGGGGGCAGCGCGCAGGCAGCGGAATCACCCGCGCGGCGGCCGGAGCCCTCGAGCCGAAGCCGGCGGAGGACCGGAGCCCCGAGAGGGCCGACGTCCGTGGAGAACCCGGACCCCGCGAAGAAGCGCGAGAAGCGGGTGACTTGCCCGGCGGAACCGGGGTACCCGATTCCGTGAACCCCTTCGGAACACCAACTCGGCCAGGGGTTCGAGGAGTTGATGATGGCGGGCTTCGGACACGGAACGCGCGGGTACCCCCGTTCACGTAGCCGTACGTGGTCACGGAACGGGCCGGATCGCGCGACGCTCGGAATCATCGGAGTCGTCTGCGCGATCGCCGGATTCTTCGTGCTGGGGATCGTCCTCGGCCCGGCGGCGGTCGTCTGCGGATGGCTCGCGATGGGCCGCAGCTGGACGGGAGACCGTTCGGTACCGGCCCTGGTCGCCCTCGTTCTGGGCGCCATCGACACGCTTCTGGCGATCCTCTGGCTCGCCGGAGCGGCCGGCCCGGGCAGCGGCATGTTCTGACCCGGGCGCGGTGCGGGACGGGCCCCCGGCGGTCGGCCGGGGGCCCACCTGCGTGGTCAGCGCGGCCACATGCGCCCGCAACTCCCGCACCTCCTCGGTCAGCCGCTCGATCGCCGCCGTCTGACGCCGTTCCTCCACGTCGTCCTTCTCGAACCGGGAGATGAACCAGGCGGCGATGTTCGCGGTCACCACACCGAGCAGGGCGATCCCGGACAGCATCAGCCCGACGGCCAGCATCCGGCCGAGCCCGGTCGTGGGCGCGTGGTCCCCGTACCCCACGGTCGTCATGGTGGTGAACGACCACCACACCGCGTCACCCAGCGTCTTGATGTTCCCGTTCGGCGAGTCCCGTTCCACCGACAGCACGGCCAGCGAACCGAACATCAGCAGCCCGACCACGGCCCCGGCCACATACGTCGTCAGCCGGACCTGCTCGGCCAGCCGCGCCCGCCGCCCGACGAGCAGCACCGTCGCCACCACCCGCAGCAGCCGCAGCGGCTGGAGCAGCGGCAGCACCACCGCGCACAGGTCCAGCCAGTTGCGGCGGACGAACTCCCGGCGCCGCCCGGTCAGCGAGAGCCGCACCAGGTAGTCCACGGCGAACGCCCCCCACACCACCCACTCCACGACCGTGCACGCGGTCGTCACGGACCGGCTCGCCGCGCTGTCCACGATCGGCACCGCGTAGGCGGCGGCGAACGCCACCGCGAGGGCCAGCAGGGGTCGCTGCGTGCGCTGTTCCCAACGGGCCTGCGCCGAGTCTTGCTCCATGGCCGCATCGTAAGGAAACGAACACGGACAAGGGCGGCGGAGCCGTCGGCCCCACCGCCCGTCCGGCGGCCCGGGGCCGGGGCGCGCGCCGCGCCCCGGCCCCGGGCCGGTCCCGCCGGAAACCCCCTACGCGTCGCCTCCCGCCGTACCGGGGTCGGCCGCCATCACGTCGAGCAGCCGGTAGCGGTCCACGGCCTGCTTGAGCACCGACCGGTCGACCTTCCCCTCGCGCGCCAGCTCCGTCAGCACGGCCACCACGATCGACTCCGCGTCGATGTGGAAGAACCGCCGCGCCGCCCCGCGGGTGTCCGCGAAGCCGAAGCCGTCGGCGCCCAGCGACTGGTACGTCCCGGGCACCCACCGCGCGATCTGGTCCGGGACCGACCGCATCCAGTCGGACACGGCCACGAACGGCCCCTCGGCCCCGCTCAGCTTCCGCGTCACCCAGGGCACCCGCTGCTCCTCCTCCGGGTGCAGCAGGTTGTGCTCCTCGCACGCCACGGCCTCGCGCCGCAGCTCGTTCCAGGAGGTCGCCGACCAGACGTCGGCCTTCACGTTCCAATCCTCGGCGAGGAGCCGCTGCGCCTCCAGGGCCCACGGGACGGCCACGCCCGAGGCCATGATCTGCGCCGGGATCTCGCCCGCGGTGCCCACGCCGATCCGGTGGACGCCCTTGAGGATGCCCTCGACGTCCACGCCGGCCGGCTCGGCCGGCTGCTGGATCGGCTCGTTGTAGACGGTGAGGTAGTAGAAGACGTCCTCGCCGTGCGGGTGCTCCTCGTCGCCGCCGTACATCCGGCGCAGGCCGTCCTGCACGATGTGCGCGATCTCGTAGCCGTACGCCGGGTCGTACGCCACGCACGCCGGGTTGGTCGAGGCGAGCAGCTGCGAGTGGCCGTCCGCGTGCTGCAGACCCTCACCGGTCAGGGTCGTGCGTCCGGCGGTCGCACCCAGGACGAACCCGCGCGACAACTGGTCGGCCATCTGCCAGAACTGGTCGCCGGTGCGCTGGAAACCGAACATCGAGTAGAAGACGTACACCGGGATCAGCGGCTCGCCGTGCGTGGCGTACGCCGAGCCGGCCGCGATCAGCGACGCCGTGCAGCCCGCCTCGGAGATGCCGTCGTGCAGCATCTGCCCGGTCGGCGACTCCTTGTACGCCAGCAGCAGGTCGCGGTCGACGGACTCGTATTGCTGACCGAGGGGGTTGTAGATCTTCGCACTCGGGAAGAACGAGTCCATGCCGAAGGTGCGGTACTCGTCCGGCGCGATCAGCACGAATCGCCTGCCGAGCTCCTTGTCCCGCATGAGGTCCTTCAGAAGCCGGACGAAGGCCATGGTCGTCGCGATGGACTGCTGGCCCGAGCCCTTCTTCACGGAGGCGTACGTCTTGTCGTCCGGCAGGGTCAGCGGCTTGGAGCGCACGACGCGCGTCGGGACGTACCCGCCGTGCGACTTGCGCCGGTCGTGCATGTACTGGATCTCCTCCGAGTCCCGGCCGGGGTGGTAGTACGGCGGCGCGCCGGACTCCAGGTCCCGGTCCGGGATGGGCAGGTGCAGCCGGTCCCGGAAGCGCTTGAGGTCGTCGACCGTCAGCTTCTTCATCTGGTGGGTGGCGTTGCGGCCCTCGAAGTTCGGGCCGAGCGTCCAGCCCTTGATCGTCTTGGCCAGGATGACCGTCGGCTGGCCCTTGTGCTCGACGGCCGCCTTGAACGCGGCGTAGATCTTGCGGTGGTCGTGACCGCCGCGCCCCAGGTGCAGGATCTGGTCGTCGGTCATGTTCTCGACCATCGCGCGCAGCCGGTGGTCGTCGCCGAAGAAGTGCTCGCGGATGTAGGCGCCGGACTCTGTGGCGTAGGTCTGGAACTGGCCGTCCGGCGTGATGTTCATCTTGTTGACCAGGATCCCGTCCCGGTCCTGCGCCAGCAGCGGGTCCCAGGTGCGGTCCCAGATCAGCTTGATCACGTTCCAGCCGGCCCCCCGGAAGACCGACTCCAGCTCCTGGATGATCTTGCCGTTGCCGCGCACCGGGCCGTCCAGGCGCTGGAGGTTGCAGTTGACCACGAAGGTCAGGTTGTCCAGGCCCTCACGCGCGGCGATGGACAACTGGCCGAGCGACTCGGGCTCGTCCATCTCGCCGTCGCCGAGGAAGGCCCACACGTGCGAGCGGGAGGTGTCCGCGATGCCGCGCGCCTGCATGTAGCGGTTCATCCGGGCCTGGTAGATCGCGCCGATCGGGCCGAGGCCCATGGAGACCGTGGGGAACTCCCAGAAGTCCGGCATCGAACGCGGGTGCGGGTAGCTGGACAGTGCGAAGGGAGCCGCGGACTTCTCCTGGCGGAAGCCGTCGAGGTGCCGCTCGCTCAGGCGGTCCAGCATGAACGCGCGCGCGTAGATGCCGGGCGAGGCGTGCCCCTGGAAGAAGACCTGGTCGCCGCCGTCTCCCTCGTCCTTGCCCCGGAAGAAGTGGTTGAAGCCGACGTCGTAGAGCGAGGCGGAGGACGCGAAGGTGGCGATGTGGCCGCCGACGCCGATGCCAGGCCGCTGGGCGCGGGAGACCATCACCGCGGCGTTCCAGCGTGTCGCGTTGAGGATTCTGCGCTCGATCTCCTCGTTGCCCGGGAAGAACGGCTCGCTCTTGGTCGGGATCGTGTTGACGTAGTCCGAGCTGCGCATCTCCGGCACGGCGACGCGCTTCTCCCGGGCGCGCTCGATCAGCCGGAGCATGAGATAGCGAGCCCGTTCGCGGCCCCGCTCGTCGACGGCGGCGTCGAGCGAGTCGAGCCACTCCTGGGTCTCTTCGGGGTCGAAGTCAGGAACCTGACTCGGAAGGCCGCCAATGATGATCGGGTTTCGATCGGATCCGGAAGCCACGCTGTTCCTTACCTGTCAGAGGGCGACTTTTCTTGGTCTTTCAGGGGTTTCGCTGCCCTATTCTGGGGTTTCTCTGCCTGTGCCTGCACCGTTCCCCATCGTGTACCTCGCGAGAGCCAAACGTCATCTCTACCGAGGGGTAATCGGGGAACTCCTGTCCTATGGGCCACCCGCGCCGGGTGCTCAACGGCGCAAACCGGGCAGAAGGGTGTGGTGTGTGTCACCGCTGATCGCGATACCGTGTCAGGAGTTGCGGCGACACAGCCGGGATCGTCACCGTTTCGGCGGTCCGAACCGCCGGGTACTTGCGCGATCCGGCCCGCCCGTGTGGACTACGGCCAATGCTTCGCGCACGCGCGTGGCTGAAGACCCAATAACGCAACATCATCAGGAGGCAACCCGTGAGCGCGACCGCGGACCACGCGGAGGAGCGGACTAACCCGGCCGTCAGGCTGGGCTTCCAGCCCGGGCAGGTGGTCCAGGAGATCGGCTACGACGACGACGTCGACCAGGAGCTCCGCGAGACCATCGAGGAGGCCGTCGGCACCGAGCTCGTCGACGAGGACTACGACGACGTGGCCGACGCCGTGGTGCTGTGGTTCCGCGACGACGACGGCGATCTGACCGATGCGCTGGTGGACGCCACCACGTACATCGAGGAGGGCGGGGCCATCCTGCTCCTCACGCCGAAGACCGGCCGTTCGGGCTACGTGGAGCCGAGCGACATCTCGGAGGCCGCGACCACGGCGGGTCTGACGGCCAGCAAGAGCGTCAGCGTGGGCAAGGACTGGAGCGGATCGAGGCTGGCGACGCCGAAGGCCGCGAAGTCCAAGAAGTGACCGTCCGGGGGGTCCGGGGTTCCCGGACCCCCGCCGCGGCCCGCTCGGGCCGCGGCCCCCGCACGCCGGACGGGCCGGCCCGTGCCCGGCCCGTCCGCCTGCTCCCGGTGGTCGCTGCGTAGGGTGGACCTACCCGAACAGCCCCACCGAAGGGATTCCAGGACGATGGCGATCCAGGTCGGCGACAAGGCCCCCGACTTCGAGCTCAAGGACAACCACGGCAGGACCGTGCGCCTGTCCGACTACCGCGGCGAGAAGCACGTGGTGCTGCTCTTCTACCCGTTCGCCTTCACCGGCGTGTGCACCGGCGAGCTGTGCGCCCTGCGCGACAACCTGCCGACGTTCGTCAACGACGACACGCAGCTCCTCGCGGTCTCCAACGACTCCATCCACACCCTGCGCGTCTTCGCCGAGCAGGAGGGTCTGGAGTACCCCCTGCTGAGCGACTTCTGGCCGCACGGCAACACTTCGCGCGACTACGGCGTCTTCGACGAGGACAAGGGTTGCGCCGTGCGCGGGACCTTCATCATCGACAAGGAGGGCGTCGTGCGGTGGACCGTGGTCAACGGACTGCCGGACGCGCGCGACCTGAACGACTACGTGAAGGCGCTCGGCACCCTGTGATCCGACACCTGTGATCCGTCGGCTCCAGGGCCTGCGGGGTGCGGGAACCCGTCACTAGGATCGACACGTTGATCCCCTATCCGATGCACGACGGGGCTCCCCGCCCCCGGACACCAATGGAGGACTCGTGGGAGTCAGCCTCAGTAAGGGCGGCAACGTATCGCTGACGAAGGAGGCCCCGGGACTGACGGCCGTCGTCGTCGGCCTGGGGTGGGACGTCCGTACCACGACCGGTACCGACTTCGACCTGGACGCCAGCGCGCTGCTGCTGAACAACTCCGGGAAGGTCGCCAGCGACCAGCACTTCGTCTTCTTCAACAACCTCAAGAGCCCCGACGGCTCCGTGGAGCACACCGGCGACAACATCACCGGTGAGGGCGAGGGCGACGACGAACAGATCAAGATCAATCTCGCGGGGGTGCCGGCCGACGTCGAGAAGATCGTCTTCCCGGTCTCCATCTACGACGCCGAGAACCGCCAGCAGTCCTTCGGTCAGGTGCGCAACGCGTTCATCCGCGTCGTGAACCAGGCCGGCGGCCAGGAGATCGCGCGCTACGACCTGAGCGAGGACGCCTCCACCGAGACCGCCATGGTGTTCGGCGAGCTCTACCGCCACGGCGCGGAGTGGAAGTTCCGCGCCATCGGCCAGGGATACGCCTCGGGCCTGCGCGGCATCGCCCAGGACTTCGGGGTCAACGTCTGAGGCGTGAGCGCCTGAGGCACGAAACCGCATCTGTCCGGCGTCGCACGGTTTGCGTGCGGCGCCGGACGCGCAGGACAACCACAGCAGCACCATCTCGGGGAGGACCAGCATCATGGGCGTCACGCTCGCCAAGGGGGGCAATGTCTCCCTCTCCAAGGCCGCACCGAACCTGACCAACGTCATGGTCGGACTCGGCTGGGACGCGCGCTCCACCACCGGAGCACCCTTCGACCTGGACGCCAGCGCGCTGCTGTGCGGCGGTACCAACCGGGTGCTGGGCGACGAGTATTTCGTGTTCTACAACCAGCTCAAGAGCCCCGAGGGCTCCGTGGAGCACACCGGCGACAACCTCACCGGTGAGGGCGAGGGCGACGACGAGTCGATCCTGGTGGACCTGGCCCAGGTGCCGCCGCAGTGCGAGAAGATCATCTTCCCGGTCTCGATCCACATGGCCGACGAGCGCGGCCAGACCTTCGGCCAGGTCAGCAACGCGTTCATCCGCGTGGTCAACCAGGCCGACGGTCAGGAGCTCGCGCGCTACGACCTGAGCGAGGACGCCTCCACCGAGACCGCCATGATCTTCGGCGAGCTCTACCGCTACCAGGGCGAGTGGAAGTTCCGCGCCGTGGGCCAGGGGTACGCGTCCGGACTGCGGGGCATCGCCCTGGACTTCGGGGTCAACGTCTCCTGAGCCGCGCCGCGCCCGAGGTGCGCCCCCGCTCCCCGGGGGCGGCCGCGCGGGGCCGCGGTTCCGGTCCGGGGCGGCCCCAGCTCCCTGGGACGGCGGTTCCGCCTCTAGACTCGGGGTCAATGTTGGGTAAAGCCGGGTACGGCGCGGGGGAGACCCTCCCCCAGATTCGTCTGGGAGGGACCCCCAACACACGATGGGGTAGCCAGTGCTTCTGAAAACCTTCGGCTGGTCGTTCGCGGTCACCGCGCTCGGTCTGGTCGCTGCGGTCTTCTACGGGGGGTGGGAGGCCTTCGGCATCGTGGCGATCCTCTCCGTCCTCGAGATCTCGCTGTCGTTCGACAACGCGGTGGTCAACGCCGGAATCCTGAAGAAGATGAACGCCTTCTGGCAGAAGATCTTCCTCACGGTCGGCGTGCTCATCGCCGTCTTCGGCATGCGGCTGGTCTTCCCGGTCGTGATCGTCGCCATCAGCGCCAAGATGGGCCCGATCGAGGCCGTCGACCTGGCGCTGAACAACAAGGACCGCTACCAGGAGCTGGTGACCGACGCCCACCCGGCGATCGCCGCGTTCGGTGGCATGTTCCTGCTGATGATCTTCCTCGACTTCATCTTCGAGGACCGGGACATCCAGTGGCTGCGCTGGATCGAGCGGCCGCTGGCCAAGCTCGGCAAGGTCGACATGCTGTCGGTCTGCATCTCCCTGATCGTCCTGCTGATCACCTCCTTCACCTTCGCCACCCACGCCCACCAGCACGGCGGCGCGCACGTCGACAAGACCCAGACCGTGCTGATCGCCGGCATCGCCGGTCTGATCACGTACATGATCGTCGGCGGTCTTTCCAGCTACTTCGAGGACAAGCTGGAGGAAGAGGAGGAGCGGGAGCACGAGGAGGAGGAAGAGGCCGCGCGCACCGGCAAGGAACGCTCGGCGGTCGTCCTGGCCGGCCAGGCCGCGTTCTTCATGTTCCTCTACCTGGAGGTCCTGGACGCGTCCTTCTCCTTCGACGGCGTGATCGGCGCCTTCGCCATCACCAACGACATCGTCCTGATGGCCCTCGGCCTCGGCATCGGCGCCATGTACGTCCGGTCGCTCACCGTCTATCTGGTCCGCCAGGGCACCCTCGACGACTACGTCTACCTGGAGCACGGCGCGCACTACGCGATCGGCGCGCTGGCCGTGCTCCTCATGGTCACCATCCAGTACCAGATCAACGAGGTGATCACCGGCCTCGTCGGCGTGGTGCTGATCGCCTGGTCGTTCTGGTCCTCCGTGCGCCGCAACCGCGCGCTCGCGGACGGCGGGGGAAAAGCGGCGGGCTCGGACGAGAAGACTGAGGTCTCCTCCGGGGTGTGACCGCCCTCCCGGTGAGGGAACGCTCTGTGCGGGGCGGCCGCCGGGGACACGGCTCGGACCGGGTCCTCGGGCCGCCCCGCGGCATGTGTGCGGGGCCGATGTGCGGGTGAAGGTGGGGGCGGGCAGACATGGGGTTCTTCGACGGGCTGCTGGGCGGACGCGTGGCCGACTTCGACTCGGGCAGCGCGGCGACCAACGCGATCGAGCTGACCAAACGGCACCATCAGGTGTCGCTGACCAAGCAGGGCGCGGCCACCGGGCATCTGCGCGTCAACCTGACCTGGCGGATGCGGACCTCCGACATCGGCGGCTCCGCCCGCGAGAGCCTGCTGCGGCACCCCTTCAAGGCGCTCAAGCCGCCGGAGGTGATGGGGCACAGCCAGAGCATGGTCAACGTCGACCTCGACCTCGGCTGCCTGTACGAGCTCGCCGACGGCACCAAGGGGGTCGTCCAGCCGCTCGGCGGCTTCCTGGGGGACGTGAACTCACCGCCGTACGTGAAACTCAGCGGCGACGACCGGTTCGGTTCCGCGTCCGGCGAGACGATCTACGTCAATCTCGACCACCGGGACGCCATCAAGCGGCTCCTGGTCTTCGTGTACATCTACGACCAGACACCGGCCTTCGACCGCACCCACGCGATCGTCACCCTGTACCCGAGCAACGGCCCGCGCATCGAGATCGGCCTCGACGAGCGGCACCCCCAGGCGCGGTCGTGCGCGGTGGTGCTGATCGAGAACGTGAAGGGCGAACTGCTCGTCCGCCGCGAGGTCAAGTTCGTCTACGGCTTCCAGGCCGAGCTGGACCGGCTCTACGGCTGGGGGCTGCAGTGGGGACGCGGCTACAAGTCGACGGCCGACAGGTGACCGTCCCGCCCTGGGCCGCGGGCCCGTCCGGCCGGCGCGGCGGGCTCAGCGGCCGATGAACTGCGGGCCCTGCGGCGGCAGCCGGAACTCCGGGTCGGGCGCGGTCGTCACCGGCTGGGGATAGCCGTAGCCCGACGGGGACCCCGCGGTGACGGCCGGCGCGGGCTGCTGCGGGTAGCCGTACGCGGGCTCCGGATAGCCGTAGGCCGGCTGCGCGGCCGCGGTCGCCGGGGGCTGCTGCGGGGGACGGGCGTACGTCGGCTGCTCCGGCGGCAGCGGCTGGGCGGTCGTGGGCGGCACCGGCTGCGGGCCCGGCTGCTCCGGCGCGTCCGGCTCCTCCGACTCGTCCACCGAGATGCCGAAGTCGGTGGCGAGCCCCTTCAGCCCGTTCGAGTAGCCCTCGCCGAGCGCCCGGAACTTCCAGCCCTCGCCCCGCCGGTACAGCTCACCGCAGATCAGCGCGGTCTCCTGGCCGGTCTCCGGCTTGATCTCGAAGGAGGCCAGTGGCTCCGCGTCGGCGACGGCCGCGTCGTACAGCAGGATGCACAGCGAACGCACCCGGTCGAAGGCGACCCCGTCGGCCGACGCCACCAGCAGAATCCGCCCGACACCGGACTCGACCCCGCCGAGGTCCGTCTGGATCGTGTCGGTCAGATGCTCGGCGACGCGCTTCTTGCCCAGCCGCCAGACCTTCCCCGAGGGGTGCCGGGGCTGGTTGTAGAAGACGAAGTCCTCGTCGGAGCGCACACGACCGTCGAGGCCGAGGAGCAGCGCCGAGGCGTCGACGTCCGGAATCCCCTGCCCGGGAGTCCAGCGCAGCACGGCGCGTACCGTGGTGGCTTCCAGCGGGACGTTCGACCCCTTCAGCATCGCGTGCGTCATGCGGTCATCCTGCCCTCTCGGTCCTGGTCACGACAACGCGGGGGTGGCCGGAAGCCGACCGGGTATACGACCCCCGTCGAACATGCGCTGACAGGGCCCGGCCACCAGAAATTCATGCCCTGCGGGAACCCCCGACATGGCTCTCTACGTACTATTACCGGCCACACTTCGCCACCTTTCACACACGACTCACGTCACCACGGGGGAGATTCATGCGTCATTTCGGGCACATCGCCCCTGAGGTGCGCCGGCGCCTCTTCCACCAGGAGCCGGTCGCGTTCACCGCCGACTCCCCGGCCCGGCTGCTCTCCACGGCCCTGGGCGCCACGCTCTACAGCCCGGCCACCCGGCCCAGGCTCGCCGACGACATCGTCAAGCAGGCCGGGCGCGGTGTGGTCTCGATGGTGCTGTGCCTGGAGGACTCGATCGACGACGCGGACGTGGTGGAGGGCGAGGAGAACCTGGTCCGCCAGTTCGCCGACCTGGCCGCCCGCGCGGACACCGACCTCCCGCTGCTGTTCATCCGGGTGCGCACCCCGGAGCAGATCCCCGACCTGGTCCGCCGTCTCGGCCCCACCGTGGAGCTGCTGTCCGGATTCGTCCTGCCGAAGTTCACCGAGGAACGCGGAGTCCCCTTCCTGGAGGCGCTCCAGGGCGCCGCGGCGGCCATTGGGCGGCGGCTGTTCGCCATGCCGGTGCTGGAGTCGCCCGAGCTGCTGTACCGGGAGTCGCGCGTGGAGACCCTGGAGGGCATCTTCCGCGCGCTCGACAAGTACCGCGACCGGGTGCTCGCGCTGCGCCTCGGCGTCACCGACTTCTGCTCCTCCTACGGCCTGCGCCGGGCGCCCGACATGACCGCCTACGACGTCCAGGTCGTCGCCTCCGTGATCGCCGACGTGGTGAACATGCTGGGGCGCGCCGACGGCACCGGCTTCACGGTGACCGGGCCGGTGTGGGAGTACTTCCGGGCACCGGAGCGCATGTTCAAGCCGCAGTTGCGGCAGAGCCCCTTCCTTGAGGTGCAGGCGGTCGAGCTGCGCGAGAGACTGATCGAGCACGCCATGGACGGGCTGCTGCGGGAGATCTCCCTCGACCAGGCCAACGGACTGCTCGGCAAGACCTGCATCCACCCCTCGCACGTGCTCCCCGTGCACGCCCTGTCGGTCGTCAGCCACGAGGAGTTCAGCGACGCGGCGGACATCCTGCGGCCGGAGCGCGGCGGCGGGGGTGTCATGAGGTCGGCGTACACGAACAAGATGAACGAGGTGAAGCCGCACCGCGCCTGGGCCGAGCGGACCCTGCTGCGCGCCGAGGCGTTCGGCGTCGCCAGGGAGGACGTCGGGTTCGTGGAACTGCTCGCCGCCGGAATACCCGGCTGACACACGCCTCACCACAGGGAACGCATGAACAACGCAGTCAACAACGGGGTCTGGTCCGGCACCTGGGTCGCCGAGCGGCTCGGGGTCGAACTCGTCGGCGACGACGAACTGACCGGCCTGCTCGGGCTCGCGCTGCGCCGCAACCCCAAGCGCGCGCACCTGCTCGTCTCCAACGTGCTCGGCAAGCACGTCCCGCAGTCGCCGTCGGTGGTGTACGGCCACGGACTCGCCCTCGGCCGACGGGTGCGCGCCCTGCTGGGCGCCGAGGAGGCCGCCGCGGCGGTCGTGCTCGGGTACGCGGAGACCGCCACCGGGCTCGGCCACTCGGTCGCCGACGGGCTCGGTTCCGCGCCCTACCTGCACTCCACCCGGCGCCCGGTGGCCGGCGTAGACCCGGCGGGCGGCTTCCAGGAGTCCCACTCCCACGCCACCTCCCACCTGCTGCTGCCGGAGGATCCGGCGCTGCTGGCCGGGGACGGCCCGCTGGTCCTCGTCGACGACGAGTTCTCCACCGGCAACACGGTCCTGAACACCATCCGCGACCTGCACGCCCGCCATCCCCGGCGGCGGTACGTGGTGGTCGCCCTGGTCGACATGCGCTCCGCCGCGGACACGGGCCGCCTGGCGGAGTTCGCCAACGAGGTCGGGGCCCGGGTGGACCTCGTGGCCGCCGCCTCGGGAACGGTACGGCTCCCGGAGGGCGTGCTGGAGAAGGGCCGGGAACTCGTCGCCCGGCACGAGCGGGCCGCGGCGCTCCCCGCGCAGCGCGCCCGCCGCGGGGCGGTCCGGGTCGAGCTGCGCTGGCCCCGGGAGGTGCCCGACGGGGGACGGCACGGATTCACGGCCGCGCACCGGGACCGGCTGGAGCGGGCGCTGCCCGGGATGGCCGCGCG
The DNA here is from genome assembly GCF_043081525.1 of Streptomyces sp. NPDC014864. Classification (NCBI taxonomy): domain Bacteria; kingdom Bacillati; phylum Actinomycetota; class Actinomycetes; order Kitasatosporales; family Streptomycetaceae; genus Streptomyces; species Streptomyces sp. NPDC014864. The sequence goes on from NZ_JBIBWT010000006.1 coordinate 384,283, forward strand.
GATCGCCGAGTCGCTGCCCGCGGGCGCCCGCCGGGTGCTCGTCCTCGGCTTCGAGGAGCTGATGTACGCGCCGCTGCGGCTCGCCCGCGAGCTGGAGCGGGCCGTCGGCGCCGAGGTGCGCTACTCCACCACCACCCGCTCGCCCGTCCTCGCCGTCGACGACCCCGGCTACGCGATCCGCACCCGCGTGGTCTTCCCGGCGCACGACGACCCGGCCGACGGCCCCGGGGAGCGCTACGCCTACAACGTGGCGGGCGGCGGCTTCGACGCCGTCGTCGCCGTCGTCGACTCGGCCGCCGACAGCCCCGCGCTGCACGCGGCCGACGGACTGCTCGCCCAGCTCGCCGCGCACACCCCGCACGTCCTGCTCGCCGTCGTGCCGTCGTACGTCCCCGGGGCGCCGGCACCGCACACCGGCCCCGCCCCGCACGCCTCCGAAAGGCCCCCCATGCTGTCCGAGCCCCTCCGCGGCCCCGCCTTCTCCTCGTACGCGCCCGAGGAGGTCGGCTGGCTGCTGCGGGACCTCTCGGAGGTGACGCTGGAGGCGCCGACCGAGGAGCGCGAGGAGGCCATCCAGAGCGGCGGCGCGCACTACGCGGAGTCGCTCCCCGTGGAGTACCAGCCCAGCGAGCGGTACCAGCGGCTCTTCCACACCGCCCTGGACTCCTCGGCGGCCCGCATCGCCCAGGCCGTGGGCGTGGTCACCGAGACCGTGCTCGCCGAGCGGTCCCCGCGCCCCGTCCTGGTCTCGCTCGCCCGCGCGGGCACCCCGGTCGGCGTGCTGATGCGCCGCTGGGCCGCGTTCCGGCACGGCCTGGACCTGCCGCACTACGCCGTCTCCATCGTGCGCGGGCGCGGTATCGACGCCAACGCCCTGCGCTGGCTGGCCGACCGACATGATCCCGCCGACGTCGTCTTCGTCGACGGCTGGACCGGCAAGGGCGCCATCACCCGGGAACTGGCCGACGCCCTCGAGGAGTTCGAGCGACGCGAGGGTGTCACGGGCTTCGGCCCGGAGATCGCGGTGCTCGCCGACCCGGGCTCGTGCGTGCGGACGTACGGCACCCGCGAGGACTTCCTCATCCCCTCCGCCTGCCTCAACTCCACCGTGTCGGGCCTGATCTCGCGCACCGTGCTGCGCGCCGACCTGGTGGGCCCGCACGACTTCCACGGCGCGAAGTTCTACCGCGAACTCGCCGACGCGGACGTCTCCACGGCCTTCCTCGACGCGGTCTCCGCCCGCTTCGCCGAGGTCGCGGACGGCGTCGGCACCGCCGTCAAGGAACTGCTGGCCGCGGACCGCACCCCGACCTGGGAGGGCTGGGCGGCGGTGGAGCGCATCAGCGAGGAGTACGGCATCCACGACGTGAACCTCGTCAAGCCCGGCGTCGGCGAGACCACGCGGGTGCTGCTGCGCCGGGTGCCGTGGAAGATCCTGGCGCGGGCCGGGGCCGGTGCGGACCTGGACCACGTACGGCTGCTCGCCGAGCAGCGCGGGGTGCCGGTCGAGGAGGTCGGCGAACTGCCGTACACCTGCGTGGGGTTGATCCATCCGAAGTACACGCGCGGGGCGACCGGCGCCGACGGACGGGCGGTGGCCCTCTGATGCCCGTGCTGGTGGCGAGCGACCTCGACCGTACGCTCATCTACTCCGCGGCGGCCCTCGCGCTGACCATGCCGGACGCCCGGGCGCCCCGGCTGCTGTGCGTGGAGGTGCACGAGAGCCGGCCGCTGTCCTACATGACGGAGACGGCGGCGCAGCTGCTCACCGACCTCGCCGACACGGCGCTGTTCGTGCCGACCACGACCCGGACCCGCAAGCAGTACCTGCGCATCAACCTGCCGGGTCCGGCGCCGACGTACGCGATCTGCGCCAACGGCGGCCATCTGCTGGTGGACGGAGTGTCGGACCCCGACTGGCACCGGCAGGTGACCGAGCGGCTGGCCGGCGAGTGCGCGCCCCTGGCCGAGGTGCAGGAGCACCTGGAGCGGACCGCCGACCCGGTCTGGCTGCGCAAGCACCGCGTCGCCGAGGACCTGTTCGCCTATCTCGTCGTGGAGCGCGAGCTGCTGCCCGAGGAGTGGGTGAAGGAGCTGGCCGCCTGGGCGGAGAACCGCGGCTGGACGGTCTCCCTCCAGGGCCGCAAGATCTACGCCGTGCCCAAGCCGCTGACCAAGAGCGCCGCCGTGCGCGAGCTGGCCCGCCGCACCGGCGCCGAGCTCACCCTCGGCGCGGGCGACTCCCTCCTCGACGCCGATCTGCTGCTGGCCGTGGACCGGGGCTGGCGGCCGGGCCACGGCGAGCTGGCCGACACCGCCTGGTCCGCTCCCGCGATCCGCGCCCTGCCGGAGCGGGGGGTCCTGGCCGGGGAGCGCATCGCCCGCGAGTTCCTGCGCACGGCGCGCCAGGGACCCGTCGGCGGTTTGTGAGGCGTTGGCCAACAGTTGATGTTCGTCGCGGTCTACGGTGGTGGTCGGACCGGAACGGCGAGGGGGTCAGGTGATGGACGGCGGCGGCACACGGCTCACCGGGGAACTGCGGGAGCACCGGGACGAGCGGGGGACCCCCGAGGACCCCGCCCGGCGGATGCTCGACGACGTCACGCACACGCCGTGGCCGCTGTTCCCGGGCCCGCAGGCGGTGCGGGAACGGGCCGGGCTGCTGGCGTTCCTGGCCCGGCTGACGGGCGCGTCGCGGATCGTGGAGGTGGGGACCCTCGCCGGACTGCCGGCCCGGTGCCTGGAGGGTGAGCTGCCGCCCGACGGGACGCTGCTGACGGTGACCGGCCCGGACGCCCTGGCGACGCTGCGCGCCCTGCCCGACGAGCCGCACCTCGACCTGGTGGTCGTGGGCGCGGACGCGGACCCCGTCGCGTCCTGGGACGAACTGGTACCGAGAGCCCGGCGCGGCGCCCTGCTCGTGGTGGACGCCGCCGCCGGGGAACTGCCCGCGCGCGTGGCGGCGGACGACCGGGTGGACAGCGTGCCGGTCACGGCCACGGCCGGGCTGTCGCTGGCGCGCCGCCGCTGACGCCCGCCGGGTGCCGTGGCTCCGGCCCGGCGGGGTTCCGTGGTCCCGGTCCGCCGGGGCGCCGCGGCCTCAGCCGCAGCAGCCCCCGCCGCAGCAGCCGCCCGAGCCGCCGCCGGCCCCGGGAGCGGGCGACGGAGCGGACGCCGAGCCGCCGACCGCCACCGTGGAGAGCAGTTTCACGGTGTCGTCGTGGCCCGCGGGGCAGGCCGCCGGGGCGGCGGACTCCGCCATGGGACGGCTCAGTTCGAAGGTGTCGCCGCAGGTCCGGCAGCGGTACTCGTAGCGAGGCATGGAGTCAGATTAGCGGGCGTGATCGGACACACAGAGCTGCTCGTTTCCTATGTGTTGGTTTCTGTCCAGTTCTCGTGCGGAGAAATTGAAAAGATCGCTGATAATTTTGTATAGCCGCGAGAGCCGCGAGACGGCTGGGGATGAGGGGGCCGGCGGCCGCGTTCGCGGCAGCCGTGTCCACCCGCGCGAGCAAGACCGAGTGCGGAGGGAGACTCATCCGTGACCATGGATGGGCAGGGGGCGGGCCCCGCGGAGGAAGGCCGTCGTGCGCGTGCGCGGCGGGGGGCGCCGAAACGGGGTCAGCGCCGTGCGGACGGTGGGGGAGATGGCCGGGCCGGGGCCGCGCTGCCGCCGGACGAGACCATGCAGCTGAAGGTCGGCGACGCGCTGAAGCCGGACGCCACCATGCAGCTGAACGTCGACGCGTTGCGGAAGGCGAACGCCGCCGCACGGCGTGCGGGTGGCCCCGACTCAGGTGAGGCCGTGCCCCCGGACGCCACCGTGCAGTTGCGCGTCGTCAGCCGCGATGAGGCGCGCGGACGCGCCGCCCGCCGCACCGGGCGCCGCGGCCCCGCGCTGCCCCCCGCCGTCACCCGGATCACCTCCGCCGCCGCCCGGCGCCTCGCGCCGCTCAACCGGCTGCTGGCCCCCTACGCCCGGCGGCTGAACCCGTACATCCAGCGGCTCGCGCCCTACGCCCGCAGGCTCAAGCCCGTGTACCCGCGCCCCGGCCGCACCGACTGGCGCCGCTGGCTGCCCACCTGGCGGCAGTGGCTGGGCGCCTGGCTGGCGGCCGTCGGCCTCACCGGGGCGTTCCTGGTCGTCGCCTACGCCGCCACCGACATACCCCAGAACCTGAACACGTACGCCACCCAGCAGGACAACGTCTACTTCTGGTCGGACGGCACGCCCATGGCCCGTACCGGCTGGGTGCAGCGCCAGGCGATGCCGCTGAAGGACATACCCGAGGACGTCCGCTGGGCGGTGCTGGCCGCCGAGAACGAGAGCTTCTACAGCGACCCCGGCATCTCCTTCAAGGGCATCACCCGCGCCCTGTGGCGCACGGTCGGCGAGGGCGACACCCAGGGCGGCTCCACCATTACCCAGCAGTACGTGAAGAACGTCTATCTGACCCAGAATCAGACGGTCGGGCGGAAATTCACGGAGGCCATGATCGCCCTGAAGCTCGACAACAAGATGAGCAAGGACAAGATCCTCGAGGGATACCTCAACACCAGCTGGTTCGGCCGCGGCACCTACGGAATCCAGCGCGCCGCCCAGGCCTACTACGGCAAGGACGTCAGCAAGCTCAACGCGGGGGAAGCCGCCTTTCTCGCCTCCCTGCTCAAGGGCGCCGGCCTCTACGACCCGACCCTCAACGCGGCCAACCACGCCCGCGCGGTCGAACGCTGGAACTGGATACTCGACCGGATGGTGAAGATCGGCAAACTGTCGCCGGCCGAGCGCGCCAGGTACCGCACCTTCCCCGAGCCGCTCAAGAGCAACCCGCTCTACGACACCGGCGAGCAGAGCGACTACCTGGTCGAACTGGCCGCCAGCTACGCGAAGAAGGCCGGCGGCCTCTCCGACAAGAAGTTCGACCTGGGCGGCTACCAGATCTACACGACCTTCGACCGCAAGCGGGAGACCGCACTCACCGACGCCGTCACCAAGGCCCGCAAGAAGGCCAAGGCGGACGACGCGGGGACGGCGAAGTCCGCCCACTACGGCGCCGCCTCGGTCGCCACCGACGGCCGGATCCTCGCCGTCTACGGCGGCCCCGACCACCGCACCCAGGGCTACAACGAGTCCAACGCGACCACCGTCCCCGCCGGTTCGGCCTTCCTGCCCTTCGTGTACGCGGCCGGCCTCGAACACGGCGTCACCAAGCGGCGCGACGCCCCCCGCGAACAGGTCTACCCGGAGAGCGTCTACGACGGCGACGACGCGGTGCCCGTCACCACCCCCGAGGGGCCCTACTGGGACCGCAGCGGCCGCAAGGTCGCCGCGCACAACGACGGCAACAAGTCCTGGGGACGCATCAGCCTGCGCAAGGCACTCGCGGAGTCGGTCAACACGCCCTTCATGCAACTGGGCATGGACACCGGCCTGGACAAGGTCAAGCAGACCGCCCTTGCGGCCGGACTGCTCCCCTCCAGCCTCGGCCCGCAGGTGCCCGGTCTGTCCCTGGGCACCTCCACACCGAGCGCGATCCGCATGGCCAACGGCTACGCCACCTTCGCCGCCGGGGGGATGCACACCGAGCCGTACTCGGTGCGCCGTATCACCCGCAACGGCTCCACCGTGCGGCTGGAGACCCCGGCCCGCAACCGCGCCGTCGGAGCCCAGGTCGCCGCGGAGGTCACCCAGGCGCTCGGCGACTCCTTCCGCACCGCCCACCCCGCCGCCGCGCCCGCCGCCGCCCCGGTGGGCGGAAAGGCGGGCACCACCGCGGGCGACACCGCCGCCTGGTACGTCGGCACCGCGAAGTCCGTGTCGACGGCCGTCGTCGTCTACCGCATCGACCTGGCCAAGAGCCTCGAACCACTGCCACTGAAGGGGATCGCCGGCCCACCCGCCGACAGCGTCCCCTACGGCATCTGGGCCGGCGCCATGGACCCGCTCGGCTGACCCCGCGCGGCCCGGCCGCCCCGCACCCGCACCGATGACCGCCCACGCAGATTTGAGCCGCCCATGAAGTCGCAGTCCGGCCGCCGCCGCAAGGCCCGCGCGCCCCGTCGCACCGCCCGCCCCGAGTTCGTGACCCTGGCCGCCCTCCTGGTCGTCGCGTCCGTCGTGGCGGGCTTCCTGGCACTGACCCGCCCCGACTCCACCGCGCCGACCGCGTCCGCCGGGAGCAAGGGCGACTCCAAGGGCGCCGCCAAGGCAGCCCCCAAGGAGCCCAAGTGGGACGGCAGAACCAAGGTGCTCGGCGACGGCTCGACCTCGTACACCGGGCCGCAGAAGGGCGAGTTGAAGCCCGTACCGCTCAAACCGGGTGAGAAGCCGCCCCAGTTCGTCGTCTTCTCCTGGGACGGCGCCCTCCAGGGCGACGACAGCCTCTTCTCCCACTACCGGGAACTGGCCAAGCAGTACGACGCCCACATGACCTTCTTCCTCACCGGCATCTACCTGCTGCCCAAGAGCAAGAAGGACCTCTACCACCCGCCCCAGCACCCGCCGGGCTCGGCGGCGATCAGCTACGCCACCGACGAGCACATCCGCACCACCCTGGAGCAGTTGCGCGCCGCCTACCAGGACGGCAACGAGATCGGCACCCACTTCAACGGCCACTTCTGCGGTGCCAAGGGCGGCGGCGACTGGAGCGTCGAGGAGTGGAAGAGCGAGATCGACCAGTTCTACGACTTCGTGGAGAAGTGGAAGACCAACACCGGCTTCACCGACATCGCCCCGCTGCCCTTCGACTTCCGCAGGGAGGTCACCGGCGGCCGCGCACCCTGCCTCGAGGGCCAGCCCAACCTGCTGAAGGCGATGAAGGATTACGGCTGGCGCTACGACGCCAGCTCCCCGGGCGACTTCCAGATATGGCCGTCGAAGAAGAGCGGCGTGTGGGACTTCCCGCTGCAGATGCTGCCGTACGAGTCGGGCAAGTACCAGGGCCTGTCCATGGACTTCAACTTCCTCTACAACCAGTCCGAGGGCGAGACCAAGGGCGACCCGGTCAAGTACCCCGAGTGGGAGCAGCAGACCGTCGACAGCTACATGGCCGGCTTCAACCGCGTCTACTACGGCAGCCGGGCACCGCTGTTCATCGGCAACCACTTCGAGGACTGGAACGGCGGCATCTACATGAAGGCCATCGACCAGGTCGTCAAGAACGTGTGCACCAAGAAGGGCGTGAAGTGCGTGTCCTTCCGGGAACTCGCCGACTGGCTGGACGTGCAGAAGCCCGAGACCCTGCAGCGGCTGCGCGGCCTGGACCCGGCACAGGCCCCGGACTGGTCCACAGTCGTCAAGTGACGTCCGACGGGGGTGAGGTGTTTTCCGACGGTGCTCAAGTGACGCCTGAAACAGTCTGATTCCACTTGCGCATCCCCTCTTCACAACCGTCGCACGGCCCGTGCGAAGATGCGATTGACCGGTAGGCGTACCGGCGTAGAGGGGAACATCATTGAAATCGAGAAGATTGAGCCGTAAGCGGAGCCGTACGACCATCATCGCGGCGGCCGCAGCCTCGGTGGTCGCCGGCGTGGCCCTGGTGCCCAACTGGAGCGCCGGCGCGGCGGTCACCGACGACCCGACGGTGGACCCGGCGACCAAGGCCACCTTCCAGCGACTGGCCGACGCGGTCTTCACCGACCGCACCAACGCCCTGGTGGACCAGGCCAAGGGCGGGGACGACAAGCAGCGGACGTCCGGCTTCTCCGGCAGGGTCAGGCTGTCCGGCACCCAGTCGCACCAGGAGAGCTCCGCGCTCGCCGAGCTGCGCGGCCGCAAGTCCCGTCTCGCCCGGCTGGGCGAGAAGTACAGCGCGGCCAGCACCAGCGTCACCCTGGACGCCACCCAGGTGAAGGGCCGCAGCGCCAAGGTCGCCGTCACCGAGACCACGACGCTGACCTACGAGAAGGTCAAGGGCACCGAGCCGAAGACCACCGGCTTCCAGGCCCACCACGAGCTGACGTTCAAGGCCGACCGCAACGGCGACTGGCAGCTCACCGGCATCCGCGACACCGACAGCGGCTACCTCGCGGTGAACCAGGTGGCCAAGCCTGCCGTCGCCGCCCCGGACACCGCCGCCGACGACGGCCCGCCCGAGGCCACCCGCGCGTCCACCGCGTGGCCCGCCCCGGCCAAGGCCAAGAACTTCTCCGCCACCGGCTACGACTACAAGGCCATGGTCGCGTACGCGAAGAAGTACTGGAGCAACTACAACCCCGACTACCCGGACTTCAACGGGCAGGGGGCCGGCGGTGACTGCACCAACTTCGTCAGCCAGTCCCTGAAGGCGGGCGGCTGGAAGCACGTCCCCGGCTACACCAACGACTTCCACAAGTGGTTCGGCAACTCCGAGATCCAGTCGGACTCGTTCGTCGGCGTCAACGAGTTCTCCTGGTTCGCCCTGTCCTCCAAGCGGGCCACCAGCCTCGCCAACGTCTACCAGGCGGACCTCGGCGACGTCGTGCAGATGGACTTCAACAAGGACGGGTCCAAGGACCACACCATGATCGTCACCTACCGCAGCCCGCAGGGCGTGCCGTACGTGACGTACCACTCCACCAACACCTACAACAGGTCGGTGGCGAGCCTCGTCGCGTCCTACCCGAACGCCGCGTTCTACGCCTACCGCACCTGAGCGGTGTCCCCCAGGGGCCGGGAGCCGGGCCTCAGCGACCGGCTCCCCGCTCCTCCCGGATCCGCGCGACCACCCCGGCCGCCGCCCGGCGCACCGCTTCGGTCTCGGTCAGGAAGTGCCAGTAGTCGGGATGCCGTCCCTCCAGGCCCGCGATCGCCCGCTCCAGCCGGGCCACCGCGTCGTCCAGCGGGCGGGCGTGCCGCGGGTCGGGCGCCGACCGGCCCGTCATCGCCAGCCGCTGGGCGTCCCGGATCGCGAACCGGGTCCGCTCGATCTCCGCGTGCGGATCCTTCTGCACGGCGTTCAGCCGCTTCAGGCGCTCCCCGGCGGCCGACACGGCCTCGTCGGTGGTGTTCAGCAGCGCCCGCACCGTCGACAGCAGCGCGGTGGCGTCCGCCCAGCGCTGCGCGTCGCGCGCCGCCCGCGCCTCCTTCAGCTTCAGCTCGGCCTGCCGGACGTTCTCCGCGGCCTGCTCCGGCACGTGCTGCAGATCCTGCCAGCAGGCGGCCGTGAACCGTCGCCGCAACTCGCTGAGCACGGGATCGACCTGCCCGGCGCGCGTGGTCAGCGCCTGCGCGCGGGTGCGCAGCGAGACCAGCCGGTGGTCCGTCTCGGCGGCCCGCTCCGGCAGCCGCAGCGCCTCGGCCCGGATCGCCTCCGCGTCCCGCGCCACCCGCTCGGCACGCTCCAGCGTCTGCGGCACACCGTGCTGTCCCGCCCCCTGGTTCAGCCGGGTCAGCTCGGGCGAGAGGGCGGCCAGCCGGGCGGCGAGATCGTCCGCCGCGAGCCCCGACCCGCGGACCGCGTCCAGGGCGTCGCTCGCCGCGAGCAGCGCCTGGCGGGCCCGCTCCACGGCGGGCGCGAGACGGGCCAGCTGGGTCTCGGCCTTGCCGAGCAGCGGCCCCAGACCGTCGGCGAAACGATCCAGCTCCTGCTTGACCCGGACCAGCTCCTCCCGGGCGGCGGTCAGCTCGGCGCGCGCCCGCGCGGCGGTGGCCGCCTCCAGGTCGTCCCGGTCCAGGTCCTGCGCGTCGACGGCCTGGATGTAGCGTCCGCTGGCCTCGTCGATGCGCCTGCCCAGCGCCTCGAAGTCGGCGACCGCGCGGCGGGCGGCCGGGGAGGAGTCGACCGCCGTGATCGTCTCTATGGAGATCCGCAGATCCCGCTGGGCGGTGTCCAGCTCGTAGAAGGCGGCCGCGGCGGCGTCCTTCGCCGCCTGCGCCTCGGCCCGCTGGCTCTCGGCCCGCCCCCCGAACCAGCGCCGGGTGCCGCCCCCGGCGAACGCGGCCGGCAGCGCGAGCGCGGCCAGCACCGGCAGCCCCACCAGCGTGAGCACGTCCCGGACGGCCGCGGGGGTGCGCCGGGGCCGTGGCCGTCCGTACGGCGAGTGCGGCTGCCGAGGTGTCGCCGGTGTCGCCGTCACATCCCTCTCCCGTGCCGTGGTCCGCCCTGCGTGGAGACATTCTCCCACCCGCAAAGGACGAAAACACGGCCCGGTCAGTTCGCCGCCCGCGCCACGATGCTCCCGTCACCGGGCCGCCCCGGTCCCTGGAAACGGGTTTGGAGGTGAGCGCCCCCGACAAGGTAGGCTGTCGGCTCGTCGCGGGTGCGTAGCTCAGGGGTAGAGCGCCTGCCTTACAAGCAGGATGTCGGCGGTTCGAAACCGTCCGCGCCCACCGGTTGTACGACGCGAGCAGGGCCCAGGCCGACGGGTGGCGACCCGGAGGGGCTGGGCCCTTTCGTGTACCGGCGAGCGGTGTCGTCAGCTGGTGGGGCGCAGGCCCACGGCCCGGGTCTCGTCGTCGAAGCGCACTTCCAGCAGATGGGTCACCGCGTCCCGGTTCAGGGGGCCGAAGACATGGGGGAACTCCGTTTCCTCGGGTACGCCCGGCGGTGGGGCGGGCGCGGCGCGCTCCCACTCCAGCCGGGCGGCGAGCCGGTCCTCGTCGAGGACGAGCGCCAGCAGGGGGCGCGGCGCGGACCGGTAGAAGGCGTTGACGACGGCGAGCGTCGTGGGCTCGTCGGGGGAGCAGTGCACGAAGCCGTCCACGGTGAGGGAGGCGGGCGCGTAGGGGCGGTCGGGGGAGCGGGTCCACTCGGTGAGCGGTACGACGTGGTAGATCATGCTTCTTCCGGGTCCTCCGGGGACTCGTGGGCGTGCTTGAGCAGGGAGCGCGCCGCCACGCGGTCCTGGCCGGTGAGCTCGGACCAGTAGCGGTGCGTGCTGACGAACACCGCGAGTTCGTGCTCCCGCCGGCGGAGTTTCTCGACCTCGGCCTGTTCGTCGGCCGTCCAGCCCGGGGAGGCCGGGCGCTCCACCTTGCGCCAGCCGCCGTCGTCGCTGAAGCCGTCGAGCGGCTCCACCGACCAGGGAAGCCGCTTGAGCAGGGCCGACAGCTCGGACCTGACCTGATGCAGCTCCTCCTGACCGGCGCGCAGGTCACTCGGGAAGTCGTAGGTCGTAGCCACGGCGCAATGCTACGCCTGTTCGAATTCGGCTGGCGAGTTCCAAACGGGGGTTCACGCGAACGAGTGGGGGGCGGCCAAGGCCGTTGTCAGACCGTCGCCCTACGGTGGCGGGCATGGACGAGACCGAAGCGACGGACCGGACGCAGGTACGGCTGGAGCCCTGGGGCGAGGACGACCTGTGGCTGCTGCGGCTGCACAACAGCCCCGAGATGACCGCGCACCTGGGCGGTCCCGAGACCGAGGAGCAGCTCACCGCGCGCCACCGGCGGTACGTCGCGCTGGAGTCGGGGCGGATGTACCGGGTGGTGCGGACGGGCGGCGGGGAGACGGTCGGGGCGATCGGTTTCTGGGAGCGCCCATGGGTGGACGGGACGGTCTGGGAGACCGGCTGGGCGGTGTCGCCCGGCTTCCAGGGGCGGGGGTTCGCGGTGCGGGCGGCGCGGGCCGTGGCCGAGGAGGCGCGGGCCGCGGGCCGGCACCGGTGGCTGCACGCCTTCCCGAAAACGGACCACGCCGCCTCCAACGCCGTCTGCCGCCGAGCCGGGTTCACGCTGCTCGGGCCGGTCGACTTCGAGTATCCGAAGGGGCACCCGATCACCTCGAACGACTGGCGCCTCGACCTCGCCGGCTGACCGGCCCGGCGCTCGCCGTCAGTGCCCGGCGGCCCGCAACTCCGCCACCAGACGGGCCGTCACGGGCACGGATATGCCGTGACGGTCGGCGGCGCGGAGCAGGGCGCCGCCGATCGCGTCCACTTCCAGGGGGCGGCCGGCCTCGGCGTCGCGCTGCATCGACGACTTCATGTGCGGCGGGAAGGCGTCGTAGCGGGCGAGCGCCCGGGCCGGGTCAAAGGGGCCGCCGCAGGCGCGGCTGACCGTGGCCGTCTCCTCGACCAGGGCCGTCAACTCCTCGCGGTGCTGGGCGCGTACGTCCCCGAGCGGCATTTGGTGACGGGTCGTCAGCAGGGCGAAGGGGGCGAGGAAGGACATCTTCGCCCACAGGGTGGCCGCCTCGTCGTCCAGCACCCGGGTCTCCGGGCCCGCGGCCCGGAGGGCGGCGGCGAGCGTGTCGAGGCGGTCGCGCGGCACCGTCGCGCCGGTCAGGTCGATCTCCGCGAAGGGGCTGCCGTGTTCGATCACTCCCGGGGACACACGGGTCGACTCGACCCTGATCACGGCCGGGGCCACCCGGTCCGGGCGGTAGCGGACGCGCAGTTGCGCGGGGTGCTCGACGCCGTTGAGGAACGGCACGATCAGGCCGTCGCCGAGCGCCCGGGCCGGGATGCGGCGGAGCGCCGGGCCCAACGCCGTGTGCTTGACGGTGATCAGGCACGCGTCGACCGGTTCGCGCAGCTCCGTGTCCGCCGCCACGCGGGCGGTGAAGTCTCCGAACTGCCCGCTGTGGACCCGGAGTCCGGTGTCGCGCAGGGTGCGGACGGTGTCGGCGCCGGCCAGGCAGATGACCCGGTGGCCGGCCCGGGCCAGCAGCGCGGCGAGCAGGCCGCCCACGCCGCCGGGGCCCAGGACGGCCACGGTGAGTTCGTCGTTCGCCATGAGGGACTGTCCTCTCGTCGGTCGGCCCCGGGACGGTGGCCGCCTCGGTGACGATCATGACAGCCGCGCCGGGTGCGTGGGGCGCGGCCGGGTGGATCGGGCGGAGGGCTGGTGGATCGGGTGGATCGGTCGGGCCCGTGACGGGCCCGCCGGGACGGTGACCGGGCGGACGGTGGCGCCCGGCTCCCGGCCGTACGGTCGCGCCGCGCCTACAGCCTGACCGACGCGCCCGGCGTGAGCAGGTGCAGGCGCTCGGTCAGGCCCGCGTCGGCGAACGCCTTCGTGAGGGCCGCCCCGTCCTCCGTGAAGTGTCCCCAGTGCTCGAAGTGCAGCGGGACGACGTGGCGGGCGCCGAGGATCCGCGTGGCCTCGGCCGCCTGCTCGCTGGTGAGGGTCAGGGTGGCGTCCGGTACGAGAGGGGTGCGGGCGGCGCCCGCGAACAGCAGCGCCACGTCGAACGGGCCCTCGCGGCCGGCGATCTCCCGGACCAGTTCCAGGGAGGCGTTGTCGCCGCTGACGTAGACCTTGGGCAGGCCCTCGCCGGACAGGACGAAGCCGGTGACCTCGCCGACCAGGGGCTCGGAGCCGGCCGGGCCGTGCAGGGCGGGGACGGCGGTGACGCGCAGGGTGCCGCCGCCGGGGCTCGGGAGGCCGGTGTGCTGCCAGGCGGGCAGGGCCCGCACGGGGGCGCCGAGGCGGGCCCGCGCGGACGCCGTGGACAGGGTCAGCGCGGTGCCGGACAGGTAGGCGCGGCCCGAGCCGTCGAGGTTGTCCGGGTGCTGGTCGTGGGAGAGCAGTACGGCGTCGACCGGGCCGACGTCGGCGGGCGTGAGGGCCGGGGCGGCGGTCTTCACCAGCGCGCGGGAGCCGATGGGGTACTCCCCGGGCGCGTCGAAGGTGGGGTCGGTGAGCAGGCGCAGGCCGGCGAGCTCCACGACGGCGGTCGGGCCGCCGATGTAGGTGATCTCCACGGTGGTCATGTCCCGGCAATTTCCGGACAGGCGGAGGTATTCCCTCCGGGTCCGGGGAGGGAGACTGGGGGCATGTGCCGGAGCATCAAGACACTGCGTCCGCCCGCGTTGCCCGAGGAGGCCACGGAGGAGGAGATCCGCGCCGCCGCGCTGCAGTTCGTGCGGAAGGTCTCCGGGTTCCGGGCGCCCGCCGCGCACAACCGGGAGGTCTTCGACCACGCGGTCGAGGCGATCACCGAGGCGACGGCGGAGCTGCTGGCGGGCCTGGAGGTGCGCGGGCGCGCCGCGGCGCCGGGCGGGTCCGGGGCGGCATAGAAGCCGGTCCCCCGCGGGGCGGCTACGCCGCCTGCGCCGGCTTCGGCTCGCGGCGCACCAGGTAGGTCGCGCCCGCGCCCGCCGCGAACAGGGCCGCCACCGACACCGCCGTCGCCAGCCAGGCCGCGCCCAGCCACCGGGTGCCGAAGTAGCCGAGGGCGACGCTGTACGTGGCCCAGGACAGGCCGGCCAGGGCGGACCAGGGGAGGAACTCGCGGACGCGGCGGTGCGTGGCGCCGGCGCCGAAGGAGACGACCGAGCGGCCGGCGGGGGCGAAACGGGCGAGCACCACCAGGGCCCCGCCGCCCCGCGACAGGGCCGTGCCGAGTCGTTCCTGCGCCGTGCTCAGGCGGCGGGAACGGGATATCGCGCGGTCCAGACGCTCGCCGCCGCGCCAGGCCAGCCGGTACGCCACCAAGTCGCCCAGCACCGACGCGGTGGCCGCGCAGAGGGTCAGGGCGAGGATGTCGGGCACGTTGTGCGGGACGTGGCCCGTCGCCGCGCCCGAGCCCGCGGCCGCCGCCGTGGCCGCCGTGACGATCAGGACACCGCTGGGCAGGACGGGCAGGAACACGTCGAGCAGGACGGAGAGCGCCACCACGACGTAGATCCACGGAGTGCCGGTGACCGACCCCACGCTCGCCAGACTCTCCAGCACCGGTACTCCCCCTGTCGCCCCCCGTGGACCGGACCGTGCCGTGCCGCGACGTCGCGGGGGAGCGGCAGGGGCGGCCTGTGAACAGCCATACAGCGTACGCCGAAGGCGTGACAGAAGGTTCACGGGGGGCTCGTGACTGCGGCACGGCTTTTCACCGGCGGGGACGGTGCCGCCAGGGTGGCCCGTCGCGCCGCCCGGCGCGCCGAGCGCGCCGATCACGTCCAGGGGCCGGGCGGCGCCGTGGCAGACGAAGAGACCGGAGAGGCCGAGAAAGCCGGCAAGGCCGGAGAGACCGGAGAGGAGAGGTCGGAGAGGCCGGGGAGGCGGGGGAGATCACCGGGCCAGCTCGGACTCCGCGACCGTTTCCAGCAGGGGCCGCCCGTCCCGCCCCGCCCGCGCCCGCTCCAGCCGCAGTCGTGCCGAACGGCCGCGCAGGGTCAGGGTCATCAGCTGGTTGCCGAACCAGGGCCCGCCGGTCCTGCGCCAGCTGACCGGCGGCTGCGGGCAGCGTCCGTGCCGGGCCAGCCGGCGGCCGAGGGCGCGGGCCACCGCGCTCCACCCGAAGCGGAAGCCGAGCCGTATCGACAGAGGCACCGAGTTGTGGACCGGCGAGCAGGTGAGCTGCAGGACCCGGGCGCCGGGGCCGCCGTGCCCGGCGGTGGCGGGCCACTTCGGTTCGGCGACGTAGGCGTGGTGGACGTCCCCGGACAGCACGCACACCGTCGCGGGCGCCTCGGGCCCCGACCCGGCCTCGGCGATCAGGGCCGCCAGCTCCGCGAAGGACTCCGGGAACGCGGCCCAGTGCTCCAGGTCGGCGCCCCGCCGCAGCCGCTCCCCGTACCGCGCCCAGCGTGCCCCGCGCTCGCCCCGGCACAGCGCCGCGTTCCACGTCTCGGCGTCGTGCACCAGGTGCGGCAGCAGCCAGGGCAGCGAGGTCCCGATGAGCAGGTGGTCGCAGGAGCCGGGCTCGGCCAGCGCCTGCTCACGCAGCCACCGCGCCTCGGCAGGATGGAGCATGGAGCGGCTGTCCTCGGCCAGCACCCGGGCCGCCCGCGAGTCCACCATCAGCACGCGCACCCGGCCGAAGTCGCGCCGGTAGCTCCAGCGCACGGAGGCCGGGTCGGTGTCGGCCTCGGCGGCGAAGGCGCGCAGGACGTCGGTGCCGTCGGGGGAGGACCGTACGGCCGCGTAGACCGGGTCGGCGGCCACCTCGCCGGGGGAGAGGTTGCCCAGGTGCTGGTGCACCCAGTACGACATCAGGCCGCTCAGCAGCCGCTCCTGCCACCAGTCGGTGTCCCGCATCTCGGCCAGCCAGGCGGCGGAGGTGTTCCAGTCGTCGATGACGTCGTGGTCGTCGAAGATCATGCAGCTGGGCACGGTGGACAGCAGCCAGCGCACCTCCGGGTCCAGCCAGGACTCGTAGTAGAGCCGGGTGTACTCCTCGTAGTCCGCCACCTCGCCGCCCGGTGGGTCGGACAGGTCCCGGCGGGCGGCGAGCCACTGCCGGGTCGCGTCGGAGGTCTCGTCGGCGTACACCTGGTCGCCGAGGAGCAGCAGGACGTCGGGGCGTTCGCCCTCGGGGGCGGCGGCGATCCGCGCGGCCAGGGTGTCCAGGGCGTCCGGGCCGACCTTGTCCCTGCCGTCGGCGGGCGGGGCGGCCCAGCGGCAGGAGCCGAAGGCGACGCGCAGCTCGCCGGGGGTCTCGGAGCCGGTGGAGGTGCGGATGACGGAGGGCGGGAAGGGCGTGCCGGGCAGCGGCCACACCCGCGCTCCGTCGAGGAGGACCTCGTAGGGCGTGGTGGTGCCGGGGGTGAGGCCGGTCACCGGGACGAGGGCGTAGTGGTGGCCCTCGATCTGGAACGTGCGGGCCGTGCCGCCGGCGCCGTCGGCGCAGCGGACCTCGGCCGCGCAGGGGCGACTCGTCTCGACCCAGACGGTCGCGGACGAGCCGTCGGTGTACCTCAGCAGTGGTCCCAGGCGCAGTCCGGCCATGGTCATCCCTTCCTCCGTCGCCCCGTACGGTACGGAACGACGGAGGTCAGCGGGGAGATCCCGGAGGTCAGCAGTTCGCGAGGTAGCCCTGCAGTGCGCTCTTCTCGGCCGAGTCGACGGAGAGGTTGTAGTAGTACTTCACCTGCACCCAGGCGCGGACGTAGGTGCACAGGTAGGCAGAGCGGGACGGGACCCAGGTGGCCGGGTCCTGGTCGCCCTTGGCCTGGTTGACGTTGTCGGTGACGGCGAGGAGCTGGGGGCGGGTCAGGTCGTTGGCGAAGGCCTGGCGCCCGGAGGTGGTCCACTTGCTCGCGCCGGAGTCCCACGCCTCGGCCAGCGGGACCAGGTGGTCGATGTCCAGGTCGGAGGCGGCGGTCCAGGTGGCGCCGTCGTAGGGGGAGTACCAGCTGCCGCTGGTGGCCGCGCAGGAGGAGTCGGTGACGACGTTCGTGCCGTCGCGCTTGAGGACCGTCTCGCGCGTGTTGCAGGTGCCGCTGATGGTGATCCAGAGCGGGAACAGGTCGCGGCTGTAGCCGGTGCGGTTCTCGGTCGCCACGGTGAGCGAGGCGAGGTAGGTGCGGGCGGTGGAGGCGCTGACCGGGGTGGGGAGGGCGGCGGAGGCGTTCGGGCCGTTGAGAAGGCCGACGGTGCCGAGGAGGCCGGTGAGCGCCGCGAGTATGCTCAGCCGTCGACGCGCGTAGAGCTTGGGCATGCCAACTCCTGTGGGGGTGTGGGGTGTTGGTGCGCGGGCAGGGGAATGCTCGCGGCACCGTGTTGCGGAGAGGTGTGCGTGCGGTAAGAAGCTAATGACGCGTGCATGACACAACAAGGGGTGTGACGAGACTTACGGCCCCTTCGGGACGGCCGGGGCGTCCCGTACGATGGACGGCGTTGAAGGGGAGTAGCTCTTCGCCGGACCGTCGACATACTGCTCAGCTCGCCTGAGCCGGCGCCCGGAGGCAGGCCTCGGACCACGGGGCCGGCCAGCGAGACCTTCGGCCAGCAGTGCACCCCCGTGCCGTACGGCGCGGGAGGCCCGTGTGCTGCCGTGCCGAGGTGTCTCATCGCTGGTCACAGCACTCTCGGCGGGGCAGCCCCGACCGATTGAGGAATCTTGATCAGCATCACCGTCCTGGCGCTCGTCTTCGGCGTCGTCTTCCTGGCCGAGCTGCCGGACAAGACGGCCCTCGCCGGACTCGTCCTCGGCACCCGCTACCGCGCCTCGTACGTCTTCGCCGGTGTCGCCGCCGCCTTCCTGCTGCACGTCACGCTCGCCGTCGCGGCCGGCAGCGTGCTGACGCTGCTGCCGCAGCGGATCGTGCACGCGCTGACCGGCGTGCTCTTCCTGGGCGGTGCGGCGATGCTGCTGCTGAAGAAGGACGACGACGAGGAGGAGGTCCGGCGGCCCGGGGACCAGTCCTTCTGGAAGGTCGCCGGGACCGGGTTCATGCTCATCCTCGTCGCCGAGTTCGGTGACCTGACGCAGATCATGACGGCGAATCTGGCGGCCCGCTACGACGATCCGCTGTCGGTCGGTCTGGGTGCGGTGCTGGGCCTGTGGGCGGTCGCCGGCCTGGGTATCGTCGGCGGAAAGGCGCTGATGAAGCGGGTGCCGCTGACGCTCATCACCAAGATCGCGGCCGTGCTGATGACCGGTCTCGGGGTGTGGAGCCTGTACGAAGCCGTGGCGGGCTGAGCTGAACGGCGTGTGAAGGCTTGCCGAAGCCGGTGGCGGGAAGCGGGATTTATTTTGTACCGTCGAGAAACAAAGTGGCTCCCGCCCGTTTCCCCTGACCGGCGGGCGGGGCCGCCTTGTCCCCCAAGGCCCGTTTCCCCGGCCCCCGCCTTCCCCGTCGCGCCCTGGAGCTGCCGATGACGGCCACCGCCGTGCTCACCGCCCGCGCCCTCCTGCTGGACATGGACGGCACGCTCGTCAATTCCGACGCCGTCGTGGAGCGGATCTGGCGCCGCTGGGCGGATCGGCACGGGCTGGACGGCGACGAGGTGATGAAGGTCGTCCACGGCCGCCAGGGGCACGCCTCGATGGCGCTGCTGCTGCCGGACCGGCCGGTGGAGCGGAACCTCGCCGAC
This sequence comes from Streptomyces sp. NPDC014864, assembly GCF_043081525.1. NCBI lineage: Bacteria > Bacillati > Actinomycetota > Actinomycetes > Kitasatosporales > Streptomycetaceae > Streptomyces > Streptomyces sp. NPDC014864. The sequence goes on from NZ_JBIBWT010000006.1 coordinate 402,968, forward strand.
AACGCCCTGATGCTCGCCGCCGAGACCGCCGACATGGACGGTGTCGTCACGATTCCCGGCGCCCCGGCCTTCCTCGCCGCGCTGCGGGCCGGCGGCGTGCCGCACGCGCTCGTGACCTCCGCCGACGTGCCGCTGTCCACCGCCCGCATGGCCGCCGCCGGCCTTCCGCTGCCCGACGTACGCGTCACCGCCGAGTCCGTCGGCGCGAGCAAGCCCGACCCCGAGGGCTTCCTGAAGGGCGCCGCGGAACTGGGCGTCGACCCCGCCGACTGCGTGGTCTTCGAGGACTCCGGCGCGGGCATCGCGGCAGGACGCGCCGCGGGGATGCGGGTGATCGGCGTCGGGCCGCGCGCCGGCCTCCACCACCCGGACGCGCTGGTGCGCGACCTCACCGAGGTGCGGGTGGATCCGGCGGGCGACGGGGCGGTGCGGCTGCACATCGGGTGACGGGGCGCTCGCCCGGGTCGGGGGTGTCCCGGTCATCGCGTCCGCCCGTCCGGGCTTCGGTGGTTCCGCGTCGGGCGGGGTCGCTGGCGCGGGGGCGAGGGGGTGGCGCCTCGGTCCGTCTGCCCGTCTGCCCGTCCGTCCTTCTGCCTGTCCGTCCGTCTGCCCGGTCATCGCGTCTGCCCGTAGGGGCTTCGGCGGTTGCGCGTCGGGCGGAGTCGCTGGCGCGGGGCGGGGGCGTATCGCCTTGGCCCGTCCTCCCGTCCTCCCGTCTGCCGTCTTGCCGTTCGCCCGTCGGGTCTTGGCCTCTCCGCCTCGGGTGGGGGCCGCCTGCGTGCAGCGGGATGGCCGTCCCGCGTTCCGCCGCCTGTCCCTCGGAGTGCCGGCCTCTGCGCCTCGGCCGGCGGGGCGCCGGCGTGTGGCGGGTGGTGGCCGTCCGGGTTCTCCCTCCTGACGCTCGGGCTTGTCCCGCCTCCCCTCAGGGCTCCGACGTCTCCGCCTCCAGGCTCGCCCGGGTCGCCGGCCCGTACACGCCCGCCTCGTCCGTGCGGATGCCGCGGGCCCATTGGTAGGTGCGTACGGAGTCCTCGACCTGCCGGCCGAAGCGGCCGTCGGCAGGGCCGGTGTAGAGGCCCAACTGAGCCAGCCGCAGCTGGAGTTCGGTGACCTCGGGCCCCTGGTCGCCGCGGCGCAGCACGGGGGCCGGCTGCACCGTGGTGGTGGCCCGGACGGTTGCCGCGGTCTGCGTCGGCCCGGCGGTCCGGGCCCCCGACCCGGCGCCGGAACGCGACGGCGAGGGCGAGGCGTCCGAAGCCGAGGCCGACGGGGACGGAGACGGGCTCAAGTCGGCGGACGGCCGGGGCCTCGCGGGCGCCGGCGGCGCGGGTGGCGCGACGGTCGTGGGCCCGGACGACGCGGTGGTCGCCGGGGGCACGTCCGGCACCCGCACCCGCACCTCCCGGGGCGCGGCCCCGTCCCGCACCGGTTTCTCGTACGCGAGCAGCCCGCTCGCCAGCCCGGCTCCCGCCACCACCGCGGCCACGGCCCCGGCCGCGGCGAGCAGGGCGGTCCGGCGGGTACGGCGGGTGCGGCGCGGCTCGTCGCCGGTGGCCGGTGGGCCGGGGGTGCCTGGTGAACGCGTGCGGTCCGGCGCATCGGTGGTGTCCATCGGGCCGGCGGTGCCGGGTGGCCGGACGGTGCCCGGTGGGCTTGCGGCGCCCGGTGGTCCGACGGGGCCCGTCGGGTGGGTGGTGTCCTGCGGGTGGCGAGGGGGGCCCGCTGAGCCCGCGTCGACCGGGTCGAACAGGCTGAGGTCGGAGGCGCCGGGATCGGCTGTCGGCGCGACCAGCGGGGTGGGCGGACGGGCGGGCAGCGGGGTGGCCCGCCCGGCGGACGCCGCGCGCGGCGGCATGGCCGCCTCCACGGCGGGCAACGGCCGGGTGGTGTCGTCGTCGAGGACGGGGGGACCGCTCTCGGCCCCGGGCGCACTGTCCCCGGCGCCGGACCCGCCGTCCGGCGCGCCGTTCCCGGATCTCGCCGCGTCCGGCGCCGCGCTGCCCCCTTCCCCGCTCGTGCCGATGTCGACGTAGGGCCGGATGCGCAGCGGGTCGAAGTCCTCGGCCGCGGCCGCCTCCGCCGTCCTGGTGTCGCGCAGGGCGTCCGCCGCGCGCTGCCCGCAGGGGCACGACGGGCTGCCGTCGGCCTCCCGGGGCGTCCCGCACTCCGGGCAGGCATGCCCCCTCGGCTCCTCCACGCGTCGCCCCCTCCCGTGAGAACTCCAGAGATTATGCAGATCCTCTTCACGCCGTCTCCCCGAAGCCCCCGGAATGGCCGCGTCCAACAGGACTCGACAGGCCATAACGGGACACACCATTGACGATGGGAGAGGTCACGAGAGCCTCGGGAGGTCCGTATGGCCGGGGATGCGCACGGTGTGCCGGGAACCACCGGCGAGGTGAGGGACGTACGTCCCGCACCCCCACCGCCGCCGCAGCACGGCGCCGCCGTCGCCGAGCACGTCTCCGGCAACGTGCTGGTGTCGATCGGCGCCCTGCTCCTCGGCATGCTGCTGGCCGCGCTCGACCAGACCATCGTCTCGACGGCGCTGCCCACCATCGTCAGCGACCTCGGCGGACTGGAGCACCTGTCCTGGGTGGTCACCGCCTACCTGCTGGCCTCGACCGCCGCGACCCCGCTGTGGGGCAAGCTCGGCGACCAGTACGGGCGCAAGAAGCTGTTCCAGACCGCGATCGTCGTCTTCCTGATCGGCTCCGCGCTGTGCGGCATGGCGCAGAACATGCCGCAGCTGATCGCCTTCCGCGCTCTGCAGGGCCTCGGCGGCGGCGGGCTGATGGTGCTGTCGATGGCGATCGTCGGCGACGTCGTCTCGCCCCGCGAACGCGGCCGCTACCAGGGGCTGTTCGGTGCGGTGTTCGGCGCGACCAGCGTGCTCGGCCCGCTGCTCGGCGGACTGTTCACCGAGCATCTGACCTGGCGCTGGGTCTTCTACGTCAACCTGCCCGTCGGCGTCGTCGCCCTCGCCGTGATCGCCGCCGCCCTGCACATCCCCCGCAAGGCCCAGCGCCACGTCATCGACTACCTCGGCACCGTCCTCATCGCCTCGGTCTCCACCTGCCTCGTCCTGGTCGCCTCACTCGGCGGCACCACCTGGGGGTGGGGCTCCCCGCAGATCGTCGGCCTCGCGCTGCTGGGCGTCGTGCTCGCCTGCCTGTTCGTGGCCGTGGAGCGCCGGGCGGCCGAGCCGGTGCTGCCGCTGAAGCTCTTCCGTGTCCGCACCTTCACCCTGTCGGCGGTCATCAGCTTCATCGTCGGCTTCGCCATGTTCGGCGCGATGACCTACCTGCCGACCTTCCTCCAGGTCGTGCGGGGCGTCTCGCCCACCATGTCCGGCGTGCACATGCTGCCGATGGTGTTCGGCATGCTGCTGGCCTCCACCGGGTCCGGGCAGATCGTCAGCCGCACCGGCCGCTGGAAGGTGTTCCCCATCGCGGGCACCGCCGTCACCACGATCGGCCTGCTGCTGCTCCACCGGCTCGACGAGCACAGCTCCACCGCCGCGATGAGCGGCTGCTTCTTCGTCTTCGGCCTGGGACTCGGCCTGGTCATGCAGGTGCTGGTCCTCATCGTGCAGAACGCCGTCAGCTACGAGGATCTCGGCGTCGCCACCTCCGGCGCCACCTTCTTCCGCTCCATCGGCGCCTCCTTCGGCGTCGCCATCTTCGGCACGGTCTTCGCGAGCCGGCTCGGTGACAAGCTCGCCGCCTCCTTCGCGGGCCTCCGGCTGCCGGCCGGGGCCTCCCCGGACGCCCTCGCGTCCGACCCGCGCGGCATCGCCGCCCTGCCGCCCGCGCTGCGCCCGGCGGCCCTGCACGCCTACGCCTCCGCCATCACCGACGTCTTCCTCTACGCCGCTCCCGTGGCCCTCCTCGGCTTCCTGCTCTCGTGGTTCCTGAAGGAGGACAAGCTGCGTGGTTCGGTCACGGCACCGGACGTCACGGAGACCCTCGCCACCAACCCCGTCGAGCGGTCGTCGTACGACGAGGTGTGCCGGGCCCTGTCCGTGCTGGGCACCCGCGAGGGGCGGCGTGAGATCTACCGTGAGATCACCGAGCGGGCGGGCTACGACCTCCAGCCCGCGTCCAGTTGGCTGCTGCTGCGGATCAAGAAGTGCGGCTGGGTCGAGCCGGCCGAGCTCGCCGAGCGCAGTCCCGTCCCGCTCGGTGTCATCCTCGGCGCCGTCCGCCAGATCGAGGAGCGGAGGCTGGGCGAGCGGCGGGGCCTCGACCTCGTCCTGACCGACCGGGGCCGCGAGGCCGCCGAACGGCTCGCCGCCGCTCGTGAGGAGTCCCTCGCCGCGCTGCTCGGCGACTGGTGGGGACCGGACCGGCCGACCGATCTGGTGCAGCTGGTGAGGGAGCTGACCGACGAGATGTGCGGCTCCGACTCCGAGCGGCCGCACGACGTGCGGGCGGTGACCCGGCTCCCCTGAGCGGGGAGGTCCGGGAGCCCGTCAGATCAGCGGCTTGGTGAACCAGTGCTCGGCGTACCGGTCGTCGTTGTGCGGCGCGGTCTCCCGGTAGCCGAGGCGCGCGTACAGGGCGCGGGCCTCGACCAGGTCGCCGCGGGTGTCGAGGATCATCCGCCCGGCGCCGAGCGCGCGTGCCGCGTCCTCGGCCGCGGCCACCAGGACGGCCGCGCCGCCCTTGCCGCGCATCTCCTCGTAGAGGAAGACCCGGGTCAGTTCGGCGGTCGAGGCGTCCAGCAGCCGGACGCCCGCCGTACCGGCCGGCACGCCGTCGTGGCGCGCGACCAGCAGCCGGCCGCCGGGCGGCGCGAGGTCCGCGCCGGACCGTGCGGCGATCTCCCGCTCCAGCTCCCCGGGGTCGGTGCGGCGCCCCTCGTGCAGCAGGTACCAGCGGTCGCTGACCTCCGTGTAGTACGCCCGCCACAGCGCGGCGGCGACGGGGGAGTCGTGGGGTTCCGGGCTCACGGTCCAGCTCATGGGCGCCATTGTCGGCGGCGGACCCGGCGGGTCGGCAACCGAATAAGCGCGGCCTCCGTCCGGGCCGCCCGGCCGGGACCGTTTGTCGACTGTCTTCCGGGCAACCCGAACGGAGAACCGGCCAGTTGGGCCGAACACACCCGGAAGGCATCATGTCCACAGGTTTGATCATCGCTTTGATCGTGATCGTGGCGGCCGTCGCCGTGGTGGCGGGCGTCCTTGCCGTGCGTGCCCGGGGCCCGCACGGCGGACGGAACCTGCAACGGCGCTTCGGACCGGAGTACGAACGGACCGTCGCCCGGCACGACGGCGACACCCAGGCCGCCGAGCGCGAGCTCGCCGCCCGGGTGGAACGCCACGGCGACCTGCGGCTGCGGCCGCTGGAGCCCGCCGACCGCGAGCGGTTCGAGGCGCGCTGGACGGCCGTGCAGGAGCGGTTCGTCGACACGCCGCGGGATGCGGTGGCCGAGGCGGACCGCCTGGTCTCCGAACTGGCCGGTCACCGGGGCTTCCCGGACGGCGGGCAGTACGAGGAGCAGTTCGCCGCGCTGTCGGTGCACCACGCCTCGCACGTGCACGGCTACCGGCGGGTGCACCGCGCCGCGCAGGCGCCGGTGGACGGTCCGCAGGAACGCCGCGCGAGCACCGAGGAACTGCGCGAGGCCCTCGTGGAGGCCCGCGCGCTGTTCGAGGAGCTGCTCTCGACCACCGGCGGCGACACGGGCCGTCCGCACCATGACACCGGTGCCGGCGACCGTCACGCCCCGGCCCGCACCAAGGGCGGCGCCCACCTTCCGTGGGCCCTCAACCGGCATCGGACGAAGGAGAGCTGAACGAGATGACCGATCTGACACCGGACAGGGACGCGGAGCGTCTGTCGAAGGGCGATCGTCTGTCGAAGGAGGAGCGCCTGCCGGACAGCGGGACGGCGGGGAGGGAGACGGCGGACGGCCGGGGCGCGACGACGGGCGGGGAGACGGCCGCGGGTCGTGGGGGCCCGGGCCGTGAGGAGCCGTCCGTGGGCCGTGCGGACCTGAACCGTGACGAGCCTGCCGCCGTCCGCGAGCCGGTGGCCGGCGAGGAGAGGGCCGTGGGCTGGGACGGTGGGGCCGGCCGGGAGACGTCCATGGGCCGACCCCGGGCGGCCGGGGAGGAGCCGCTCGGCACGGCCGCCGGTGGCGCGGGTTCCCGGCGAGGAGCCGAGCCCGGCGAGGACCCGGCGCTCACCGGGCACACCTCGCCCGGTCACGACACCCTGCCCGGCGGTCGTACGGCATCGGACGGGGCGGCGGCTCGGGGCGTGGACGTGGACGGCGTGGACGCCGTCGCGGGCCGTGGCTCCACCGCGGCCGGCCGCGATGCCCGGCCGGGACGGAACGACGAGTTCTCCCCCTCGGCGACTACGACTACGGGTACGACAGCGACCGGCGCGACCGGTACGCACGGCGCGCACGGTGCCACCGGCCTGCACGGCACCACCGGCGCGCACGGCGCGCACGGCGCCGAGGGCACCGGCTCCCCGCTCCTCCCCGGTGACGAGTGCGACAAGATCGGCGCGCGGCTGCGGGAGACGGTCAGCGGGTTCGTGGACAGGCCGCAGGACGCCGTCCAGGAGGCGGACCGGCTGGTCGAGGAGCTCGCGGCCCGCTTCACGGAGGCCCTCGACGAGCGGCGCAGCACCCTGCGCGCCGCCTGGCGACGCTCCGGCGGCGAGGGCACGTCCGCCACCACCCCCGACACCGAGCGACTCCGGCTCGCCCTGCGCGACTACCGCGAACTGGCCGACCGGCTGATGCACCTCTGAGAACCGAGAATCCCGAGCGGCGTGGGCAGGCGACGGAGGCAGGACGCCGCACCCCCGCCGTTCCGGCACCCGGGCGCGGCACTCGCCCCGCCCGTCGCCTCTACCGCGCCGCCCGGCCCCCGCGCCGCTCACGCCACTCCCGGACGACCTCCTCGACGTCGTACCGCTTGAGGCCGAGCGGGGGGCCGGGCGGCGGCTTGAGCATCATGTCGAGGATCTTGGCGTTGATGTCCGTGAGGATCTTCCGGACGATCCGCTCCGAAGGGGCCGCACGGGCGGCCGCGAGCGCGTCCTCGGCCTCCTTGCGCAGGGCGAGCGACGGGGGCAGCACCGACAGGCCCTCGCTGACCATCTTGCGCTTGACCCACCACAGTTCTTCGTAGGACGTGTCGCCGGGCAGGGGCTTGCCCGTACCCGGCAGCCGGTCGAACTCCCCGCGCGCCTGCGCCTCACGGATCTGCTTGTCGACCCAGGACTCGAACGGCACACCGGGTGGCTTTCGCTCGGTCATGCGTCCATTGTGCCGGACGGGCCCGGGCCGGGCGATTTATCATGCCGCCGCGGTGCGCCAACCAGGCGCTCCGCCAACGGCATTGGCGCGGCTGAGTACGAGGAAGCGGCTCGGGCGCCCCGAAACACGAGGAGCGCACGTGCTCGAACTGACCATGGCCACCGTCTCCGGCGCGGACGAGGGTGCCACGGCCGGCATGCTCATGGCCGACGCGCCCAGCGAACCGGGCGCCGTGCTGCGGGTGGGCCGGGACCGGGCCGTGTGCCGCCTGGTGACGCCCGAGGACTGGCTGTTCGTCTCCCGGGTGCACCTGGAGTTCCAGTGCGGTCCCGACGGCGGCTGGCAGGTCACCTGGCTGCGCGGCTCCCAGGCAGACCCGTCCTCCGAGGTCAGACTCGTGATCGGCGAGTACGCCCAGGCCCTCGCCTACGGCGGGAGCGTCGGGCTGCCCCGGGGCGGCGCCGGCGAGATCGTCATCCAGGACCGCACCGGCCCGCGCAGCGTCAACGTCGGCTTCTTCCACGAGGTGTGACGCCCGGGCGGGCCCGGGCGCCGCCGCCGCGAGGGCCGGTGGCGCCGCCCGGCAGTGACCACGCCACCGCCCGGCCGTGACCACGCCACCGCCTGCCAGGAGCTACGTCACCACCCACGCCAGGGGCTACGCCACCACCCGGGCCAGCGCGAAGCCGTCGTAGCCCTTGCTGCCCACCGTCTGGATCGCCGTGCCCTGCAGTCGCGGGTGCGCGGCGATGAGTTCGAGCGCGGCCCGGGTGCCGCGCACGCTCGGGTCGGTGCTCGTGGGGTCGGTCACGCTGCCGCCCCGGACGACGTTGTCCAAGATGATCAGGCTGCCCGCGCGGGTCAGCTTCAGGGCCCACTCCACGTAGTGCGGGTTGTTGACCTTGTCTGCGTCGATGAAGACCAGGTCGAAGGGGGGCGGGTTCTCGTCGGCGAGCTTGGGCAGCGTCTCCAGGGCCGGGCCCACCCGCACCTCGGCGATCCGGTCGACGCCGGCGTGGGCGAGGTTGCGGCGGGCGACGTCGGCGTGGTGGGCGTCGTACTCCAGCGTGACCAGGCGGCCGTCGGCGGGGAGCGCGCGGGCGAGCCAGATCGTGCTGTAACCGCCGAGCGTGCCGATCTCCAGGATGGCGCGGGCGCCCTGGATCTGGGCGAGGAGGTGCAGCAGCTTGCCCTGGTTCGGCGCGACGTTGATGTGGGGCAGGCCCTCCGCGTCGCTGTCGCGCAGCGCGGCCCGCAGCGCCTCGTCCTCGGGGGAGAGCAGCGCGGTGAAGTAGGCGTCGACGTCGTCCCAGAGCTGCGAGTCGCTCATGCACAGAACCTTTCGTGCGACTAGTTAGATAATCTAAGTAGCTTCGCTAACGAATATAGCCGTACGAGAGCGCCGATGTCAGTGATTTTCAACCGATCGGAGGAGGAGCCTGCACCGGCGGCGGAGGCGGCACCGGGCGCCGGGAGCGCCGTACCGCGTACAGCGCCGCGGCGGCCACGGCGAGCGCGGCACCGCCGCCCGTGGTCAGCAGCCACGCCGGGACACCGGCCACCTCACGCAGCCGGTCCGCGTAGACCACCTCTCGGTACGGCGTGTCGGTGGCCGTACGGCGCAGGGAGTGGTCGCCGGAGATACGGGCCGGGAGCGGGAACTCTTCGCCGGCCGGCGGAGGCCGTCGTCAGCCGGCCGGCGAAGCCGACGCGCCAGGGGCTGCCGCCGATCGTGGTGGCCGGTTCCATGCGGTGGGCGGCCAGGACGAACAGGGAGAGCGACTGGGGGCTGCGGGCCAGCCGGGACAGGCGCATCGGATAGACCGGGGCGTCGGCCGCGAAGGTGAGGTGCAGCGGATCGAGGGTGCCGTTGAGGGCCGTGGGCCCGCTGCCGTCCCGCGGCGTCAGGCGGATCGCCACGTACTCCCAGCGCCGCTCCACGTAGGGCTTGAGGGCGCGGTCCAGTCGGCCGGGCAGGGTGAAGCCGTGGGAGTGGAGCCAGCCGGCGAGCGCGTCGGGGTCGGTCGCGGTCAGTCGGGCCACGTCGAACGGGCCGAGCCGCTGGCGCCCCACCACCCCGACGCCGCCCGCGCCGGCCGCGCCCGGCGGGGCCGCGCCCACGCTGTCGCCGGAGTCGTAGGGCCAGTCGCCCCGCTGCGGCCAGAAGTGGTGGCGGGTGCGGTGCGCGGGGGCGGAGGCGGCGGCGAGCTGGCCGAAGAGCGCCGGGTCGCCGAGCCGGACGGTCGCCCGGTGCGGGACCGGCATGATCCACGCGGCCCGGCCGGCGTTCCCGGTGACGGTCAGGCGCATCACGATCTGTTCCTGCCGCCCGTCCCAGCGGACGGCGGACACCTCACGGCCGACCGCGATCCGGCGGTCGGGGTCCGTCACCATGGCGCCGCAGCCGCACGCGTAGGCGGGGGCGACGAGCGAGGCGAGCTGGACGCCCAGCAGGGCCAGTACGACCGTCAGCACGCGCACGCGGTGCCCGCGCACGCGGGCCCTGGCACGTCGCGGAAAGCCGACCGCACCGATTCGGAGTTTCTCCATGGACCAACGCCCCCCGTCCCGTCACCGCCAGGGGATCAGACGGTGGGACGGAGGGCGTGGTTCCAGGGGAGGCAAGGACCTCCGGGCGGCCCCGTACGGGCCGCTCGCGCGGTCAGTGCCGGACGGCGTCCTTCGGGGCGTCCTTCTCGGCACCGGCGGCCTTCGCGGCACCGGCCTCCGTGCCGGAGGCGTCCTCGGCGCGCTCCACCGCAGGGGCGGAGCCCGGCAGCGGGCGGCCGGCCGACTCGGCCATGAACCACACCGCCGCACCACCGATCAGCGACGCCGCCATCATGTAGTAGGCGGGCATCATCACGTTGCCCGTCGCGCCGATCAGCGCGGTCACCACCAGCGGGGTCGTACCGCCGAACAGGGACACCGAGATGTTGAAGCCGATCGACAGGGAGCCGTAGCGGACCCGGGTCGGGAACAGGGCCGGGAGCGCGGCCGGCATGGCCGCGGTGAAGCAGACCAGCAGCAGGCCCAGGGCGCCCATGCCCAGCGCGACCGCCGGCAGGCTGCCCTGGCGGATCAGCAGCAGGGCCGGGACCGACAGGAACAGGAAGCCCGCGCAGCCGGCCGCGATCATCGGGCGGCGGCCGATCCGGTCGCTCAGCGCACCGGCGAACGGCTGCACGACCATCATCAGGACCATCACGCCGAGCACCACCAGCAGCCCGTGCGTCTCGTCGTACTTGAGCTCGCTGGTGAGGTAGCTCGGCATGTACGACAGCAGCATGTAGTCCGTGACGTTGTAGATCAGCACCAGGGCCATGCACAGCAGCAGCGGCTTCCACTGGCCCGCGACCATCTCGCGCAGCGGCACCTTCGGGCGGTGCGACTCCGCCTTCTCGGCCTCCGCGGCGAACGCCGGGGTCTCCTCCAGACGCAGCCGCAGGTAGAGGCCGATGATGCCCATCGGGCCGGCGATCAGGAACGGGATCCGCCAGCCCCACGAGGTCAGGTCCCCGGTGGACAGCAGGGCCGTCATCAGGGTCACCAGGCCCGCGCCGCCGACGTAGCCGACGAGCGTGCCGAACTCCAGCCAGCTCCCGAGGAAGCCGCGCTTCTTGTCGGGGGCGTACTCGGCGATGAAGGTGGTCGCGCCCGCGTACTCGCCGCCGGTGGAGAAGCCCTGCACCAGACGGGCGGCCAGCAGGAGCAGCGGGGCCCCCACGCCGATCGTCGCGTACGACGGGATCAGGCCGATCGCGAAGGTGCCGACCGCCATCAGGATCATGGTGGTGGCCAGGACCCTCTTGCGGCCGATACGGTCGCCGAGCGGGCCGAAGACCATGCCGCCGAGCGGGCGGACCAGGAAGGCCGCGGCGAAGGCGCCGAACGTGGACAGCAGCTGCGCCGTCGGGTTCCCGGACGGGAAGAAGACCTTGCCCAGGGTCACCGCGATGTAGCTGTAGACACCGAAGTCGAACCATTCCATCGCGTTGCCCAGCGCGGCGGCCTTCACGGCGCGCTTGACGAGGGCCGGGTCGATGACGGTGGCTTCCTGATTCCTGGAAACGGACTGGGACGGGGGAACAGCGACTGTTGCAGCCGACAAGGGTTCGCTCGCCTACCTCTCGACGGGGACAGGGACGCGACCCACGCGACGGCGCTGACGTGCGGGCCGAAAACGACCCGCTCACGGCGGGCCCAAAAGCGACCATACGGGGGATTGCACCCCTTACGGACCGTGCGAAGTTCGTTGCATACCGCACGTAAATGTGTGCTCAACAGGTATTTCCGCCCGCTCCCCGGGCACTTTCCGGCCGTTCGCCTGTGACGCTTCTCGCGCCCCACCGCGGGAACCGCACCGCCCCCGCACTATCGTCAACCGGATAAAGGGGAGGCTGACGTCAGGTGAAGCGGGGATGGCCTGCGTCTCTTTCCGGGGGTGGGGCGAGCCTCATAGGGTTCGTCCAGGGATCCCGGCGCACGCCAAGGCGCGATGCGTGGGGCAGGTGGGGCGGGAGGCCGACGGGGCGTGGCGAATGCGGAGCACAGCGGGCAGGCGGCGGGGGCACTAGGGGCAGCGGCCACCGGCGCGACCAGGGACCGCCTGCACGCGGCGCGGCTGGGCCTCTGGCTGATCGCCGCGGTCCTCGCCGTACGGCAGATGACCGTCGTCCTCGCCAGCCCGCGGGGGGACCGGCTGACGGACCTGGAGACCTGGGTCGGGCCGCACGGTGTCCTGCACGTCACCGGGTCCCTCTACGACTCGACCCGGTTCACCGGCACCCCGTTCAGCGGTCTGGTCCTCAAGCCGCTGACCAGGGCCGCCGAACAGGCCCTCGGCTGGGGCTGGACCTTCGGCACGCTGCTGCTGGTGGCCGCGCTCGGTCTGGTCGCCGCCCGCGCCCTGCCCCAGCCGGTCAGCCGCCGCAGCTCGCTGCTGGCCGCGCCCGTCGCGATCAGCCTGCTCATGCTGTCGCTGCCGGTGCGCAACACGCTCCGGCTCGGCCAGACCAGCATCATCCCGGTCCTGCTCGTGCTGCTCGGCTGCTTCGTGGTGCGCGGGCAGCGGGCCGGCGGCGCCCTGATCGGCCTCGCCGCCGCGCTTCAGCCCACCGTGTTGCTGTTCGCGCCGCTGCTGTGGTTCACCGACCGCCGCCGCGCCGCCGCGTCCACCGGTGTCACCTTCGCCGCGTGCACCGCGCTCGCCTGGGCCGCGATGCCGCACGACTCGTACACCTACTGGGTCCACCACATGGCCGGGGTCGGACTCGGCGGCCGCGCCGACGCCCTCGCCAACCAGTCGCTGCACGGCGCCCTGCTGCGCCTCGGCCTGACCGGCCCGGTGGAGATAGCCCTGTTCCTGGTGCTAGGCGCGGCCGTCGCCGCGCTCGGCGTGCGCCGCGCCGTGCGCTACGCCCGGGACGGACAGCTCCTGCTCGCGGTCGCGATCACCGGCTGCGCGGCCGTAGCCGTGTCGCCCACCGCCTGGCAGCACCAGCTGCTGTGGGTGCTGCTCGCGGTCGTCGGCCGGGTCGGCACACGCGCCTCCGACCGGTACGTGTGGCCGGTGGCCGTGGTGCTGGTCATGACTCTCCCGGCGAAGATGATGCTGCCGAACGTGCCGGTCATGAACCCGCTGCGCGACGACGTCGTACTGCTGGCCGCGCTCGCCGCCGCCACCGTCGTGCCGTTCCTGTCCCGCGCGGACGAGCACTACCGCGTGCCCGTCCCCACGGAGTACGCGGCCCCGGTCCCCGCGCGCCTGCGGCACGTCCCCCTCGTACCGTTCCTGCGCCGGGTCCTCACCCGCCCGAACCTCCTGCTGGAACTGCTGCTCATCCGCGTCACCTACGCCGCCTACTCCTCGGTGCGGCTGAACGTCCAGGGCGACCGGGCCACCGCCGAGGCGCACGGCCACCAGATCCACTCCCTCGAGCGGGCCCTGTTCATCGACATCGAGCACTGGGCCAACCACACGCTGGTGGGGCTGCCGTGGCTGGAGCGCTTCCTCAGCTTCTACTACGAGAGCTTCCACTTCGTGGTGCCGCTGAGCATCCTCGCCGTGCTCTACGTCCGGCGGCCGGTGGACTACCGCTGGGCACGCACCGCGCTGGGCTTCGCCACCCTCCTCGGCCTGCTCGGCTTCTGGCTCTACCCGCTGGCCCCGCCCCGGCTCATGCCGGGCTTCGGCTTCATCGACACCGTGCACGGCGTCCAGGACTTCGCCAAGCCGGACTACGGCGCGATGACCGCCCTCACCAACCAGTACGCCGCGATGCCCTCCCTGCACTTCGGCTGGTCCCTGTGGTGCGGCATCGTGATCGCGGTCGTCGCGCCCAGGTGGTGGATGAAGGTGCTGGGCCTGCTCCACCCCCTGTTCACCGTCTCCGCGATCGTGGCGACCGCCAACCACTGGGTCCTGGACGCGGTCGGCGGCGCAGCGGTCGTCGCGACCGGCTTCGCGCTGACCTACGTCCTGTCGGGGCCGCGTGCGGCAGCGGCGCCCGCTCCGGTGAGGGAACCGGAGGCCGGAGCGGGCGCCGCCGCGCTCGCCGCACGCCGGCCGGCCTCCTAGGAGCAATACCGGTGACTTTGGTGGGTTCTGGTCGTTGGGTGGGTTGTGCCAAGGCCGGGTCAGGTGAAGTCGTCGGGGGTTGATCGGTTCTCGGATCG